>NZ_JYIT01000085.1 GCF_000956545.1 Microbacterium azadirachtae
GCCCACGCCGGTGACGGCGACGGATGCGAGGTCGACACCGGGTCCGACTCGCTGTACGTGACGCCGCTGGTGCGTCGCCTCGCCGCCGAGAAGGGCGTCGACCTCGCATCCGTCGCCGGCACCGGCGTGGGCGGCCGCATCCGCAAGGAGGACGTGCTGAACGCTGCCGCCGCTCCGGCTGCGACCGCTGCGCCCGCCGCCGTTGCGGCTGCGCCGAAGGAGCGCGTGATCTCGCCGCTGCGCGGGACCACGCAGCCGATGTCGCGTCTGCGCAAGGTTCTGGCCGAGCGGGCCGTCGCCTCGATGCAGCAGACCGCGCAGCTGACCACGGTCGTCGAGGTCGATGTCACGAAGCTCGCCGCCTACCGCGATGAGGTCAAGGGCTCGTTCCAGCAGAAGACCGGCGACAAGCTGTCCTTCCTGCCGTTCTTCGCCCTGGCCGCTGCCGATGCGTGCGAGCACGGCACCGACGGCGATGGTCTCGTCCTCGGCGGCCACGATCTCCTGCAGGGTGCCCGCAACGGGCGAGGGGATCTCGGTGTCGACCTTGTCGGTGGAGATCTCGAGCAGCGGCTCGTCGACGGCCACGTCATCGCCGACCTGCTTCAGCCAGCGGGTGACCGTGCCCTCCGTCACGCTCTCGCCCAGCTCGGGCAGGCGCACGTCGGTCGCGTCGGACGAGGCGGAGGCGGGCGCGGGGGCTGCGGCCTCGGCGGCGGGCGCCTCGGCAGCGGGAGCCTCCGCGGCCGGAGCAGCGGCGGGCTCAGCGGCCTCGGCGGCCGGAGCGGCAGGCGCGGACGTGCCGGAGCCGTCGCCGATGCGTGCGAGGATCGCGCCGATCTCGACCGTGTCGTCCTCGGCGACGAGGATCTCCTCGATCACGCCGCTGACGGGGGACGGGATCTCGGTGTCGACCTTGTCGGTCGAGATCTCGAGCAGTCCCTCGTCGGCCTGAACGGTGTCGCCGACCTGCTTGAGCCAACGGGTCACCGTGCCCTCGGTGACGCTCTCTCCGAGGGCGGGAAGGACCACGGGTGTGCTCATGACGGAGTCTCCTTAAGGAAGTACGTGATGGTGATCAGCTTAGTGGGCAACACGGGGTTCAGCCCAGCCTTGATTTCCACGATGTGCAAGAAAGTTTTCACAATGCGTGAAGTGGTTTGCCCGCAAGAGCGAGGAAGGCCTCGCCCAGCGCCTCGCTCTGCGTCGGGTGCGCGTGGATCAACGGGGCGATGTCCTCGGGGTGGGCCTCCCAGCTCACGGCGAGCTGGCCCTCGGTGATGAGCTCTCCGACGCGGTCGCCGAGAAGATGAACACCGAGCACCGGGCCGTCCTTGAGGCGGACGACCTTCACGAGTCCACCCGTGCCGATGATCTCGCTCTTGCCGTTGCCGGCGAGGTTGTACTCGTAGGAGACGACGCTGTCGGCGCCGTGCTCCGCGACGGCCGCGGCCTCGGTGACGCCGACCGAGGCGACCTCCGGGCTGCAGTACGTGACGCGGGGGACCTGCGCATCCGGGATCACCGCCGGAGCGAGACCCGCGATGCGCTCGGCCGCGGCGATGCCCTGCAGGAAGCCGCGATGGGCGAGCTGGAGCCCCGGGACGATGTCGCCCACGGCCCAGACGTGCGCGACGTTCGTGCGCAGCTCGGGATCCGTCAGCACGAATCCGCGCTCCATCTGCACTCCGGCCTCCTCGAATCCGAGGCCGGCCGTGGCGGGGCCGCGGCCGACGGCCACGAGCAGGTAATCGGCCTCGTACGAGGTGCCGTTCTCCAGCGTGACGGTGACGGCATCGGCGGTCTGGGTCGCACTCGCGAACCGCACCCCGAGCGAATACGCGATGCCGCGGCGGCGGAACGCGCGCTCGAGGCCCTTGCTGAGAGCGATGTCCTCGTTCGGTGCGAGATGGTCGAGCGCCTCGACGATCGTGACCTCGGCGCCGAACGAGCGCCAGACGCTCGCGAACTCCACGCCGATCACGCCGCCGCCGAGGATCACCACGCGCTGCGGCACCTCCTCGAGCGCCAGAGCCTGCTCGCTCGTGAGGATCCGCCCGCCGATCTCGAGCCCGGGAAGGCTGCGGCTGTACGAGCCGGTCGCCAGGACCACGTCGGCGCCGGCGTAGACGTCCTCGCCGACGGCCACCGTGCGGTCGGCGAGGAGCGTGCCCTCGCCGTGGACGACCGTGATGCCGCGGGCCTTGATGAGCCCCTCGAGGCCCTTGTACTTCTTCGCGACGATCCCCTCGCGATAGGCGCGGACGCCGGCGGGGTCGATGCCGTCGAACGAAGCGCCCACGCCGTACTTCGCGGCGTCGCGCACGTTCTCCGCGATCTCGGCGGAGTGCAGCAGCGCCTTGGTGGGGATGCAGCCGCGGTGCAGGCAGGTCCCGCCCACCTTGTCCTTCTCGATCAGGACGACGGACTTCCCGAGCTCGGCGGAGCGCAGCGCCGCGGCGTAGCCGCCGCTGCCGCCGCCCAGGATCACGACGTCGGCGCTGTGCGCGGTCATGCGCGGCCTCCCTTCGCGCGGGTCTCGGCGAAGGCGATCAGAGTGCGGACGATCGCACCCGTCGCGCCCTTGTCGGTGAAGCCATAGGGGGCGCCCTTGTGCTCGGACGAGCCGGCGATGTCCAGATGCGCCCACGGGATCCGCGGGGCGTCGTCCTCGTCCGACACGCGCCCGACCATCCGCCGCAGGAACAGGCCGGCGAAGAGCGAGCCGCCGGCCGGGTCGCCGATCTTCGCGTTCACCATGTCGGCGATCGGCGACTTCAGCTCCTCCTCCATGTGCTCGGGCAGCGGCATCGGCCACGCGGCCTCGCCGGTCGCGGCGGCCGCGGCCAGCACCTCCTGGACGGTGTCGTCGTCGCCGAACACACCCGTGTGGCGCATGCCGAGCGCGACGATGATGGCGCCGGTGAGCGTCGCGACGTCGAGGATCACGTCCGGGTGCTCCCGGCTGGCCGCGACGAGTCCGTCCGCGAGGACGAGGCGGCCCTCCGCATCGGTGTTGAGCACCTCCACGGTCTGCCCGTCGGCGAAGCGCAGCACGTCGCCCGGCCGGATCGCCGTGCCGGACGGCATGTTGTCCGCGATGCACAGCCAGGCCGTGACGCGGATCGGCAGGCCGAGCGCGGCGACGGCCTTGGTCGCGGCGAGGATGCTCGCGGCGCCCGCCATGTCGGTCTTCATGCCGACCATGCTGGCCGGCGGCTTGAGCGAGAGACCGCCGGTGTCGAACGTGATGCCCTTGCCGACGAGGGCGATGTGCCCGGTCGCGTCGGCGGGGGAGTAGTCCAGGCGCACCAGACGCGGCGGTCGGGCGGAGCCCTGACCGACTCCGAGGATGCCTCCGAACCCCCCGGCGGCGAGCGCCTGCTCGTCCAGCACCTCGACGGAGACGTCCAGGCCGGCCACCGCATCGCCGGCGCGCGCGGCGAGGTCGGCGGGTCCCAGCCATTCGGCGGGCGTGGTGACCAGGTCGCGGGTGAGCGCCACGGCCTCGGCGAGGGCCGTGGCGTGCGCGACGTCCTCTGCGGAGAGCTCGGCGTGCAGGACGACGGCGCTCGCGCGCTTCTGCTTCTCGCCCGAGCGGTAGTCGTCGAAGCGGTAGCCGCCGAGCAGCGCGCCCTCCGCAGCCGCGCTCGCGAATCCGGCGACGGCGTCGGCGAGGAGGACGGACACCCGGTCGAACCCGGTCAGCGTGCGCAGCGCGGCTCCCGCGGCCTCGCGGACGCTGCTCGCATCGGGAGCGGCGCCGGCGCTCACCACGGCGACCGGGACGCCGGCGATCTCGGGAGCCGGGATGCGCGCATATGCGCCCGCCTTTCCCGTGAAGCCCACCGCGGTCAGCGCCGCGTGCGTGGAGGAGAACGGGGACAGGTCTTCCGGGGTGTCCGTGAGACCGGCGACGACGAGCACGACCGCATCTGCGTTCGTGTCCGCCGGAGCGCCTGTGAAGAGCTCGAGCGCAGGTGACGTCATGATCTCCATCCTAGATTCGGACGGCGCACGGCGGAGCGGACGCGGCGCGCGCGTGTTCGCTCTCAGCGCTCTGCGGATCCTCGGCGCGGAGCGGCTCGTAGCATGGAGTCATGCCCATCTCCGGAGAGATCCACGAACGCGTCGCCCGTGCCGGCGGCGTGCCGTCCGGCCTGCCTCTGGTCATCCTGCTGACCGGGTTCACCGACGCCGGATCCGCGGTGTCGGGGCTCATCGACCATCTCGGCGAGACCACCGCGCCCGAGCCGGTGCTCGTCTTCGACAACGACGTGCTGCTGGACTACCGTGCGCGGCGGCCGGTGCTGACGTTCGACCAGGACCACATCGCGGATCTCAAGCCCGCGCGGCTGGAGCTCTCGCTCGCGCACGACGCGCTGGCCCGCCCGTTCCTGCTGCTGGCGGGCTACGAACCCGACTTCGCCTGGAACGCCTTCGCGGACGTCGTGCTCGACTTCGCGGCGGAGTTCGAGGTGTCGACCGTGACCTGGGTGCACTCGATCGCGATGCCGGTGCCGCACACGCGCCCGATCGGCGTGACCGTCAGCGGCAACCGCGCGGAGCTCATCGCGGCGCACTCGGTATGGCGTCCGCGGACCCAGGTCCCGGGCACGGTCGGGCACCTCCTGGAGTACCGCTTCGTGCGGGCGGAGCGGAGCGTCGCGAGTTTCGTGCTGCTGATTCCGCACTACCTCGCCGACACGGAGTACCCCGATGCGGTGCTGACCGCCGCAGAGAAGGTCATGGCGGCGACGGGCCTTGTACTGCTGACCGACGACCTGCGAGACCGGCGCGCGTCGTACCTCGAGCGCGTGGACGACCAGGTGCGCGACAACGAGGAGCTCGGCCAGATGGTGAGCACGCTCGAGCATCGCTACGACGCGTACATGGCGGGCCTCGACGTCGAGGACGACGGGCCGGCGGAGTTCGACGAGCGCTCGCTGCCCAGTGCCGATGAGCTCGCTGCGGAGCTGGAGCGGTTCCTGGCGTCGCGTCCCAGCGGCGACGAGGACAAGAACGGCCGCATCTGACCTTCTGCGGGAAGGTTCCCACGAGGAACCGGCGAGGATCGGCGCGGATCTGCGGATCCGGCCTCGTCGGCGGCAGAGTGTGCGATACTTATCTGACGACCCGTTGTCAAGACCCTCTGCACCGTTGAGGACTTGACAAGGGTCTTACTAGTGCCCGAAACGGCACAGGCCGATCAAGCCGACAGGCTGAAGGAACACAGGGCGCCCGCGCAGCGCCCCGTTGAGAGGCGAGACGTGACGACTGCCACGAAGAAGAACACCCGCACGAAGACCGAGGCCACCGAGCCCGAGGAGGTCGCGGCGAACGCCGACGGCACCGCGGAGCAGGCCGCCCCGACGAAGGCGGCGGCGAAGAAGCCGGCTGCGAAGAAGTCGACCAGGGCGAAGAAGGACGCCGTCGAGGAGACCGCGTCCGAGGACGCGCCCGCCGAGGTCGCCGACGACAGCGACGAGGAGGAGGGCGCCAAGCCCGCCTTCGCCGAGCCGCTGCCCACCGGAGCCATCCGCATCAGTTCGACGGACGAGGACGATGTCCCCGTCTACTCGACCCAGATCACCGGCGCCACCGCCGACCCGGTCAAGGACTACCTCAAGCAGATCGGAAAGGTCGCGCTGCTGAACGCGGCCGAAGAGGTCGAGCTCGCGATGCGGATCGAGGCCGGTCTGTTCGCCGAGGAGAAGCTGTCGGCGATGTCCGCGGCGGAGAAGACCAGCCAGCTCGGGCTCGACCTGCAGTGGGTCGCCCGTGACGGCCAGCGTGCGAAGAGCCACCTGCTGGGCGCGAACCTGCGCCTCGTGGTCTCGCTCGCCAAGCGCTACACGGGCCGCGGCATGCAGTTCCTGGATCTGATCCAGGAGGGCAACCTCGGTCTCATCCGTGCGGTGGAGAAGTTCGACTACACCAAGGGCTTCAAGTTCTCGACCTATGCGACGTGGTGGATCCGTCAGGCGATCACCCGCGCGATGGCCGACCAGGCCCGCACGATCCGCATCCCGGTGCACATGGTCGAGGTCATCAACAAGCTCGCCCGCGTGCAGCGTCAGATGCTGCAGGACCTGGGCCGCGAGCCCACGCCGGAAGAGCTGAGCCGCGAGCTCGACATGACGCCGGAGAAGGTCATCGAGGTGCAGAAGTACGGGCGTGAGCCCATCTCGCTGCACACGCCTCTGGGTGAGGACGGAGACAGCGAGTTCGGAGACCTCATCGAGGACACCGAGGCCGTGGTCCCGGCCGACGCGGTCGGCTTCACGATGCTGCAGCGTCAGCTCGAGCAGCTGCTCGACTCGCTGTCGGAGCGCGAGGCGGGCGTCATCCGCATGCGCTTCGGCCTCGGTGACGGGCAGCCCAAGACGCTCGACCAGATCGGCGACACGTTCGGCGTGACCCGCGAGCGGATCCGGCAGATCGAGTCCAAGACGATGGCGAAGCTGCGCCACCCGAGCCGTTCGCAGTCGCTGCGGGACTACCTCGAGTGAGCGCGGAGGCGAAGCCGAACGACGGCAAGAACCTCGACATCTCCGTCGAGGGCACACGCTGGCTGCGGATCCCGATCCGGACGAAGGTCGTCATGCCGGGCGACGTGCTCGCCGACGTCGTGAGCGAGTACGCCGCGGGTGAGGTGAAGGAGGGCGACCTTCTCTTCATCACCGAGAAGATCGTCGGCATCACGCAGGGGCGCTCGTTCCTGCTCGAGGAGATCCATCCGCGCCGGCTCGCGCACTTCCTGTCGAAGTACGTGACGCGCACGCCCTACGGCATCGGGCTCGGCATGCCCGAGACCATGGAGATGGCGCTGCGCGAGTGCGGCACCCCGCGCATCCTGCTGGCCGCAGCGGTGTCCGCCGTGACCAAGGCCTTCGGCCGTCGCGGCGACTTCTACCGGATCGCCGGCGAGAAGGCGCGCGCGATCGACGGGCCGACCGAAGGCACCATGCCGCCCTACGACCGGTCGGTGGTGCTCGGGCCCGCGCGTCCGCGCGAGGTCGCCCACGAGATGCAGGCGCTGCTCGGCGGCGTCTGCGACGTGGCCGTGGTGGACATCAACGACCTCGGCGGCAACATCCTCGGATCCACGCTCGACAAAGCCGAGGAGAAGCGGCTCGTCGCGATCCTCAAGGACAATCCGCTCGGCCAGGGCACGGAGTCCACGCCCATGGGCATCATCCGCCCGGCCTGACCGTGTGAACACGAAGAAGCCCGCCCCGTCACGACGACGGGGCGGGCTTCTTCCTGCGCCCGGCGCTCAGAACTTGATCGCGGCCTGGTAGCGCGGCTTGTGCCCGGTGCGGATGCCCGACACGCTCGGCTTGTTCTCGTAGACGCCGGCGCCCCAGTTGCCCTCCACGAGCACCGGTCCGTCGGGACCCACCACGATGTCCCAGCCGACGTACTGGACCTGCGGCACGACGCGGGCCACCTGGTCGACGAACGCCTTGACCTCGTCGATCAGCGGGAGCTGGAAGTCGGCGATGCGGAAGCCCGAGTCGGGGTGCAGCTCGTGGACGTGTCCGTGCGAGTCGTAGCCGGCGCTCACCGCGTGGCCGTCGTCGTCGAGCATCGTGTAGAAGCCGCCGAACGACATCTGGTCGCTGACCTCGCCGCGCCCGAACTTCTGCGCCATCGCGAGGATGTGCGTCTTCTCCCCGTCGAAGAACGCGGTCACGCGCGTGGTGTTGACCGTGCCGGGGCAGACGGCGGCGAGGTCCGGGTGCTGCCGGATGACCTCCTCGACGAGGAGGCGTCCCTTCCCGAGGAGCTCGGCGTGGAACGCCTCCCAGTCCGTGATGTCGGCGGCGTGGTAGCGGAACACGCCCGATCCGGCCTGGCCCATCGGGGTCTTCACGATCACCGTGCCCTGACGCTGGACGAAGTCGCGCAGCTCGTCGGCGTTGCCGGGCTTCACGACCATCCACTCACGGCGCAGGAACTCGCTGAACTTCTCGTCGAACTCGATCTTGTCGTGGAACAGGTGCCGGAAGTCGGGGTGCGCATAGCGCTCCGAGATCTGGTTCGACACCGGGTGCGTCATGTACGTCGCACGCTCCGCGCGGTTCAGGATCGCGAAGTCGTAGTCGATGTAGTCCTGGAAGCCGACGTTGTGCCGGCCGGCCGACCAGAGCATGTCCACCACGACGGCCGGGACGGCCTTTCCGTGCTGCGCCGAGGCCTTCTTCGCGCGCTCGATCACCGAGCCGACGTTGATGCGACGGGCGCGCTCGGCGAGATAGCCGAGACGGGACTTGAGGCCGAGGCCGTTCGAGGGCATGCGTACTCCGGGTCGAGGGTCGTGGAACCGGTCCATTCTAGGCGGCGATGCTCCGAGCCTCCCGGGACGGCCGGTCCCGAAGGGGGTTCGCGCGTCGCGCCGGTAGGGTGAGACGGTGACCGCCCCGCCTCCTGCCTCCCCCTCGCGGAGCGCGATGCTCCGGGCTTTCGTCTCGCGCTCGGCCCTCGCGTCCGGGGCGGTCCGTGCCGTCGCCGCCGGGGGAGCGGGCATCGCCGACCTCCGCCGCGACGCCTGGGGGCACGGCCTGATCGAGGCCGCCCGTGTCGCGACCGCCGCGGGTGCGCGCGCCGTGCGGGTGGACGGCGAACCCGAGGTGGCGCTGCTCGCCGCCGAGGGCATCACGGCGACGTGCGACGAGGCCGCGGACCTGGATCCGCGGCTCCTCTACGGTCTCCCCGATGTGGAGGGCGCGCTCACGGGTGCTCCCGCGATGCGGGTCGTGGGCCGGGTGCTGTCCACGAAGGACATCGCCGCCGGGGCCGGCGTGTCCTACGGCTACATCCATCGGGCGCCGGTCGACTCACGACTCGCCCTGGTCACGGGCGGCTACGCCCAGGGCGTCGTCCGAGCGCTCGGGAGCAGCGCGTCGGTCGAGATCGACGGCGTCGTGCACCCGATCGTCGGCCGGATCGCGATGGACGTGTGCGTGGTCGACATCGGCGATGCCGACGTGGAGCCGTCCGCCGAGGTCACCTACTTCGGGGGCACAGGGCCGCTCGCCGCGGGGCTCGCGCACTGGTCGCAGGTCACGGGAATGACTGCGGGCGAGCTCGTCGCGGTCGTGGGACAGCGGACGGAGCGCACATGGGTGGCGTGACGGGACCGGTGCTGCGGGCCGATGCCACGGTGCTGCGGGCGAACATCGCGGCGGTGACCGCGCGGGTCGCGCCGGCTGAGCTGATGATCGTCGTGAAGGACGACGGCTACGGCCTCGGCGCCGCCTGGGCTGCGCGGGTCGCTGTCGATGCGGGCGTGCGCTGGATCGGCAGCTACGACATCCCGACCGCGATCCAGCTGCGCGCCGAGATCGGCGACGGTCCTCGTCTGTTCGCCTGGGTGACGTCGACCGACGACGAGATCGCCGCCGCGCTGCACGCCCATGTCGACCTCGGCGTCGGCAGCCTCGACTACCTCGAGCGCGTGATCGTGCAGGCGGACGCCAGCGGATTCCGCGCCCGGATCCACCTCAAGATCGACACCGGGCTGCACCGCAACGGCCTGTCGGCCGCGGAGTGGGACGAGGGCGTGCGCATCGCGCTCGATGCCCAGCACCGCGGCATGATCGACCTGGTCGGCGCCTGGAGCCATCTCGCCGAGGCCAGCGACGCGGAGGACGACGCTGCGCAGGCGCGCTTCCTCGCCGCCGTCGCGCGTGCAGAGGAGCTCGGCGCGGTGCTCCCGCACCAGCACCTGACCGCCTCGGCCGCTACCTGGGAGCGCCCCGAGCTGCGCGGAACGCTCGTACGCGTGGGAGCCTTCTGCTTCGGCGTGCGCTCTGCGGGCGGTCCGGATCTGCCGGGGATCGCCCCGGCAGCCGAGCTGCTCGCGCCGGTGACGCGCATCGAGGGCGACGTCGCGGTGATCGCCGTCGGATCGTTCGACGGACTGCCCAGCACCCTCGCCGGGCGAATCAGGGTCGGCACGCCGGCCGGCCCCCGGCCACTGCGCGACATCGGCATCGACGAGATGCGGCTCGAGGCCTGGGACAGTGCAGCACCGGGGGACGAGGTGCTGCTTTTCGGGCGCGGCCGCTGCGGCGAGGAGACGCCCACGACCCTCGCCGAGGCGATCGGCACGGTCGGCGAGGAGATCCTCTGCCGGCTGACGCCCCACGTGCACCGCGAGTACCGCTGACGCGACTGGTCCAGACGACGAAAGCGCCCGATGCCGCAGGGCATCGGGCGCTCCAGTCTGTGTGCGGTCGGCGGCCGGCAGGCTGCTGACGGTCCGGCTCGGACGGCTCAGCGCCGTCGTCCGGATCTTGGGGGCTACTCGCTGAGACGCGACGTCTCGTCGTGCCAGCTCGTGGCCACCGGTCGCAGCTTCTCCTCGTACTTGCGTGCGTGATGCGCGCAGTACAGGAGCTCCGAGCCATTCACCTCGACGGCGACGTATGCCTGCGCGCCGCAGGCGTCGCATCTGTCCATCGCCGTGAGGCGGGGGATGACCGTACCGGCGTCTCTTTCCGTGGTCGCGTTCATCTCGGTGCCTCCTTGGTGTTTCGGGTCCGCTTGAGGTGTGCTCAATACAACCACGCAGAGCTGGGAGTCATGCCCGAGAGACGGCGTGTTTCGCTCAGCGCGTACGCAGAGGGTCGCAAGCCCGTCACGACAAGGAGTGTCGCCGGATCCGTGTCGGGTCCTCTCGATACGATGGGGGATTGTGACAGCCGAGTACTCCGCCCATCACCTCCAGGTCCTCGAGGGTCTCGAAGCCGTCCGCAAGCGGCCCGGGATGTACATCGGCTCGAACGGCTCTCCGGGCCTCATGCACTGCCTGTGGGAGATCATCGACAACGCGGTCGACGAGGCCGTGGCCGGCAACGGCACGCGCATCGATGTCCTGCTCCACGAGGACGGCAGCGTCGAGGTGCGCGACCGCGGTCGAGGTGTCCCGGTCGACGTCGAGCCCCGCACGGGACTCACCGGCGTGGAGGTCGTCTACACCAAGCTGCACGCCGGCGGGAAGTTCGGCGGCGGCTCCTACGCCGCCTCCGGCGGTCTGCACGGCGTCGGCGCTTCCGTCGTCAACGCCCTCTCGGAGCGCCTCGACGTCGAGGTCGACCGCAACGGCAAGACCTATGCGATGTCGTTCCACCGCGGCGAGCCCGGCACGTTCGCCGACGACGGCGCGCCGCGGGCGGACGCCCCCTTCACGCCGTTCGAGGACCGCAGCGAGCTGCGCGTGATCGGGAAGGTCGCGAAGGGCGTCACGGGAACCCGCGTGCGCTACTGGGCCGACCGTCAGATCTTCACCAAGGACGCCGCGTTCCAGCTCCCCGAGCTCGAGACGCGGGCGCGGCAGACCGCCTTCCTGGTGCCGGGGCTGGAGATCGTCGTGCGCGACGAGCGCGGCGCGGCGGGAACCGCCGAGGACGGCGCCGCGCCGGCGGCGAACGAGACCAGCTACCACTACGAGGGCGGGATCAGCGAGTTCGTCGAGTACCTCGCCACCGATGCGCCGGTCACCGACACCTGGCGGCTGCAGGGATCGGGCGGATTCACCGAGACGGTGCCGGTGCTGCAGGCCGACGGGTCGATGAAGGCCACCGAGGTGCACCGCGAGTGCGCGGTCGACATCGCGCTGCGGTGGGGCACCGGGTACGAGACGGCACTGCGCTCCTTCGTGAACATCATCTCGACCCCCAAGGGCGGCACGCACCAGCAGGGATTCGAGCAGGAGCTCCTGAAGACCCTCCGCGCGCAGGTCGAGCAGAACGCCCGCCGTCTCAAGGTCGGCAATGACAAGCTCGAGAAGGACGACGTGCTGGCCGGCCTGACCGCCGTGCTCACCGTGACGGTGCCCGAGCCGCAGTTCGAGGGGCAGACCAAGGAGGTGCTCGGCACGCCCGCGGTGCGCACGATCGTCGCCCAGGTGGTGCGCAAGGCGCTCGGCGAACGGTTCTCGTCGACCAAGCGCGACGACAAGAACCAGGCGTCGATGCTTCTGGACAAGATCGTCGCCGAGATGAAGGCCCGCGTCTCGGCGCGCGCCCACAAGGAGACCCAGCGCCGCAAGAACGCGCTGGAGTCCTCGTCCCTCCCGGCCAAGCTCGTCGACTGCCGCTCCACGGACGTCGCGCAGACCGAGCTGTTCATCGTGGAGGGCGACTCCGCGCTCGGCACCGCCAAGCACGCCCGCACCAGCGAGTACCAGGCGCTTCTGCCGATCCGGGGCAAGATCCTCAACGTGCAGAAGGCGTCCGTCAGCGACATGCTGTCGAACGTCGAATGCGCCTCGATCATCCAGGTGATCGGCGCCGGATCCGGCCGCTCGTTCGACCTCTCGACGGCGCGCTACGGCAAGATCATCCTGATGAGCGACGCCGACGTCGACGGCGCGCACATCCGCACGCTGCTGCTCACCCTGTTCTACCGCTACATGCGGCCGCTCATCGAGGACGGACGGGTCTTCGCCGCCGTGCCGCCCCTGCATCGCGTGATCGTGATGAACCCCGGATCCAAGCCCAACGAGACGATCTACACCTACAGCGAGGGCGAGCTGCACGCGCTGCTGGCCAAGCTGCGCAAGCAGAACAAGCGCTGGCACGAGCCGATCCAGCGGTACAAGGGTCTCGGTGAGATGGATGCGGAGCAGCTGGCGTCGACCACGATGGACCGCTCGGGTCGTCTCCTGCGCCGTGTGCGCATGGAGGACGTGGAGGCCGCAGGGCGCGTCTTCGAGCTGCTGATGGGCAATGAGGTCGCGCCGCGTCGCGAGTTCATCATCGACTCCTCGGACCGGCTGGCCCGCGAGGCCATCGACGCCTGATGAGCCCGGTGTCGGAGGGCTTCGCGCTGCGGGCCGCGATGCCCGAGGACGTCGATCTCGTCGCCGCGCTCAAGGAGCGAGTGCTGCGCCGCGACCTGGAACCGCTGGTCGGGTGGGATCCCGACCGCTCCCGCGCCCGCGTCGTCGAGCACTTCTCGACCGCGCACACGCGCATGATCCTCGTCGACGACGCGGTCGCCGGCACGATCACGCTGCGTCCGGAACGGGAGGCGGTGTGGCTGGAGATGTTCTACCTCGACGCCGCGTACCAGGGACGGGGGATCGGCACCGCGGTGCTCCGCGCTGTGCTGGCCGAGACGCGCGAGCGCGAGCTGCGGCTGCAGGTGCTCGTCGGATCCGCCGCGCGGCGGCTCTACGAACGTCACGGCTTCGCCTGCGAGCACGAGGACGGCGTCGACGTCTGGATGCGTCGCGCTCCGGGCGGGTCGGGCGCGGCGGCGACGCCGGCTTGACAGACTGAGACGATGGTCGCCGTCGTCTCCGCCCCCACGAACCTCGGTCTCCGCCCGCCCGTGCCGGGCGGCGTGCCGGGAGCCGCCAAGGCACCCGAAGCGCTCCGCGAGGCGGGACTGCACCGTCTGCTGCACGCGCGTGGCGCGGTCGACGGCGGTGTCGTGCTGCCGGGCCGATACGTGGACGACGACGGACGCCGAGCGGCCGGAACGGTGCGCAATCAGGCGGCCATCATCGACCATGCCCGTCGCCTCGCGCATCGTCTGTTCGAGATCCGGGAATCGGGGCAGGCGCCGCTGGTGCTCGGCGGCGACTGCAGCCTTCTGATCGGCGCCGGACTCGCGACTCGCGTGAGCGGCGGCGGGGGCCTCGTGCACATCGACGGTCATACGGACTTCCGCCACCCGGGCAACAGCGACGGCGTCGGGAGCGTGGCGGGGGAGGACCTCGCCGCCGCGGTGGGTGCGCACTCGCCTGCGCTCAGCGACATCGACGGGCTCTCCCCGTATTTCGCTCCGGCGCGCACCGCGCACATCGGCTGCCGCTACGGCGACCCGCACGAGGAGGAGCTGCGCCGGACCATCGCGCTCGTCGCGCCCGCCGACGAGGTCATCCTGCACGGCGGCGTGCGGGCGGCGTCCCGCGTCCGCGCGGTGGACGGCCTCGAGAGCGGCTACTGGATCCAGGTCGACGTGGACGTGCTGGATCCGTCGCACATGCCGGCCGTGGACAGCCCCGACCCGGGTGGGCTCTCGCCGGGGGAGCTCATCGGCCTGCTCGCCGCGCTCGCACCGCACGCCTGGGGTGCGTCGGTGACGGTGTTCGATCCGGACCTGGACCCGGATGGCGTGCACGCGCGCACGGTCGCGGGGATCGTCGCGGAAGGGCTCGCGGATCTCGGGGCGGAGATCGGAGACGACGCCCCGATCAGCGCACCCGGCGCGCGCTGATGGCCGCGTCGTAGACGGCGAGCAGCCGGTCCCGGTGCGTGCTCTGGGCGACCTGCGGCCGATGCGCGATCGCTGCGGCGCTCATCCGGGCGACGTGTTCCGGTGCTCCCGCCAGCGCGGTCAGAGCGGCGGACAGTCCTTCGGCATCCGGGCTCGCGGCGACGAGGTATCCGTCCGGAGGCAGCGCCTCGGCGAGGTCCGGATCGGCGAGGATCACCGGCAGACCCGCGGCGACGGCCTCCAGCAGCACCATGGGCTGGTTGTCGAAGTCCCACGAGGAGGAGACGAGCACGTGCGCGTCCTGCATCGCGGACAGCACCTCGTGCTGGGGGACCGAGCCGCGGACGTCCACGCGGCCCTTTCCGATCGCGGCCGCACGCCGTGCGACGGCGGCGCGCGAGATCCCGTCGCCGAGCATGACGGCCGTCGAACCCGGGGTGCGGGCCATCGCATCGAGGAACACCTCGGGGCGCTTCTCGGGGGACAGCCGACCGCACCACAGCACCCGCAGCGGCTCCCCGGCGGAGAGGTGTCGCGGAGGCGGCTGTCCGATCGCCGCGAGCACGGAACTCTCGAGTCCGTTCGACAGCACGGTCAGCGGCGTCCGCACGCCCTGGGCGCGGAGCTTGCCCGCGAAGTGCTCAGACGGCACGATGACGTGATCGGCCTGCTGCGCCTGGCCGACCATGAGCCGCCACATGCGTTGCGCCGTGCGAGTGCGCGCGTAGTGCGCCGTCGGGTCGATGCGGGCGTCGGCAGCCCCGAGACCACGCCGGTGCATCGCGGCGAGCACCGCCGTGGTCACGGCCGGAAGCGGGAGCACCGAGCGCGTGTACACGTCGATGCGCCCGTGCATGGTCTGGACGAGGGGGATGCCCCGTGCGCGGGCGGCGCGGTATGCCGCGAGCGCCGCGAACATCTCGGTGTGCACATGCACGACGTCGAAGCCGACGAGCTCCTGCTCGAGCACCGCGGTCGCGGCGCGCAGCGTCCACGTGAACGGATACCCGTCGGGGGCGAAGCGCCGGGCCGTCGGCAGCCGCACGGTCGCCGCATCCGGCGACGGGGCGGCGAGGGGAGCGAACACCGTGACGTGGTGCCCGGCCCGCACGAGCTCTTCGCGATGCGCCTTGATGGCCGTCTGCACCCCGCCGAGCGTCGGCAGGTAGTAATCGGTGACCATCGCGATGCGCACGCTCCCACTGTAGGGCGGGGTCAGCGCGGGTCGTCGCGGGAGCCGCGCACGGGCGTGCCCTAGCATCGGGACATGCCCTCGACCGACGCTCCCGTGCTCGTGACGGGGGCGAGCGGCTTCCTCGGCGGACACGTCGTGCGTGAGCTGCGGGCCCACGGGATCCCGGTCCTGGCCTCGGGGCGGAACGTCACCGCGCTCGCGCGGATCTCCGCTGCGGAGGATCGACTCGTCCTGCCGCTCGCGGAGCTCCCCGCCGTGCGTCGCGACGTCGATGCGGTGGTGCACTGCGCGGCCCTCTCCTCGCCCTGGGGGCGCCGGCGCGACTTCGAGGAGGCCAACGTCGCGGGCACGGCCGCGGCGCTCGCCTTCGCGGAGCGCAACGGGGCGCGGCGGTTCGTCTTCGTCTCGTCGCCGAGTGTGTACGCCGCGGGACGGGACCGCACGGGGATCCGCGAGGACGAGGTCGACGTCGGCAACCGGCTGAACGAGTACATCCGCTCGAAGATCGCCGCCGAGGCCCTCTTGCAGGAGGCGCTGCGCGCGGGCCGGATCCGCGAGCTCGTCATCCTGCGGCCTCGGGGGCTCATCGGCGCCGGCGATCCGAGCCTCGTGCCGCGGCTCGTCGCGGTGC
The DNA here is from genome assembly GCF_000956545.1 of Microbacterium azadirachtae. GTDB lineage: Bacteria > Actinomycetota > Actinomycetes > Actinomycetales > Microbacteriaceae > Microbacterium > Microbacterium azadirachtae. Next base: position 16,065 of record NZ_JYIT01000085.1, read on the forward strand.
ACCGCCGGATCGGCGTGCCGCTCTTCGACGGCGGACGCAACCTCGTCGACGTCACCGCCGTCGAGAACGCGGCGAGCGCGCTGCGCCTCGCACTCCGCAGCGGTGACCCGCGCGGCGGCGTCTACAACATCAGCAACGGCGATCCGCGTCCGTTCCGGGTGCTGCTCGAGGAGCTGCTCGTGCGGCTGGGGGAGACGCCGCGGTACCGGCACGTCTCCCGCCGGGCGGCGTGGGCGATGGCCGCGGCGATGGAGGCGGTGTGCGGGGTGCTCCCCGGTCGTCCGGAACCTCCGCTGACCCGCTACACGTTGTCCACCATCGCCTTCTCCCAGACGCTCGACATCTCGCGCGCCAGGGCGGAGCTCGGCTACCGGCCCGTGGTGTCGATCGATGAGGCGCTCGACCGTGCGGTGGACGCCCTGTCCCCGGAGGTGCGATGACCGGCCGACTGCGGCACTTCGTCTGCGGCAGCACCGCGCATGACCTGGGTGCGCTCTTCCGCGGAGGCGAGCGGGGGGTGCGCGCGTTCCCCGCGGGTGTCTTCCTCTACGAGCCCGGCGACGGCCGCCGGATCCTGTTCGACACCGGGTACGCACCCGAGCCGTGGGACGCCGGGTGGCGCGGTCGGGTGTACCGGCGGATCCTGCCTCCGACGGTGGATCCCCAGGAGGCGGTGGACGTGCAGCTCGCCGCGCACGGCGTCGCGCCGGAGAGCATCACGCATCTCGTGCTGTCCCACCTCCACCCCGATCACATCGGCGGCGTGGGACGGTTCCCCGGCGCGCGGCTGATCCTGACCTCCGGGATGCTCGCGTCCTACCGACGTGCGCGGCTTCGTGACGCGATCCTGGTCGGCCTGCTCCCTCCGGACTTCCCGGGGCGGGATCCGCTCGTCCTCGCACCGGACCGGTTCTCGGCCGTGCCCGTCGCGGGTGAGACCGTGCGCGTCGCGGATCCGTTCGGCGATGGCCTGCTGCGGCTCGTGGATCTGCCCGGTCATGCGAACGGGCATCTCGGAGCGCTGATCGAGGACAGGGTGCTGATCGCCGGCGACGCCGCATGGGGCTCGGATCTGCTCGCCGCGGCGCCGCGCATGCGCGCGCTGCCACGGCGGCTGCAGAACGACCCCGAGGCGTACGGGAAGACCGCGCGCATGCTCGTGGCGCTGTCGCGTGCGGGCATCCGCGTCGTCTGCAGTCATGACCCCCTGACCGACCGGGAGCTGCTCGGCTGATGTCCCGCCTGCGCATCCTGGGCGAGTTCGCCTCCACACGCTGGCTGCGTCCGCTGCGGAGCCGCGCCGCCGTCGAACGGCGTCAGCGTCGGCTGCTGCGCCGTCATCTCGACTTCCTGCGGCGGCGGTCCCCGTACTTCCGCGATCTGATCCCGCGGGGTGCGGACGATCTCGGATCACTACCCCTGATGGACAAGGCGATCATGATGGCCCGCTTCGACGAGCTCAACACGGTCGGCGTGCGCCGCGACGAGGCCCTGAACCTGGCCCTGGCGAGCGAGCGGTCCCGCGACTTCAGCGCTGATATCGACGGATGCTCCGTGGGTCTCTCGAGCGGGACGAGCGGCCATCGCGGGCTCTTCCTGGTCAGCGCCGCGGAGCGGGACGCCTGGGCCGGATACATGCTGGCGCGGACGCTCCCGCGCGGGCGGATCCTCGGGCATCGCATCGCGCTGTTCCTTCGCGCCGGGAACACGCTGTACGGATCGGTGGCGTCCCGCGCGGTGTCGTTCTCCTACTTCGACGTGTTCGCCGACCGTGCCGCGAATCTCCAGCGGCTGGCGCGGTTCGCACCGACGATCCTGGTCGCTCCGCCGTCGGTGCTCCTCGCGATCGCCCGGGAGGTCGAGCGGGGCGCCGTGTCCGTGCGGCCGGAGAAGGTGTACGCGGTCGCGGAGGTGCTGGAGATCGCGGACGGACGCCGGATCGCCGCGGCCCTCGGACAGCGCATGATCCACCAGCTGTACCAGTGCACCGAGGGCTTCCTCGCGCACACCTGCGAGCACGGCACGCTGCATCTCAACGAGGACGGGATCGTGATCGAGCGGGAGCCGCTCGGCGACGGTCGTTTCGTGCCGATCGTGACGGATCTGCGCCGCCGAGCGCAGCCCATCGTGCGCTACCGGTTGGGCGACGTGCTGCGCGCCCGCGTCGATGCCTGCCCCTGCGGGAGCGCTCTGGCCGCGCTGGAGCGGATCGAGGGTCGGGAGGGCGACACGCTTCTGCTGCCGGGACGCGACGGCGGCACCGTGGACGTGTTCGCCGACCTGGTGTCGCGGACGATGCTCTACGCCGACGGCGTGTCGGAGTACCGCGTCGTGCAGGTGGACCGCGCCAGGCTCGAGGTGCAGCTGCGGGTGGCGGACGACGCGCGAGAGGACGCGGTGCGCGCCGACGTCGCCGCGGAACTGGCATCATTGGCCGACCGCCTCGGTGCGGTGCGACCGGAGCTTGGGTTCGCACCCTATGCGCCGGACGACGGCCGCAAGCTGCGCCGGGTAGAACGGCGCTGGAGGGGGGACGGGAATGCGGAACTGTGAGATCGCAGGCTGGGGCACGACGCTGCCCGAGCGCGTCGTGCGCTTCGGGGACGCCGTCCGCTATCGCGTCGAGGATGACGTCTCGCATCTGGACATGCTCGCCGGCGCCGCACGGCGAGCCCTGGACCACGCGGGTCTCTCGGTCGACGACGTGGATCTGGTGCTCGGCGCATCGGCGGCGGGCATCCAGCCGATCCCGTGCACCGCGGCGCTGGTGTGGGAGCGGCTGACGCGGGCGGGGCACGCGGCCGCGTTCGATGTGAACTCCACCTGCACGAGCTTCGTGACCGCGCTCGACGTCGCCTCGCGCTACCTGGACGACGGCGAGTACGGCACGGTGCTGATCGTCGCGGGAGACGTGGGGAGCCGCTTCCTCAACCCGGGGCAGCGGGAGAGCTACGAGCTCTTCAGCGACGCCGCGGCCGCGGTGGTGCTGCGGCGCCCGGCGGCCGGCGGAGGCGGCGTGGTCTCGAGCCTGCAGCAGACCTGGCCCGCGCACGCGCACGACACGGAGATCCGCGGCGGGCTCTCGCATTCCCCGGCGCAGCGGTACGCGGAGGCGGATCCGGCCGACTACCTGTTCGACATGGACGGGCGTCGCGCGCTGCTGGCGATGATGCGCGTCCTCCCGGAGTTCTTCAGCCGTTTCCTGGCGCGCGCCCGGCTCTCGCACGACGACATCGCGCTGTGGATCCCGCATCAGGCCTCCGCGGCGCTCGGCCCGATGCTGGACCGGATCGGTGTGCCGGCGGACCGTCGTGTGGACGAGGTCGCGGCGTTCGGCAACATGGTCTCCGCGTCGGTGCCGTTCATGCTCGTCCGGTCCCTCGAGTCGGGCCGGATCCGCCGCGGAGACACCGTCGTGCTCTGCGGAACCGCCGCGGGTCTCACCGCGAACGCGCTGGCCCTGCGGATCTAGCCCCGGCGCACCTGCCGTCGAGCGTCAGATCAGCGCGTCGTCCCACCGGGTGCGGATCGCGTCGAGCGTGTCGTCGAGCGTCAGGCCGGTGGTGTCGAGGCGGAGTCCCGGTGCGCGGAAGCGGTCCTGATCGTCGCGCAGATGACTCCACTGATCCGCGACGTGCTTCTCGCGCGCCGCATCGCGGCCGTCGATCGTGTCCGGGGACGCCGTCAGAAGCACGAAGCGCAGCGGCAGAGCGATCCCCCGGCGGTACTCGTCGAGCAGTTCGGGCCACAGCACCACATCCGAGATCGACACGTCGAAGTCGGACTCGGCGAAGTTGCGGGCCAGTGCCACGATGTTGCGCCGACGCAGGTCCAGCTGGCGCTCCGCCTCCTCAGCGGGCTCCTGCCCGGGCGCGACCAGTCCGGAGAGGATCAGGGACTCGCCGATCTGATCGGTGTCGAGGTGTGCTCCTCGGGTGGCTCGCGCCGCGAGCTGCCGGGCCACGGTCGTCTTGCCGACGCCGGGCAGACCCGACACGAGCACCACCGAGCCGGTCATGCGCCCAGGGCGCTGCCGATCGAGCCGATCACACCGTCGATCGGCTGACCCGACGCGTCGCGCTTGGCCCCCGTCTCGGGCAGCACCCGCGCGGAGCCGTCGGGGCCGACCGCGAGCGCCGGCTCTGAGCCGACCCAGGCGAGGGTCAGGCGGTCCTCGCCCTTCAGGAACGCATGCGCCCGCACTCCGCCGGTCGCCCGGCCCTTGCCGGGGAACTCCGCGAAGCGGGACGCCTTGGCGCGGCCGGGGTCGGTGCCGGCGATCATGCCCGTGGCGCCGGAGACCGTCACCACGATGGCGTCCTCGTCGCCGGCGGCCAGCACCGAGAAGGCGATGACCTCGGCCTTGGCGCCGAGCTTGATGCCCGCCATGCCTCCCGCCGGTGCGCCCTGCGGCCGCACGCCCGAGGCGGGGAAGTGCAGCAGCTGCGCGTCGCTCGTGACGAACACGAGCTCCGTGTCGTCCGGGGCAGTGCCCGCGCCGACGACCGCGTCGCCCGGCTTCATGCCGATGATCTCGAGCTCGGGCTTCACCGCGAGCGAGGACGGCACGACCCGCTTCACGACGCCCGCGCGCGTGCCGAGCGCCAGCGGGGTGTCGTCGTCGAAGCGGACGAGCGCGAGGATCCGCTCGCTCTTGTCGAGCAGCCCGATGTAGTCGCGCAGCGGCACGCCCGCGGCGAGATGCACCGAGGCGGGCGGCACGGACGGCAGATCCATCGCGGTGAACCGCAGCACCCGTCCCGCGGTGGTGACCGCACCGATCTCGGTGCGCGTGGTGGTCGACAGCGTCGTGAGGATCGCGTCGTGCTTGCTGCGTCGCGTGGCGGGGGAGAGCTCCTGGCCGGGCTCGAGGTCCACGCGCACCGCGCGACCGGTGGTCGAGAGCACGACCGTCGTCGGAGCGTCGGCGATCTGCGTGTCCACCGGGCCCTTGGCGGCGCGCGTCTTGGGCGGCGCCGCGTTGAGCAGCATGGTGCGCCGCGGCGTGCCGTACGCCTCGGCCGCGGCGTCGAGCTCGGTCGCGACCTGTGCGCGCAGCAGCGCGTCGCTCGCGAGCAGCTCCTGCAGCGCCGCGATCTCGGCGAGCAGCTGGTCGCGCTCGGTCTCGAGCTCGATGCGGGAGAACTTGGTGAGGCGGCGCAGCCGCAGCTCGAGGATGTACTCCGCCTGCCGCTCGCTGAGGTCGAAGACGCTCTGCAGCCGGGTGCGGGCCTGCTCGGAGTCGTCCGAGGAGCGGATGACCTGGATGACCTCGTCGATGTCGAGGATCGCGATGAGCAGTCCCTCGATCAGGTGCAGGCGCTCCTCGCGGCGGGCGAGACGGAAACGGCTGCGGCGCGTGACCACCTCGAGGCGGTGCCGGACGTAGACGCTCAGCAGCTCCTTGAGCCCGAGGGTGCGCGGCTGGCCGTCGACGAGGGCGACGTTGTTGATGCTGAAGGAGTCCTCGAGCGGGGTGAGCCGGTACAGCTGCTCCAGCACCGCGTTCGGGTCGAAGCCGTTCTTGACGCCGATCTGGATCCGCAGGCCGTGGTTGCGGTCGGTGAGGTCGTTGACGTCGCTGATGCCCTGCAGCTTCTTCGCCTGCACGGCGTCGCGGATCTTCTCAATCACGCGCTCCGGTCCGACCATGTACGGCAGCTCGGTGACGACGATGCCGGTGCGACGGGGGCCGAGCGGCTCGACCGACGCCTTGCCGCGCACCTTGAACGCACCGCGGCCGTTCGCGTACGCATCGCGCACGCCGTCCAGGCCCATCACGATCCCGCCGGAGGGGAAGTCCGGTCCCGGCACGAACTCCATGAGCTCTTCGGTGGTGGCCTCGGGGTGCTCGAGCAGATGCACCGCCGCGGCCACGACCTCGATGAGGTTGTGCGGCGCCATGTTGGTGGCCATGCCGACCGCGATGCCGCTTGCGCCGTTGACGAGGAGGTTGGGGAACGCGGCGGGCAGCACGGAGGGCTGCTGGAACTGGCCGTCGTAGTTCGGCACGAAGTCGACGACGTCCTCGTCGAGGCTCTCGGTGAGCGCGAGGGCCGCGGGAGCGAGGCGCGCCTCGGTGTACCGCGAGGCGGCCGGGCCGTCGTCCAGGGATCCGAAGTTCCCGTGCCCGTCGACGAGCGGCAGACGCAGCGAGAACGGCTGGGCGAGACGCACGAGCGCGTCGTAGATCGCGGAGTCGCCGTGCGGGTGCAGCTTGCCCATCACGTCGCCGACGACGCGCGCGCTCTTGACGTGGCCTCGGTCGGGGCGCAGGCCCATCTCGGCCATCTGGAACAGGATGCGCCGCTGCACGGGCTTGAGCCCGTCGCGGGCGTCGGGGAGCGCGCGGGAGTAGATGACGGAGTACGCGTACTCCAGGAACGAGCCCTGCATCTCGCTCGACAGATCGATGTCCTGGATGCGCTCTTCGATCGGCTCGGGCGGCGTGGTGCGGGGCATGGGCTTCCTGCGGTCTTCGGGAGGCGGCGGAGCGTTTCTCGACGCCGGTCCGGGCCGGGCTCTGTGCGAGACTGACTCGGATGACCCTCATGCTACCGGCGATCCCGCCGTCCACCCGGAGCATCACCGGGGTGGCGCGCGACCTTTTCGGTGCGCTCGACGGCGTCGGGGACTCGCTGCCGAGGGCTCGATCGGTCGTCCTGGTCGTGATGGACGGGCTCGGCGCGATCCCGCTGCGGGCGCACGCCGGGCACGCTCGACGGCTCACGGGCGCCATGTCGAAGAAGGACGTGCTCTCGAGCGTGTTCCCCTCCACGACGGCCGCCGCGCTGACGAGCCTGCTCACGGGCGTCGATCCCGGCCGGCACGGACTCGTCGGCTACGAGGTCCGGGATCCGCAGACCGGCGTCATCGTCAACCAGCTCGCCGGCTGGGAGAAGGCCAAGGTCGACCCGCTCGCCTGGCAGCGCACGCCGACCGTGTTCGAGACCGCGACGGAGGGCGGCCGTCCGGCGTTCGCCGTCGGACTCGCCGAGTACGCGCGGAGCGGATTCTCCGCGGCGACGCTCCGCGGCGCACAGTTCCGCTCCGCGACGTCCGCGGCGGAGCGGGTCGCCCTCGCTCTGAGCCTCGCCGAGGAGCACGAGGGTGCCCTGGTCTACTGCTATCTGCCCGAGGCGGACAAGGCGGGGCACAAGCACGGCATGGCATCCGGCGCGTGGGTCGCGGCGCTCGAAGAGCTCGACGCGGCGATCCCCGCTGCGGTGCCCGACGGCGTAGGCGTGCTCGTGACCGCCGATCACGGCATGGTCGACGTGCCGCGGAGCCGGCACCTCGTGATCGACGAGCGAAGCCCGCTTCAAGAGGGCGTCGTCGCGATCGCGGGGGAGCCCCGCATGCTCCATGTCTATCTCGACGACCCGGCGCGGGCGGTCGAGGCGGCCGCGCGCTGGGCGGCGGGGGTCGAGGGCGCGGCGGACGTGCTGACCCGCACCCAGGCGGTGGACGGCGGCCTGTTCGGCGCGGTTCCCACGGTGGAGGCGCAGAGTCGCGTCGGCGACCTCGTCGTTCCGGCGCGCGGACTGTGGGCGCTGTACGACGGAGCCGCGGCCGACCAGCGCGCGCAGGGCATGATCGGCCAGCATGGCTCGCTGAGCCCCGAGGAGCTCCGGGTGCCGTTGATCCGCTTCGGCGCGTTCGCCCGCTGACGGGGCGGGTCAGTCCTCGCTGCGCGCTCCGAACACGATCTCGTCCCAGGACGGCATTCCCCGCCGACGGCGGCGCGAGCCCGAGTCGCTGTCCATCGACGCGGGTGCGGCCTCCTCGGGCTCGGGCTCCGGTTCGTACCCGGGCTCGAGCGCGTCGAACAAGGCGAGCGGGCGGGAGTCGTCCGTCTCCTCCTCGACCGTGGGGCGAGCCTCGCGCTGTCCGCGACGGCGGCGCAGGGCCTCCAGCAGATCCGCCGTGTCGGAGGGGGTGGCCGGGGCGAAGGTCGCGCTCCGGGTGGCCGCCTCCTGCGCGTTCGAGGAGGACTGCGGGTGGCGGGCCGACCGCGGCTCGGGCGCCTCCGAGGCGGCGGGCTGCTCCGCGACGTCGGCAGGCTCTGCGGGCGACGGCACGAGGCGCGGTCCGAATGCGCCCGAGTCGAAGCGCGTCTCGTCCTTGTAGGGCGACGGGCGCTCCGTGTCCAGGGCGCGCAGTCGCGGGATCAGGCCCTCGGGCAGAGAGCCCTGCCGGGAGAGCTGCGTGGCGTCGGCGTTGAGCGGCGCGAGCGCGCTGCGGCGCGGGTCGAAGCTCCAGCGCGCGTCGTGGTCGACGTCGTTCGCCGAGAACTCGAGCTTGACGATCCAGCCGCTGTCGTCCTTCCAGCTCGCCCAGCGCTCGTCGGTCGCGGCGAGCTCGGCGAGCTTCGCCCGGATCGCCACGCCGAAAGTGGGCTGGGCGTCGGGCTCGACCTCGCTGCCGATCAGCACCGGGACCGCGAGGGCCTGGCCCACGATGTGCTCGCGCTCGGCGAGCACCGGGCTCTCGAATCGCTGCACGACGTCGAGGTCGACGCCGAGCACCTCGGCGACCTCGGCGGCCGACATCCCCGCGCGGATGTGCGCCTGGATCTCTCGAGGGCTCGCGGCGAGGGGAGCGGGCTTCTCCTCACGGCCGGCCTTGGCCCGGCGCAGTTCGGTGCGCAGCACCTCGTCGATGGGCAGCGCGAATCGCTCTCCCGACTCGGTGGCGAGGACGAGGACGTCGTCCTCTGCGCCGACGATCGTGACGTGTTCCATGGCTTCAGCCCCTCAGGATGAGTGTCGATTCATGGTGTCACGGCAGGGCGCCGCTGCAGGGAATATCGTGGGCGCGCCGTGAGTTCGGATGGGGTGGACCGAGTGGCATTTGCGATTTGAACGCGCGTCATGCAAACTATGGGCCGCCGAACACCCCCGGCTCCCGCCACTCGCAGGATGAAAGTGGAGATCCATGGCAACCGATTACGACGCCCCGCGCAAGAGCGAAGACGAGAGCGAGTCCATCGAGGCTCTCAAGGAGCGCGTCCCCGACAAGCTGTCGGGATCGATCGATGTCGAGGACTCGGACAACCCCGGTGGGTTCGACCTCCCCGGTGCAGACCTCTCCGACGTCGAGCTCGACGTCGTCGTGCTGCCCCCTCAGGAGGACGAGTTCACCTGTGTCAGCTGCTTCCTCGTGAAGCACCGTTCGCAGCTCGACCACGAGGACGCTGCAGGCCCCATCTGCAAGGAGTGCGCGGCCTGACATCTCGACGCTGCTCGCGCCCGGACCTGATCGGTTCCGGGCGCGTTCTGCGTTTCCGGGCCGCGTGCGTCGCCCGGGACGGCGGCGTCCGGTCAGGCAGACGTCGTGGCGGCAGCCCTGGCCGCGTCGATCGCCGCTGCGAGCCGGTCGGGAGTGCGCGTGGAGATCGTCCAGCTCGGCGCCGGATCCGCCGGGTCGATGTTCGGGACGACCACCACCCCGTCGATCCCTCCGCGGATGAGGTGCCAGCCGCGCGCCGGGAGCGCGGGGCCGCGCGCCTGGCGCGCCTCCTCGCCGGTGCGGATCTCGGGCTCGCCCAGCCAGGACGCGTCGATCCAGGCGCGACCGGCGCGGAGCAGCCGGCCGTCCACCTCGACGCGGGGGGAGCCGAGAATCATGAGCGCGATGATGGCGATCGTCGCGACGACGCCGATCACGAGCGCGACGGCGGATCCCGCCGGCACGAACACGAGGGCGAGCATCGGACCGCCGAGCGCCGCCGCCAGGAACAGCCACAGGCTCGGCGCGAGACGCTCGCGATAGCGGACGGCGACCGTTGCGGGGCGGGCTTCGCCCGGAGCGTTCTGCATTAGCCTCTTTCCGTGACCGAATCCGTGGACGTTCCCATTATCGCGCCCGAGCCTCCCGTCTACGCCCACCCCGGAGACGCCGGCGCCGACCTCGTGTCGACGGAGGCCGTGCGCCTCGAGCCCGGTCAGCGCGCTCTCGTCGGAACCGGCGTGAGCATCGCTCTGCCCGACGGGTTCGCCGCGTTCGTGGTGCCCCGCAGCGGGCTCGCGGCCAAGCACGGCATCACCGTGGTCAACGCGCCGGGCACGGTCGACGCCGGATACCGTGGCGAGATCAAGGTGAGTCTCCTGAACACGGACAGCGACGCGGCGTACGATGTCGCGGTCGGTGATCGCATCGCCCAGCTGATCGTCATGCCCGTCACGCGAGCCCGGTTCATCCCGGTCTCCACCCTCGACGAGTCTGCGCGCGGTGCGGGAGGGTTCGGATCCACCGGCTATCAGACGCAGAGCGCCGGCACCGTCGGCGCGGAGGAGAACGCATGACTGACGACAGCACGTCCCGCATCGAGCCCGTCGACGACGCCGCACCGGTGCCCGTCCGTGACCGCGCGGTGGACGGCCCGTTCGACGAGAGCGAGGCGAACCCGGTCCGCCCGTACATCGACCTCGGCGCGATCAAGATCCTGCCGCGCGAGGGCCTGAACCTGCGCCTCGAGGTGGAGGAGCAGACGCAGCGCATCGTCGCCGTCGGTCTGGACTACGCCGACTCCACGCTGCAGGTGCAGCCGTTCGCCGCGCCGCGCTCGAGCGGGCTGTGGGATGAGACCCGCGCCCAGATCCAGGAGCAGATCTCGCAGCAGGGCGGCACGGTCACCGAGCGCGAGGGTGCCCTGGGGGCCGAGCTGCTCGCGGAGATCCCTGCCGTCGCCGGCGACACCGCGGTCACCCGCCTGGCGCGCTTCGTGGGAGTCGACGGGCCGCGCTGGTTCCTGCGCGGGGTGATCGGCGGCGCGGCGACGTCGGACGACACGGCCGCCGCGGCCGTGGAAGACCTGTTCCGCTCGATCGTGGTCGTGCGCGGGGGCGCCCCGATGCCGCCGCGAGACCTGATCCCGCTGCGGATGCCCGCGGCCCCCGGCACCGCGTGAGCACCTCCGGGGAGCCGGAGCAGTCGTCCGAGCCGGCGTCGGAGCAGTACGCGCCGCCGCCTCCCGTCGACGCGGTGCAGAGCCTGGGGGCGGCGCTCGGCGGCGCGGCCCAGCGCCTCGGCATCGACCCGAACTCGGGAGCGAGCACCGGCCGCGTCGTGTGGAGTGCGATGGGCGGCTGGCGCGGAGTGCTGGAGTCGGTGCTGCCCAGCGCGGCGTTCCTCGTCATCTACACCCTGCGCCCGGATCCGCTCTGGCTCTCCCTCGTCGTCTCGGTCGGCCTGGCCGCCGTCTTCTCCGTGATCCGGCTGCTGCAGCGTTCGCCCGCCGCCTCCGCGATCGGCGGGCTCGTCGCCGTAGCCGTCGCCGCCGGGCTCGCCCTGTGGACCGGTCGCGGCCAGGACAACTTCGTCCCTGGGTTCTTCACGAACGCCGCATACGGCGCGGTGCTGCTGATCTCGGCGCTCGTCGGCTGGGCCCTCATCGGGCTCGCGGCCGGCTTCCTGATGGGCGACGTGCGCGGCTGGCGGCAGGACGTCCGCAAGCGTCGCGCCTTCTTCTGGCTCACGGTCGCGTGGGCGGCGCTCTTCTTCGCCCGCCTCGCGGTGCAGCTTCCTCTCTACTTCGCCGGCAACGTGCAGGCTCTGGGCACTCTGAAGCTCGTGATGGGGCTGCCGTTGTTCGCCCCCATGGTGGCGCTCACCTGGCTCGTGGTGAGGGCGCTCTATCCGCCGGAGGCGAAGGCCGACACGGTTGCCGAGAAGGCCGATCCGACCTCCTGAGACGTGTTAGATTTATCTCGACGTCAAGATAAATCGACACCTTTCGCTCACACGCACCGAAGCGCACACTGGTAAGGCCCGCCTTGCTAGCCGCGCGGGGGAGCGGGCGAGCAAGATGGAGTCGCCTGTCGCTTCCATCCGAACAGAAGGAGACGGATCCGTGTCCACGGTGAACAGCTTCGGTGCCAAGAGCACCCTGACGGTCGGCAGCACCGACTACGAGATCTTCCGGATCGACACGGTCCCGGGCTTCGAGAAGCTCCCGTTCAGCCTCAAGGTCCTCCTCGAGAACCTGCTTCGCACCGAAGACGGCGCGAACGTCACGAAGGCCCAGATCGAGGCGCTCGGCTCCTGGGATCCGGCCGCCCAGCCGGACACCGAGATCCAGTTCACGCCGGCCCGCGTGGTCATGCAGGACTTCACCGGCGTGCCCTGCATCGTCGACCTCGCCACCATGCGCGAGGCCGTCACGGCTCTCGGCGGCGACCCGAACAAGATCAACCCGCTCTCTCCGGCCGAGATGGTCATCGACCACTCCGTCATCGCCGACCTGTTCGGCCGTCCGGACGCGATCGAGCGCAACGTCGAGATCGAGTACGAGCGCAACGGCGAGCGCTACCAGTTCCTCCGCTGGGGCCAGACCGCGTTCGACGACTTCAAGGTCGTGCCGCCGGGCACCGGCATCGTCCACCAGGTGAACATCGAGCACCTCGCCAAGGTCATCTACGACCGCACGGTGAACGGCGTGCTCCGCGCATACCCCGACACCTGCGTCGGCACCGACTCGCACACCACCATGGTCAACGGCCTCGGCGTGCTGGGCTGGGGCGTCGGCGGCATCGAGGCCGAGGCCGCGATGCTCGGCCAGCCGGTCTCGATGCTCATCCCGCGCGTCGTCGGCTTCAAGCTCACCGGCGAGATCCCGGCGGGCGTCACCGCGACCGATGTCGTGCTGACGATCACCGACATGCTGCGCCAGCACGGCGTGGTCGGCAAGTTCGTCGAGTTCTACGGCGCCGGCGTCGCCTCGGTGCCGCTCGCCAACCGCGCCACGATCGGCAACATGTCGCCGGAGTTCGGCTCGACCGCGGCGATCTTCCCGATCGACGACGTCACGCTCGACTACCTGCGTCTCACCGGTCGCGACGAGCAGGCCGTCGCCCTCGTGGAGGCGTACGCGAAGGAGCAGTCGCTCTGGCACGATGCCGCGAACGAGCCCAGCTTCAGCGAGTACCTCGAGCTCGACCTCTCGACCGTGGTGCCGTCCATCGCGGGCCCGAAGCGCCCGCAGGACCGCATCCTGCTCTCGGAGTCGAAGGCGCAGTTCGAGAAGGACATCCTGAACTACGCGACCGGCCCCATCGACGTCGCGGACGCCGGATCCTTCCCGGCCTCCGACCCGGGCTCCGTGCCGGGCGAGGAGGTCGAGACCAACGAGATCCCGACGCTCTCCTCCGGCTCGCCGAAGGTCGCCTCCAAGCCGGTCAAGGTCACCACCCCGGACGGGCAGAAGTACATCCTCGACAACGGTGCGGTCACGCTCGCGGCCATCACGTCGTGCACCAACACGTCGAACCCGTCGGTCATGATCGCCGCCGGCCTGCTCGCGCGCAACGCCCTGGCCAAGGGCCTGAAGCAGAAGCCGTGGGTCAAGACCACGCTGGGCCCCGGATCCAAGGTCGTCACCGACTACTACGAGAAGTCGGGTCTCGACAAGGATCTGGAGGGCCTGGGCTTCTACACCGTCGGCTACGGCTGCACGATCTGCATCGGCAACTCCGGTCCGCTGATCGACGAGGTCTCGGCCGCGATCAACGAGAACGACCTCGCCGTCACCGCGGTGCTGTCGGGCAACCGCAACTTCGAGGGCCGGATCAGCCCCGACGTCAAGATGAACTACCTCGCCAGCCCGCCGCTGGTGGTGGCCTACGCCCTCGCCGGATCGATGAACTTCGACTTCGACACCCAGGCGCTCGGCACCGACGGCGAGGGCAACGAGGTGTTCCTGAAGGACGTCTGGCCCGACCCCGCCGAGGTGCAGCAGATCATCGACTCGTCGATCTCGCGCGACCAGTTCATCAAGCAGTACGCGACGGTCTTCGACGGCGACGAGCGCTGGACCAGCCTGCCCACCCCGACCGGACCGGTCTTCGAGTGGGACGCCGACTCGACCTACGTGCGCAAGGCGCCGTACTTCGACGGCATGGAGCGCACCCCGGCGCCCGTCACCGACATCGCCGGCGCCCGCGTGCTGGCGACCCTCGGCGACTCGGTCACCACCGACCACATCTCGCCGGCCGGCAACATCAAGGCGGGCACCCCCGCCGCGCAGTACCTCACGGAGCACGGCGTCGCGCAGAAGGACTTCAACTCCTACGGCTCGCGTCGTGGCAACCACGAGGTCATGATCCGCGGCACGTTCGCCAACATCCGTCTGAAGAACGCACTGGTCAAGGCCGTCAACGACGGCCAGCAGATCGAGGGCGGCTACACCCGCGACTTCACCCAGCCGGGCGGTCCGCAGGCGTACATCTTCGACGCCTCGCAGAACTACCAGGCGCAGGGCACTCCGCTGGTGATCTTCGGAGGCAAGGAGTACGGATCCGGTTCCTCCCGTGACTGGGCGGCGAAGGGCACCAACCTCCTCGGCGTGAAGGCTGTGATCACCGAGAGCTTCGAGCGCATCCACCGCTCGAACCTCATCGGCATGGGCGTCGTCCCGCTGCAGTTCCCCGCGGGCGAGTCCTGGGAGTCGCTGGGCCTGGACGGCACCGAGATCGTCTCGATCGCGGGCCTCGAGGAGCTCAACGAGGGCACCACGCCGAAGACGGTCCGCGTGACCGCCGCTCCGAGCGAGTTCTCGCCCGAGGGCAAGCAGACGGTCGAGTTCGACGCGGTCGTCCGCATCGACACCCCCGGAGAGGCCGACTACTACCGCAACGGCGGCATCCTGCAGTACGTGCTGCGCTCGCTGGTCTGATCCGCGAGCACGACGACGGGGCCGGTTCCTTCGGGAATCGGCCCCGTTCTCGTCCCTCGCTGCGTCTCCGGTGCGACGTCTGCAGGACGGTGCGACGGATGCAGGGCCCGAATCGGGATTCGCACCTGCAGACGTTGCGCGATGCTGCAGGCGTCGCGGCCCGTCGTACCGCGGGGATCAGCCGGCCGCCGGCCCCACGTAGCGGGACGACGGGCGCAGGATCTTGCCGTCCTGCACCTGCTCGCAGGCGTGTGCGCCCCACCCGATGAGGCGGGCGGACGCGAAGGTGGGCGTGAACAGCTCCCGGGGGATCCCGCATGCCTCCATCACGACCGCCGCATAGAGCTCGACGTTCGTGCGCAGCGATCGACCGGGCTTGAGCTCGTCGAGCACCCGGAGCACGGTCTGCTCGACGGTCACGGCGAGGTCGACGCGATCCGAGGCGAGCCCGTCCGAGCGCAGTCGCTGCGCGACGCCCCGGAGCAGCCGTGACCGCGGGTCCTCCGTGCGGTACACGGCGTGGCCGAACCCCATGATGCGGCCGCCGTGGTGCACCCTGTCGCGCACCCAGGCCTCGGCGCGATCGGGGGAGCCGATCTCGTCGAGCATGTCGAGGGTGCGCGCCGGCGCGCCGCCGTGCAGAGGTCCGGCGAGCGCCCCGAGCGCTCCGCCGACGCACGAGGCGAGATCGGCTCCGGTGGAGGCGATCACTCTCGCGGTGAACGTGGAGGCGTTGAATCCATGGTCGATCGCGGCCGTCAGGTAGGTGCCGAGAGCGGTGACCAGACGTGCGTCGGGCGTGCTGCCGAGGAGCATCCGCAGATAGTCGCCGATGGGATCGAGCACGGGATCGGGGGCGAGCGGATCCAGGCCCCGTCCCAGGCGGTGCAGTGCCGCGATGAGCGCCGGCGCCACGGCCGCGAGGCGGACCGCGTCGTCGACGCGCTCCGACTCGTCCTCGTCGTAGAGCGGGCGCCGCCCGTCGGCCGCGGAGACGAGAGCGAGCGCCGTGCGCAGCTGTGCCATGGCATCCAGGCCCGAGCGCGCGATCGACGGAAGTGTCTCCGACACGGGCGCGGGGATTCGGCGGGCCGCGGCCGTGCGCGTGCGCCACCGGCCTGCGCCCGAGTCGTCGGCGGGCAGGGCGCCGAGCGCGACCAGATGCCAGGCGTCCTCGAAGCGCGCGTCGGCGGCGAGCTCCACGCCGGAGACGCCACGGTAGTGGAAGAAGCCCTCGGCGCCGCGCACATCGCCGATGCGCGTCTCCGCGACGACGACGTTGGTGAGGCCTCGGGGGACGTCGATGAGCTGCGTGTCGTTGCGATCGATGGTGATGGCCATGTCGGCTCCTCTCTGGCGAGTCGCGGGTGGCGGCTCACTGCTCTGCGGGCCGCGTTGCGGCCCTGTGCTCACGATCCGACATGGATCCGGATATCGTCAATGTTGATCGGATCAACGAGGAGGACCGCCGTGGATCAGCTCACCGCCGCACAGGCCGCCGCCCGCCTCGGCGTGCGGACCGAGACGCTGTACGCGTATGTGTCCCGCGGGCTGATCTCCCGCGAGCGCGCGGCGCACGGCTCGCTCTTCGATCCCCTGGAGGTCGAGCGCTTCGCCCGCACCCGCCGGAGGACGACCTCGCCGTCGCACGGGGGCGCGCGAGCCGCGGGCGCGGACGGGAGTCCCCTCGCCGTGATCGATACGGACATCGCGCTGATCGAGGACGGCGAGCTGTGGATCCGGGGCGTGCCCATCGACGAGCTGATCGCCCCACCGGGGGAGGCGCCGCGATTCGACGGCGTGGTGCGCTGGCTGTTCGAACGCACCGCGCTCCCGCTGCCCGATCCGCGACCTCTCCGCTCGGCCGACCGCGACGCCGCTCGTGCGGTCGTCGCCGCACTGCCGCCGGAGTCGCCGGCGTTCAGTCGGCTGCTCGCGATCGTGGCGGCCCTCGCCGCGGGCGATCCGGAGCGATACGACCTGCGACCGGAGACGGTGGCGCGCGTCGCCCGGCGGCTCGTGGCGGGGCTCGTCGACGCCCTGCCGTCGGCGGCCCCCTCGGACGCCGTCGAGCGCGACGACGCGGGAGGAAGCACTCCGCTGGCCGCGCGACTCTGGCCGCGTCTGAGCGCCCTGCCGGCGACCGCCGAGCGCGTGCGAGTGCTGGATGCGGCACTCGTGCTGCTCGTGGACCACGACATGGCCGTCTCCACGCTCGCTGCACGTGCGGCCGCCTCGGCGCGCGCCCATCCCTACGCGGTGGTGACCGCCGGATTCGGAGCCCTCGACTCCGCCCTGCACGGTGCTGCCAGCGCGTCCGTGCACGCCCTCCTGAGCGCCGTGCGGGCGGGCGCCGACGTCACGGCGGCGATCGCGACGGCCACGCGGCTCGGCGGTGCGGGCGTCCCCGGCTTCGGACAGCCGCTCTACCCCGGCGGCGATCCCCGTGGCAGGCTCCTGCTCCGGGCTCTGCGGGAGACCGGGGATCCGCGCGCCGAATCGGCGTGGGAGGTCGCCGAGGAGGTCATCGACGTCGTGCGCACCCGCACCGGGCTGCTCCCGACCGTGGATCTGGCGCTCGCGACGATCGCGCTCGCATGGGACATGCCGCCCGACGCGGGGGAGATCGTGTTCGCGGTCGCTCGATCGGCGGGATGGTGCGTGCATGCGCAGGACGAGTACGGCCGAGCCCCTCTGCGTCTGCGGCCGATCGGCCACTACGTCGGCCCGGATGCGGCGGATCTCCAGCAGCCCGGCAACATAGCTCGGTAGGCTGGATCGGTGCGGCGGACCCTGGTCCGGTGCATCCGATTCGCTTCAGGAGGCAGATACGGTGGCGATCCTTCCCGGCATCTCCGGTCCCCGTGACCTCGACCGGCTGACCCCCGACCAGCTCACGGAGCTCGCGGCCGAGATCCGTTCCTTCCTGATCGAGAACGTCGCGCGCACCGGCGGGCACCTGGGTCCGAACCTGGGCGTCGTCGAGCTGACCATCGCGCTGCACCGCGTGTTCTCCTCGCCCGAGGACCCGATCATCTTCGACACGGGTCACCAGTCCTACGTGCATAAGCTGCTGACGGGTCGGCAGGACTTCTCCGCCCTGCGCTCGCGCGGCGGACTCGCTGGATACCCGCAGCGCTCGGAGAGCGCCCACGACGTGGTCGAGTCCTCCCACGCCTCCAGCTCGCTCAGCTGGGCGGACGGCATCTCCCGGGCGTTCACGGCGACCGGCCGGGCGGACCGCCACGTGGTCGCCGTCGTCGGTGACGGTGCGCTCACGGGCGGCATGACCTGGGAGGCGCTCAACAACATCTCCGACGACAACGAGCGCAACCTCGTGATCGTCGTGAACGACAACGGCCGCTCGTACGCGCCGACGATCGGCGGGATGGCGCGCTACATGAACCGCGTGCGCACCGCAGGGGTCTACCGCGATCTCCATCAGAAGTCGGATCGGTTCTTCCGCGCCTTCGGACCACTCGGGCGCGCGTTCTACCGCGGCGTGCGCGGCGGCACGCACGGCTTCCTCTCCCGCTTCTCGAACAACGAGGAGCTCTACTCGAACCTCGACATCAAGTACCTGGGGCCCGTCGACGGGCACGACATCCAGGCGCTCACCGAGACGCTGCAGCTCGCGAAGGACTTCGGCGCGCCGGTCATCGTGCACGTCATCACCGAGAAGGGCCGCGGCTATCAGCCGGCGCTCGACGACGAGGCCGACCAGTTCCACGCCGTCAACAAGATCGATCCGAAGACCGGCGCGCCGCTCGCCGCATCCGGGACGGGCTGGACCGACGTCTTCGCCGAGGCGCTGGTGGACGTCGGCGGGCGCACGCCGAACGTCATCGCGATGACTGCGGCGATGCTGCGCCCCACGGGGCTGGCCCCGTTCGCGGAGCGCTTCCCCGACCGCGTCTACGATGTCGGCATCGCCGAGCAGCACGCCGTCACGGCGGCGGCGGGACTCGCGTACGGCGGCCTGCATCCGGTCGTGGCCCTCTATGCGACCTTCATGGGGCGAGCGTTCGACCAGGTGCTCATGGATGTCGGCCTGCATCGCGCGGGCGTCACGTTCATCCTGGATCGCGCCGGCGTCACCGGCCCCGACGGGCCCAGCCACCACGGCCTGTGGGACCTGTCGATGCTGCAGATCGTCCCGGGCATCAGGATCGCGGCACCGCGGGACGGCGCGCGTCTGCGCGAGGAGCTCGAGGAGGCCGTCGCGGTCGACGATGCGCCGACCGTCATCCGATTCCCCAAGGGGGCGGTGACGCCGGAGATCCCCGCCCTGGAGCGCCTGCACGACGGGGTGGACGTGCTGTCCCGCGGCGAGGGCGAGGACGTGCTGCTCGTCGGCATCGGGCCGTTCGCGACGCTCGCGCTGGACGTGGCGGAGCGACTCAAAGCCCAGGGCATCGGCGCGACCGTGATCGACCCGCGCTGGGCGATCCCGGTGCAGCCGTCCGTGGTGGAGCTGGCGGCCCGGCACCGCCTGGTGATCACGCTCGAGGACGGGATCCGCGTCGGCGGCGTCGGCACGCGCGTGCGTCAGGTGCTGCGCGAGGCGGGCATCGACACGGCGGTCGACGAGCTGGGCCTTCCCGATGCGTACATCGATCACGCGAGCCGCGAGCAGATCCTCGAGGACGCCGGACTCACCGCGGGCAAGATCGCGCAGGACGTGGTCGCGCAGGTGCTCGGAACCCGTGTGCCCATCGCGCGGCCCACGGGAGAGGTGCCCCTGCACACCGGCACAGTCGAGATCGTCGCCGGCCGCACCGTTGACACCGAGGCCGAAGAGCCCAGGCGGCTCTGAGGCGGCTGCCGTCAGGCGCTCTCCGGGCTCACCGAACGGCAGACGTGGTTCGCCGCCGGCGGCGGAACCAGGGCCGCGTCGTGATTCCCTGGTCGGCGCGCAGCGCGATGGACGCGGTTCTCGCCCATGCGAGCGGGATGGCCGCGCTGCCGGAGAGGAAGCCGGTGACGAGGAACGCGCTCATCAGGCTGGGCTGGTCCCGGAACAGGAGATGCGAGACGGCGAGCGAGACGGCGCCCGAGAAGACGACGCCGAATGCGCACCAGACGAGCACGTGAGTGCGGAAAGTCCGGACCCGGACCATGACTTGCCCGAGCAGAAGCGCGGGGAGGATGCCGAGCACCGTGGCGATGAGGCTGATGGGGACGGCGTAGACGCCGACGAAGAGCACGAGCCCGATCGATCCGGAGAGCGCAGAGAGGAAGACCTCGATCGACGGCCCGTCGTGGAACATCCCCATGACGAGGCTCGCCAGCCCCGAGAGGATCAGGAAGAGGGCGAGGTGCAGGGCGACGGCCCGTGCCGCACCGGCGGCGAACTCGCCGGAGTCGAACGCCATGGGCTTCGTGGCCGTGCGCGGCGGAGCCGCCTCGTCGATGCTCATGGCCGCACGTCCGCGATCTGGTCGAGGAGGTCGCGGGTGACGCCGCGCACGCCCGGGACGCGCAGGAACGGGAGAGCGACGGCGAAGAGCCGCAGGCCCGTGTCCAGGAGGCGAGCGGTCTTCGCCTGGTCGGGGGACTCGTCATAGGTCCATCGCAGGATGAGCGCCAGGTACATGGGGAAGATGGCCGCGGGGAGGCGCTCCGCGATGTCGTCGGGGACGCGATGCGAGGCGCCCTCGACGACCTCCTTCAGGAGCCCGATCGTCATGTCGCGGGCGGGTGACGACTCCACGGACAGCGGGTTGATGGGGGAGTCGGGGGAGACCATCGCGCTGAGGAATCCGGGGGCGACGGCGCGGTAGGCGCTCACGGTCTCCAGGCCCGTCTCGAAGAACACGCGCAGGCGGTCCACGAGGCCCGTCGTGCCGGCGAGGCGCGGCCGTGCCGCGTCGCCGTGATCGCGCTGCTGCTGGTCGTACAGATCCTGGACCAGGTGCTCCTTGGAAGGGAAGTAGTAGTACGCGTTGCCGACCGAGACCCCGGCCTCCTTGGCGATGAGGCGGATGGTCGTGTCGGGGTAGCCGCGTTCGACGAAGGATGCCATCGCCGCGTCCCGGATCCGTGCCCGCGTCGCCTCCGCCTTGGGCGTCAGCGGCTTCTGGGGATTGTCCTTCTCAGAACTGAACATGTTCAAAGACTAGCGCCGGATGGCGGACACGTCCAACGGTGGGAACCGTGTACCGGGGCGGGAGCTCAGCCGAGGTCGGCGAGCGTCTCGGCGACGAGGGCGGCGACGGAGTCCTGCGCCCGCGCGCGGTCGTCGTCGACCAGCCCGATCCGGGTGCGGCGGTCGAGCACGTCATCGGCGGTGAGCGCGCCCTCCGCGCGCACCGCGAACTCGACCTCGGCCCGCGTGACGTCGATCCCCGGGGCGATGGGCGTGGCGGGCTCGAGACAGCGCGCTCGTGCGAGGACGCGTCCGGCTTCGGCGCCGTAGCGCCAGTCCAGGGCGCGGGCGGGCGCCGTCGGTGCGGCGATCGCGCCGACGAGAGGCAGCGAGGCGGTGCGGCAGGGGCCCGCCGAGAGGTCCGCCAGCCCGATGGCGCGATCGACCGCGTCCTGCGCCATGCGGCGGTAGGTGGTGAGCTTCCCGCCGAGCACGTTGACGAAACCGCCCTCCGAGACGGCGACGAGATGCCGCCGCGAGATGTCCGCGGTGGTCTCCGCTCCCGTGTCGACCAGTGGGCGGAGTCCGGCATAGGCGCCGCGTACCTGATCCCGCCGGATCGGCGCCCGTAGACCGCGGTTGAGCGTGTCGAGCAGGAAGCGGATCTCGGACTCGGTCGGCGCGGCGACGGCGGGCACCGGTCCCGGTGCGTCCTCGTCGGTAAGTCCGACGACGACGCGCCCGAGCTGCTGCGGGAGGGCGAACACGAAGCGGCTGATCGAGCCGGGATGCGGCAGCGTGAGCGCGGCCGTCGGGTCGCCGAGATCGGCGGCGTCGAGCACGATGTGGGTGCCGCGGCTCGGTCGCATCCGGATCGTGTCATCGAGCTCGCCGGCCCAGACGCCCGTGGCGTTCACGACCGCGCGTGCGCGGAGATCGAAGGTCTCC
The DNA here is from genome assembly GCF_000956545.1 of Microbacterium azadirachtae. Lineage (GTDB taxonomy): Bacteria > Actinomycetota > Actinomycetes > Actinomycetales > Microbacteriaceae > Microbacterium > Microbacterium azadirachtae. The sequence continues at coordinate 37,775 of NZ_JYIT01000085.1, forward strand.
CCGGAGAGCGCATCCTCGACCCGTGCGCCGCGACCATGCAGCGAGAGCGCCCGCGTGCGGGTGAGGATCCGTGCGCCCCGCGCCGCCGCGGTGCGCGCGACCGCCACGACCAGCCGCGCGTCGTCGACGAGCTGACCGTCCGCCGCCAGCACGGCTCCGCGGAGCCGCGCCGGATCCAGCGCCGGCACCAGGCGCCGTGCGGTCCGGGCGCTGACCGGGTGCGGTGCCGGCAGGATCGAGCGTGCGGTGCCCGCCCGGAGCCGCAGGAGGTCGCCGAGCGCGAAGCCGACGGCGCCCGTGGCGCGCTGGCGGGCTGTCACGGCGGGGGAGAAGGGAAGCAGCTGAGCCAGGGGGCGGATCAGGTGAGGGGCGATCCGGGTCATGAGCAGATGCCGCTCGGTCGCGCTCTCGCGAGCCGTCGCGACGTCACCGGTCGCGAGATAGCGCAGGCCGCCGTGCACGAGCTTCGAACTGAACCGGCTCGTGCCGAAGGCGAGATCCTCGGCCTCGATGAGCACCACGCTCAGCCCGCGGGACGCGGCGTCGAGGGCCACGCCCACGCCGGTGATGCCCCCGCCGACCACGAGCAGATCGGCGGTCTGCTCGGCGGCGAGCGCGAGCTCGCGGCGGCGGCGCACGGCGTCGAGCATCGCAGACCCGGTCACGGCCGGAGCAGCCCTTCCAGCGCGGCCCGCAGTTCCCGCTCCCAGGAGGCCTCGTCGATGAGCTCGCTCACGGTGCTGTGCGAGAGCAGCGCCGACTGGGTGATGAGCAGCATCATCACGGCCATGGCCTGCGGGTCGTCGCGGCGCACGGAGCCGTCGTCCTGTGCGGCGTCGATCGCCGCGGCGAGCCAGGCGAGGATCGCGCGCTGGCTGGATCCCACGCGTTCGAGCGTGTAGCGGGTGAACGCCTCCGGCTCCTCCGCCAGCAGATGCCGGTAGACGGAGTCTGCGCGGAACCGCGCCGCGAAGCGGAAGACGTCGTCGACGATCGCGGTGCGCGTCGTCGCCGGCTCGTCGAATCCGGCGAGGATGCCGATCACGCGTCGCAGCAGGGCCGCGCGCACCACGTCGTCGGCGTCGGACCAGTTCCGGTAGATCGTGGGGCGGCTGACCCCGGCCCGGCGGGCGAGCTCGGCGATCGTCACGCCGCGCACGCCGCGCATCGCGATGAGTGCGTCGGCGGCATCCAGGATCCTGGTCTGCGTCGCGTCCCAGCTCGGCAGCGACGCGGCGAGAGTTGCTTGACGTTTTGTCATGATCTGTCACACTGTAACGCATGACCCCCGAGAACGGCACGGCGCCGAACGACAGGAACGTCGAGGTCGCGTCCGCTCCGGCCGCGCCCATGCGCTGGGACGGGTGGGGCGATCCCGCCCGGGCGGAGAGCCTGCCGTTCGCGGTGCGATCGCTGCTGCCGCTCGTGGTGGGCCGCGTGCGCCGCCCACCCGCGGGGCCTGTGCTCGAAGACGTGCACGTGGAGGCCACCGCGCTGACGCCGGACGACATCGCCGCCTTCACAGCTCTGCTCGGGGCGCAGCATGTGCGCACGGACGCAGAGAGCCGCATCCGGCATGCGGGCGGCAGATCCACGCCCGACCTTCTCCGACGCAGGCAGACCGCGCAGTCGGCGCCGGATGCGGTGCTGCAGCCGGCCGGGCACGACGAGGTGGCCGCGTGCCTGCGGATCGCGACCGAGCGCGGCCTCGCCGTCATCCCGTTCGGCGGCGGCACCAGCGTCGTCGGAGCGCTCGAGCCGGAGCGCGGCGCGCACCGGGGCGTCGTCAGCCTCGACCTCGGACGGATGAGCGGGCTTCTGCAGTACGACGCGGTGAGCGCGGAGGCGGTGCTCGCCGCCGGCACCTCTGGTCCTGAGGCCGAGCGGCTGCTGGCGGGGCACGGCATGGAGCTCGGGCACTACCCCCAGAGCTTCCGTTACGCGACGATCGGCGGCTTCGCCGCAGCGCGTTCCTCGGGCCAGAACTCGGCCGGATACGGGCGTTTCGACGCGATGGTCACGGGGATCAGGGTCGCGACGCCGACGGGAGACCTGGAGCTCGGCCGTGCGCCGGGGAGCGCCGCCGGCCCCGATCTGATCCGCCTGTTCCTGGGGTCGGAGGGGATCTTCGGCGTGATCACCGAGGTGCGCGTGCGGGTGCATCCCGTGCCCGCCGAACGGCTCATGGAGTCGTGGAGCTTCCCCGACTTCGCCACGGGCGCGGCGGCCCTGCGCGCGGTCGCCCAGCACGGCGGAGGGCCCACGGTGATCCGCCTCTCGGACGAGACCGAGACCGGCGTGAGCCTCGCGCAGGTGGGGAGGATCGGCCGGGCGCTCGCGAAGGGCGCGAGCGCGGTGACCGTGTTCGAGGGCGATGATGTCGCAGGCCGTCGTGCACGCACCGCGGAGCTCCTGCAGGGAGCCGGAGGCACGTCGCTCGGCGAAGGCGCCGCCGAGGATTGGCTGCGCACACGCTTCGACGGTCCCTATCTGCGCGACGCGCTGCTGGATGCCGGCGTCTTCTGCGAGACGCTGGAGACGGCGACGACGTGGTCACGGCTGCCGGCGCTGCGCGAGGCCGTGACCGCGGCGATCAAGGACGGCTTCTCGGAGGTCGGCCGCAAGGCGTTCGTGATGTGCCATGTCTCCCACGTCTATCCGACCGGCGCCTCGCTGTACTTCACCGTGCTGGCACCGCTCGGGAGCGATCCCCTCACCGCCTGGGCGGGTGTCAAGCACCGGGTCGGCGACGCCATCATGGCGGCAGGCGGGACGATCAGCCATCACCACGCGGTGGGCCGCGATCACGCCCCGTGGCTCTCCGAGGAGATCGGAGAGACTGGGATCCGGATCCTCGCCGCCGTCAAGCGCGAGCTCGACCCCCACGGCGTGATGAACCCCGGGGCGGTGCTCGGGCCGGCGACGCCCGCTCCCGTGAGCACGAAGGCATAGGCGAGTGCCGAAGATCGCGCTCGTCGCCAATCCACGCTCCGGGAAGGGGCGCGGCGCCGCCGCTGCCGACGCGGCCGTCGCCGCGCTGCGTGCCGCGGGCGCCGATGTCCAGCGGCACGCAGGGGCATCCGCCGCCGAGACGCGGGCCCTCGTCGCCGCCGTGCTGGCCGAGCAGCCGGACGTGCTCGTCGTCGTCGGAGGCGATGGGACCGTGTCGGGGATCCTGCCGGAGCTCGCCGGTGCGAGCGTGCCGCTCGCCGTGGTGCCGGCGGGGACCGGCAACGACCTGGCCCGAGCCTTGGCGCTGCCCCTGCAGGATGCGGCCGCGGCGGCAGGGATCGCCCTGCACGGAATCCCGCGTCGCATCGATGTGGGAGAGGTGGTGACCGCGGAGCGCACGGTACCGTTCCTCACCGTCGCCGCGCTCGGCTTCGATGCGAAGGTCAGCGACCGCACCAACCGGCTTCGGTGGCCACGCGGCGCCGCGCGCTACTACCTCGCGATCCTCATCGAGCTGGCCCGGCTGAGGCCCGTGCGGTTCCGGCTCGGGTGCGACGGCGAGGCGATGCACGATGCGCCGGGCACGCTCATCGCGGTCGGGAACACGACGAGCTACGGCGGCGGGATGCCGATCAGCCCTGCGGCCCGCCCGGACGACGGCCTGCTCGACGTGGTGCATGTGGCGCCGCTGCACCGCAGCACGCTGGTGCGCCTGTTCCCGCTGCTGCTCACCGGCCGGCACCTGCAGCGCAGGGAGGTCGCGCATCGCCGCGTGCGGGAGATCTCGGTCGAGGCCGACGATCTCGTGGTGTACGCGGACGGCGAGCGCATCGTCGAGGGCGCGTGCGCCATCCGCGTGCGTCCCGGCGCGCTGACGATGATGGTTCCGGAAGGGGAATGAGGCGATGACGGGCTTCGACGAGGATGTCGTGGTGGTCGGATCCGGGTTCGGCGGTTCCGTCGCCGCCCTGCGGCTGGCGGAGAAGGGCTACCGCGTGCGGGTCTACGAGGCGGGGCGGCGGTTCGCCGACGAGGACTTCGCAGCCACGAACTGGAACGTGCGCCGCTACCTGTGGGCCCCCGCGCTCGGATGCTTCGGGGTGCAGCGCATCCACCGCCTGCCGCACGTCATGATCCTCGCCGGCGCGGGCGTCGGCGGCGGCTCCCTGAACTACGCGAACACGCTCTACCAGCCGGGCGCGGCGTTCTTCGACGACCCGCAGTGGGCGCACATCGCCCCGTGGCAGGAGGAGCTCTCCCCGCACTACGCCACTGCCAAGCGCATGCTCGGCGTCGTGGAGCACTATCCGCACACCGGGCCGGTGGAGCGGATCATGGCGGGAGCGGCCGAAGACCTCGGCGTCGCGAAGACGTTCCGCCGCGCCCCGGTGGGCGTGTACTTCGGCACCCCGGGCGAGACCGTGCCGGATCCGTTCTTCGGCGGGGAAGGACCCGCGCGCACCGGCTGCACGCTCTGCGGCAACTGCATGGTCGGGTGCCGCGTGGGGGCCAAGAACACGCTCGTGAAGAACTATCTCGCCCTCGCCGAGCTCCGCGGCGTCGTCATCGAGGCGCTGCGCACGGTCGTGGAGGTGCGGGAGCTCGCCGAAGGCGGGTTCGCCGTCACGACCCGCCGCAGCGGAGCCTGGGGGCGGGGCCGCAGGCGTACCGTCACCGCAGAGCACGTCGTGCTCGCTGCGGGCACCTGGGGCACGCAGCAGCTGCTGCATCGCATGAAGGCGTCGGGCGCGCTGCCGCGGATCCCGGATGCGCTGGGCCGCCTCACCCGCACCAACTCCGAGGCGCTCGACGGCGCGGTCGCCACGTCCGTCCCGGAGAGTGCCGGCTTCGCCCACGGCGTGGCGATCACCACGTCGTTCCACGTGGACGAGCGCACCCACGTCGAGAACGTCCGCTACGGGCCCGGGTCCAACCTGATGGGTGCACTCGCCACGGTGCTGGTTCCGGGAGGGGCGCCCCTTCACCGGCGCCTGGCGGCTCTGGGGACGGCGATCGTGCGCCACCCGATCCGCCAGCTCCGCCTCGGCTCGCTGCGCCGGTGGAGCGAGCGCGGGATCATCGCGCTCGTCATGCAGAACGCCGACAACTCGCTGACGCTCTCGCTGCGTCGTCGATTCGGACGCGATGTCCTCACGAGCGCCCAGGGGCACGGCGCCCCGAACCCGAGCCATCTGCCCGAGGCGCACCGGGCGGCCGCCGCGATCGCGGCGCGGATGACCGCCGAGACCGGCGTGCCCGCCGCGGCGCGCGGATCCTGGCCCGAGGTCTTCGGGATCCCCTTGACCGCGCACTTCCTGGGCGGTGCGGTGCTCTCCGACGCGCCCGCGCACGGTGTCGTCGACCCGTACCACCGGGTGTGGGGGCATCCCGGGCTCTCGGTCGTCGACGGTGCCGCCGTGCCCGCGAACCCGGGCGTCAACCCGTCCCTCACGATCACGGCCCTCGCCGAGCGTGCGGTGTCCTATTGGCCGCGCCGCGGAGAGCCGGATCCGCGCCCGCCGCAGTCCTGACACGACGAGGGCCGCCTCCCTCCGGAGACGGCCCTCGTCTGCGACGCGAACGATCAGCTCTGGGCGATGCCCCGGATCGTCGGCGTGTGGAACGTGCCGCCGAAGACGCGCTCCGACGCGCCCTCGCGGTCCAGGTACGGCGAAGCACCGCCGTCGATGAACGGCCAGCCCGCACCGAGGATGAGGCAGAGGTCGATGTCCTCGACCTCGGGCACCACGCCCTCGTCGAGCATGAGCCGGATCTCCTGTGCGAGGCCGTCCTGCACGCGACGCAGGATCTCGGCCGCCGGAGTCGGGGTCGATCCTGCCGCCTGCTTGACGAGCTTCTCCGCGGCCTTCGTGAACCCGGTCACGCGACCGCCCTTGTCCTTCTCGACCACCTCGGGCAGATCGGCCAGGGCGTGGAAGTTCTCGTTGGCGTAGAACCGGTCCGGGAACGCGTGCACCATCGTGTCCTGCACGTGCGCGGCGACCTTCCAGCCGACCAGGTCGATGAGCTGGAACGGTCCCATGGGCAGACCGAGCGGAGCGAACGCCTTCTCGACGTCGGCTACCGGGGTGCCCTCGTAGACGGCCCGCGCGGCCTCGCCCATGACCTTGGCGAGGAGGCGGTTCACAACGAAGCCGGGGGCGTCCGCGGTCAGCACGGCGTTCTTGCCCAGGCCCTTCGCGACCACGAACGCGGTCGACAGGGCCGCCTCGGTCGTCGTCGGCGTCTTCACGATCTCGATGAGCGGCATGACGGCCACGGGGTTGAAGAAGTGGAAGCCGACCAGCCGCTCCGGGTGGGCGAGCTTCGCACCGATCTCCTCGACGGAGAGCGACGACGTGTTGGTCGCGAGGATCGCGTCCTCGGCGACGATCTTCTCGATCTCGCCGAACACGGCCTGCTTGACGCCGACCTCCTCGAACACGGCCTCGATCACGAAGTCGCAGTCCGCGTACAGGCTCTTGTCGGTCGTGCCGGTCACGAGGCCGCGCAGCTTGTTCGCGCTGTCCGCGTCCAGGCGACCCTTCGCCTCGAGCTTGCCGATCTCGTCGTGGATGTAGGCGACGCCCTTGTCGACGCGCGCCTGGTCGAGGTCGGTGATCAGCACGGGCACCTGCAGCTTGCGCACGAACAGCAGCGCGAACTGGCTGGCCATCAGGCCGGCGCCGATGATCCCGACCTTGGTGACCTTCTTGGCGAGGGCCTTGTCGGGCGCGCCGACGGGGCGCTTCGCACGCTTCTGCACGAGGTCGAACGCGTACATCGAGGCGGCGAACTGGTCGCCGGTGACGAGGTCTGCGAGGGCCTCGTCCTCGCGGGCGAAGCCTTCCTCCCTGGTTCCGCTCCTGGCCTTGTCGAGCAGGTCGAGGGCGACGTAGGGCGAACGGGGGACGGTGCCGATCTTGGACTCGAGCATGCCGCGGGCCATCTTGATCGCGATCGGCCACTTGGTGAGCCGCTCGATCTTGCCCGGCTCGTTCCTGCGCTCGACCTTCTTGCCGCCGAGGACCGCGTCGGCCCAGCGGAGCGAGTCCTCGAGGAAGTTCGCGGCGGGGAAGATCGCGTCCATCATGCCGAGCTCGAAGGCCTGCTGCGGCTTGAGCATGCGGTTCTGCTTCAGCGGGTTCGAGACGACGACCTCGAGCGCGTTCTCGATGCCGATGAGGTTCGGCAGCAGGTACGCGCCGCCCCAGCCCGGGATGATCCCGAGGAAGACCTCGGGAAGGGCGAGTGCCGCCGCGGAGGCGTCGACCGTGCGGTAGGTCGAGTTCAGGGCGATCTCGACGCCGCCGCCCAGGGCGAGCCCGTTGACGAAGGCGAACGACGGGACGCCCAGCGTGCTGAGCGAGCCCAGCACCTTGTGACCGAGCTGCGCGATGAGGCGGGCATTGTCGCGGGATCCGACCCGGCTGATGTCGGAGAGGTCGGCGCCCGCGGCGAGGATGTACTGCTTGCCGGTGATGCCGACGGCGTCGATCTCGCCGGCGCCGACGCGCGCCTTCAGCGCCGCGAGCGTCTCGCCGAGCTCCGTGAGGGTGGCCGGGCCGAGCGTGTTCGGGCGGGTGTGGTCGCGTCCGTTGTCGAGCGTGATGAGGGCGAGCACCTTGCCGGAGGGCAGACGCACGTCGCGCACGGGGGAGTGCGTGACGACCTCGCCCTCGGTGAGGGCCATGATGGGCGTGAAGTCGATGGCGTCGTAGTTCGTCATTCCTGCGCTCACTTCCGCTTCTTGCCGTCGAAGTAGGGGTTCTCCCAGATGACCGACCCGCCCTGGCCGAGACCCACGCACATCGCGGTGAGGCCGTAGCGGACGTCGGGACGCTCGGCGAACTGCGCGGCGAGCTGGATCATGAGTCGCACGCCGCTCGCGGCGAGCGGGTGGCCGAGGGCGATCGCGCCGCCCCAGGCGTTGACGCGCGGGTCGTCGTCCGCGATGCCGAAGTGGTCGAGCAGGGAGATGACCTGGATCGCGAACGCCTCGTTCAGCTCGAACAGGCCGATGTCGTCGATCGTGAGGCCGGCCTTCTTCAGCGCCTTCTCGGTGGACGGGATCGGGCCGATCCCCATGATCTCCGGCTGAACGCCGGCGAACGCGAACGACACCATGCGCATCTTCGGGGCGAGCCCGAACTCCTTGACGGCGCCCGATCCGGCGAGCAGCGACATGGTCGCGCCGTCGGTCAGGGGCGACGAGGTGCCGGCGGTGACGCGACCGTGCGGACGGAACGGCGTCTTGAGGTTCGCCAGATCCTCCATCGTGGTCTGCGGGCGGCGCCCCTCGTCCTCGGTCGCGAGGCCCCAGGCGCCGTCGGCGTCCTTGATCGCGACGGGCACGAGGTCGGGCTGGATCTTGCCCGCGTCATAGGCGGCCTGGACCTTGTGCTGGCTCAGCATGCCGAACCGGTCGGAGCGCTCCTTGGTCAGGTGCGGGAAGCGGTCGAAGATGCGCTCCGCGGTGACACCCATGTTGAGGGCGCCCGGGTCGACCATCTTCTCGGCGACGAACCGCGGGTTCGGGTCGGCGTTGCCGCCGATGGGGTGGTGCCCCATGTGCTCCACGCCGCCCGCGAGGGCGAGGTCGTACATGCCCACGCCGATCGATGCGCCCATCGTGGTGACGCTGGTCATGGCGCCGGCGCACATGCGCTCGACGGCGAGGCCGGGCACGGTCTGCGGGAGGCCGGCGAGGATCGCGACGGAGCGCCCGAGGGTCAGACCCTGGTCACCCGTCTGCGAGGTCGCGGCGATCGCGACGTCGTCGATCCGATCCAGGGGGACGTCGCCGTTGCGCTCCATCAGACCGATCGTGGCCTTGACGGCCAGGTCGTCCGCGCGGGTGTTCCAGTACATGCCCTTCTCGCCGGCGCGCCCGAAGGGGGTGCGCACTCCATCGACGAAGAAGACGTCCGAGATCTCGGCCACTCTGCCTCCACACATCCAGTTCGAAGACCGAGCGGCTGCCGGGCCTCCAGATTTCAGGGTTGACCTCAGCCTAGGAGCGGGGGTGGATACGCGGACGAATCGGTTGGGCTGAACCTACGAAGAGGATCCGGGCGCCTCGTCCGGCGTTTGAGCAGCTTCGACAAAAGCATCCGCGATCCGCTGTGCGGTTTCCTCAATCTGCCACCGTCGTGCGTCGCGTGCGGCGAGGGCCTCTCCGATCGTGCCGGCGTCGACCGGCACCGGCGGCTCCCACGCGATGCGGCGCAGCGTGTCGGGCGTGAGCAGGTTCTCGGTCGGCATGCCGAGCTCCTCGGCGTGCGCCTCCACGGCCGCGCGCGCGGCCTTCAGTCGCGCATCGGCCTCGGGGTTGCGGTCGGCCCACGCGCGCGGCGGCGGCGGCGCGTCGCTCGGCACGCGCTCGCGGGGCAGATCCGTCCGCTCCCGCCCGCGCTCGATCGCGGCCCACCATCGATCGATCTGGCTGCGGCTGGCGCGTCCGGTGAAGGCGGAGACCGCGGCGAGCGCGCCCTTGCTCTGCGGGTTCGCCTGCACGGCGGCGATGAGCGCACGATCCGGCACGAGCCGCCCGGGCGAGACGTCGGACTCGCGGGCGAGCTCCTCGCGCGCCTCCCAGAGCTCGCGGGCCACGGCGAGGTTCTTGGCGCCGCGCACCTGGTGCAGTCCGCTCAGGCGACGCCACGGCTCCTCCCTGGGCGGCTTGGGGCGGCGCACGCGGGCGGCTTCGAACTCCTCGTCCGCGAACCCGGTCTTGCCCGCGGCGTCGAGCTCGGCGGCGATGAAGTCGCGCACGTCGATGAGGTGCAGCACATCGAGCTCGGCGTACTCGAGCCACGCGTTCGGCAGGGGGCGCGTGGACCAGTCCGCCGCCGAGTGCTCCTTCGCGAGCACGATGCCGAGGGCGCGCTCCACGACGGCGGCCAGTCCGACGCGCTCGTAGCCGAGCAGACGCGCGGCGAGCTCGGTGTCGAACACGCGCGCGGGCTCGAGGCCCAGCTCGTGCAGCGAGGGCAGATCCTGGCTCGCGGCGTGGAAGACCCACTCCTCGGCGCCGATCGCCTCCTGCAGGGGAGCGAACGACGTGATCGCGATGGGGTCGAACAGGAACGCTCCCGCGTCGCGGCGGAACACCTGCACGAGGTAGGCGCGCTGCGAGTAGCGGAAGCCGGAGGCGCGTTCCACGTCGACGGCGACGGGTCCCTGTCCTGCGGCGAGCGCGTGTGCGGCGGACGCGAAGGCCTCATCGCTGTCGATGACGACGTAGTCAGTCACGGATGGTTCTCCTGGCGCCGAACACGGCGATGTCCTCTGAGCCTGGCGGCAGTCCCGCCAGCATTCCGACCAGTTCCGCCCACGCCTCGGCGTGCGGCGCGAGCCGGCCCGTCGGCGACCACGACGCACGGAGTTCGATCTGTGCGCCGTCGCCCTCCGCGGCCAGCCCGCCGAACCCCTTGGACAGGGTCTTCGTCGAGGTGCCGGACGCGGAGTGGTGCGTCGCGCCGCGGGAGGCCAGCGCGTCGATCAGCCAGGACCACGCTACATCGGCGAGCAGCGGATCCGTGCCGATCTCCGGCTCGAGGGGCGCTTGGGCGAACGCGACGATGCGCCACGGCCCGCCCCACGCGTCCGGCGCGGCGGGGTCGTGCAGCAGCACGAACCGGCCCGTGCCGTAGAGCGAGTCGCCGTTCTCGTCGGGGCGCACGTCGGCGGCGAACGCCAGGGCGTCGGGGGCGAGCCCCGAAGGCGCGGGGATCTCGCGCACGACGATGTCGGTGCGGAATCGCAGCGCCCGCAGCTGCTCGGCGGCGTGCGCGAAGGCGCCGTCAGGTCCGGGATGAGCGCTCACGCGGACAGACTAGAGTCAGGAGGCGATGAAGAGTCTCAGGCACGCCGCGACGGTCGGCGCGATCGCACTCGCGGGGGCCGCGGCTCTCGGCGCCGCGATCGGAGGAGCCCTCGTGCTACGGATCGCGCGCGAGGTGATCACCCCAGCGCCACGCAAGAACGACACCGAGGTCCTGGCGGTCGACACCGGGGCGCAGACGATCGAACTCGGACGCACACCCGACACGGAGCTCCCGGGGAGTTACGGCCTCTACGTGGACGGGACGCCGGGCTACGTCAAGCTCGGTGCGGTCCTGCACGCCGACGGCGGCACCGTGCGCCGCAAGCTCTTGACGCAGATCGAGCCCGGCGCCGAGATCGGCCGCCATGCGGCGTTCAGCGGCTACTACTACCTGGCTCCGAGCGAGCTGCACCTGCCGTACGAGTCCGTGCTGATCGGCACACCGGCGGGCCCCTGTCCGGCGTGGCTGTTCCCTGCGGCGTCGACCACCTGGGTGATCCAGGTGCACGGCCGCGGCGCGACGCGCTCGGAGTGCCTGCGGGCCGTCCCGGTCCTGCACGCCGCGGGTCTGCCCGTGCTCGTCACGTCGTACCGGAACGACGGCGAGGGCCCGCGCACGCGGCCGGGCTCGTACGGCCTCGGTGCGACGGAGTGGCGGGACGTGGACACCGCGATCGCGTATGCGCTGCGTCACGGAGCGGAGCGGATCCTCCTCATGGGCTGGTCGATGGGCGGCGCGATCGCGCTGCAGACCCTCGTGTCCTCCGACCACGGCGGCGCGGTCGTGGGCATGATCCTGGACTCGCCGGTGGTGGACTGGCGCACCGTGCTGCGGTACCAGGCGCGGGAGATGGGGCTGTGGGATCCGCTCCCGCAGCTCGCGATGGACGCTCTGGAGCAGCCCTGGTCGGCACGGCTCAGCGGCGCGGACCAGGCGATCGCCTTCGACGCGCTGGACATGGTCGCCCGCTCGGCCGAGCTGGACGTGCCGATCCTGCTGCTGCACAGCGACGACGACGGCTTCGTGCCGTCCGATGCTTCGCACGCTCTCGCGGCGGCGCGCCCCGATCTGGTGACGATGCCCGTGTTCACGGGCGCCCGTCACACCAAGCTCTGGAACTACGACCAGACCCGCTGGACACACGCGATCAGCGACTGGCTCGGAGAGCACGGATTCGCCGACTGAGCCCGGCGGTCCCGCGACGACGCGCTCAGGCGGCGAGGCGGGCGCGCACCTGACGCTTGGCGCGCATCAGCATTCCGGTCATCCCGGAGATGCGCAGCGGAGACACGACCCGGGTGAGTCCGATCGACTGCGGGAAGTCGTCCGGGATCGCCAGCACCTCGTCCGGGCTCAGCCCGGCGATGCCCTGCGCGAGGATGCTCGCGAACCCACGGGTCGTCGGCGCCTCCGCCGGCGCAGTGGCGTGCATCGTCACCGCGTCGTCGGCCACCTCGAGATAGATGTACACGGGCGACTGGCATTCGGCCACGCGCTCCGTCATCTCGGGATGCGCTGCGACCTCGTCCGAGACCGGCGGGAGCTCGTTCGAGAACTCCAGCAGCAGCTGCAGCCGATCCGGCTCGGGAAGCTCCAGGAACTCGTCCCTGATCTGCGCCAGCCGGTCGGGGAGGGCGTGCGGATCGGGCAGGGGAGAGGCGGGGAGATCGGTCATCCCCGCCATTCTCCCACGCTCAGATCGAACCGGGCTCCTCGCCGGTGACGATCGGCACGCGCACCGCGCTGCCCCACTCGGTCCACGATCCGTCGTAGTTGCGCACGTTCTCGAAGCCGAGGAGGTGCTTCAGCACGAACCAGGTGTGCGCGGAGCGTTCTCCGATGCGGCAATAGGCGACGACCTCGTCCCCGGGGGCGAGGCCCGCGCCGTCCAGGTAGATCGCCTCGAGCTCCGCGCGCGGCTTGAACCCGCCGTCCTCTGCGACGGCCTTCGCCCAGGGCACGTTCTGCGCCGTCGGGATGTGTCCGGCGCGCAGCGCGCCCTCCTCGGGGTACGCCGGGGCCGAGGTGCGCGAGCCGTTGTACTCCTCCGGCGAGCGCACGTCGATCAGCGGGTTGCCGAGGTGGGCCAGCACGTCGTCCTTGTACGCGCGCAGCACCGTGTCGTCGCGCTCGACGACCGGATACTCGGTCGCCGCGCGGTTCGGGAGGTCGGTCGTGATCTCGCGCCCCTCGGAGATCCAGCGGTCGCGGCCGCCGTCGAGCAGGCGGACGTCCTCGTGGCCGAAGAGCGAGAACACCCAGAGCGCGTACGCGGCCCACCAGTTGTTCTTGTCTCCGTAGATGACCACGGTGTCGTCCCGCGCGATGCCCTTGCGGCTCAGCAGCTCGGCGAAGCCGGCGCCGTCCACGTAGTCGCGCACGACCGGGTCGTTGAGCTCGGTGTGCCAGTCCACCTTCACCGCGCCCGGGATGTGGCCCGTCTCGTACAGCAGCACGTCCTCGTCGGACTCCACCACGACGAGGCCCTCCTCGCCGAGGTGCGCGGCGAGCCAGTCGGTGGTGACCAGACGGCCGGGCTCCGCGTAGTCGGCGAACGAAGCGGATGAGGTGTCGAACTCGACGGTCACAGGGGGCTCCCTCGGTGATGGTGTTGCAGGGCGATGTGCTCGTGAACGGTCCCGCCGCAGGCGATGACGCGCGGTGAAACCGGGGACGACGACGGCGTAGGGTTGATCCGTCACTTCGACACTAGAACCCCGTGCGCCCCTGCGCATCCGCAGGGTAAGACTTCGACACAGGATCCGTATGACCGATCAGGCCGCCTCCGCCGGCGTCGTCCATCTCATCGACCGCCAGCCGCAGATGACCGGCACCGAACTGCTGGGGGGTCTCGTCCCGCCGCCGCAGTTCGACGGCGCGACCTTCGAGAGCTATCGCTCCGATCCTGTCTACCCCTCGCAGGAGGAGGCGAAGCAGCAGCTCGTCGCCTTCTCGACCGGTGCACAGCCGGTCAAGCGCGGAGGGCTCTTCCGCCGCGCGCCCAAGGTCCCCGAGACCAAGCCCGGCGTCTATCTCGACGGCGGGTTCGGCGTGGGCAAGACCCACCTGCTCGCGTCGATCTATCACGCCATGCCGGCCCGCCGGAAGTACTTCGGATCCTTCATCGAGTACACCGCGCTCGTCGGAGCACTCGGCTACCGCAACACGGTCGACCTGCTGCGCGGATCGGACCTGCTGTGCATCGACGAGTTCGAGCTCGACGACCCGGGCGACACGATGGTGATGACGCGCCTGCTCGGGGAGCTGGTCGGCTCGGGCACCCGCCTCGCCGCCACCTCGAACACGCCGCCGAACGCCCTGGGCGAGGGCCGGTTCGCCGCGCAGGACTTCCTGCGCGAGATCCACGCGATGGCCGACAGCTTCGAGACGATCCGGATCGACGGGGTCGACTTCCGGCAGCGCGCCCTCGACGGCCACGCGGTCTCGCTCACGCCGGAGCAGTACAGCGCGGAGCTGGCCGCGCTGAGCGCCAGTCACCGGGTGTCGGACGACGCGTTCGACGAGATCGTCAAGCACCTCGCGCAGGTGCACCCCTCTCGGTACATCCGCCTCATCGACGGCCTCGCCGCGCTGGGCATCCGCGACGTGCGCCAGCTCACCGACCAGTCCGAGGCGCTGCGCTTCGTCGCCTTCGTGGATCGCGCCTACGACGCGCAGATCCCGATCCTCGCGACCGGACGCCCGCTGGACGAGGTGTTCAGCGAGGAGATGCTCGGCGGCGGCTACCGCAAGAAGTACCTGCGCGCGATCTCCCGTCTGAACGCGCTCTCGCACGCGGAGCGACCCGAGGCCGGCTGAGCCGCCGTCCGGGACCGCGCACTCTGCGAAACACGTTGTTCACACGGGAGCGCGTCCTGTAACACCGCCGCAACATCCACCGCGACCGCACGAAACACAGCGTCGACACACTGAAACGCACAACGCGATCAGGTGGAGGCGTAAGGCATGGAAGCGACAGGGAACATCTCCTGGGGAGTCACGGCGACGGCGCTCGTGCTGCTCATGACGCCGGGAGTGGCGTTCTTCTACGGCGGCCTGGTGAAGGCCAAGAGCGTCATCAGCATGATGATGATGAGCTTCGGCGCGATCGGGCTCGTCGCCGTGCTGTGGATCCTGTACGGCTCGTCCATGGCGAGCGTCTCGTCTCCCACCCAGTTCGCGGGCGACCCGTTCGCCGACTTCGGGCTCGCGTCGCTCGCCAGCGGCAAGGGCTCCAACGTCGCGCTGCTGACCGTGGGCTACGGCGCGACCTTCGCCATCATCACCGTGGCGCTCATCTCCGGCGCCATCGCCGACCGCGCCAAGTTCGGTCCGTGGCTCATCTTCGTGGGCGTCTTCGCCACCGTCGGGTACTTCCCGATCGCCGCGTGGGTGTGGGGCGGCGGCTGGATCATGCACCTGGGCGGGATGCTCTTCGGGGAGAAGAGCGGCATCGAGTTCATCGATTACGCGGGCGGCACCGCGGTGCACATCAACGCGGGCGCCGCCGCCTTCGCCCTCGCCCTCGTGCTCGGCAAGCGGATCGGATTCCAGAAGGGCATCCAGAAGCCGCACAACGTGCCGCTGACGCTTCTGGGCGCCGCGCTGCTGTGGTTCGGCTGGTTCGGCTTCAACGCCGGGGCGCAGTGGACCACCAAGGGGATGGACGGCGTCGGCCTCATCACGATCAACACCTTCGGCGCGGCCGCGGCCGGCATCCTCGGCTGGATCCTGATCGAGCGGATCCGCGGCGGCAAGGCGACCTCCATCGGCGCCGCCAGCGGCGCGGTCGCGGGCCTCGTGGCGATCACCCCCGCGTGCGCCAACCTGACGCCGGGCTGGGCGCTGCTGCTGGGCGCCATCACCGGAGCGGTGTGCGCGCTGGCCGTCGAGCTCAAGTTCCACCTCGGCTTCGACGACTCGCTCGACGTCGTCGGCCTGCACCTCGTCGGCGGCTTCATCGGCACGATCTACCTGGGCTTCTTCGCCACCGGGCAGGGCCTGTTCACGGGCGGCGACCTCCGTCTGCTCGTCGTCCAGGTGCTGGCATCGGGCGGGGTGCTCGTCTACTCCTTCGTCGTGGCGCTGATCATCGGCCTCGTCATCGACAAGACCATCGGCTTCCGTGTCACCAGCGAGGACGAGATCGCCGGCGTCGACCTCGTGGTGCACGGCGAGGAGGGCTACGCGCTCACCTCGTGAGACCCGCGGGGATGCGGGAACGCGCGGATAGGGTGTCGTTGTGACCACCAATGGCAACGGCATCCTGTCCGCGCTCGTCGCCGCAGGCGCGGCGATCCTCACGTCGTTCGCCCGTGGTTCCGGCAAGACCGAGGCGGCGCGTCGGCCCGCGACGGGGAACCGCCCGGCCGCGGGCACGGCCACTCTCGAGCCGGGCCACGGCGGCATCGCCGAGACGGTCGAACTCGATCCGAGATCGGTGCGCGGACTCCGCGTCCGCTACGCACCGCAGCGGGACGGCGCTCCGGACGCGGGCGAGATCGTGTGGACGTGGGTGCCCTACGCGGAGCGCGACGGGCGCGGCAAGGACCGTCCCGTGCTCGTGATCGCGACCCAGTCCGCGGATCGCGTGTACGCGGTGAAGCTCACCAGCAAGTCGCACGACGGCGACCGCGACTTCCTCTCCCTCGGATCCGGTCCCTGGGACGGCCAGGGGAGGGAGAGCTGGGTCGACGTGGACCAGCTCTACAGCGTGCACGTCTCGGGCGTGCGCCGTGAGGCGGCGGCCCTCGACCGCGACCGCTTCGAGAGGGTCGCCGGTGTTCTCGAACGACGGTTCGGATGGACCGCCGGCTGAGGCCGGCCGCGCGGTGCTGAGGACGGTCGCGGTCGAACTCAGGACGAGGTGCGCGTCTCCGGCGTCGTCCGGGCGAAGGCGGGCCCGGCGAGGAACCACACCGCCACGACGACGGCGAGGGTGATCATCTGCGCCCAGAGCGGATTCGTCCCTGCCGCTTCCAGCGTCGACGGCAGCGGATCCCGTCGGACGACGAGCGCGAGGACCGCGAGGATCGCGGCCGCGATCGCGGCCGCCAGCACGACGCGCAGCCACTCGACCCACAGGGCGCGCACGTAGGCGGCGCTGCCCTTGGCAGGCTTCGGAGGGCGCGCGACCCCGGCGAATCGGCGGGCGAAGGTCGCGTCCGCCCAGCGGATCAGCGGATGGCCGAAGGCGATCGTGAAGCCGAGGTAGGAGGCCGCCAGTGCGTGGGAGGGCGTGGGAGCCGATCCGCGGGCGAGGTCGATCACCACGAAGGCGAGCAGTGCGAGGTCGATCACGGGGAGGGACCACAGCAGCACCGTGCTGAGGGTGCGGCGGCGCAGCAGATAGCGGGCGGCCAGCGCCAGGACGAGCGCGATCCAGAAGCCCGCCTCGGCCCCGAGGATTCCTGCGATGATCATGCGTCGTCCTCTCCTCGGCGCGGGGCCAGATCCTTCAGCCAGCGCTGCACCGCGCCGCGGGCCCTGTCTCGCGAGTTGAGCCCCGGGGCGACGAGCAGCTGCAGCGTGAGCCCGTCCACGAACGCGTGCAGCCGCATCGCCTCCTCGTCGAGGTCGAGATCGGCGCGGACCATCCCGAGCCGGCGCAGATCCGTCAGCACGGTGACGATGAGCTCACGCACGGCCGTGACGCTCTCGTCGGCGACGGCCTGCAGCGACGCGTCGGTGCGGGACCGATCCAGGAACTCGAGATACGCGGCGAACTCCGCATGGGTGCGGTCGGTGACCGGGAGGAGCTCGACGAGCATCGCCGCCACGCGTTCGCGCAGGTCGGGGATCTCGGCCGCAGCGCGGATCCGCATCGCCACCGTCTCCACGAGGGCGGTCATCGCGAAGTTCATCAGCTCGGCCTGCGAGGGGAAGAAGTGCCGCACCGATCCGGCGGCGAGCCCGGCTTCGGCCGCGACGGCACGGACGGAGACGCCGGGGAGCCCGTCGCGAAGGATGATCCGCCACGTCGCCTCGGCGAGCACTCGGCGGCGTTCCGCCGCATCGATCCGATTGACCATGAGTCCAAACTAGCACGGGCGTGCTAGTTTGGCGCAGCCCGCCCGACGCGCTCCGGCGTCGCTTCGGCCCGTAGGCTGAGCGCGTGGCGAAGAGCATCCTCATCACGTCCGTCGAAGGCCATTCCGGCAAGTCTCTGATCGCGCTGGGCGTGATCGATGCGCTGAGCCGGGCGACCGCTCGCATCGGGGTGTTCCGCCCCGTCACCCGTTCCCGCGACCGCGACGACGTCCTGGAGATGCTGCTCTCGCGCACGCGGATCGGGCTGCCCGCCCAGGACTGCATCGGCGTCGGCTACGACGAGCTGCACGCGGATCCGGACGCGGCGCTCGGGAGGATCGTGGAGCGCTTCCACGCGGTGGAGGCGCAGTGCGACGCCGTGGTGATCCTCGGCAGCGACTACACCGACGTCGCGGGACCCGCGGAGCTCGGGGTCAACGCCCGCATCGCGGCGAACCTGGGTGCGCCGGTGCTGCTCGTCCTCGGCGGACGCGACACCGCGGGGCACGGCGAGCGGCTCGGGGCGACGGCGGCGCGCACTCCTGTGCAGCTCGGGCAGCTGGCCCGCCTCGGCGTCGCCGAGCTCGCGCAGGAGCGGGCCGTGCTCTCCGCGATCATCGTGAACCGGGCGGAGCCGGGGCAGGCCGACGACATCCGAGCGGAGGTCTCCGCGGTGCTCCGAGAGCGCCGGGACGAGTCCGCCGGAGAGGTGCCGGTCTGGGTCGTCCCGGAGGATCCACCCCTGGTCGCGCCGTCCGTGCGCGGCGTACTGCAGGCGCTCGGAGGCCGTCTCGCCCGGGGCGACGAGGAACTCCTGGACCGCGAGGTGCTGGACGTGGTGATCGCCGGCATGTCGATGGTGAACGTGCTTCCGCGCCTCATCGAGTCGGCGGTGGTCGTGATCCCCGCGGATCGCGAGGAGGTGCTGCTGGCGACGCTGCTCGCGCAGGCGGCGGGCACGTTCCCCTCGATCGCGGCGATCGTGCTGAACGGGCCCTTCGCGCTGCCGGAGCCGATCGAGCGGCTGCTGGACGGCCTCGGCCCGCGGGTGCCGATCATCGCGACCGACCACGGGACCTACGACACGACCGTGCGGATCATGAACGCGCCCGGGCGCCTGTCGGTCGACGCGCCGCATCGGGTCGGGCGCGCCCTGGCGCTGTTCGAGCAGCACGTCGACGTGCCTGCGCTCATCGCGCTGCTGGGCGTCGCCCGTTCCGACGTCGTGACCCCGCTCATGTTCCAGTACGAGCTGTTCGACCGCGCGCGCACCCAGCGCCGCACGATCGTGCTGCCGGAGGGAGGCGACGACCGTGTGCTCCGTGCCGCGGGCGCCGTGCTGAGCGGCGGCATCGCCGACCTCGTGATCCTCGGCGACGAGACGGCCGTGCGGGCGAGGGCGCGGGAGCTGGGCGTCGACCTCGACGCGGCGCGCGTGGTGTCGCCGACGGATCCCGAGCTCGTGCCGCGCTTCGCGGCCGAGTACGCGCGTCTCCGCGCGCACAAGGGCGTGACGCTCGCGCAGGCCGCCGACACGGTCACGGACGTGTCGTACTTCGGGACGCTGATGGTGCACCTCGGCCTCGCGGACGGCATGGTGTCGGGTGCCGCGCATACCACGGCGCACACGATCCGTCCCGCGTTCGAGATCATCAAGACGCGTCCCGGCGTCTCGGTGGTGTCGTCGGTGTTCCTCATGGCGCTCGCCGACCGCGTGCTCGTCTACGGGGATTGCGCCGTGATCCCGGATCCGACGAGCGAGCAGCTCGCCGACATCGCGATCTCCTCCGCGGCGACCGCGAAGGCGTTCGGCATCGATCCGCGCGTGGCGATGCTGTCGTACTCGACCGGCGACTCCGGCTCCGGCGCCGAGGTCGAGAAGGTGCGCGCGGCGACGGCGCTGGTGCGCACGCGCGCCCCGGAGCTGCCGGTGGAGGGGCCGATCCAGTACGACGCCGCCGCGGACGCCGCCGTGGCCCGGGCGAAGCTGCCGGGATCGTCCGTGGCGGGGCGGGCGACGGTGTTCGTCTTCCCGGATCTGAACACAGGCAACAACACGTACAAGGCCGTGCAGCGCTCCGCGGGCGCGGTCGCCATGGGACCGGTCCTGCAGGGGCTGAACAAGCCGATCAACGACCTCTCCCGCGGCGCGCTCGTCGAGGACATCGTCAACACGATCGCGATCACGGCGATCCAGGCCCAGGGGGATCGCGCATGAGCGTGGTGCTGGTGATCAACAGCGGATCCTCGTCGTTCAAGTACCAGCTGGTCGACTCCGGATCCGGCTCCGCGCTCGCATCCGGTCTCGTCGAGCGGATCGGGCAGGATCAGGGCCGTGCGGTGCATGTCGACGCGACGGGTGCCGAGACCGAGCGCACGCTGCCGATCCCGGACCACACCGCCGGATTCCAGGTGATGCTGGAAGCGTTCGCCGAGCACGGCCCCTCCCTGGAGGACGCGGCGCCGGTGGCGGTCGGGCACCGCGTGGTGCACGGAGGGGCGCGGTTCTTCGAGCCCACCGTGATCACCCCGCGAGTGGAGGCCGACATCGAGGAGCTCGCGGCCCTCGCCCCGCTGCACAACCCGGGCGCCCTGCAGGGCATCCGAGCCGCGGAGCGCGCGTTCCCGGACGTGCCCCAGGTGGCCGTGTTCGACACCGCCTTCCACCAGACGCTCCCTCCCGCCGCGTACACCTACGCGATCGACCGCGATCTCGCCGAGACGTATCGGATCCGGAGGTACGGCTTCCACGGCACCTCGCACAAGTACGTCTCGACGGCCGCGGCCGCGTTCGTAGGGGGTGACCGCGAAGACCTGCGTCAGCTCGTCTTCCACCTCGGCAACGGCGCGTCCGTCACGGCCGTGCGCGGCGGGCGGTCCGTCGAGACGTCGATGGGCATGACGCCGCTCGAAGGGCTCGTCATGGGGACGCGTTCGGGCGACATCGATCCTGCGGTCCTGTTCACGCTGGCCCGGCGGGCGTCGCTCACCGTCGCGGACCTGGACGAGCTGCTGAACACCCGCAGTGGTCTGAAGGGGCTGGCCGGCGTCTCGGACATGCGTGACGTGCTCGCGCGCGCCGAGGCGGGGGACGAGGCCGCGTCGCTCGCGTTCGAGGTCTACATCCATCGGCTGCGCAGCTACGCCGGCGCCTACATCGCCCAGCTCGGAGGTGTGGACGTGATCTCCTTCACGGCCGGCGTGGGGGAGAACAACGCGCTCGTGCGCCGGGAGGCCATGGCGACGCTGGGTTTCGCCGGCGTCGAGATCGATCCGCTGCGCAACGAGTCCGCCGGCCGGGGGATCCGGGTGATCTCCACCGACGAGTCGCGCGTGACGGTGCTGGTGGTGCCGACGAACGAGGAGCTGGAGATCGCGCGGCAGGCGGCGCAGATCCTGCCCTGACGGCGTGCGGCTCGGCGCTCAGGCGAACAGGGCGTCGAGGCCGTCCATGCGCACCCGGGGGCTCGGGGGCGCGGCCGCTGTGGCGAGGGGAGCCTGGACGCGCGTGTCGACGACGTCGAGGCACGCGAGCGCTGCGCTGGTCAGGAAGCGGCTCGGCTTGGCCTGGACGTGGCGGGCCGTGAACGCGGTCGGGTGCGTGGGCAGGATGTCGGGGGCGTAGACGCTCAGGGTGTCACGCGCCCGGGTGAGACCGACGTAGAAGAGGCGCCGCTCCTCTTCCAGCCCCGCCCGCGAGGTGAGCGCCATGTCGGAGGGGATGGCGCCGTCGGTGGCCCGCAGCAGGTGCACGGCCGACCACTCCAGGCCCTTGGCCGAGTGGATCGTGGAGAGCGTCACCCAGTCCTCATCGAGGTGCGGCTGCCCGGCCCAGTCGCCGGAGGCCGCGACCGGGTCGATCGCCTGCTCGCCGACGAACGACCGCAGATCGCTCCGGCGGCCCGCGGCCTCGGCCACGGCGGTGACGTCGCTCGCCCGCCGCTGCCAGTCGGGATAGTGCTGCTCGAGGAGCGTCGACACGGCGTCGTGGCACGCCTCGACGAGCTCGGAGACCGGGGAGTCGCCATCGACCACGCCGAGCAGCGACAGCGTCGTGGCGAGGCCCACCCGCGCGGTCGCCGGAGCTGCGGCGATCGCCTCGGGGCCGCCGGCGATGCCCTGATCGGCGAGCACCCCGGCGAGGCGCCGGGCGCTGACTTTCCCCAGCCCCCGGTGGCGCGTGAGCAGGCGGTACCACGCGATCTCGTCGTGGGGATTGAGCACGACGCGGAACGCCGCGAGCAGATCGCGGACGTGGGCGGTCTCGAGGTAGCCGATCCCCCCGAACTTCTTGAACGGGACGTCGCGCACGGTGAGCTCGATCTCGAGCAGCGCGCTGTGGGATCCGGTCCGCATCAGCACCGCCTGCTCCCGCAGCGGAACGCCGTCGGCATGGGCGGCGAGGATGCGATCGGCGACGGCACGCGCCTCATCGTCCGCGTTCTCGCACCGTACGAGCTCGGGACGCACCGCCGGGGCCGCGCGGTCCGCGAACAGCCGGATCGGGAACTCCTCCGGGCGGGTCGCGTTGGCGAGGTCGAGGATCGGCTGCGTCGAGCGGAAGTTGCGCTCGAGCCGGATCAGGTCGGCATGGGGGAGACGGTCGAGCACCTCCTGCAGCTGCCCCGCGCCGGCACCGCGGAACCCGTAGATGGCCTGCGCATCGTCGCCGACGACGGTGAGGCCCCGCCCGTCGGGGCAGAGCTCCTGGACGATGTCCGCCTGCACGCGGTTGACGTCCTGGTACTCGTCCACGAGCACCCAGTCCCAGCGCGCCCTGAGGCGCGCGCCCACGTCGGGATCCCGCACCAGCGAACGCCACGCGACCAGCAGATCGTCGAGGTCGAGCAGGCCGCGCGACCGCTTGCGCTGCGCGTAGGCGCGCAGAAGCGCCATGATCGGGTCGACGTGGCCGAGCGCCCACGGGAACTGCTCGGAGATCACCTCGCGTCCGGGGCGCTCCAGGCTCACCGCGCGGGATGCGATGTCGGCGATCGCCCTGCTCGTCGGCATCCGCCGGTCCGTGCCGTCCAGCCCGTGCTCGCTGCGCAGCAGGTCGATCAGGTCGACGATGTCGTCCGGCGCGAGCACGGTCACGTCGGCCAGCCCCAGATGCTGCGAGTACTCCGCGACCACCCGGTGGGCGACGGAGTGGAACGTCCCTCCGGCGATCCGCTGGGCGAGCGCGGTGTCGCCGACCATCGCGGCAGCGCGAGACGTCATCGCCGCGGCGGCCCGGCGGGTGAACGTCAGCAGCAGGATCCGTTCCGGCGGCACGCCGGCGTCGATGAGCCGGGCCACCCGGCTGGTGAGCACGCGCGTCTTCCCGGTCCCCGCGCCCGTCGCGACGACGAGCGGTCCGTCGCCGTGCTCGACGGCGCGGCGCTGCGCCTCGTCCAGGTCCTCGACCAGCTCTGCGGTGTCCATGCGGGCGACGGTATCCGTGCCCGCCGACATCGTCCTCGGCGACGCGGGTGCGCCACGCCCGGCGGACGGCCTGGTCGGAGGGACCGCCCCGAATCGGGTATGCTCTTTACCTGTGCCTCAGGGCACGCAAAACCCGCAAGGGCGATTGGCGCAGTTGGTAGCGCGCTTCCTTCACACGGAAGAGGTCGTCGGTTCGAGTCCGGCATCGCCCACCATTCCTCCCTCCTCCGCACGACGTGTCGTGATGTAACCTCGCAGTTGCAGAACGGCGTTCGACGCCCTTCCCGATGCGCAGGAGGCGACCGTGGCGAGCACGACCGGCAGGAACGCATCCGTCGTCGACGAAGGCGCGTTCCGCGTCACGCGCAGCATCGACATCGCCGCTCCCGTGCCGAAGGTCTGGCGCGCGGTCACGGATCCGGAGCTCCTGTCGCGGTGGTTCGGGCGCACAGTCCTGCTCGGCGACGGCGCGGGGGCGCACGGCACGATGAGCTTCGAGGGATACGGGGCGATACCGATCCGCGTCGAGGCGATCGATCCGGAGCGCTCGGTGACCTATCGCTGGAACAACGACGATGCGCTCGGCATGCTGCCGGCGCAGGTCGACGAGGCCTCCTCGACCGTCTTCACCTTCACTCTCGCGGCGCAGGGCGAGGGGACGCGGCTCACCGTGGTCGAATCGGGCTTCGAGCGCACGTCCGATCCGATCGCGAACCTCGAGAGTCATCGTCGGGGCTGGGACTTCGAGCTCGACAAGCTCGTGGCGCTGATCGAGGGGGAGCGATGACGCAGGCCCTGGTCCCGGTCTTCGCGGCGCTCGGTGACGAGACGCGGTGGAGCATCCTCGTCGCCCTCGGAGAGGGGGCCGCTTCGGCGTCCGCCCTGGCCGCGCGCTTCCCGGTCTCGCGGCAGGCGATCGCGAAGCACCTGTCGGTGCTGGCCGAGGTCGGGCTGGTCGAATCGGTGCGCGTCGGACGGGAGGTGCGCTACCGCGTCGTCGGCTCCGAGCTCAGCGCGACGGCGCGACGGCTCGACGCGATCGGGCGCGAGTGGGAGGGTCGCCTGGCCCGGATCAAGGAGATCGCCGAAGGGCTCTGATCCGACTCCGCCTTTTTGCAACTCAAGGGTTGCTTCTTCGGTGACGTAAGTGCAATCCTAAGGTTGCATATACGGACAGGGAGAGCGCATCATGCTGCTGCAGAACAAGGTCGCGGTCATCTACGGCGGGGGCGGATCGATCGGATCGGCCGCCGCCAGGGTCTTCGCACGGGAAGGCGCCCGGCTGTTCCTCGCGGGGCGCACGATGTCCCGGCTGGAGGAGGCGGCGGCCGCCGCGCGAGCCGAGGGGGCCGAGGTCTCGACCGCGGTGGTCGACGCCTCGGATCCCGCCGCGGTCGAACGGCACGCGGATCAGGTCGCCGAGGCCGCCGGCCGCATCGACATCACGCTGAACGCGGTCGGGTTCGATCACGTGCAGGGGCTGTCGATCGCGGAGACCTCGGTCGACGACTACCTGCATCCGATCGACGGCTACCTGAGGACGAACTTCCTCACGGCGAAGGCCGCCGCGCGCCACATGGTCGCGCAGCGCGCCGGCGTGATCTTGACGATCTCGACCCCCGGAGCCCGGCTGACCGGACGCGGCCTGATCGGCAACGCGGCCCAGTCCGCCGGGCTCGAGGGCTTCTCGCGGGCTCTCGCCGGCGAACTCGGCCCGGACGGCATCCGGGTCGTCTGCGTGCGCCCGCACGCGATCTCCGACGCCCTCGCGACCTCCTACGCGAACGCGATGTTCGGCCGCATCGCCGACGCCTCCGGCATCGGGATGGACGAGTGGATCCAGGGCCTCACGGGTGCCACCGCGCTCGGCAGGCTGCCGATGCTCGCGGAGGTGGGGGAGTACCTCGCCTTCGCCGCGTCCGACCGGGCCTCATCGATGACCGGGGCGATCGCCAACCTCACGGCGGGCGCCCTGGTCGACTGAGCCGGGCGAGCGGGACTGCCAGGACTCAGGCAGCCTTGCGCTGCCACACGCCGAACCGGTTGCCCGCGGGATCGGCCAGGTGGGCGAACAGGATGACGCCGTTGTCCACCAGGGGTAGGACGGTCTCGGCGCCGCGGGCGAGCGCGGCGTCGATGCTCGCCCGGATGTCGGAGACCTCGACGTAGAAGATCGCCCAGGTGCCCGATCCGATCCCGCTGGTGTCCCAGAGTCCGCCGTCGGTCTCGTTCACCATGCCGTAGCCGGACGGCCCCGCGGCACCGAACCGCCAGCCGAAGAGTCCGCCGTAGAAGGCCTTCGCCGTCTCGGGGTCGGGCGTGCCGATCTCGAAGTAGTTCACCGTGTTCTCGGGTGCATCCATCATGCCGATCCTCTCGATCCGCGGCGCCGGCCGTTCGCGGCGCCTGCAGCTCAAGGCTGGAACCTGCCACAGTGGCAGAGTCAAACCCGGGTTTCGAACACGGAGGTTCGGAGCGGTGATCAGGCGATCGGGATGTTGACCTCGGTCACCCACTGCTCCGGATCGCTCACTCGCCCGGGGCCGACGACGTACACGGTGAAGACCGGCCCGACCTGCGTGCGGCCGTGCTGGGCGATCCACTCGCCGAGCGCCTGCGTCGCCCGCCCGATCGTCTCGAACTCGCCGCGGTGCGTCGTCCAGGCGACCCGGCGGGCAGGGAGGTCGACGATCTCGAACCCGCGTCGCGGGGTGAAAGGACCGTGGTATTCGCGCCAGATGGCCATCTCCACATCGTCGTCGCGGTACTCGGCGTCGAAGTACGTCGCACCGGTCAGGTCTCCGAAGAGGCTCGGATCCACCTCCGCGGGCGATGCGAGAAGGTCGCGCAGGTCGGACCACAGCTCGCCCTCCGCCGGATAGCAGGCCACCGTCCGCTGCAGGGCGAGCACGCGGGCGGGAGCGAAGGTCCGCTCGGCGACGACCGGCAGCGCAGCGTCGATCCCGGCGATCAGGGAGCGGGCGAGTCGCCGCTGCGCGGCGAGCTGTTCTGCGGCCTCGTCGAGTCCCGCGACGTGTGCCTCCAGGCGGTCGTGAAGCGTCGCAGGCGACTCCTGGAACAGCGGCAGCAGCTCCGCGATCAGGGGGATCCCGCAGCCCGCATCGCGGAGCGATCGGATCCGGCCTGCGAGACGCAGCTGCTCCGGCGCGTATCGGCGGTAGCCGGTGTACGGGTCCACGTCGGCCGGTGCGAGAAGCCCGCGCTCGTCGTAGTGACGCAGCATCCGCACGCTGATCCGCGCGTAGCGCGAGAAGTCTCCGATGCTCAGCAGAGCATCGCCGTGATGGGTCATGCCCGGCATTCTGCCACTCGGCCACTCGGCCGCCCGGTCCTCCGCGTGGTTCGCAGCCCGATGCACGCCGACATGGGGCGAGGTCTATGCTGACCGCCATGGAAGCAGACGCGGACGCCGCCGACGCGATCCGCGCTCTGATCGCGCGGACCTATGCCGCGATGTCGACGCCGGGCAGCGACTTCGCGGAGATCTTCGGTCACCCCGACATGACGGTCGCCGGGTCGGGTGCGGGGGAGCTCATGGACGGTCCCGAGCGGGTCATCGCCGTCGCCGGGGCGATCGCCGCGCAGGGGCGCGTCTGGGTGCCCGAGCGGGTGCGCGTGTGGCGCCGGGGGGATGTGGCCTGGGCGCAGATCCTCGGCGGCGTCGACCTCACGGAGAGCGGCGGGGTGGTCCGCGTGCCGTACACGACGACCCGGGTGTTCTCGCTCGGGGCCGACGGGTGGCGGTGGGTGTATTGGGGCGGTGCCGAGCCGCAGGAAAGCCCCCGGGTATGAGCGTGGACACGCCCGAGAACGGGCCTCGGTTTGGCGCACGCCGGATCCTCGGCTAATGTATTTCAAGTGCCCGGGACACCGGGGAAAACACAAAACGCGGATGTAGCGCAGTTGGTAGCGCACAACCTTGCCAAGGTTGGGGTCGCGAGTTCGAGTCTCGTCATCCGCTCCAGTGCAGGAGCCCCTTCGGGGGCTTCGGCATGTGGGTTCGAATCCACATGGTGGCGTGGCCGAGAGGCTAGGCACCGGCCTGCAAAGCCGTTTACACGGGTTCGAATCCCGTCGCCACCTCGCTCTTCTCAATTGAATAGCCTGAACAGGCGCGATTGGCGCAGCGGTAGCGCGCTTCCCTGACACGGAAGAGGTCACTGGTTCGATCCCAGTATCGCGCACAGCAGAAACCCCCGGTCCTCCGGGGGTTTCGTCGTTTCCGGGCGGGTCGTGCAACACCCGTTCGGAGGTGCGTGCAATAGTGCAACTCGTCCGCTGTGTGACTGGAACCGCAGTATGAACAGGGAAAAGTCCGCGGCCTCAGCCGTAACAACACAGGATTTCGCGAGCTCCACACCTTCGCCGTCGATCGCGTACGGCCCCGGGCAGGAAACCGCCGAGTGCGTCTTCGTCACACCAGAGATGGCAGTCGCGTGGCTCGCGGTCAACATCGACCGAACCCGCAACATGCGGAAGAGCCGCATCAACGGGTACGTGCGAGACATCCAGAGCGCCCGCTGGGTCGTCACAGGCGAAGCGATCAAGTTCGACACCAGCGGGCGCCTGATCGACGGTCAGAACCGATGCCAGGCGATTGCTGCGGCTGGCCAGGGCGCATGGGTGCTAGTGGTGCGGGGAATCAGCGAGGACGCGCTAGTGGTGTTGGACTCGGGTGCCGCTCGCAACACGGGCGACATGCTCGTCATCACCGGGCTGGCTGACCGGGCCGATGCGAAGGACGTGGGTGCAATCGCGCGGCTTCACACTGCCTGGACGCATGGAGACGTCAAGCAGGCCGCCTCGCACATCGGAGGAAGCACAGGCAGCTGACCAAAGGGGAGATGGCGGACGCAGTGCTCGCGATCCCCAACATCGAGTTCGCGGCTCGGCATGCACGCGGCATGTACCGGTACCTCCGGTTGCCCGTCAGCGCGCTCGGGGTGGCGTTCCTCGAGTTCTCCAAGATCGATGTGGAGACACGACCGAGTTCTTCAACCGGATTCGTGACGGCATCCAGAACGGCCTTGGAGACCCCTTCCTGACGCTCTCGAGGCGAGTCAGCAATGACCTGCAGGCCGGCTCCTCTCGACGCATCCTGCCGGGACAGGCGTTGTTCTACCTGTTTCGCACCTGGAACGCGTTCCGGGACTGCGAATCGCTCGTCAAGCTACAGATCGGGTCCCCGCAGGCCGGATTCACGCCCATCCCGACTCCTTGCTGAGGATGTGGGCTTCTCGGGCTCGTCGCGTGAGTTATAGGCAGGCGGAAATGAATCATGTGTACGCACTGACCAAACCCTGTGAGTATGCTGAGCGCCACGACCTGATCGGCTGGAGGACCAATGACCAATGACAGTGCTGATGTTCCTGCCGCATGGCACCCAGACCCGACCGGACAGCACGAACTTAGGTACTGGGACGGGTCAGCATGGACGGACCACGTTTCGGACCAGGGGAATCAGAGCCTCGCACCCATGACTGCGCAGTCGGCAACCGAGCCGACCGACTCACCAAACGGTGATCTAGCGTCTTCCGAGATCGCACCCAAAAAGCGCAGAAAATGGCCCCTCATTACGCTCGCGTCGGTGTTGGGCGTGATCCTTCTGGTGGCCATCGTCGGCGCGATCAACGGCGGCATGAAGAAGGCTGTGGCGGGCGCAACCGCGACACCTCCCGCGGCGGCCGCTCCGCCGACCACGACGCCGACACCAGCCGCGCCGAAGGTGACTACGCCTCCTCCCGCTCCAGCACCGAAGGTGGCGCATCAGGAGTTCTCCGGTTCTGGCGACATGGTTGAGGCAGTCAACATCACGGCTCCCGCAGTGGTCACGTTCCGTTGCGACGCATGTGGAAGTAACACCGTGCTGAAGTCCAACGGCGCGGAATCGCTGATCGTGAACGAGATCGGTGCCTACAGCGGTCAGCACCTCATCAATGTGCGCGACAACTCGCTGACTACGGAGTTCACGATCAACGCAGACGCGGATTGGTCCCTTGTGATCGATGATCTCAGCATCATCCCGCCGACTCATGGCCCGGCATCCGGTCACGGAGATTCCGTGCTCGTGATGAGCGACAAGTTCACGACCGCTGCAGTCACGAACGTTGGTGAGTCGAACTTCCTCGTCATGGCGTACGGCCGCGGGAACGTCTCGCCGCTCATCGTGAATGAGATTGGTTCCTACAGCGGAACAGTCAAGATCGCGGGCCCCGCGTACATCACTGTCAATTCCTCTGGCGACTGGTCGATAACGCCCCAGTAGTCGCGCGCGATTGACCCGTCGCCTCGCAAGTCGAGGCGGCAGGTCGTCACCCCGGGAAGCGTGCGATGCCGGCAGCGAGGTCCACGACCGGATGCCGCATTCCTCACCCCGGAAGCAATGGACGCATGGCTCGAACCGGTGAAGCTCGACCGCGTCGGCCGCGAGGACAGGATCGCCCTGCTCGACGGATCCTCCGTAGCGGTCGCGTCGACCATCGAGCAGTACGTCGTCGACCGGAAGGTGAACAACTCTCGCACCGTGGAACGCGCCGCGCCAACCGTTATCGCTCCAGTTCGCTAGCGCGGCCGGGTGTCGAGCAGAGTTGCGTTGGCAAAGATGACGATCTCGTCGAGTTCCGCGACCTTGAGGTGAAATTGGTAGGTTCCTGGAGAAGGGATCTCCAGTTCACGAAGGGGGACCGGAGCTGGAACGCACTGCGGCCAAGAGTCGGAGGCTTGCCAGCCCAGATGCCCACCGAATTCGACCGGGTCGAAGCCGGTTGGGCCGACAATCCTGACGCCAACTTCAATGTCGCGATCATTGATCAAGTCGTCTTGGTCGAGTTCAATCATCACAGCCAGATCGACGCCGAGAGTTGCGGGGTATTCCGCGCGTGCCAGGAGGTTGACGCCGCCGGAAAGCATGCTCATCGTTCCTTCTCGTACGTTGACTGCGTCCGCCAGTGTTGCGACTGAAATTCTCATCGGTTGGCTACTTCCCGTACGCCAATGGGAGACCACTCCATGCGGGTGTTCGTAGTTCCCACGTGGTTCGCCGACGCCAATTCGGGCGCGCCGTAAGGAACTCCGGCGGGCATCGCCGTTAGCTTCAGGTACGTGCCGCCTCCGTGCTCGATTGGCACCGCATACAGGTCGTGTTCATCAGTAACCTGGCGTCTGCTGGCGCGTCGCGGCTGGCGCCGACGCAGTGGCGGCACCGAGGGATCAGCGGGTTCCGCTTCCAGCCGTGCCAAGTACCCGGTGGCCCTCAGATACCTGGCAAGGGTCGAAAGCCGGACATTCCCGTCACCGTGGAGGATCTGAGAGACGCGCCCCTCGGAGACATCGAGAGCATCGGCCAACTGTCGCTGGGTGAGTCCACTCTGCTCGAAGGCCTTCCACATTAGCGTCGAGGCCTTGACCATGATCTCCGCGGCCGCCAGCTCGCGGGCGCCCTCCGGCGTCTGAGCTTCAAGCGCCGCTGTCGACAGCTGTCGTTCCAGGTTCCCGGTCATGCTCAACATCCTCCATCCTTATCGCGCAACTTGCGTCCAGATCCTCTTTCCGGGTCTTCTGTCCGTCTTTGGCGAAACAGTGGCCAAGTCGTATGTACTCGTCGAAGTCGTCGGGGAGGTCCCAGCGGTATCCACCGTTCCAGGTGGCTACCTTCTGGCCATGCTTCGGACTCCAGCCGCCTTCTCCATCGGTGTCATAGAACGTGGCGCGTATCGATTCAACCTTCAGTTCCCAGATCCCATCGTCCAGACGGTTGTAGGCATTCGGGGGGAGCTCGCCCTCGCAAGCTAGCTGCTTCACGTGTGCCAACAGGCGAGTCCTCAATTTCGGTTGATACTCGTCCGGGAGCGATTCGGCGCCTGGGTCCGCCCACATCCCCGACTCGAGCTCGTCGAGCAGGTCGGAAGCCGGGGCGGTTATCTTGTCCGCCGCGACGGCACAACTCACTTCGAAATAGGTACCTTCGGCCACTACCCTACGCTGAAGTTTAGGTAAAGGTAAACCCTGATCCGGCTCCTCGGCCGCCGCCGTAGTTTCAGTGCGATCAACCTCAGTCACTCGTAACCCCTCTCTTCACAGACATGGGTAGCGATCTTGTGCACGGCGGTCGCAGATGGCGTCAAGGTGGCCGCAGGCGATGTTGGGGCGCATCCTGCGAAGAGGAGTGTGCGGTTCATGGCGCGAGCATAGCGCCCGGTCTATCCATGAAGCGCCCTCTCGATCCCGCGGCCGATCTGCTTACCCACCGTCAACGGATCCCGATCGAACATCTGAATACTCACGGGTGCCTCGACCCGAGCGGTCGCCGAGCCGGCGGCGCTGGGGTCGTCGATGGTCACGTGGACTTGCGGTGTAGAGGCGACATACACGCGTTCCGAGTAGGTGTTGTGCTGCAGCGAACCGGAGTGCATCGCGGCCCGCCACGTGTCGAACTGCCGCGGGCGGCGCGCTGCTCTCACGTCCTCGGCGGTCAGCATGTGCTCTCCGTTCGGCGCTATGATCGGGATCGAATCGCAAGTACTGGTGTCGGGACCGGTGATGAGGCCACCGGTCGCGTATGTCCCCATCCGGCCGTTGCCGGAGACCGCATCGCTCAGGTCGGGGAGGATGGCCCGGTATTCGATCGTGCCGTGCAGAGTCCCGTAGCGGCGATGAAGTCGTCGATCGTTCCGACTGCTGGGCCCGTGTTCGCGAGGACGGTCATCCTCTTCGACGGGGGAAGGGCGAACACCTTGTCGGCGTGGATCTGCACCTGGTCTGCGCTGAATCCAGCCGCGGTCGCAGAGCCGATGAAGTTCTGCCTCTGATGGGCGAGGGTCGCGGCGTACTTGTCGCTGGCGTCCTTCGCGGACACCGTGGCGGAGTCCACCTCGAACCGCTTTTGCGGGGCGGTCTGGGCAGCCCCCGCGACGTCGGCGCGTGTGGGCGGCGTCCTGCGAGCCCGCCACGATGTTCTATCAATCAGAGCGACCTCGATCAGCTGGCGCCCCAGGTTGAAGCGGTTACCCGCAGAGCAGAAGTAGAGGTCCCGTAGCCATGCCAAGGCACAACTACGGGGCTTCTGCCAAGGGTCGCGACGGTGTCGAAGAATGCCCCGCTCGCTAACGCTCGGGGACAACCGATCGAAAGCTTGGGGTCGAATCAGCCGAGTGCTGCTGCTCCACGGCATTTCCAGGGGCCGCTCCGGTGCGCGACACCAAGAGACGCGACGAACCTCTTGATCCCATCCATCCCGGGCTACTCGTTGTCGATCTATTCGATCACGACCGGATCGCCCGGAAGCGGCAGCATTGAGGCGATCGTGTCGGCGACCTGCTCCAACAGGTCGCAGCTCACGAACTCCATCGACGGGCCTGCGGCCGCGAGCAGGAGAGCACGGGCTGTATCCATGGCGAAGTCGGCATTGTGAGCATGTCGTTCTGTCACCGGCCAAGACAGAGCGTCGGCGTCCTCGAGGAGGTTGAGGACCGCGAGCGTCGCATCGTCGAGGCGCTCCTCTTCACCTTGCTGGGTGATTTCGCGTAGAGCCGCCCTGACGACATTTCCGGCTTCCTCCAAGACTGGAATGCGAGTGAACTCATGCGGGTCCGGGTCGCCGAGGCGAGAACGCAGATCGGGCGACGCTTCAAGAACGGCGTCGACGCGCTGCTCGATCCGAAACATCTCCTCGAGATCTGCGGGATCGAGGTCGCGGTGGGTGTAGGCGAAAGCGTTCTTGAGCTCGGCTTCGCTGATGCGGACCGGCTGCTCGGGTGTCATGTTCATGTGGTTACTCCAGAGGGTGAGAATGGGGAGGCTGCGCAGAACCGGGCACCTCCGGAGATCCGATAGGTTCTCCACCTACCTACATGCGCGGTGCGCACACGTCTTGCGTCGCGAAGCCCTCGAGAGACGTGCAGCGCCGAGGACGAATCCGGAGCAAACAGAGATCTCGTGGGCGAACCCACAGGTCTCTGTTTGCTCCGGTCGGGGAGGCTGCCACTGCGTCTTCTCCACGGGGAGCGTGTTGAACGCCTTCACTAGAGGTACGGCGACGTCGATACGGCCGAACGGCTCGCGTGTCTTCCGTCTGGTCTTCGCCGGCATGGCCTCTCCTCATCTCGGGCGAGCGCCGGCGCCGGTTTCCTTCCCTACCCCTAAGCCGTGCCGTCCGAGCAATGCGTGGGGTGGACGCGAGGGCGTCGTGCCAGGCCCTGCCCACGGTCGTCTCCCGTTCGGCCGGGTGCTTCTCGATGGCGTCGGGAGCGCCGAGGTCACGAGCCGGGAGGACAACAGCTCCTCCAGATCCTTCGCGTGTTCTGCGGCCGTGATGCCCTCACGGCATCGATGAGCGCCGCCACGTGGACATCTTCGGCGTCGCAGTGATAACGCGAGAGAACTGCGGATCACACGGGTGCTATGGGGTGAGCCTGCACTTGTTCGTTTCCAGTATCGCGCACAGCAGAAACCCCCGGTCCTCCGGGGGTTTCGTCGTTTCCGGAACGTGCCGTCCGCCCCGCCGGCGCCGGCGGGGCGTGCATAACCTGGAGGCATGCGGAAGAGCCTTCTCGCGGTATCGGCCGTGCTCGCCTCGGTGGGGATCGCGTTCCTTGTCTGGGGCCAGCTGGTGTCGCAGCGCGCGAGCACGCGCGGCCTGGAGGAAGGGCGCCCTGGCGCACGCCGGACCGTCCTGGTCCTCGGGTACGGAAATCGCTCCTCGCGCGCCAACGCGGTGAACCGCTTCCGAGTGCGTGCGGGGCTGCGCACGCTGCGCTCACAGCACGACGTGGTGATCTTCTCGGGCGGCGCGGTGCGCGGCCCCGAGCCGGAGGCGCAGATCCTCGCCCGCTATGCGGCCGAGCGGGGCTACGCCGGACCTCTGCTCCTCGAAACGGAGAGCCGTTCGACCGAGGAGAACATCCGGAACACGATTCCTCTCCTCGAGGACGCCGACGAGATCGCGATCGTCTCCAACGCGCTGCATGCCGAGCGGGCCCGCGCGCTGCTGCGCGCACGCCGCGCAGACCTGGGCCGTCGGCTCATCCGGGCCGACGACGACCGCTTCGGGGAGATCCCCGTCATCAAGGCTGTCGCGGCGGCCCTCGCCCTCCTCGAGCGGCGGCGAAGCGGTACCGCAGGAGGCGCGAGGAGACGGGACCCGCAGCCGCGCTAGGTTGGACGCTGCACGGATCCGAGGGGACGGGGGAGCGGCATGACGAACGCGGGAGAAAGGTACCGGCACGGGCTGAGCCCGATGCGCGGCCGGGCCAGGCACGAGAAGCACCGCGCGGCGACGCCCCTCGAGGCCCTGTACGACCTCGTGTTCGCCGCATCGTTCGGGGTGGCGGGAGCGCAGCTCGCCTCCGGCATCGCGGCCGGACACGGCGGAGCCGCGGTCGGAGCGTTCGCCTTCGCGATGGCCGCGGTCGTCTGGGCGTGGATCAACTTCTCCTGGTTCGCGTCCGCGTTCGACACGGACGACTGGCTGTTCCGGCTCTTCACGATGGTGCAGATGGCCGGCGTGATCGTGCTCGCGATCGGTCTGCCGCAGATGTTCGAGTCGGTCGAGTCGCACGGCGTCTTCGACAACCGTGTGATGGTGTCGGGATACATCGTGATGCGCGTCGGGCTGCTGGCCCAATGGCTCCGCGCCGCCCGCGACCCCGCGTTCCGACGGCACGCGCTCACGTACGTCGTCTTCATCGCGATCGCTCAGCTCGGCTGGGTCGTCGTGGCCTGGGCGCCGCTGCCGTTCGGCACGGCGATCATCGCGGCAGGGCTGTGCTGGCTCGTCGAGCTGGGCGGGCCTGTCGTCGCGGAGCGCAAGGGCGAAGGGGAGGAGCGCGGCACTCCCTGGCACCCCCATCACATCGCCGAGCGCTACTCGCTGCTGGCGATCATCGCCCTCGGCGAGACGGTGATCGGCACGCTCGCGGCCGCACAGGAGATCGCCGAGACCAAGGGGTGGACGGTCGACACGATCGTGGTCATCGGCGCGGGCATCGCGATGACTTTCGCACTCTGGTGGATCTACACCATGCTCCCGTCCGGTGCGGTCCTGGCTGCGCACCGCGACCGCGCCTTCGTCTGGGGGTACGGGCACGCCCTGGTCTTCGCCAGCATCGCCGCGGTCGGTGCGGGACTGCACCTGATCGGCTACGCCTACGGCGAGCATGCCCTCTCCACCGTCACGGTCATCCTGGCGATCGCCGTCCCGGTCATGGTGTTCGTACTGTCGCTCGCGCTGCTGCACCTGTACCTCGTGCGCCGGCGCACTCGGGGCCTGCCCCTGCACCTGCTCGCGGGCGTGCTGCCGGCCGTGGGCATCGTCCTGGCCGCGGCCGGATGGCCGCTGTGGGCGAGCCTGCTGGTCGTGCTGGCCGGCCCGGTGCTGCTGGTCGTGGTGTACGAGGCCGGCGGATGGAGGCACCTCGACGAGGCTCTCGGCGGCTCGCTGGTCGGGTCGCGGGACCGGGCGGCGTAGGATTCTCCTATGGACTTCGCCCGGCAGACGCACGCGACCGTCGTCGCCGTCACCGGCACGCGAACTCTCAGGGCCTGAGCGGGCAGGGCGCCGACGCGTCCGAAGCTGAGCCGAGACCATCGCCAAACTGGAGAACTTCCTTTGTCTGAGAATCCTGTGTCCGCCCCCGAACTGCCGTCCTACCCG
The DNA here is from genome assembly GCF_000956545.1 of Microbacterium azadirachtae. Taxonomy (GTDB): domain Bacteria; phylum Actinomycetota; class Actinomycetes; order Actinomycetales; family Microbacteriaceae; genus Microbacterium; species Microbacterium azadirachtae. The sequence continues at coordinate 73,682 of NZ_JYIT01000085.1, forward strand.
TGCGACGGTTTCGCCCTGTACGGCGCGAACGGCCCGTACAGCGACCGCTCCGTCGTCGCGATGCTCGTCAACGGGCAGCAGAAGGATCTCGCCGCCCTCGTGAATGAGGACGACGACGTCCAGCCCATCACCATCGACAGCCCCGAGGGCCTCGCCATCCTGCGGCACTCCACGGCGCACGTGCTCGCGCAGGCCGTGCAGCGGATCAAGCCGCAGGCGAACCTCGGCATCGGCCCGCCCATCACGGACGGCTTCTACTACGACTTCGGCGTGGACACCCCGTTCACCCCGGAGGACGTCAAGGCGATCTCGAAGGAGATGCAGCGGATCCAGCGCGAGGGCCAGCGCTTCGTGCGCCGCGTGGTCACCGACGACGAGGCGCGGGCGGAGCTCGCGGACGAGCCGTTCAAGCTCGAGCTCATCGGGTTGAAGGGCCCCGGCGCCGACAAGACCGAGGGCGCCTCGGTCGAGGTCGGCGAGGGCGAGCTCACGATCTACGACAACGTCGCCAAGGACGGGGAGGTCGTCTGGAAGGACCTCTGCCGCGGCCCGCACCTGCCGAACACCCGCATGATCGGCAACGGCTGGGACCTCACCCGCATCGCGGCGGCCTACTGGCGCGGATCCGAGAAGAACCCGCAGCTGCAGCGCATCTACGGCACGGCCTGGCCGAGCAAGGACGAGCTGCGCGCCTACCAGCAGCGTCTGGAGGAGGCCGCGAAGCGCGACCACCGGCGCCTCGGCAAGGAGCTGGACCTGTTCTCGTTCCCCGACGAGATCGGCTCCGGACTCTCGGTGTGGCACCCGCGCGGCGGCATCATCCGCGGGGAGATGGAGCAGCATGCGCGCCGTCGGCACATCGCCGGCGGGTACAACTACGTGTACACGCCGCACATCTCCAAGGAGGATCTGTTCCTCACGTCCAACCACCTCGTCACCTACCGCGACGGCATGTTCCCGCCGATCCGCATGGACGAGGAGCGCGACGAGGACGGGCACATCACCAAGCAGGGCCAGGACTACTACCTGAAGCCCATGAACTGCCCGATGCACATCCTGATCTACAAGGAGCGTGCGCGCAGCTACCGGGACCTGCCCCTCCGGCTGGCCGAGAACGGCACGGTCTACCGCAACGAGCTCTCCGGCGCCCTGCACGGACTGACCCGCGTGCGCGGCTTCACCCAGGACGACTCGCACCTGTTCGTCACGCCCGACCAGCTGGAGTCGGAGGTCACGAACGTCCTCGAGTTCATCCTGTCGATGCTCCGCGACTTCGGTCTCAGCGACTTCGAGCTCGAGCTCTCGATGCGCGACGACGAGAAGGACAAGTGGATCGGATCCGACGAGTTCTGGGAGTACTCGACGAACGCGCTGCGCAACGTCGCCCTGGCGTCCGGGCTCAAGCTGACCGAGGTCCCCGGTGAGGCGGCCTTCTACGGCCCGAAGATCGACCTCAAGACGACCGACGCGATCGGCCGCGTGTGGCAGCTCTCCACGGTTCAGGTCGACCCGAACCTGCCGGAGCGCTTCGACCTGGAGTTCACGGACAAGGACGGGCAGAAGAAGCGCCCGATCATGATCCACCGCGCCCTGTTCGGCTCGATCGAGCGCTTCTTCGCGATCCTGCTCGAGCACTACGCGGGCGACTTCCCGCTCTGGCTCTCGCCGGTCCAGGTCATGGGGATCCCCGTGGCCGAGGAGTTCGCCGAGTATCTGGACGACGCCGTCGCGGCGTTCCGCGAGGCCGGCATCCGTGCCGACGTCGACCACTCCGACGAGCGCATGCAGAAGAAGATCCGCAACCACACCACCGGCAAGGTGCCGCTGATCCTGATCGCGGGGGAGCAGGACCGGGCCGCGGGCACGGTCTCGTTCCGGTTCCGCGACGGAACGCAGGAGAACGGCGTGCCCCTCGCCGAGGCCGTGGAGCGCGTGCGTCGCGCGGTCGAGAGCCACGCCCTGATCCAGACGGCGGGCGATCTGGCATGACCGACGCCGGGGACGCCGCAGGCGAGGCGCGCCTGGAGGACGCCGCGCATCTGGCCGGCGTCCCCGACGAGTTCCAGCGCCTCTGGGTGCCGCACCGGATGACCTACATCCAGGCGGGCCCGGAGCCGCTGCGCGAGGAGTGCCCGTTCTGCGAGGCGCCCAAGCACCCCGACGAGGAGCGGCTGATCGTGGCGCGCGGTCGCACGGCGTACGTGCTGCTGAACCTGTTCCCGTACAACTCCGGCCATCTGCTCGTGTGCCCGTACCGCCACATCGCGACGTACGACGAGGCGACGGCGGAGGAGGTCGCCGAGATCGGGGCCCTGACGCAGACGGCCATGCGGGTGCTGAAGGCCACGTCGCGCTGCGACGGCTTCAACATCGGGATGAACCAGGGCGCCGTCGCCGGCGCGGGCGTCGATGCGCACCTGCACCAGCACGTGGTTCCGCGCTGGAACAGCGATGCCAACTTCTTCCCGATCATCGCGAAGACGAAGGCTCTGCCGCAGTTGCTCGGCGACGTGCGCAACACCGTCGCCGCGGCCTGGCCCGCCTGATCCTTGCCACGAGCGGTGCACGCGCCTGAGCGGCCCGTGCACCGCGGGGCTCAGCGCACCTGGCGAGCGGTGAACTGCAGCGGCGGGTTCGCGTAGAACTCCTGCGCCGGGATGAGCTGCAGTTCGCGCGCGCCGGAATCGAGCGTGAGGCGCAGCAGCTCGTACACGCTGGACACGGTGCGCTCGAGCGCGACCTTGGCGTCGCCGGTCTCGACGTAGTGCGCCGTGAACAGCGCCGCAGTGACGTCGCCGGATCCGTTCGCCTTCATGGGCAGGTGCGGCGTGGCCACGAGCCACGCGCCCTTGTCGTCGACGGCGAGCATCTCGATCGTGCCCTCCTCCCGATCCGGACGCTCGACGCTCGTGACGAGCACGGTGTTCGGGCCCATGGCGCGCGCGGCGTCGACGGAGGCCAGGGTCGACTCCAGCGTGTCGGGCTCGGTGCCGGTGAGGAAGCCCAGCTCGAACTGGTTGGGGGTGATGATGTCGGCGACCGGGACGACGCGGTCGCGCAGCAGCACGGGGATCGCGGGCGCCACGAAGCAGCCGGACTTCGCGTTGCCCATGACCGGGTCGCACGCGTACACGGCGTTCGGGTTGGCGGCCTTCACACGCGCCACGGCGTCGATGATGACGTCGCCGATGCCCTCTCCGCCCTGGTAGCCGCTGAGCACGGCGTCGATCTCGCCGAGCACGCCGCGCTCCTCGATGCCGGTGACGACCTCGCGCACGTCCTCCGGTGCGATCAGCGGCCCGCGCCACGCCCCGTAGCCCGTGTGGTTGGAGAAGTTCACGGTGTAGACGGGGAGCACCTCGACGCCGATGCGCTGGAGGGGGAAGACCGCCGCGGAGTTGCCGACATGGCCGTACGCGACGGCGGACTGGATCGAGAGCACGGTGAGCATTCCTCGATCCTCTCACCTGCCGCGAGCGGATCCGGCCACTGTCTCCCGAGTGTGAGTCTCCGTTGCAGACAGCGTATGCTCTGTCCTATGACAGAACTTGCACCCGAGCCCACCACCGGCACCGGTCGCGTCAAGCGCGGCCTCGCAGAGATGCTCAAGGGCGGCGTCATCATGGACGTCGTCACCCCGGCGCAGGCGAAGATCGCCGAGGACGCCGGCGCCGTCGCGGTCATGGCCCTGGAGCGGGTGCCCGCAGACATCCGCGCGCAGGGCGGCGTGTCGCGCATGAGCGACCCGGACATGATCGACGGCATCATCTCGGCGGTGTCGATCCCGGTCATGGCGAAGGCGCGCATCGGGCATTTCGTGGAGGCCCAGGTGCTGCAGGAGCTCGGCGTCGACTACATCGACGAGTCCGAGGTGCTCTCGCCGGCCGACTACGTGAACCACATCGACAAGTGGGGCTTCACCGTTCCCTTCGTCTGCGGCGCCACCAACCTCGGCGAGGCGCTGCGTCGCATCACCGAGGGCGCGGCCATGATCCGCTCCAAGGGCGAGGCGGGCACCGGCGACGTCTCCGAGGCGATGAAGCACATCCGCACCATCCGCGGCGAGATCGCCCGCCTGACGTCGCTGTCGAAGGACGAGCTGTACGTCGCGGCGAAGGAGCTGCAGGCGCCGTACGAGCTCGTCGCCGAGGTGGCGGAGAAGGGCGCGCTGCCGGTCGTGATGTTCGTGGCCGGGGGAGTGGCGACGCCCGCCGACGCGGCGATGATGATGCAGCTCGGCGCAGACGGCGTGTTCGTCGGATCCGGGATCTTCAAGTCCGGTGACCCGGCCGCCCGCGCCGCGGCGATCGTGAAGGCGACCGCCGCCTACGACGACCCCGCGGTGATCGCGCAGGTCTCGCGCGGCCTCGGCGAGGCCATGGTCGGCATCAACGTCTCCGACCTGCCCGCACCGCACCGTCTCGCGGAGCGCGGCTGGTGACATCGCCTGTGCGGATCGGAGTGCTCGCGCTGCAGGGCGATGTGCGCGAGCACGCGGCGATCCTCACCGCGCTCGGGGCGGAGGCGGTCCTCGTCCGCCGCCCCGAGCAGCTGGCCGACCTGGACGGGCTCGTCATCCCGGGCGGCGAGTCGAGCGTGATCGACAAGCTCTCCCGGATCTTCGGGCTGCGCGAGCCTCTGCGCGCGCTGATCGCCGACGGGCTTCCGGTCTACGGCACCTGCGCCGGGCTGATCCTGCTCGCGGACGAGATCCAGGGTGCGATCGACGGCCAGCTGACCTTCGGCGGCCTCGACGTCACCGTCGCGCGCAACGCGTTCGGCGGGCAGGTCGAGTCGTTCGAGACGACGCTCGCCGTGCAGGGCATCGACGGCGAGGTCGCGGCGACCTTCATCCGCGCACCTCTGATCACCCGCGTGGGCCCACGGGCGAAGGCGATCGCCTCGCTCCCCGACGGCGGCGTCGTGGCGGTGGAGCAGGGCGGTCTGCTCGGCACGAGCTTCCATCCGGAGATGAACGGCGAGACGCGTCTGCACGCCCGGCTGCTGCAGCTCGTCGAGGCACGCCGGTCCGCCGTCGCCGCCTGACCGGCACCGCCGACGCACAACGCAGGAGTTCCGGTCGGAATGCCGTTCCCTGGCGGTTCCGACGACGGGAGACTCCTGCGTTGTGTCCTGGGCAGAGGGCCCGGCAACGACGGGGATGGCTGATTCGTTAGAATGGACGATGCCCTGGCGGGATGAACCCCGGGGCGGATACGAGCGGGAGACATATGTCCGGGCATTCCAAGTGGGCCACGACCAAGCACAAGAAGGCCGTCATCGACGCGCGCCGTGCCAAGTCCTGGGCCAAGCTCATCAAGAACATCGAGGTCGCCGCGAAGCTCGGCGGACCTGACCAGGCGGGCAACCCGACGCTGTTCGACGCCGTGCTCAAGGCGAAGAAGACCTCGGTCCCGAAGGACAACATCGACCGCGCCATCAAGCGCGGCGCCGGCATCGGGGGCGAGTCGGTCGAGTACAGCTCGATCATGTATGAGGGCTATGGCGCCAACGGCGTGGCCCTGATGATCGAGTGCCTGACCGACAACAAGAACCGCGCGGCCGCCGAGGTCCGCACCGCGCTCAGCCGCAACGGCGGGACGCTCGCGGATCCGGGCAGCGTCGCCTACAACTTCACGCGCAAGGGTGTCATCGTCGTCGACGGCGAGAACACCACCGAGGACGACGTCATGATGGCGGCGCTCGAGGCCGGGGCCGAGGAGATCGAGCCGCACGCGCAGGGCTACGAGGTCATCACCGACGCCTCGGATCTGGTCGCGGTGCGCACCGCGCTGCAGGAGGCCGGGATCGAGTACGAGTCGGCCGACGTCGAGTTCGTGCCGAACCTCAAGGTCGAGATCGACGCCGAGGCCGCACGCAAGATCTTCCGTCTCATCGACGCGCTCGAGGACAGCGACGACGTGCAGAACGTCTACGCGAACTTCGACCTCACCGCCGAGGTGCAGGCCGAGCTCGAGAACGACGAGTAAGACCCGCAGGACCACCGCCGATGGCCGCGCCGGAGATCGTCTCGTACGACCCGTCGTGGCCATCGGTCGCTCAGCGGTGGATGCAGCGGATCGCGTCCGACCTGGCAGCGTCAGGCGTCCACGCCCTGGCCGTGGAGCACATCGGATCGACCGCGGTGCCCGGGCTCGCTGCGAAGCCGTACGTCGACATCCAGGTGCTCGTGCCGCGGCTCCCGGACGAGGAGGCGACGACCGCGGCGCTCGCCCCCGCGGGGTTCTCGCGCGCCCGCGGGTCTCGCGCCGACTCGCCGGGCGTGGACTTCGACATCCCGCGCCCGGGATCGGATCCGCAGCACCACGAGAAGCTCCTCTACGTCCAGGAGACGGAGTCCGAGCCGTCCGTGCGCGGCATCATCCTCCACGTACGCCGCGCGGGCTCCTCCTTCGCCGACTTCGTGCTGTCCTTCCGCGACTGGCTGCGCGCGGACCCGGCGGCCGCGGGGGAGTACGAGCGCCTGAAGCGTGCCCTCGCCGAGCAGCACGCGGGCGCGGCCGATTACGACGACTACACCCGCGCCAAGAGTGACTTCATGGATCGGGCCCAGTACGCGATGGGCTGGCCGCGCGCCTGAGCATCCCGGATCCGATCCGCGCATAGCCTGGAGTCATGACGGGAGTGCGACGCGTTCTGGGCATCGATCCCGGCCTCACCCGCTGCGGCGTCGGGGTCGTCGACGTCGATCCGATGCGCCGCGGCACCCTCGTGCACGTCGGCGTGATCCGCACCCCTGTGGACGCGCCGATCGGCGAGCGGCTCGCGGCGGTCGCGGCGGGGATCCGCGCCGTCATCGCCGAGCACGCCCCCGATGCCGTCGCCGTCGAGCGGGTGTTCGCCCAGCAGAACAGCCACACCGTCATGGGCACCGCGCAGGCGAGCGGCGTCGCGCTGCTCGTGGCCGCGGAGCACGGCCTGCCCGCCGCGACCCACACGCCGAGCGAGGTGAAGGCCGCCGTCACCGGATACGGCTCCGCCGACAAGAAGCAGGTGCAGGCGATGATCGCCCGCATCCTGCGTCTGGACGCGCCGCCTCAGCCCGCGGACGCCGCCGACGCGCTCGCGATCGCGCTGTGCCATGCCTGGCGAGGCCCGGGGCTCGGCGCGGCGGGCGCGGACGCCGGGCCGCAGACGCCCGCGCAGCGGGCATGGGCGGACGCGGAGCGTGTCGCTCGAACATACCTACGAGCACGTGCGTAGACTGCTGACATGATCTCCTCCCTGCGCGGCACCGTGCTGTCCACGACCACGGACTCCGTCGTCATCGAGGTCGGGGGAGTCGGCTTCTCCGTCGCGGTCCCCGGTGACGTCGCGCACACGGCGCGAGTCGGCCAGGAGCTGCGCCTGCACACCACGCTCATCGTGCGGGAGGACGCGCTGTCGCTCTACGGCTTCGCGGATGCGGCGGAGCTCGAGGTCTTCGGACACCTCCTGTCGGTGACGGGCGTCGGGCCCAAGTCCGCACTGGGAGTGCTCTCGCACCTGTCCGTGGACCAGATCGCCGCGGCCGTGGCGGCCGACGACGACGCGCCGTTCCGCCGGGTCTCCGGGATCGGTCCGAAGACCGCCAAGCTCATCGTCGTGCAGCTCACCGGCAAGCTGCAGCCGCCGGTGGCTGCGCCCTCGGCGGCCTCGATCCCCGATGAGATCAGTACCCAGCTCATCGCCGCGCTGATCGGCCTGGGGTGGTCCGAGCGGGTTGCGGCCGAGGCGGCGGAGCGCAGCACGGCCGATGCCAGCGCGACCGAGCGCGGATCCGTCGCGCTGCTCCTGCGGCGCACGCTGGCCGCCCTCGGCCCTGCCCAGGGCGGAGGCGCCCGTGGCTGAGTTCCGCGACTCGGGCGAGGTCGTCGACGCGGCCGAGCTCGCGATCGAGGGCGCGCTGCGCCCGTCGAGCCTGGACGAGTTCGTGGGACAGCACAAGGTCCGCGGGCAGATGAAGCTGCTGCTGGACGCCGCCAGGATCCAGGATCGGCCCGCCGACCACATCCTGCTCTCCGGCCCGCCCGGACTGGGCAAGACCACCCTGGCGATGATCGTGGCGCACGAGAGCGGACGCCCCCTGCGCATGTCGAGCGGCCCCGCGATCCAGCACGCCGGCGATCTCGCCGCGCTGCTCAGCAGCCTCACGCCCGGCGAGGTGCTGTTCATCGACGAGATCCACCGGATGGCGCGCTCCGCGGAGGAGATGCTCTATCTCGCGATGGAGGACTTCCGGATCGACATCATGGTCGGCAAGGGCGCGGGGGCGACGAGCATCCCGCTCGAGCTCGCGCCGTTCACCCTGGTCGGCGCCACGACGCGTTCGGGGCTGCTGCCCAACCCGCTCCGCGACAGGTTCGGGTTCACCGCGCACCTCGAGTACTACGACCCGGGCGAGCTCGAACGCGTCGTGGAACGCTCGGCGATCGTGCTCGGCGTCGACATCCCTCCGATCGCGCGCGCGGAGATCGCGCGGCGCTCCCGGGGCACCCCGCGCATCGCCAACCGCCTGCTGCGGCGCGTGCGCGACTACGCGCTCGTGCACGGAGCGGGCGCATCGGCCGCCGTCGAGGACGTGCGCGCCGCGCTGGAGCTCTACGACGTCGACCGCATCGGGCTGGACCGCCTGGACCGGGCCGTGCTCGACGCGGTCGTGCGGCGGTTCCGCGGAGGGCCGGTGGGGCTCAGCACGCTCGCCGTCTCCGTCGGCGAGGAGGCCGACACGATCGAGAGCGTCGTGGAGCCGTACCTGGTGCGGATCGGATTCCTCGGCCGTTCGCCGCGCGGCCGGATCGCGATGCCGGAGGCGTATGCGCACCTGGGCATCGCGCACCCCGAGGGGGCCGCGTTGTTCGATGACCTATAATCGCTGGAGACTTTCACCGTCCCCCTCTTTCCGCACGCCGCTGGTGGCGTGAACGCCCGAAAGGCTCTCTTCTCGCATGAATATCGCGACCTTCTTCTCGCAGTACGGCCTGTTCTTCGTCCTGGCCATCCTGCTCGTCTTCATGGTTCTCTCGACCCGCCGTCGCAACAAGCGGATGAAGGAGGAGCAGGAGAAGAAGGCCAAGGAGACCGTCCCCGGCGCGAAGGTGCTGCTGCAGGGCGGACTGTACGGAACGATCGTCGAGTTCGACGCCGACAACCTGGATCGCCCCGCGAAGGTGGAGATCGCCCCGGGCGTGGTCATCGAGGTGCACTCGCAGGCGATCCTGCGCATCGTCGACGAGGAGCAGAGCGCTCCGGTCGATGAGACCGCGCACACCCCGCTGGACGAGCAGACGCCACTGGACGAGCGCGCCAAGGACATCACGATCGAGTCGGCCGAGGAGACCCGCGCGCGCCTGGAGCGCGACGCCGACGACAAGAACTGACGAGCGCTCCGCGCTCGACGCACTCCCGACCCCTCAGAAAGCGAAGAACCTTCGTGGCATCGTCTTCTCCCGTCAAGCACGCCTGGCGGGTCCTGCTCGGCCTGCTCATCGCCATCGGCGTGCTGTTCGGACTGAACGCCCTCGGCGTGTACGGCTTCGGCAAGAGCTCCTGGACGCCTCAGCTCGCCCTCGACCTGCAGGGCGGCACGCAGATCATCCTCAGCGCGCAGACGGCCGACGGCAAGGACCCGAACGCCGAGCAGCTCACGCAGGCCTCGCAGATCATCCGTCAGCGCGTGGACGCCTCGGGCGTCGGCGAGTCCGACATCACCACCGAGGGCGGCCGGAACATCGTCGTGCAGATCGCCGGCAAGGCGGACGAGGCGACGCGCAACCGCATCCAGGCGAGCGCGAAGATGGAGCTGCGCTCGGTGCTGGCAGCGACGAGCCCCGCGACGTCCTTCGTGGGCGACGACGGCAAGTCCACGCCGTACCCGACTCCGGCGCCCGGCCTCGCCTCGACACCCTCGCCGTCGCCCACCGACGGCAGTGACATGTCGTGGGTGACGCCGAAGCTGCAGGCGGAGTTCCTCTCCTACGACTGCAAGACCAAGCGCGACGCCGCGAAGCAGCCCGCCGACCAGCCGCTCATCGCCTGCGACACCAGCGGTCAGGCGAAGTACCTGCTCGGCCCGGTCGAGCTCGACGGGACCTCGATCAAGGACGCCGCCGCCGGTCTCAACCAGCAGAACGGCCAGTGGGAGGTCAACCTCACCTTCGACGGCAAGGGCACCGATGCATTCGGCAAGGTGAGCCAGCGTCTCTACGCGTTCACGCAGCAGAACCAGACGCCGCGCAACCAGTTCGCGTTCGTGCTGGACGGATCGGTCATCTCGGCGCCGTCCATGAACGGCGTCATCCTCGACGGCCGCCCTTCGATCAGCGGTTCGTTCACCCAGGAGACGGCGAAGAGCCTCGCCGACCAGCTCAAGTTCGGTGCCCTGCCGCTGAGCTTCACGGTCCAGAGCTCGGACACGATCTCGGCGACCCTCGGATCTCAGCAGCTGCAGATCGGTCTGCTCGCAGGCCTCATCGGCCTCGGGCTGGTGGCGATCTACTCGCTCCTCAGCTACCGGGCGCTGGGTTTCGTGATCATCGCGTCGATCGCCGTCATGGCGGTCATCACCTATGCACTGATCTGCATCCTCGGCTGGCGCATGGGCTTCCGCCTGTCGCTGGCCGGCGTCGCGGGCCTGATCGTGTCGATCGGATTCACCGCGGACTCGTTCATCGTGTACTTCGAACGCATCCGAGACGAGCTGCGCGACGGCAAGTCGATCACCGGCGCCGTCGAGGACGGCTGGAGCCGCGCCAAGCGCACGATCTACATCTCGAAGTCGATCAACATCCTGGCTGCGGTCGTGCTGTACATCCTCGCCGACGCGACGGTGAAGGGCTTCGCGTTCACGCTCGGTCTCACGACGATCATCGACGTGCTGATCTTCGTGGTGTTCACGCACCCCGTCATGCAGATCCTGGCGCGCACGCGGTTCTTCGGGAACGGACACCCACTGTCGGGCATGGATCCGGAGGCTCTCGGCGCCGTCTACCGCGGACGCAGCGAATACCGGGAGGTGGTCACCTCGTCCCAAGGCAAGGCCGCGCGCGCCAGCCGCTCCCGCGGTGAGGCGGAGCGCCGTCAGACCATCGCCGAACGAAAGCGGGCGGAGGCACTCGCCGAAGCATCCAAGGGCGCGAGCCGGAACGGGGAGAACGACTGATGCGCTCCATGAACGAGTTCGGCAACGACCTCTACTCCGGCAAGACCTCCTTCCCGTTCGTCGGAAAGCGGCGGATCTGGTTCATCATCGCGATCCTGCTCGTCGTGGGCTCGGCACTTGTGCCGCTGTTCCGCCCGGTGCAGTTCTCGATCGAGTTCACCGGCGGTTCGCAGTTCACGGTCGAGGCGCCCGCGAACCGCGACCAGGGCCTCGCGACGACGGCGGTGCGCTCGGTGCTGCCGAACGTCACCACCAAGGTGACGACGGTCAACAACCGCGACATCCGCGTGCAGACGGCTCAGCTCAAGAGCGAGCAGCAGTCGCACGACGTCGCCGCGGCGCTGGCGAAGGCCTACGGCGTCGCCGAGGACAAGGTGAACACCTCATTCATCGGCCCGAGCTGGGGAGAGGGCGTGACCCGGCAGTCGCTCTGGGGCCTCGCGATCTTCCTCGCTCTGACGTTCCTCATCCTGGCGATCTACTTCCGCACCTGGAAGATGTCGGCGGCCTCGATCCTGGGCCTCCTGGACGTGCTGGTCATCACCATCGGCGTGTACGCGCTGGCGGGCTTCGAGATCTCGCCCGCGGCCGTGATCGGCTTCCTGACGATCCTCGCCTACTCGCTGTACGACACCACGGTCGTGTTCGACAAGATCCGCGAGAACACCACGGAGGAGGGGGCCAAGTCGTCCCGCACCTTCGGGGAGTCGGTCAACCTCGCCGTGAACCAGACGCTGATCCGATCGATCAACACCGCGGTCATCGCCGCGCTCCCGGTCGGCGCAATCCTGTTCATCGGTGCGTTCTGGCTCGGCGCGCAGACGCTGACGGACATCTCGCTGTCGATCTTCGTCGGCATCATCGTCGCCGCCTACTCGACCCTGTTCGTGGCCGCGCCGCTGTACTCGCTGTTCCGCGAGAACGAGCCGGCGATCCGCGAGCACGACAAGCGGGTCCTGGCGGCGCGCGACCGCGCGACCCTCAGCGCCGTCGAGGTCTGATGTCGCGGACGATCGGCGGACCCCGGGTCTCCGACGTGCGACGGAGCCTGCCCTCCTGGGCACTTGTAGGATGATCTGCCTGGAGGTCGGATGAGCGAGGTCGGGACGACGCCGGGAGCGCCGGCGCAGGGTTCGAGTCTGCGACGGCTCGTGCCCCGCATCTTCTCGCGCGCGCCGCGGATCAACGATCTCGACAACCTCATCCGCACGGTGCGGCAGAACCATCCGCGCGGCGATCTCGCGATCATCGAGCGCGCCTATGCCGTCGCCGCGGAGAAGCACCAGGGGCAGAAGCGCCAGAGCGGCGAGCCGTACATCACGCACCCGCTGGCGGTGGCGCAGATCCTGGCCGACCTCGGTCTCGGTCCCCGCGCCATCGCGGCGGCCCTGCTGCACGACACGGTCGAGGACACGGGATACGCGCTCACCGAGCTGACCGCGACGTTCGGCGACGAGGTCGCGATGCTCGTCGACGGCGTCACCAAGCTCGACAAGGTCAAGTACGGCGACAGCGCGCAGGCCGAGACCGTCCGCAAGATGATCGTGGCGATGTCGAAGGACATCCGCGTGCTGATCATCAAGCTCGCCGACCGCCTGCACAACGCGCGCACCTGGGGCTTCGTCCCGCCGGAGAAGGCGGCCAAGAAGGCGACCGAGACGCTGGAGATCTACGCTCCGCTCGCGCATCGCCTCGGAATCCAGGCGATCAAGTCGGAGCTCGAGGACCTCTCGTTCGCCGTGCTGCACCCGAAGATCTACGCGGAGATCGACAGTCTCATCAAGCAGCGCACTCCTCAGCGCGAGAAGTACATCCGCGAGGTCGTCGACGCGGTCGAGAGCGACCTGCGCGACCTGCGCGTGCGCGGCAAGGTCGCCGGTCGCCCCAAGCAGCTCTACTCCGTCTACCAGAAGATGGTGGTCCGGGGTCGTGAGTTCGACGACATCTACGACCTCATCGGGATCCGGGTGCTGGTCAGCACGGTGCGTGACTGCTACGCGGTCCTCGGCGCGATCCACGCGCGCTGGACGCCGCTGCCCGGCCGGTTCAAGGACTACATCGCGACCCCGAAGTTCAACCTCTACCAGTCGCTGCACACGACGGTGATCGGCCCCGGCGGGCGCACGGTGGAGATCCAGATCCGCACGCACGAGATGCACCAGCAGGCCGAGTTCGGCGTCGCGGCGCACTGGATGTACAAGGAGCGGATGAACGGCGGGGGTAAGGGCTCCACCGCCGATGCCGACATGACGTGGCTGGCGCACATCTCGGACTGGCAGGCGGAGACCGCCGACCCCAGCGAGTTCCTGGACTCACTGCGCTTCGAGATCGGTGCGAAGGAGGTCTACGTCTTCACGCCCAAGGGCCGTGTGATCGGGCTGCCGTCCGGCGCGACGCCGGTCGACTTCGCGTACGCGGTGCACACCGAGATCGGCCACCGCACGATGGGCGCGAAGGTCAACGGGCGCCTCGTGCCCCTGGAGACCGCGCTCAACAGCGGCGACGTGGTCGAGGTCTTCACCTCGAAGAACCCCGACGCCGGTCCCAGCCAGGACTGGCTGACCTTCGTCAAGAGCACCCGCGCGCGGAACAAGATCCGCGGCTGGTTCACGAAGGAGCGCCGCGAAGAGGCGATCGAGCAGGGCAAGGAGGCGATCGCCCGCGCGATGCGCCGGCAGAACCTGCCGCTGCAGCGCCTGATGAGCCAGGAGTCGTTCACCGAGGTCGCCCATCAGCTGCGCTACGAGGACGTCTCCGCGCTGTACGCGGCCGTGGGCGAAGGACACGTCTCCACCCAGTCGGTGCTGGAGAAGGTCACCGCGCTCGTCTCGACGGCCGAGGACACCTCCACCGGGGCGATCGACGTGCCGCCCCACGGGCGCAGCCGGATCCCGCGCGAGGGAGACTCGGGTGTGCTGGTCCGCGGCGCGGCCGACATCCTGGTCAAGCTCGCGAAGTGCTGCACGCCGGTTCCGGGGGACGACATCGTCGGCTTCGTGACGCGGGGGAGCGGCGTCTCCGTGCACCGCTCCGACTGCGTCAACGTGAAGGCTCTCGCGGTCGAGAAGGACCGCATGGTCGACGTCGAGTGGGCGCCCACCACCCGCAGCGTGTTCCTGGTGCAGATCCAGGTCGAGGCGCTGGACCGGTCAGGGCTGCTGTCCGATGTGACGCGGGTGCTCAGCGAGCACCACGTCAACATCCTCTCCGCGACGGTGCAGACCACGAACGACCGTCTGGCGTTGAGCCGCTTCGTCTTCGAGATGGGCGACACCGTGCATCTCGATCGGGTGCTGAACGCCGTGCGACGGATCGACGCCGTCTACGACGTGTACCGGGTCACCTCGTCCTGAGAGCGGAGCCTGGCGCCTCGGGCCGTCGCCGCGGCGTCAGGCGGCACCGGCTCCGCGCGCCGCGAGGAAGCGCACGGCACGGTGATGGCCGGGGCCGTGGTGCAGCGCGGACAAGCGGATCGCGGCGCGGTGCGCGAGCTGGGGATCGACCTGCACGAGCAGACGCGCCCACTCGTGCCTCCTCGGGTGGGTGACCGGCCAGCGCAGCAGGTCGATGACGGTGCGCTCGGGCGTCGTCACCGTCACACCGCCCACGACCTGGAGGTCGACGGGATCCGGCACAGGATCGTGGACGATCAGACGCCGAGTAGCGGGCACACGAAGGCGCCGACCGGTCGCGCTCTGCACTTCGTGCACCTCGGGCGGGGCATCCCCGGCGCCGTGGATCCAGGCGGCGCTCATCCCGGCGAAGGCCGCTCCTCTGATCCCGGCGGTCAGGGGCAGGAGGGAGGCGGCGCGGAGGGCGGCGGTCTCCACCAGGTCTGCCGGAGCATACGACTCGCCGAGATCCACGACGTCGCCGTCGAGGCGCGCGGCCGAGAGCTCCGACACCGAGAGCCGATCGCCGGGCACATGCAGGAAGAAACCGCGCATCGCTCCAGTGTGCGGCACACGACACAGGGCGGGGATCCGAAGATCCCCGCCCTGTGGACAACTCCCGCGTGCGGGGCGTCGCAGCCGGCTCAGCCGCCGAGGGCGTCGAGCCAGGCGCGACGGGCCTCGAGAGCCTCCGTCGCCTCCTTCAGAGCCTTCGCGTTGCCCGACTTCTCCGCGGCGTCGCGCTCGGCCTCGAGCTTGGCGATCGCCTGCTGGAGCTGCTCGCTCATCGCGCCGGCGCGGGCCTTGGTCTCGGGGTTGTTGCGCTTCCAGTCCACGTCCTCGCGGGCCTTCAGCTCCTGCTCGATGACGCGCAGCCGGTCATCCAGCGCGCGCTCCTTCTCGCGGGGGAAGATGCGTCCGACCTCGTCCCACTGCCGCTGGATCCGGGTCAGCAGCGCGCGGGCCTTGGCGAGGTTGGGCTCGTCGGCGACGGCCTTCGCCTCCTCGAGCAGCGCGGTGCGCGCCTCGATGCGTGGCGCCGACTCGGCCTCGGTCGCGGCAGCCTGCTCCGCGCGGGCCGAGTAGAGGGCGTCTCCGGCCGCCTTGAACCGCGCCCACAGCGCGTCATCGGCCTTGCGTCCGGCGCGCCCTGCAGCCTTCCACTCGTCGAGGAGTCCGCGGTAGGCGGGGATGCCGTCCACGCCCTTCGGTGCGAGGGCTTCGGCGCGCTCGACCAGGCGGGACTTGCGGTCTCGCGCCGCCTTGTGCGTCTCGTCGAGCTCGGCGTAGAACGCGCGGCGCTGGCGATCGACCGTGGCACGCGCGTCGCGGAAGCGCTTCCAGAGCTGGTTCGCCACGCCCTTCGGCAGCCGGGGGCCGTTCTGCTGGTGGCTCTGCCACGCGTCGAACAGCGCGCCCATCTCCTCGGTGACCGTCTTCCACTGCACGGAGGAGAGGTCCTGCGCGGCGATGGCCTCCGAACGCTCGACGAGCGCGGTGCGCTCGGCGATCGCGGCGTCGACGGCGGCCTTCGCCTCCTGCGCCTCCGCGGCCGAGGCCTCGGCGAGGGATCCGGCGAGCGCGTCGAGGCGCGCACGGAGACCGGCGAGGTCGCCGACGGCTGCGGCGTCGGTCACCTCGGTGACGAGGTGCTGGGCCTGCTTGGCGAGATCGCCGGCGCCGGAGCCTCCGGCCTGCACCCGCTGCTCGAGCGTGTTGACCTTGAACGCCAGGTCCTCATACTTGCGGGCGAAGTAGGCGAGCGCCTCCGCCGGAGTGCCGTCGGGGTACTGCCCGACCTCGCGCCAGGTCTCGCCCTCGCGGACGGAGACGGTGCCGTCGTCGGTCACGCGGCCCCACTCCGCGGCGGCGGCGGTGTCCACCACGACAGGGGCGGCCGGTGCGGCCGGTGCGGCCGGCCGGATCGCCGATGCCGGCGGACGCGGCATGGCCGGCGGGCGCGGCGTCGCAGGAGGACGCGGCGCCGGCACAGCGGGCGCGGCGGCGGCCGTGCGCTCAGCGGGCTCCTCGGCGGGAACCTCGGCATTCTCGGCGGGAGCCTCGGATTCGGCGGCGGGCGCCTCGGCCGCAGTGGCTGCGGCGTGCGTCTCGGGCGCGTCGTCTGTCGCCGGCGCCGCGTTCTGCTCGGACGGCTGCTCGGTCGCGGGGTCTTCGGGGGTGTGCTCTTCGATGGACACGGTGAACTCCTTGCGCGGCGGGCCGCGGGAGGCGGAAAGGACAGCCTCAGCCTAGTACGCCGCGTGCTGCCGCGAGAGGGGAGCGGCTCAGCCGGCGGGCGTGTCCGTGGGGGACGGCGCCGGAGACGTGGCGGGCGTCACGGCAGGGCTGACCGAGGGTGACGGCGTGGGTACGGGGGCGGTCGCCTCGGCGTGGACGACCTGGCTCACGATCGCCCCCACGACGATGAGCGCGCCCACGACGACGGCGATCGTGTTGTCGCGCACCCGGCGGCGGACGGCTGCGGCGTGCAGGCCCTGGCGCGCCGCGTGCAGGCGGGCACGCTCCTGCTGGACGCGCGCCTGCTGCGCACGGGCGTTCGTCGGACGGCGAGCGGCCATGGATCCTCCCGGGATGTCGAGGAGAGAGCCTACCGCGCGCGGTGGGGCGTCGAGCACAGCCGGAGCGGAGCGAGTCGAAGTGCCGCGTGCTGAGCGAGCGGAGCAAGTCGAAGTGTCCGACGGCGCGGATAGCCTTGTGGTCATGACTCCTGGAGCCCCGCTGATGAGCGGCCAGACGCCGCTCGCGGTGCGGATGCGCCCGATCTCGCTCGACGAGGTCGCGGGGCAGCAGCATCTGCTGCGACCGGGCTCGCCGATCGTGACGCTGGCGGACGCGTCCGCGAAGACGGCGTCGAGCGTGTCGATGATCCTGTGGGGGCCGCCGGGAACCGGCAAGACCACCCTGGCCCAGGCCATCGCCCGCTCGTCCGGGCGTCGCTTCGTCGAGCTCTCCGCCATCACCGCCGGCGTGAAAGACGTCCGCGAGGTCATGCAGGAGGCCCTGAACCAGCGAGACCTGTACGGTCAGTCCACGATCCTCTTCCTCGACGAGATCCACCGCTTCACGAAGGCGCAGCAGGACGCGCTGCTGCCGGGCGTGGAGAACGGCTGGGTGATCCTCATCGCCGCGACGACGGAGAACCCGTCGTTCTCGGTGATCTCTCCGCTGCTCTCCCGATCGCTCCTGCTCACGCTGCAGCCGCTCACGGACGACGACATCGGGCTCCTGATCGACCGTGCGGTCGCGGATCCGCGGGGCCTGAACGGCGCGGTCGATCTCGACGAGAGCGCCCGCGCGGCTCTCATCCGCCTGGCGTCCGGCGACGCCCGCCGCGCACTCACCGGGCTGGAGGCGGCGGCGGCCGTCGCCACCGCGCCCGATCGCCTCACCGAGGACGAGACGGCGACGGTCACCGACGACGACGTGGCACAGGCCGTGGACCGCGCCCTGCTGCGCTACGACCGTCAGGGCGACGAGCACTACGACGTGATCAGCGCGTTCATCAAGTCGATCCGCGGATCGGATGTCGACGCGGCCGTGCACTACCTGGCGCGCATGATCGAGGCGGGGGAGGATCCGCGGTTCATCGCTCGGCGCCTGGTGATCTCCGCCTCGGAGGACATCGGTCTCGCCGACCCGCAAGCGCTCGTGATCGCGACCGCCGCGGCCGATGCGGTCGCGTTCATCGGCATGCCCGAGGGGCGGATCCCGCTCGCGGAGGCCACCGTCTACCTCGCGACGACGGCGAAGTCGAACGCGGCCTACCTCGCGATCGATGCGGCGATCGCCGACATCCGCGCCGGGGGTTTCGGCCGTGTGCCCGTGCACCTGCGCGATGCCCATTACCCCGGCGCCAAGCGGCTCGGCCATGGCAAGGGCTACCGCTACCCGCATGACAACGACGCGGGGATCGTGCCGCAGCAGTATCTCCCCGACGAGCTGCGCGGACGTCGCTACTATCAGCCCAAGGCGCTCGGCGCAGAGCGAGAGGTGCAGGCTCGTCTGGAGAGGATCAGGCGCATCCTGGGGGAGGGGTAGACGACATGGCCCGTGCCGTTCCGCGGATTCCGCCGGATCGCGACCTGTCCATCGACTTCGTCCGCGCCATCTGCCTGCCGGTCGTCGTGCTGCTGCATGCTCTCCAGATGGGCATCGCCGGCGATCCGCTCCGGGCCTTCAACGCCCTCGCGGAGTGGAAGCCGCTGACGGCGATCACCTGGGTCGGGATGATCATGCCCACGTTCTTCATCGCGGGAGGGTTCGCCGGGATCACCACCTGGCGTCGCGTGCACGGCGCCGGCGGGTCGGCGGCGGAGTACATCCGCGGGCGCATGCTGAGGCTCGCGCGTCCCGTGCTGCTGGCGATGCTGGCCGTGCTCCTGACCCTCGGCGTGCTCGCGCTGTGCGGGGCGGATCCCGGGTTCCTCCGCTCCTTCGCCTTCCGTCTCGCCGAGCCGCTGTGGTTCATCGCGGTGTACGCGATCTGCACCTCCTTCGTGCCGCTCATGGCCGCGCTGCACCGCCGTGCGGCATGGGCCACCTACTTCGCGCTGGCCGGAGGAGCCGTCGCCGTCGATCTCGCCGACCGGTACCTGCACGTGCCGATCGGTGCGCTGAACTGGCTCTTCGTCTGGCTGTTCGTGCAGCAGCTCGGCTTCGGCGTGCGGGATCAGTGGTACTCGCGGCGTCCTCGGTGGCTGCTCCTGCTCCTGGCGCTCGTCGCATACGGCCTGATGGCCGTCGCAGTCTTCGGGATGGGCTACGACCCCGACATGATCGCGAACCTCAATCCGCCGACCGTGCTGCTGCTCCTGCTCGGCCTGGCGCAGGTGTATCTCTTCACGCTGCTGCAGCCGACGATCCGCGCGGCGATGCGGATGCGGCCCGTGCTGGTGACGATCGGCGCGCTGGGCACGTTCGGCATGGTCGTCTATCTCTGGCACACCGTGGCGATGGCCGTCGTCGTCGGCGTGCAGCTGGCGCTCGGCCTGCCTTTCCCTCCCGTGCTCACGCCCACCTGGTGGATCACCCGCGTCCCGTGGGTGCTCGCGATCGTCGTCGTGATCGCGCTGCTCTGCCTCGTCGTCCCTCGCCTCGAACGCGTCTGGCCGCCGGAGCGCAGACGATCGATGCCGCTGGCGGGAGCCGTGACCTGCGCCGCCGTGCTCGTCGTGAGCGTCGGGTGGGTGCTGACCCAGGGGTACCTCTCATGGGGCACCGGGGTCGCGATCGCCCTGCTCGCCGCGGCGATCGCGTGGCTGACGGCGGGCGGTCCCGGATCCTCGTCCGAGCCTCAGCCCGGCGCGGCGGGCGGCCCGGCGGAGGTGCGCGCCGGCGCCCCGCGTCCCGGACCGGGCGCTCAGGCCTGATCTGATAGCATGGATCGGCTCGAAACAGAGTTTTCGGGCATCTCTCCACTCCTGCACCACCCTCTCGTCCGCCCCGGCGTGCGTTCGTGAGGGGCGGAATCGAGACGATACGTCCGCGAGCCGTGACGGACACGGCCGCGTATCGAAAGGAACACTTCGTGGTCACGAAGTCCCAGGACCGCCGCAAGGTGCGTCTGTCGCGCGCCCTCGGCGTCGCGCTCACCCCGAAGGCCGCCCGCTACCTCGAGAAGCGTCCCTACGCTCCGGGCGAGCACGGCCGCACCAAGCGCAAGGCCGACAGCGACTACGCCGTCCGTCTGCGCGAGAAGCAGCGTCTCCGCGAGCAGTACGGCATCCGCGAGAAGCAGCTGGTCATCCAGTTCAACGAGGCCCGTCGCAAGGACGGTCTGACCGGTGAGAACCTCGTCGAGCAGCTCGAGATGCGTCTGGACGCGCTCGTGCTCCGTGCCGGCTTCGCGCGTACCACCGCGCAGGCCCGCCAGCTCGTCGTGCACCGTCACATCCTCGTCGACGGCCAGCTCGTCGACCGCCCGTCGTTCCGCGTGAAGCCGGGTCAGCTCATCCACGTCAAGGCCAAGAGCGAGGGCCTCGAGCCCTTCCAGGTGGCGGCTGCCGGCGGTCACGCCGAGGTCCTGCCCCCCGTTCCGGGCTACCTCGAGGTCGAGCTCGACAAGCTGGAGGCCCGTCTGGTCCGTCGCCCGAAGCGCGCCGAGGTCCCCGTGACCTGTGACGTGCAGCTGGTCGTCGAGTACTACGCCGCGCGCTGATCGAGTCCCGCTGAGTTCAGCGAACTCTGCGAACACGCCGAGGAGGCGTCGGGGGCATCCCCGGCGCCTCCTCGGCGTTTGCGCATACGATGGAGACCGTTGTGACGAGCGGCCCGACCCGGAGGTGGTGACATGAAGAGCCTGCTGTGGTTCCTCATCGGTGTGATCGGCGGCTTCGTCGCCGCGCACTTCCTGAACAAGGACCCGCGCGGCCACGATGTGCTGGCCGCCGTCGACGACCGGATCAACGAGATCACGGGGATCTTCGCCGACGCGTTCCGCGCGCAGGAGGCCCGTCTCACCCAGGACAGCACCGCGGACTGACGCGGGACCCTCCCTCTCCCGAATTCGCGCTCCGGCGCGCCCTGACAGCAAGGACCCCCCGACGAGCATGAAGACCGCGGAGATCGCGCAGCGCTACCTGAGCTACTTCGAGAAGAACGATCACCTGATCGTCCCCTCGTCGTCCCTCGTGAGCGACGACCCCTCCCTGCTGTTCACCGTGGCCGGCATGGTGCCGATGATCCCGTACCTCACCGGACTGGTCCCGGCGCCGCACCCCCGCATCGCCGACCTGCAGAAGTGCATCCGCACCAACGACATCGAGGAGGTCGGTCGTACCGCCCGGCACGGCACCTTCTTCCAGATGCTCGGCAACTGGTCGTTCGGCGACTACTTCAAGGAGGGCGCGATCCGCTACGCCTGGGAGCTGCTGACCGGCTCCGAGAGCGACGGCGGGCTCGGCTTCGACGAGAAGGACCTCTGGGTCACCGTCTTCGAGACCGACGACGAGGCGGAGGCCATCTGGCGCGATGTCATCGGCCTGAAGCCCGAGCGCATCCAGCGCCTGGGGCGCGCGGACAACTACTGGAACACCGGCCAGCCCGGTCCCGGCGGTCCGGACAGTGAGATCTTCTTCGACCGCGGTCCGGCCTACGGCAAGGACGGCGGCCCCGCGGTCGACGACACCCGGTTCCTGGAGATCTGGAACCTCGTGTTCATGCAGGACTTCATCGACAACATCCAGGGCAAGACCGAGTTCGACATCGTCGGCGAGCTGCCGATGAAGAACATCGACACCGGCATGGGCCTCGAGCGCGTCGCGTTCCTGAAGCAGGGCGTCGAGAACATGTACGAGACGGATCAGGTCCGTCCTGTGCTGGATCGTGCGGTGGAGCTCTCCGGCCGTGCCTACGGCGCAGAGCACGCCGACGACGTGCGCTTCCGCGTCGTGGCCGACCATGTGCGCTCCTCGCTCATGCTGCTGTCGGACGGCGTGCGTCCCTCGAACGAGGGCCGCGGCTACATCCTGCGCCGCCTGATGCGCCGCACCGTGCGCTCGATGCGTCTGCTGGGGGTCGACGAGCCCGTGTTCGGCGAGCTCTTCGCCGCCTCCAAGGACGCGATGAAGTCGGCGTACCCGATCCTCGAGCAGGACTGGGCGCAGCTCTCCGCCGCGGCGAACGCGGAGGAGGAGACCTTCCGCCGCACACTCGACGCCGGATCCACGATCCTCGACCTGGCTCTGGCCGACACCAAGAAGTCCGGATCCGCGACGCTGAACGGTTCCGAGGCGTTCCTGCTGCACGACACCTACGGCTTCCCGATCGACCTCACCCTCGAGATCGCCGAGGAGGCCGGACTGAGCGTCGACCGCGCGGCGTTCGACTCCCTGATGCAGGAGCAGCGCGCGCGGGCAAAGGCCGACGCGCGCAGCCGCAAGCGCCAGATCGCGGACGTGTCGGTGTACGGCGACCTGCGCGCGAGGGGCGAGACCGCCTTCCTCGGTTACGACGAGCTGGAGACGGGGACCACGGTGCTGGGCATCCTCGTCGACGGGGCATCGGTCGCGAGCGCCGCCGAGGGCCAGGTGGCCGAGATCGTGCTGGCCGAGACCACGCTCTACGCCGAGTCCGGCGGCCAGGTCGCCGACAAGGGCGTCATCACCGGCCCCGGCTACTCCCTCGAGGTGCTCGACGTGCAGCGCCCGGTCCCGGGCCTGATCAGTCACACGGTCGAGGTCACCAGCGGTGTGGTGTCGGTCGACGCGCCCGCGACGACGACCGTCGACGCCGCCAATCGGCGTGCGGCCCGTCAGGCGCACTCCGCCACCCACCTTGTGCACGCCGCGCTGCGCGACACCCTGGGCAAGACCGCCACGCAGGCCGGATCGCTGAACCGTGCGGGCTATCTCCGGTTCGACTTCTCGTGGGGCCAGGCGCTCTCCGCCGAGACCAAGACGGAGATCGAGGAGATCGCCAACCGCGCCGTGCAGGAGGGGCTCGAGGTCACGACGCGCATCATGTCGCTGGACGACGCGAAGGCCGCCGGGGCGATGGCGCTGTTCGGCGAGAAGTACGGCTCCACGGTGCGCATGGTCGACATCGGCGGTCCCTGGTCGCGCGAGCTGTGCGCCGGCACGCACGTCTCGTCGAGTGCCGAGATCGGCCTCATCAACCTCGTCGGCGAATCCTCGGTGGGCGCGTCGAACCGTCGCGTCGAGGCCCTGGTCGGTCAGGACGCGTTCCGCGAGTTCGCCGCCGAGCGCGCGCTCGTCTCGCAGCTCACCTCGGCGCTGAAGACGCCGCGCGAGCAGCTGACCGAGCGCGTCGCGGACATGGCCGCGCAGCTCAAGGCGGCCGAGAAGCGCATCGCGCAGTTCGAGGCCGCGGAGCGCGCGGGCCGTGTGCCGGCGATCGCGCAGACCGCGACCTCGCTGGGCTCGGTCCAGTTCGTCGCGCACGACCTCGGCACTGTGTCCGGAGCGGACGACGTGCGCGAGATCGCGACCGGTGTGCGCGACACCTTCGGGTCCACGGCCGCGGTCGTGGCGATCTCTGGCGTCGCGAACGGACGGCCCATGGTCGTCGTCGCCGTCAACGACGCCGCTCGCGCCACGGGCGTCAAGGCCGGCGCCCTCGCCAAGATCGCCGCCGGTGTGCTCGGCGGCGGAGGAGGGGGCCGTGACGACGTCGCGCAGGGCGGCGGATCCGATGCGGCCGCACTGCCGTCGGCCTTCGCCGCGATCGAGCAGGAGCTGCGACGCGCGTGACCGGTTTCCGACGTGGTGTGCGGCTCGGGATCGACGTCGGACGGGCCCGGATCGGGGTCGCCCGCTGCGATCCCGACGGCCTGCTCGCGGTGCCTGTGGAGACCGTCTCCCGCGACGACTCCTCTGCGGCGCGGATCACGCAGCTGGTCGCCGAGTACGAGCCGATCGAGCTCGTGGTGGGCCTGCCGATCAACCTCCGCGGCGAGGACACCGCCTCGACCACGGACGCCCGCGACTTCGCGGTCGCGCTCGGACGCGCGAGCGGGTGCCCGGTGCGCCTGATCGACGAGCGGCTGAGCACCGTCACCGCCCACCAGGCGCTGCGCGCCTCCGGGCGCACGCAGCGCACCTCCCGCGGCGTCGTGGATCAGGCGGCCGCCGTCGTGCTGCTGCAGCACGCCATCGACACGGAGAAGGGGACGGGCAGGCCCGCCGGCGTGACCCTGAGTCTGGACGAGGAGAACCGCTGACATGTCCGACCGATCGGAATCGGCCGCCACGCCCGAGCGGGAGCCGGAGCTGCACGACCTGTTCGGCGCCTTGCCGGATCCTCAGGTGCAGACTCCCCGCCCGGTGGAACAGCCCGCCGCCCCCGGATCGCGTCGCGCCGCGCGCGCGGCAGCCGCGGCGGGCACCGCCGCGCCGGTGCAGGCCGAGGAATCCACGGCGTCCGTCGAGGGGGACGGGCATCACGGCGTCCATGCGACCCTTGAGGCGCTGTTCCATCATGAGGCGGAGCCGGCCGCGGTGCCGAAGCGGAAGCGCCGTCGAGGCTGCCTGATCGCGCTCCTCATCGTGTTCGTGCTCGTGGGCGGCGTCGCTGCGGGCGGCCTGTGGGTGTGGAACACCTACGGCGACAAGATCAGCGACACCCTGGGCTGGGGGCCGTCCAAGGACTACGAGGCGGGCCAGGCGACGGGCAACGCGCTCGTCACGATCAACAAGGGCGACGGCGGGCAGCAGGTGTCCGAGGCGCTCTACCGTGCCGGCGTCACCAAGACCTCCGACGTGTTCTACACCATGATGGTGAAGGAGAACATCGTCAACACGTTCTACCCGGGCGTCTACAAGCTGAAGCAGAAGATGACGGCGGCCGATGCGCTCAAGGCGCTGAACGACCCGAAGAACAAGATGCAGAACTCGGCCGTGATCCCCGAGGGGTACACGGTGGCCGAGACCATCGAACGGATCTCGAAGAGCGTGGACGTGCCGCTGGCAGACCTCCAGGCCGCGGTCCAGACGCCCGCCGACTACGGCGTGAACGCCCCCTCGCTCGAGGGCTGGCTGTTCCCGGCGCTCTACGAGTTCGGTCCCGGGGCCACGGCGAAGGACATCGTCTCGACCATGGTCAAGCGCACCAGGGACTCGCTCGCGGCGGCGTCCGTGCCGGCAGCCGACGAGCAGCGCGTCCTCACGATCGCCTCGATCATCCAGCGTGAGGCGCGCGCCGAGGCCGACTTCTACAAGGTCTCGCGAGTGATCCAGAACCGTGTGGCCCAGGGCATGAAGCTCCAGATGGACTCGACCGCGCAGTACGGCTACGGCGAGCTGCACAGCGGCTCCGCGAGTACGTCGGACGCCGCCCAGAACGACGACAACCCGTGGAACACGTACGTCATCGACGGCCTCCCGAAGACGCCGATCTCGAACCCCGGCGACAAGGCGATCGACGCGGCGATGCACCCGGCGGACGGGCCCTGGCTGTACTTCGTGACCGTGAACCTGGACACGGGCGAGACCGTGTTCTCCACCACGTACGCGGAGCACGAGGCCGCCGTCAAGCAGTGGCAGGACTGGTGCAAGGCGAACCCGGATTCGGGCTGCTGACGTGAGCGGATCCTCGCGGCTGGCGGTGTGGGGCGACCCGATCGACCACAGCCGGTCGCCCGATCTGCACGGCGCCGCATACCGGGTGCTCGGGCTCGACTGGGAGTACGGTCGGCGCCGTGTCGACGTCGCGGGCTTCGATGACGCGCTCGACGGCCTCGATTCCGCGTGGCGCGGACTGTCCCTGACGATGCCGCTCAAGGAGCGCGCCTTCGCCCGCTCGGAGGAGCTCGACGACGACGCACGACTCACCGGAGCGGTGAACACGCTGCTGCTCGGCGAGCGGATCCGCGGCTTCAACACGGACGTCCGCGGGCTGACCGAGGCGCTCCAGGCCGGGGGGCTCGGCGCGAGCCGCACGGCCAGGGTCCTCGGCGGCGGTGCGACCGCGCGCTCGGCCCTGGTCTCGCTGCTGCGCCTGGGCGTCACCGACGTCGAGCTCCGCACACGCCGGATCGCACAGGCGCAGGAGCTCGCCGGCTTCGGCGAGCGGCTCGGACTGCACGTGCAGGCGCACGCCCTGGACGAGGGGGTCGCCGCCGCGGTGGATCTGACCGTGTCGACGCTGCCCGGTGATGCGCTCCTGGACGAGACGACCGTCGCCGCGCTCGTGCCGGCGGGCGGCGCGCTGTTCTCCGCGGCGTACGCGCCGTGGCCGACGCCGCTCGCGCAGGCCTGGACGGACGCCCCGGTGCTGACCGGGCTCGAGATGCTGCTGCACCAGGCGGTCGCCCAGATCCGGATCTTCCTGCACGGGACGCCCGATGTGCCGCTGCGGGACGAACCCGCCGTGCTCGATGCCATGCGGGCGGCGCTGGGCTGACGCGCTGCGGGAGTCATCCGGGCGGGCGGGCGCCGAACGCATGGGAGACTAGGGGAATGCTCCGCGTGCTCACGGCCGGCGAATCGCACGGCCCCGAACTCATTGCCGTCATGGAGGGCCTGCCCGCAGGCGTGCCCCTGTCCCGCGAGGCGATCCAGTCCGATCTGCAGCGCCGCAAGCTCGGCTATGGACGTGGATCCCGGATGAAGTTCGAGCAGGACGAGCTCACGATCTCCGGGGGCGTCCGTCACGGATTCTCCCTGGGCAGCCCCATCGCGATGAGGATCGGCAACACCGAGTGGCCGAAGTGGGTCGAGGTGATGAGCGCGGACCCGGTCGAGCTGACCGAGAAGTCGCGCGGTCGCAGCGCCGCGCTGACCCGCCCGCGCCCGGGCCACGCCGACCTCGTCGGAATGCAGAAGTACGGGTTCGACGAGGCGCGCCCGATCCTCGAGCGCGCGAGTGCCCGCGAGACGGCGGCCAGGGTGGCCCTCGGCGCCGTGGCGCGCGCCTTCCTCGGCGAGCTGGGCATCCGGCTGGTCAGCCACACGCTCTCGATCGGCCCGATCCAGGTCCCGGAGGGGACGGCGCTGCCGACCCCGGACGACGTGGACGCGCTGGACGCGGATCCGCTGCGCTGCTTCGACCCGGCCACCTCCGCGCGCATGGTCGCCGAAGTCGACGCCGCCCGCAAGGACGGCGACACGCTCGGCGGCATCGTCGAGGTTCTCGCCTACGGCCTGCCGCCGGGGCTCGGCTCGCACGTGCACTGGGACCGCCGGCTCGACGCACGCCTCGCGTACGCGCTCATGGGCATCCAGGCGATCAAGGGCGTCGAGGTCGGCGACGGCTTCGAGACGACCCGCCGACGGGGATCCGCGGCGCACGATGAGCTCTTCGCGACCGGCGACGGCATCGCGCGCGGCTCCGACCGCGCAGGAGGCGCCGAGGGCGGCATGTCGACCGGCACCGTGCTGCGCGTACGCGCCGGCATGAAGCCGATCGCGACGGTCCCGCACGCCCTGCGCACCGTCGACGTGTCGTCGGGGGAGCAGGCCACCGCCCACCACCAGCGCTCCGACGTGTGCGCCGTGCCCGCGGCGGGTGTCGTGGCCGAGGCCATGGTCGCGATCGAGCTGGCGAACTCGGTGCTGGAGAAGTTCGGCGGCGACAACGTCGCCGAGACCCGGCGCAACCTCGAGGCGTACGTCGCCGCGATCCCGGAGGAGCTGCGCACCACGCCTGCCTCCGAGGCGGCGCTGATCCTGCACGATGAGCTCGGCTGAATCCGCGGCGCCCGAGACCCTGGTGCTCGTGGGCCCGATGGGCGCGGGCAAGACCAGCATCGGTCGCCGGGTCGCCCGCTCCACGGGACTGCGCTTCGTCGACACCGACAAGGCGATCGCGAGGGAGCACGGGCCGATCGCGGCGATCTTCGCCGAGCACGGCGAGGCGCGGTTCCGTGAGTGGGAGCGGCAGTCGGTCGCCGAGGCGGTCGCCGGCGGCGGCGTGATCTCGCTCGGCGGGGGGGCCGTGCTGGACGAGGCGACGCGGCAGCTGCTGCGCACGGTCCCCGTCGTGATGCTGATCGTCTCGGCGGAGGCCGTCACGGAGCGGATCGCCGGCACGGACCGCCCGCTGCTGCACGGCGAGGAGGATCCGCTGCAGCGCTGGAAGCGCATCTTCGCCGAGCGGCGGGCGCTGTACGAAGAGGTCGCGGACGCGCGCTTCGACACCTCGCGGGTGCCGATGTCACGGGTCGCGGACCAGGTGGTGGAATGGATGAGAGGACGAGCATGAGCGCCGAGCAGAACGAGGCGGCGACGGCGGAGGACGCCGTCACGACGATCGCGGTCACGGGAAGCACCCCGTACGACATCACGATCGGTCGCGGCATCCTCGATCGGGTGTCGGCGGCGCTCGCCCCCTCGGTGCGCAAGGTCCTTGTCGTGCACCCGCCGACGCTCGCCGACCGCGCGGCCGAGCTGCGCGACCGCCTCCTCGGGGACACCGCCCACGGTCCGCGCGAGGTGCTGCTGGCCGAGATCCCGGACGCCGAGCAGGGCAAGCGCATCGAGGTCGCCCAGTTCCTCTGGCAGATCATGGGCCAGGCCGACTTCACCCGCACGGATGCGGTCGTGGGCTACGGCGGCGGGGCCGTCACGGATCTCGCCGGCTTCGTCGCGGCGACGTGGCTGCGCGGCGTCCAGGTGGTGCAGGTGCCCACCACGGTGCTCGGCCTCGTCGACGCGGCCGTCGGCGGCAAGACCGGCATCAACACCAACGAGGGCAAGAACCTCGTCGGCGCGTTCTGGGCCCCGCAGGCCGTGATCGGAGATCTCGACGAGCTCTCCAGCCTGAGCCCCAATGAGGCGACCGCGGGCTTCGCCGAGGTGGTCAAGGCCGGCTTCATCTGGGCGCCGGAGATCCTCGACATCGTCGAAGCCGATCCGGCCCGCGCCGTGGATCCGCTCACTCCGGAGTTCCGTCGCGCCGTCGAGCTCGCGATCGGCATGAAGGCGACCGTGGTGTCCGACGACTTCCGCGAGGCCGGACAGCGCGAGATCCTCAACTACGGGCACACCCTGGGGCACGCCATCGAGCACGCGGAGCGGTACCGCTGGCGGCACGGCGCGGCGATCTCGGTGGGCATGCTGTTCGCGGCCGAGCTCTCGCGCCTGGCGGGCCGCCTGTCCGACGACGACGCCAATCGGCACCGCGCGGTGCTGGAGTCGCTGGGTCTGCCGACGTCGTACCGAGGCGGCGCCTGGCCGACGCTCCTGTCCACGATGCAGCGCGACAAGAAGAGCCGCGGCGGCATGCTGCGCTTCATCGTGCTCGACGGCATCGCCAAGCCCACGGTCCTGCAGGCGCCCGACGAGTCGCTGCTGTTCGCCGCCTATCAGGAGGTCGCCGAATGACCTTCACGGTGCGCCGCGTGCAGGCCGGTGAGTGGGGGCGGGTGCGCGATCTGCGCCTGCGCTCCCTGCGGGATCCGGTGGCGGCGCTGGCCTTCCTCGACACGTTCGAGAGCGCCTCGGCGCAGCCGGACGCGTTCTGGCGGCATCGCGCGGCCCAGGCGGCACAGGGCGGCCCGAACGGGCAGTTCGTCGCGGTCGCGGAGGACGGCGAGTGGTTCGGCTCCGCGACCGTGATCGGGGACCGGGATGCGGCCGCATCCGCGCTCGTCGTCGGCGTGTACGTGGCCGAGGGGCACCGGGGTGCCGGCGCGGTCGAGGCGCTGCTCGACGAGTGCGCGGCCTGGGCGACCGAGGGCGGCTTCACCGAGCTGATCCTGGAGGTGCACGTCGACAACCACCGCGCCCAGGCGGCGTACGAGCGCTGCGGGTTCACCCGGACGGGCGAGATCACCGAGCTCGAGAACGGGCAGGAGTACGTCATGATGCGCCCGCTCGTCCCCGTCGCGCGCTGATACCGTGAGCACGTGACCACGCCACGCCGACTCCTGCTCGTCAACGGGCCCAACCTGAACCTCCTCGGCACGCGCGAGCCGGGGATCTACGGATCCGCGACGCTCGCCGACGTCGAGCGGATCACGGCCGAGGCGGCCGCCGCCTACGGGTTCGAGGTCCGTGCGGTGCAGAGCAACCACGAGGGCGTGCTGCTGGACGCGATCCACGACGCACGAGCGGACTGCGCGGGAATCGTGATCAACGCCGGCGCCTACACGCACACGTCCGTCGCGCTGCGCGACGCCCTCACCGGTGTCGCACTGCCGTTCGCCGAGGTGCACATCTCGGACGTGTACGCGCGCGAGGAGTTCCGGCACCACTCGTACCTCACCGACGTGGCCGCCGTGCACGTCGTCGGGGAGGGCGTGCAGGGCTACGCCACGGCGACGCGCCGCCTGATCCGAGTGATCACGGGCCAGGCCGACGGCTGAGCCGAGCCCGACCCGTCGCTCCCACCGGTCGTCCGGCGGGCATCGCGTAGGATGGGACGTCGGTCGATCGACCGCGCAGACTTCAGGAACGGACTTCTCAGACCCATGGCATCCACTGCAGACATCAAGAACGGCGTCGTCCTCTCCATCGACGGCCAGCTCTGGAACGTCATCGAGTTCCAGCACGTCAAGCCCGGCAAGGGCGGCGCGTTCGTCCGCACCAAGCTGAAGAACGTCGTCAGCGGCAAGGTCGTCGACCGCACGTACAACGCGGGCGCCAAGGTCGACATCGAGAACGTCGACCGCCGCGACTTCACCTACCTGTACACCGACGGCGACAACTTCGTCTTCATGGACCAGGAGGACTACGACCAGATCAACGTCCCCGCGGCCACCGTCGGCGACGCGAAGAACTTCATGCTGGAGAACCAGTCCGTCCAGATCGCGCTGAACAACGGCAACCCGCTCTACATCGAGCTCCCGGCGTCCGTCGTGCTCGAGGTCACCTACACCGAGCCCGGCCTGCAGGGCGACCGCTCGTCGGCCGGCACCAAGCCCGCCACGCTCGAGACCGGCTACGAGATCCAGGTTCCGCTGTTCCTGGAGACCGGCACCAAGGTCAAGGTCGACACGCGCACCGGCGGCTACCTCGGCCGCATCAACGACTGACGCGTGGGCGCCCGGACCAAGGCGCGCAAGCGCGCCCTCGACATCCTCTTCTCCGCCGACGTGCGCGGTGACGACCTCGCGGTGACGCTCGCCGCCGAGGCCAAGCGCGCCGCCGCGGAGCCCGCGCGCGAGGCGTCCTGGCTGTACGGGCGCGAGATCGTGGACGGGATCATCGACCACCGCGACGAGATCGACGAGCAGATCACCACGCACAGCCGTGACTGGAAGCTCGACCGGATGCCCGCCGTCGACCGGGCGCTGCTGCGCATCGGCGTGTGGGAGATCCTGCACAACGACGAGGTGCCCACCGCGGTCGCGATCGACGAGGCCGTCGAGCTGGCGAAGGAGTTCTCGACCGACGAGTCCGGAGCTTTCGTGCACGGCGTGCTGGCCCGGGTCGCGCGCTCGGCCTGACCCGTTCGGCTCTCCGAGGGGCGCCCCCGCCCGAGCATGGCTCGGCCAGGGGCGCCCCTCGTCGTCGGGCGGCGGGTGTCCGCGGCTCGGGGGAGGATGGATGATCATGACCGCATCCGAAGCCGACGACTGGCGCGTCCTGCTGCCGCCCGCCCGTGCGGCCGGCACCCCGCTCGCCCTCGGGCTGGAGCTGCGGCGTCGTGACCGCGCCGACGCGCGGCACTGGGGCGCGCGGCCGCTGCGCACCGCGACCGCCCGCGATCTCGTGAAGGATCCGGGCGAGCTGTTCCTCGCCGCGCGGCCGCTGCGCCGCAACGACACCGGTGACTCCTGGGTGCAGTCCGACGCCGACTGGGACGCCGTGCGGCGACCAGGCACCCGCTTCCGAGAGGCGCACTCGCGGTGGTTCGCCGATCTGCTGAGCATCTCCCGTGACTCGTTGCTGTCCGGGACAGCGGGGGATTGGCTGCTGCTGGATCCGGTGGCGTCCCCGCTGCTCTGGCCGCACCTCGCCTCGGCGACGGAGGCGGGCATCGCCGTCGTCGCCACCGAACGGGGCACGCGGCTCCGGTGGTCCGACCGGGTGCGGGTGATCGTCGGGCTCGCCGGAACACGGGGCGGCGGCCTGAGCGTCACGGCCTCCGTGACGGAGGACGGCGAGGCGCTCGACGGTGCCACCGTCACGCCGATCGGATCGGGCGGCGTGTACGCGCGCCGCGTCATCGGCGCGGACATCGAGCTCGTGCTCGCGCCGGCGCCGCTGTCGGACGGCGTCCGCGCGCTGCTGTCCTCACCCGAGGGGCTCTCGGTGGCGCCGGTGGACAGGGCCGTGTTCTTCCGGGAGGCCTATCCCGTGCTGCGGCGGGCGGCGGACATCCGCGCCGGCTCCGGAGTGTCGCTGCCCGAGCCGCCGCGGCCCGTGGCGACCCTCGTGATCGACTTCCGGCCCGCCGATGTCGTGGCCTATGAGCTGTGCTGGGACTATCCCGGCTACCGTCGGTTTCCGCTCGACGAGCAGGCGACCGGATCCGCGATCCGAGACGCGGACGCGGAGGCCGAGCGCCGGCCGTCCGTCATCGCCGCCTGGGCGGAAGTCACCGGACTGCCCTTCACGCTCGGTGGCACCCTCCGCGACGCCGACGCGGCCGAGTTCGTCGCGGTCCTCGCCCCCGCTCTCGAGGAGCACGGAATCGTGGTGGAGCGCACCGGAGCGCCCCGGGCCTATCCCGAGCTCACCGGCGATCCGGCGATCACGGTCAACGTCGTGGAGAGCACGGACCCGGACTGGTTCGACCTCGGCATCGTCGTGCGGATCGACGGGCGCAACATCCCGTTCGAGCCGCTGTTCCGCGCGCTCGCGCTGCGCCAGGGCAAGCTCAAGCTCGTCGACAACACGTGGTTCTCGCTGCGTCATCCGGCGTTCGACCGCCTCAGGGAGCTCCTCGATGAGGCCGCGGAGCTGGCGGAGTGGGAGGCCGGTCCGCGGATTGCACGCACCCAGCTCGCCCTCTGGGAGGACTTCGAGGACCTCGCCGACGAGACCGTCACCGCGCAGGCCTGGCGTGCCGCTGTGGAGGATCTCCGGGCGGATCCGGGCGACGACCGCATCGCCGTGCCGGCCGGCATCATCGCGGAGCTCCGGCCCTATCAGCGGGAGGGATTCACCCGGCTGGCGCGTCTGTGGCGGCATCGCCTCGGCGGCGTCCTCGCCGACGACATGGGCCTGGGCAAGACCCTGCAGCTGCTCGCACTGATCGCGCACGCGCGGGAGACGGCGCCGGCGACCGGCGACTCCGACCACGGCGACGTCCCGTGGCTTGTCGTGGCGCCGACCTCCGTCCTGGACGTGTGGCGGCGCGAGGCGGAGCGGTTCGCCCCCGGCATGAAGGTGGCGGTGGTCGACCGCACCCGCGATGCGCACGGCGTGGCCCTGGCCGCGCACGTCGAGGGCGCCGACCTCGTCATCACGTCCTACACGCTGCTCCGCCTGGACGCGGAGGAGTTCGCCCGCCTGCCCTGGGCGGGCGTGGTGCTCGACGAGGCGCAGCACGTGAAGAACCCCGCCACGAAGCAGCACCAGGCCGTGGCCGCACTCGACGCCCGTGCCGTGTACGCGGCGACGGGGACGCCCCTGGAGAACGGCCTGGACGAGCTCTGGGCCATCCTGAGCCTCACTGCACCGGGACTGTTCGCCTCGGCGCGGAAGTTCCGCGAGGACTTCATCCAGCCGATCGAGCAGGGCAAGGTGCCGGAGAACGCGGAGGGCGCGCCCTTCCGGCGGTCGCGCATCGAGCTGCTCCGCCGCAGGATCCGCCCTTACCTGATCCGCCGCACCAAGGACCTCGTCGCGCCCGATCTGCCCGAGCGGCAGGAGCAGGTGCTCAGCGTCGAGCTCGCGCCCGCCCATCGTCATCGCTACGACACCGTGCTGCAGCGCGAGCGGCAGAAGATCCTCGGCCTGCTGCCCGACCTCGACCGGCAGCGCTTCATCGTCTTCCGCTCGCTCACGATGCTGCGGATGCTGAGCCTCGCGCCCGGTCTCATCGACGAGGACGACGCGGGCATCGCCTCGCGCAAGCTCGAGGAGCTCGCCGAACGTCTGCTCGAGCTGCGTGCCGAGGGCCATCGGGCGCTCGTGTTCAGCCAGTTCACCTCGTTCCTCACGCTCGCGGCCGACCGGCTCCGCCGCGCCGGGCTGCGGGTCTCGTACCTCGACGGCTCGACGCGCGACAGGGACCGCGTGGTGCAGGAGTTCCGCGAGGGGGATCAGGATGCGTTCCTGCTGAGCCTCAAAGCCGGCGGGACCGGGCTCACGCTCACCGAGGCCGACTACGTCTTCCTGCTCGACCCCTGGTGGAATCCGGCCGCGGAGGCGCAGGCCGCCGACCGCGCGCACCGCATCGGCCAGGAGAATCCGGTGTTCGTCTACCGCATGATCGCAGTCGGCACGATCGAGGAGAAGGTGCTCGCCCTGCAGCAGCGCAAGGCGCGGCTGTTCTCCGCGGTCCTCGACGACGAGGACCTCTTCGCGCAGACCCTCACGGCCGACGACATCCGGGAGCTGCTGAGCTGAGCGCGGCGGCACGGGGCCGGATCCTGATTATGCACGGGCCGTCTCCAGGCCGGGCGAGCGTCGCCCCGGTAGGATCGACAGGTCCACACAGGAGGAGAAGCATGCGGATCACGGGACTCGGACACGCCGGAATGTTCATCGAGACGACCGGCGGGAACATCATCTGCGACCCCGTGCTCGGCCCGTCCTTCTTCGGATCCTGGTTCCCGTTCCCCGACAACCGCGGGCTCGACTGGGAGCGCTTCGGCCGCGAGGCGGACTTCCTCTACGTCTCGCACCGGCACCGCGACCACTTCGATCCGCGCCTGCTCGACCGCTACATCCGCAAGGACATCGAGGTGCTCCTGCCGGAGTATCCGACCGACGACCTCGAGCAGGACCTCCGCGCCCTCGGCTACGACAACATCACCTACGCACCCGCCGGCGAGGTCATCGAGCGCGGCGAGCTGAAGATCATGATCACGCCGCTGCGCGCGCCCAGCGACGGTCCGATCGGCGACTCGTCGCTCAGCGTCGACGACGGCACCGGATCCGTCCTGAACCAGAACGACTCGCACCCGCTCGACCTCGAGAAGCTCCTCACGTTCGGCCGTCCGGACGCGTACTTCACGCAGGTCTCCGGCGCGATCTGGTGGCCGATGGTCTACGACCTCCCGCTGGATGCCAAGCAGAACTTCGCGCGCCTCAAGCGCGAAGCGCAGAACAAGCGCGCGATGTACTACATCGAGAAGGTCGACGCGCCGCACGTGTTCCCGATGGCCGGCCCGCCGATGTTCCTCCGCGACGACCTGTTCGACTTCAACGGCACCGGTCGCAACGGCGAGTCGATCTTCACGGACCAGAAGCAGTTCCTCGCGCACATGGACGAACTGGCCCCGCAGTACGACGGGCACCTGTTCGTGCCGGGCACGGTCGTGACCCTCGAGAACCGGGCGCTCGCCTCCGTCGAGCAGACGCTCTACTCCGAGGAGGAGCTGCGGCACATCTTCGACGAGAAGTGGGACTACCTCGAGGAGCAGCGGGCGAGCCGTCAGGAGGAGCTCCGCGACGAGGAGTCCCGCCGCGCCCCGATCCTGCCCCCGGACGAGATGCTCGCGGCGATCAAGGCGTGGTGGGAGCCGCTGCTGAAGAAGTCGCGCACGATCCGGCTCGGCGTCGGCGGCAATGTGCGCTTCCGCATCGGCGAGCTCGACATGGTGGTCGACTTCCCCAAGGCGAAGGTGCGCGAGTACGCGGGGGAGGAGTGCATCTACTGGTACACGATCCCGGCCGACCTCGTCTCCACGAACATCGCCGACCATGAGATCGACTGGTCGAACTCGATCTTCCTGTCGATGCAGTTCTCGGTGGGGCGCAGCGGCAAGTTCAACGAGTTCCTCACGACCTTCCTGAAGTGCCTCTCGGTCGATCGCATCGAGTACGTCGAGAACTGGTACCAGGAGCAGACCGATCAGACCGAGGACGCCGAGATCGGCGACTGGGTCGTGCAGCGCCGCTGCCCGCACCTGCGCGCCGACCTGACCCGCACCGGGTCCGTGGACGAGGACGGCGTGCTCACCTGCAGCATGCACGACTGGAAGTGGGACCTGAAGACCGGCCGCTGTCTGTCGACGAGCGGGCACCCGATCCGCGCCTCGCGGATCATCGAGACGGGTCGCGCCGCGCGCGAGGCCCTGCAGTCCGCGGGCTGACCTCCGCCCAAGGGCATGGCCGCCGTCGTCGGCGGGTGAGCGGCTCCGGTAGACTGGAGCCGCAGATCAGAAGCAACCTTTAACACCGTCCCGTGAGGCGGAGAAGGGAGCCGGTGGATGAGCGCACGCATCGTGCTGCAGGAAGCCGACATCAGGCGCGCCTTGACGCGCATCGCCCATGAGATCCTCGAGTCCAATCGAGGCGCCGAGGACCTCGTCCTCCTGGGCATCCCGACCCGCGGGGTCCCGCTCGCCGAGCGCCTCGCACTGCTCATCACCGAGATCGCGCAGACCGCGGTGCCCGTCGGGGCTCTCGACGTCACGCTGTTCCGCGACGATCTCGCCAAGCACCCGACGCGGTCGCCGCATCGCACCGACATCCCGGCGGGCGGCATCGACGGCAAGACGGTCGTCCTCGTCGACGACGTGCTGTTCTCCGGCCGCAGCATCCGCTCCGCCCTCGACGCGCTGCAGTCCATCGGCCGGCCGTCCGTGGTGCGCCTCGCGATCCTGGTCGACCGCGGGCACCGCGAGCTGCCGATCCGCCCCGACTTCGTGGGCAAGAACATCCCGTCCTCCCGCGCCGAGCGCGTGAACGTGCGCCTGCGCGAGGACGACGGCGAGGAGTTCGTCTCGATCGAGGGGGGCGAGGAATGAGACACCTGCTCGACACCCGCACGCTCTCCCGCGCGGACGCGCTGCGGATCCTCGACATCGCCGAGGACATGGCGGACACCCAGTCCCGTGAGGTCAAGAAGCTCCCGACCCTGCGCGGCAAGACCGTCGTGAACCTGTTCTTCGAGGACTCCACCCGCACGCGCATCTCTTTCGAGGCAGCCGCGAAGCGGCTCTCCGCCGACGTGATCAACTTCGCGGCGAAGGGCTCGAGCGTCTCCAAGGGCGAGAGCCTGAAGGACACGGCGCAGACCCTGGAGGCGATCGGCGCCGACGCCGTCGTCGTGCGCCATCCGGCGTCGGGGGCCCCGCGCACGCTGGCCACGAGCGGATGGATCTCCGCGGGCGTCGTGAACGCCGGCGACGGCACGCACGAGCACCCCACCCAGGCCCTGCTCGACGCCTACACGATCCGCAAGCGCCGGTTCGGCGCCGACAGCCGCGGACGCGACCTCGCCGGGG
Source organism: Microbacterium azadirachtae (assembly GCF_000956545.1). GTDB lineage: Bacteria > Actinomycetota > Actinomycetes > Actinomycetales > Microbacteriaceae > Microbacterium > Microbacterium azadirachtae. The sequence continues at coordinate 111,003 of NZ_JYIT01000085.1, forward strand.
TGCGCGTCGTCATCGTCGGCGACGTGCTGCACTCCCGCGTGGCGCGCTCGAACGTGTGGCTGCTCTCGGCGCTCGGCGCCGCCGTCACCCTGGTCACGCCGCCGACGCTCATCCCGCAGGACGTCACGGCCTGGCCCGCCCGGGTGCTGTACGACCTCGATGCGGCGCTGGCGGAGGAGCCGGACGCGGTGATGATGCTGCGCATCCAGCTCGAGCGCATGCACGCGGCGTTCTTCCCCTCCGAGCGCGAGTACGCGCGTCGCTGGGGCCTCGACGCCGCGCGGCTGCGCCGCCTTCCCGACGATACGATCGTCATGCACCCCGGTCCGATGAACCGGGGACTGGAGATCTCCTCCGACGCCGCCGACTCCGCGCGCTCGACCGTGCTCGAGCAGGTCGCGAACGGCGTCTCGGTGCGGATGGCTGCGCTCTACCTGCTGCTGGCCGGAGCCCCTTCCGCGGGCTCGGGGACCGAGGACGACGAGATGAATCGAGGAGAACGATGACCGAGAGCCTGCTGTTCCGGGGCGCGAGCGTTCTCGGAGCCGAGTCCGCCGACATCCTGGTGAAGGACGGCGTGATCGCCGAGCTCGGCTCCGGCCTCTCGGCGGCCGGTGCGCGCGTGATCGACGCCGACGGACTGGTCGCCCTGCCGGGGCTCGTCGACCTGCACACGCACCTCCGCGAGCCGGGCTATGAGGCCAGCGAGACCGTGCTCTCGGGCACCCGCGCCGCCGCCGCCGGCGGCTTCACGGCCGTCTTCGCGATGCCGAACACCTCTCCGGTCGCCGACTCGGCCGGCGTGGTGGAGCAGGAGCTCGCGCTCGGAGAGGCGGCGGGCTACGCCACCGTGCAGCCCATCGGCGCCGTGACCGTCGGGCAGAAGGGCGAGCGCCTCGCCGAGCTCGGCGCGATGGCGTCCTCTCGCGCTCAGGTGCGCGTGTTCAGCGACGACGGCTTCTGCGTCTGGGATCCGCTGATCATGCGCCGCGCGCTCGAGTACGTGAAGGCGTTCGACGGCGTCATCGCGCAGCACGCGCAGGATCCGCGGCTGACCGAGGGGGCCCAGCTCAACGAGGGCGCCGTGTCGGCCGAGCTCGGTCTCGCCGGCTGGCCCGCGGTGGCCGAGGAGTCGATCATCGCGCGCGACATCCTGCTCGCCGAGCACGTCGGATCCCGCCTGCACGTCTGCCATCTGTCCACCGCCGGATCCGTCGATCTGATCCGCTGGGCGAAGAAGCGGGGCGTGGCCGTGACCGCCGAGGTCACCCCGCATCACCTCCTGCTGACCGACGAGCTCGCTCGCGGCTACGACGCGCGGTTCAAGGTCAACCCGCCGCTGCGGACGCAGGAGGACGTCCTCGCCGTGCGTGAAGGACTCGCCGACGGCACGATCGACATCGTCGCGACCGACCACGCCCCGCACCCGAGCGAAGCCAAGGCGTGCGAGTGGCAGGCGGCCGCGAACGGCATGGTCGGGCTGGAGTCCGCCCTGCGCGTGGTGCACCAGGCCATGGTCCAGACCGGGCTGCTGGGCTGGGAGGACGTCGCACGCGTCATGAGCGCCGCGCCCGCGCGGATCGGCTCGCTGACCGGCCATGGCACGCCGATCGCCGCCGGGCAGCCGGCCGAGTTCACGCTCTACGACGCCGCCGCCCAGGGCGTCTTCGCCGAGGCGGATCTGCACGGCCAGAGCACGAACTCGCCGTATCTCGGACGGGATCTGCCCGGCAAGGTCCTCTGGACCGTGCATCGCGGCTACCTGACGCTCGAGGACGGCGTGCTCGCGACCCTCGGAGCGCACTCGTGAGCCAGCAGATCGCCGGCGCCGTGGTGCTCGGCGTCGCGGTGCTGCTCATCCTCGCCGGCGTCTGGGCCTGGCGCGCGCGGCTGCGACGCGACTCCGGGCTCACGGCTCCGCTCGGCGTCCCCGAGCACGCCGAGGTGCGCGCACGCTACGAGACGCTGTACGTCGCGACGACGAAGCACGATCACTCGCTCGAGCGCCTCGCCGTCCGTCCGCTCGTGTACCGGGCGCGGGGCGAGCTCACGATCACCGATCGCGGCGCGGCCCTCAGCCTCGACGGCTCGCCGACCGTGTTCCTCGCCTCCTCGCGTCTGCTCGGCGTCGATCGGGCCACGGTCACGATCGACCGCGCCGTCGAGCCGGGCGGTCTCATCCGCCTCGTCTGGCGCACCGACGACGGAACGCTCGTCGACAGCTACCTCCGCATCACCGGCGACCTGGGCAGCACCGATGCCGCAGGCGCCGCGCTCACCGACCTCCAGCGCCTGTGCGCTGCCTCCGAGACAGGAGAAACCGCATGACCACCCCCATCGCATCGTCCGGGCACGCCGCGGACGCCGCCGTGCTCGTCCTCGAGGACGGCACCCGCCACGTCGGGCGCGCGTACGGCGCCCGCGGCACCACCCTGGGCGAGGTCGTCTTCGCCACGGGCATGTCCGGCTACCAGGAGACCCTGACGGACCCCTCCTACGCAGGACAGATCGTGCTGCAGACCGCGCCGCACATCGGCAACACGGGCATGAACGACGAGGACCCCGAGTCCCGCCGCATCTGGGTCGCCGGCTACATCGTTCGAGACCCCTCGCGGGTCGTGTCGAACTGGCGGGCGAACAGCTCGCTGGACGACACCCTGGTCCGCGACGGCATCGTCGGCATCAGCGGCATCGACACCCGCGCCGTCACCCGGCACATCCGCTCGGCGGGATCCATGCGCGGCGGCATCTTCTCCGGCGCGGACGCGGCCCTGGATGCGGACGAGCAGCTGCGCCGCGTCACGGAGGCGCCCGAGATGGCCGGGCAGAACCTGTCCGCGCAGGTGTCCGTCTCCGTCGCCGAGGTCACCCCGGCAACGGGGGAGCGCATCGGCAACCTCGCCGTGCTCGACCTCGGCGTCAAGCAGTCCACGCTCGACAACCTCGCCGCGCGCGGGTTCGACGTCCACGTGCTGCCGCAGTCGTCCACCTTCGCCGACATCGCCGCGATCGAGCCCGTGGCCGTGTTCTATTCGAACGGGCCCGGAGATCCGTCCGCATCCGACGCGCAGGTCGCGGTGCTCCGCGAGGTCCTCGATGCGGGTCTGCCGTACTTCGGGATCTGCTTCGGCAACCAGCTGTTCGGCCGCGCCCTCGGCCTCGGCACCTACAAGCTCACGTTCGGCCACCGCGGCATCAACCAGCCGGTGCTCGACAAGGCCACGGGGCGCGTCGAGATCACGGCGCACAACCACGGCTTCGCCGTCGAGGCGCCCATCGAGGGCTCCTTCGACAGCCCGCACGGCTACGGCAAGGTCGAGGTCAGCCACGTCGGCCTCAACGACCAGGTGGTCGAGGGGCTTCGCGCCCTCGACATCCCGGCCTTCTCGGTGCAGTACCACCCCGAGGCCGCCGCCGGCCCGCACGACGCCAACTACCTCTTCGACCGTTTCCGCGACGTCGTCGTCGCCCACCTCGCAAAGAAGGACAGCAAGTAATGCCCAAGCGCGACGACATCCACTCCGTCCTCGTCATCGGATCCGGCCCGATCGTGATCGGTCAGGCCTGCGAGTTCGACTACTCCGGCACCCAGGCGTGCCGCGTGCTGCGCGAGGAGGGCGTCCGCGTCATCCTCGTGAACTCGAACCCCGCCACGATCATGACCGACCCCGACTTCGCGGACGCCACCTACATCGAGCCGATCACTCCCGAGGTCATCGAGACGATCATCGCCAAGGAGAAGCCGGACGCGATCCTGCCGACCCTGGGCGGCCAGACCGCTCTCAACGCCGCGATGGCCCTGCACGAGCGGGGGATCCTGGAGAAGTACGGCGTCGAGCTGATCGGCGCGAAGGTCGACGCGATCCAGAAGGGCGAAGACCGCCAGATCTTCAAGCAGCTCGTCCTCGACGCGGGGGCCGACGTCGCCGCCTCCGTCATCTGCCACACGATGGACGAGCTGCTCGCCGGCGCCGAGAAGCTCGGCTACCCGCTGGTCGTCCGCCCCTCGTTCACGATGGGCGGACTCGGATCCGGCTTCGCGTTCGACGAGGCGGACCTGCGCCGCATCGGCGGAGCAGGCCTGCACGACTCGCCGACCACCGAGGTGCTCCTGGAGGAGTCGATCCTCGGCTGGAAGGAGTACGAGCTCGAGCTCATGCGCGACACGGCGGACAACACCGTCGTGGTCTGCTCGATCGAGAACGTCGACCCGGTCGGCGTGCACACCGGCGACTCCATCACGGTCGCCCCGGCGCTCACGCTCACCGACCGCGAGTACCAGAACCTCCGCGACATCGGCATCGACATCATCCGCGCCGTGGGCGTGGACACGGGCGGCTGCAACATCCAGTTCGCGGTCAACCCGGAGAACGGGCGCGTCATCGTCATCGAGATGAACCCGCGGGTGTCGCGCTCCTCGGCCCTGGCGTCGAAGGCGACGGGCTTCCCGATCGCCAAGCTCGCCGCCAAGCTCGCCCTCGGATACCGCCTCGACGAGATCCCGAACGACATCACCGGCGTCACCCCGGCCAGTTTCGAGCCGACGCTGGACTACGTGGTCGTGAAGGCCCCGCGGTTCGCGTTCGAGAAGTTCCCCGCCGCCGACGCCACGCTCACCACGACCATGAAGTCGGTGGGCGAGGCCATGGCGATCGGCCGCAACTACACGACCGCGCTGCAGAAGGCTCTGCGCTCGCTCGAGAAGCGCGGATCCTCGTTCCACTGGGGCGACGAGCCCCGCTCGGTCGAGGAGCTCCTCGAGATCTCGAAGACGCCGACGGACGGCCGCATCGTCGTCCTGCAGCAGGCGCTGCGCAAGGGCGCCACCGTCGAGCAGGCCTTCGAGGCGACCGCGATCGACCCGTGGTTCATCGACCAGATCGTGCTCATCAACGAGGTCGCGGAGCAGATCCGCACCGCGACCGAGCTCGACGCCGACGTCCTGCGCCTCGGCAAGGACCACGGCTTCTCGGACGTGCAGTTCGCGCAGCTGCGCGGGCTCACCGAGGCCGAGGTCCGCGGTGTGCGGCACGGGCTCGGCGTCCGCCCGGTGTACAAGACGGTGGACACCTGCGCCGGCGAGTTCCCGGCGCTCACGCCGTACCACTACTCCAGCTACGACAGCGAGACGGAGGTCACGCCCTCCGACCGCACCAAGGTCGTCATCATCGGATCCGGCCCGAACCGCATCGGTCAGGGCGTCGAGTTCGACTACTCGTGCGTGCACGCGTCGTTCGCGCTCTCCGACGCCGGGTTCGAGACCGTCATGGTCAACTGCAACCCGGAGACCGTGTCGACCGACTACGACACGTCGGACCGGCTGTACTTCGAGCCCCTCACGCTCGAGGACGTGCTCGAGGTGCTGCACGCCGAGGCGCAGTCCGGCCAGATCCTCGGCGTGGTCTGCCAGCTGGGCGGCCAGACGCCGCTGGGCCTGGCGAAGGGCATCGAGGCCGCGGGCTACACCGTGCTCGGCACCAGCCCCGAGGCGATCGACCTCGCCGAGGAGCGCGAGCTGTTCTCGCGACTGCTCGACGACGCCGGTCTGGTCGCACCCCGCAACGGCACCGCGATCGACGTCGAGGGCGCTGTCGCGGTGGCGGAGGAGATCGGCTACCCGGTGCTCGTGCGCCCGAGCTTCGTGCTCGGCGGCCGCGGCATGGAGATCGTGTACGACACCCCGGCGCTGCGCGACTACTTCGTGCGAACGGCAGGGGAGGTCGTGATCGAGGAGGGCAAGCCCCTGCTCGTGGACCGCTTCCTCGACGACGCGATCGAGATCGACGTCGACGCGCTGTACGACGGCGTCGAGCTGTACATCGGCGGCGTCATGGAGCACCTCGAGGAGGCCGGCATCCACTCCGGCGACTCGAGCTGCACCCTGCCGCCGGTCTCGCTCGGCCGCACCGACATCGACCGGGTGCGCGAGGCGACCCTCGCGATCGCCGAGGGCGTGGGCGTGCGGGGCCTGCTGAACGTGCAGTTCGCGATCAGCGCGGGCGTGCTCTACGTCATCGAGGCGAACCCGCGCGCGAGCCGCACGGTGCCGTTCGTGTCCAAGGCGCTCGGGATCCCCCTCGCCAAGGCCGCGAGCCGCATCCTGTCCGGCTCCACGATCGCGCAGCTCAAGGACGAGGGGCTCCTCCCCGCGAACGACGGCTCGCGCGTGCCGCTGGGCTCCCCGGTCTCGGTGAAGGAGGCGGTCCTGCCGTTCAAGCGGTTCCGCACCGCCGACGGCCGCATCGTCGACTCGGTGCTCGGCCCGGAGATGCGCTCGACCGGTGAGGTGATGGGGATCGACAGGGACTTCCCGACCGCGTTCGCCAAGAGCCAGGCCGCGGCCTACGGCGGCACGCCTACGTCCGGCACGGTGTTCATCTCGGTCGCCGATGCGGACAAGCGCGCCGTGATCCTGCCCGCGCACCGTCTGCACCAGCTCGGGTTCACCATCGTCGCCACCGCGGGCACGGCCGAGATCCTGTCCCGCAACGGCATCGCGGTGACCGTGGTGGAGAAGTACAGCGAGACCCAGGGCTCGGGGGAGACGAACATCGTCGACCTCATCGACCAGGGCGCGATCGACATCATCGTGAACACGCCCTCGGGCGGTGCCGCGCGTGCGGACGGCTACGAGATCCGCGCCGCGGCGGTCGCGGCCGACAAGGCGCTGTTCACGACGATCGCCACCCTCGGTGCCGCGGTGAGCGGCATGGACGCGGCCGACAAGGGCTTCGACGTGCGGAGCCTCCAGGAGTACGCCCTCGACCGGCTGGCCCGGGCGTGAACTTCGGCTTCGGCTCCCGGCTGCGCGGGACGCTCGACGCACACGGTCCGCTGTGCGTCGGGATCGATCCGCATGCGGCGCTCCTGGATTCCTGGGGGCTGCCGCAGAGCGCCGAAGGCGTGCGCGCCTTCGGCCTCGCGGTGGTCGACGCCGCGGCAGGCAGGGTCGCGGCGGTCAAGCCCCAGGTGGCCTTCTTCGAGAGATTCGGCTCTGCCGGGTTCGCCGCGCTGGAGGACGTCCTCGCGGCGGCCCGCTCCGCCGAGCTGCTGACGATCGCGGACGCCAAGCGCGGAGACATCGGCACCACGATGGCCGGGTACGCTCAGGCCTGGCTGGAGCCGGGGTCGCCGCTGGAGGCGGACGCGCTGACCATCAGCCCCTATCTCGGGGGCGGATCCCTGGCCGAGGCGATCACGCAGGCGCTGCCGGCCGGCAAGGGCGTGTTCGTCCTGGCCGCGACCAGCAACCCCGATGGAGCCTCGGTGCAGCAGGCGCGCACCGGCACGCCGGGGGAGACCGTGGCCCTGCGCGTCACGCGCGACGTCACCGCCCTCGACCCGTCGAGCACGGCGCTCCGCGCCCTGGACCCGTCGGTCGCGCCCCTCGGATCGGTGGGGCTGGTCGTCGGTGCGACGATCGATCGCTCCGCGTTCGCGCTCGACGACGACACCCTGCGCACGATGCCCCTGCTCGCCCCGGGATTCGGTGCGCAGGGGGCGACGCCTGAGGATCTGCGCGCGAGATTCGGTACGCTGGCAGGTAACGTCCTGGCTTCCGAAAGCCGGAGCATCCTGTCCGCAGGTCCGGACCGGATCGCAGCGACGATCGAAGAGCGCGCCGCGCGATACCAGGAGGTCATGGGTGGCTGAACCGGCAGGGCGCGTGGTGCCCGAGGTCGATCGCGTCGCCGCCGCTCGTCGAGCGGTCGAGCGCCGCCGGGCACGGGCATCGCTGAAACGGGATCTCACCATGCGCGTGATCGCGCCGCAGGACGTGCTGGCCGCCGCGGCGGCGGATCCGCATTCCACCGCCGGATCCCTGCGCGTGCCGGACTTCCTGACCGCGCTGCCCGCGATCGGCGCGGGCAAGCGGGACCGGATCCTGGCCGACCTGCAGATCTCCCCGGTCAAGCGGCTCGGCGGCCTCGGCACCCGACAGCAGCAGGCGCTGCGGGCCTGGGTGGACACGCGCTTCCCGCTGCCTTCGCCGCGGGAGGGGCGCAGCCGCCTGCTCGTGCTGGCCGGGCCGACCGCCGTGGGCAAGGGCACCGTCGCCGCCCACATCCGCGAGAACCATCCCGAGATCCACCTCTCCGTCTCTGCGACCACGCGCGCGCCGCGCCCCGGAGAGCAGGACGGGGTCCACTACTTCTTCGTCGACGACGCCGAGTTCGACCGCATGATCGCCGAGGGCGAACTGCTCGAGTACGCGACGGTGCACAACAAGTTCCGCTACGGCACGCCGCGCAAGCCGATCGAGGCGGCGCTGGCCGAGGGCAAGACGGTGCTGCTCGAGATCGACCTGCAGGGCGCACGCCAGGTGCGGGCCGCGGACCCGTCCGCGAATCTCGTCTTCCTGCTGCCCCCGTCCTGGGACGAGCTCGTGCAGCGTCTCGTCGGCCGCGGCACCGAGGACGCCGAGGAGCGGGCACGCCGGCTGCGCACTGCGAAGGTCGAACTGGCCTCGCAGAGCGAGTTCGATCACCGGGTCGTGAACGAGGACGTCGCCACGGCCGCCCGCGAGGTCGTAGAATTGACGGCAGACTCCGCGCGCTGACAGTCCTTGGGCTCGTCGAAGGACCAGCGCGCCCGCATTCTTCTCCGCGACGCACCGTCGCCAGACACAGGAGGTCCACCATGGCCGGAAACAACCAGGGCATCATCGACCCGCCCATCGACAACCTTCTCGAGCGCGTCGAGTCGAAGTACGAGCTCGTGATCTACGCGGCCAAGCGCGCGCGCCAGATCAACGACTACTACTCCGACCTGCACGAGGGCAACCTGTTCGACAACGTGGGTCCGCTGGTCGACTCCTCGGTCGAGGACAAGCCCCTGACCATCGCGCTGCACGAGATCAACGAGGACAAGCTCCGCATCCGCCACGCGGAGTGAGCTGACTCCGTCGGTTTCAGACAGGGAGCCGCCGTCATCCGGTCCGAGGATGTCGGCGGCTCCGTCCATACTGGGATCGGGCGGTCCAGTCCGCACCCGGACACGATCCCGCCCCGCCACCCGCCCCGCACACCTAGGGAGCACCGATGAGCGCGCTGCGTCTGTTCACCTCCGAGTCCGTCACCGAAGGACACCCGGACAAGATCTGCGACCAGATCTCCGATTCGATCCTCGACGGGCTGCTCACGGTGGACACCGGTGCGCGGGTCGCGGTCGAGACGCTGGTGACGACCGGCCTCGTGCACGTCGCCGGGGAGATCCGCACCTCGGGCTACGTCGACATCCCCACCATCGTCCGCGAAGTGGTGAACGGGATCGGCTACACCTCCAGCGACACGGGATTCGACGGCTCGTCCTGCGGCGTGAGCGTCTCGGTGGGGGAGCAGTCCGCCGACATCGCGAGCGGCGTCGACCAGGCGCAGGAGCACCGCGAGGGCGGATCCCGCGACCCGCGCGACCTGCTCGGCGCCGGCGACCAGGGCATCATGTTCGGTTTCGCGACGACCGAGACGCCTCAGCTCATGCCGATGGCTGCCTGGACCGCGCACCGGCTCGCGGAGAGGCTCACCCAGGTGCGTCGCGACGGCACGCTCCCGTTCCTGCGTCCCGACGGCAAGACGCAGGTCACCCTGGGGTACGACGGCTTCACGCCGAAGACCGTCGATGCGATCGTGCTGTCCACGCAGCACAACCCCGACATCTCCCAGGAGGAGCTGCGTGCGCTCGTGCGCGAGCACGTCATCGCCCCGGTGCTGGAGACGACGGGGCTCGACCTCGACGGCGTCAAGGACTACATCAACCCCGCGGGACCGTTCGTGACGGGCGGCCCGAAGGGCGACGCCGGCCTCACCGGCCGGAAGATCATCATCGACACCTACGGCGGCGCGGCGCGCCACGGCGGCGGTGCCTTCAGCGGCAAGGATCCCTCGAAGGTCGACCGCTCGGGCGCGTACGCGATGCGGTGGGTGGCCAAGAACGCGGTCGCCGCGGGACTCGCGGAGCGTCTCGAGGTGCAGGTCGCCTACGCGATCGGCGTCGCGCAGCCCGTGGGCCTGTACGTGGAGACGTTCGGCACGGGCGCCGTCGACGACGAGACCATCACCCGGGCCATCCGCGAGGTGTTCGACCTGCGGCCGCAGGCGATCATCGAGGAGCTCGATCTGCTGCGCCCGATCTACGCGGCCACCGCCGCCTACGGGCACTTCGGACGCGAGCTGCCGGAGTTCACCTGGGAGCAGACGACCCGCGCGGAGGACCTGCGCCGGGCCGCCGGCCTCTGAACCCGCTCGCGGAACGGCAGGACCCGCTCGTGCCCCGGCCGATCGCTCGCGTGCTGCTCGACTCGCCGGTCCCGCAGCTGGATCGACTCTTCGACTACGCGATCCCCGAGGAGCTGACCGGCGACGCCCTTCCCGGCGTGCGCGTCCGCGTGCCGCTGCGTTCGGCGGGGCGCGTCGTGGACGCCTTCGTCGTCGAGATCGCGGTCGAGGAGGACGACGCCCGCACCCTTGCGGAGCTCGACGCCGTCGTCTCCCGCGCACAGGTGCTTCCGGAACGCCTGCACGCCCTCGCCCGACGGGTGGCCGATCGGGCCGCGGGCGGCGCGTCCGACGTGCTGCGGCTGATCGTCCCCAAGCGCCAGGTGAGGGTCGAGAAGGCCTGGCTCGCGGCAGGCGCGGAGAACCCCGAGGGCGCGCGGTCTCGGGCGGAGGACGGGGCGCAGCCCGCGTCGGCCGCGGAGGATTCCACAGCTGCGTCTCAGGTCGCGGCGACGCTCGCCCAGTACGCGGGCCTGACGGAGGTGATCGCCGAGAAGGGGCGCGCAGCCGTCGAGGCCGTCCCGCGACTCGCCCCCGACGACCTTCCGGAGTGGACCCGGCTGCTTGCCGCCGCGGCGGCGCACACGCTCGAGGCAGGGGAGTCCTCGATCCTCGTCGTGCCGGACTACCGGGATCTCGACCTGCTGATCTCCGCCCTGCAGGCGCTGGCTCCGGACGCGCCGATCGCCCGCCTGGACTCCCGCCAGAGCGGTCCCGACCGCTACCGCGCCTATCTGCGCACCCTCGAGGATGCCCCGTGCATCGTGATCGGCAACCGCTCCGCCGCCTACGCCCCGGTGCGGGCGGGACTCGTCGCGCTGTGGGACGACGGCGACAGCCTCCTCGCGGAGCCGCTCGCGCCGGGCGTGCACGCCCGCGATGTCGCCCTCCTCCGTCAGGAGCAGGAGGGTTCCGCCCTCCTCTTCGCCGGCCACACCCGGACGACCGACGTCGAAAGGCTCGTGGAGAGCGGCTGGTGCGGGGCGATCGCCGCGGAGCGCCGGCTGCTCCCGCGCGTCGTGCTCGATTCGACCGAGGATCTCGATCGGCGCGGACAGCGGCTCCCCTCCCGCGCATTCCTCACGGCACGGGAGGCCGCGGCCACCGGTCCGGTGCTGCTGCAGGTGGCGCGGCCGGGATTCTCCCCGACGCTCGTGTGCGCGTCGTGCCGCGCACCCGCCCGGTGCCGGTCCTGCGGCGGACCGCTCGGTGCCGCCCATCGCGGTGCGACTCCCGTCTGCGCCTGGTGCGGGCGGGGGGCCCGAGCGTGGTCGTGCAGCGCCTGCGGGAGTGAGAAGGTGCGCTTGGCGGCCTCGGGCAGCGAGCGGACGGCGGAGGAGCTGGGCCGTGCGTTCCCGGGCATCCGGGTGATCGTCGCGGACGGCGCGCACCCGGTGGAGCGGGTGGATGCGAAGCCCGCGCTCGTGGTCGCCACGCGCGGGGCCGAGCCCCTGGCGATCGGGGGCTACCGCGCCGTGGTGCTGCTCGACGGATCCCGGATGCTGCAGGCGCCGGAGCTGCGGATCGGCGAGTCGTGCCTGCGCTGGTGGTCCAACGCCGCGGCGCTGGCCGCGCCGGGCGCGCCCGTGCACCTCGTCGGCGTCGACGGCGCCGTCGCCCGCGCCCTGGCCACCTGGTCGCACGCCTCCTATGCGCGCAGCGAGCTCGCCGAGCGCGCGCCGCTGCGGATGCCGCCGACGGTGCGCGTGGCGCAGCTGGAGGGCACCGGAGCGGGTGTCCGACGCGCCCTCGATGACCTGGCCGCGCTGCACCTGCCGCCGGATGCCGTGCTCGGCCCCGTGCCGATCGACGGCGACCCCGATGAGCGCGAGCGCGCGCTCGTGCGCTTCCCGTACGCCGAGGGCACCCGCGTCGCCTCGACCCTTCGCGCCGCGGTGGTCGCCGAGGCCATGGGCCGCCGGCGGGGCCGCGGCCGCACGGTACGGACTACGCTCTCGGTGAGGCTCGACGTCATCGAACCCGACCTCTGACCGGCCGCTCGTCACGAGCGTCCGCCGCCCCCTTCCGAAGGACCTTTCATGCGCCTCGTCTTCGCCGGCACGCCGGCGGCCGCCGTGCCCACCCTCCGCCTCCTCGCCGCCCAGCACGAGATCGTGGCGGTGGTGACTCGCCCGGACGCTCCGCTCGGGCGCAAGCGGATCCTGACCCCGTCGCCCGTCGCGCAGGAGGCGGAAGCCCTGGGGATCCCGACCATCAAGGCCGCGCGCCTGGACGATGAGGCGACGGCGCGCATCGCGGCGCTCCGTCCGGAGCTCGGCGTCATCGTGGCCTACGGCGGCCTCGTTCGCGAGCCGCTGCTCAGCACGCCCGTGCACGGCTGGATCAACCTGCACTTCTCGCTGCTCCCGGCCTGGCGCGGCGCCGCGCCGGTGCAGCGCGCACTCATCGCAGGCGACGCGGAGCTGGGCGCGACCGTGTTCCAGCTCGTGCCGGAACTCGATGCGGGCGACGTGCACGCGGAGCGGGTCTTCTCCGTGCCCGACGATGCGACCGCCGACGCCGTGCTCGCGTCCCTCGCGGTCGACGGAGCCGGCCTCACGGCGGAGGCGGTGGCCGCGATCGCCGACGGCAGCGCCCGTCCGAGGCCTCAGCGCGGAGAGGTCACGCACGCCGCGAAGCTCGGGCTCGCGGACGGGCTGCTCTCGTGGCACGAGCCGGCCGAGGCCGTGTTCGCCCGCTACCGGGGCGTCACCAGCGAGCCCGGTGCGCACACGACCATCGACGGCGCGCCGCTGAAAGTGCGCGAACTGGCGCGGACGCAGGACGCGGATCCACTCCCGCCCGGCGAGCTCCGCGGGGTGAAGGGCGGCGTGCTCGTCGGCACCGGGAGCGCCCCTCTGCTGCTCGTGCAGGTGCAGCCGGCGGGCAAGGCGGCCATGGCCGCCGCCGACTGGTTCCGCGGGCTGCGCGTCCCCGACGGCGAGACGGTGCGGCTGGGCGAGGACGCCGGGCGGGGTGAGGCGTGATGGGCGGTCAGGACCAGAGGAACCGCGACGACCGTCGGGCGCCGCAGGGCAGGACCGAGCGGGGCACCGGACGCGGGACGACCTCACGCCGCGGCGCCGGTCCGCAGGCGCGGAGCCGGACGGTGCAACCGGCGCGGCGGGTCGCCTACGACGTGATCCGCGCCGTGAGCGCCTCCGATGCGTACGCGAACCTCCTGCTGCCCGGCGCGATCCGCGACGCGGGCCTGTCCGGTCCGGATGCGGCCCTCGCGACGGAGCTCGCCTACGGCACGCTGCGCCAGCTCGGCACCTACGACGCGATCATCGCGCGGGCGGCGGGACGCGATGTCGCGAGCATCGACCCGCCGGTGCTCGACGCGCTGCGCCTGGGAGTGCATCAGCTGCTCGGCACGCGCGTCGCGCCGCACGCCGCGGTGAACGAGACGGTGAACCTCGTGGCGGGGCACGCCGGGCGCGGCGCCTCGGGCTTCGCGAACGCCGTGCTCCGCACCGTGGCGGCCCGCACCCACGAGGAATGGCTCGACGCCGTGACGGAGGCGGCGCGGTCCGACGACGAGCGCCTCGGTCTGCGCTTCGCGCACCCCGTGTGGATCATCCGCGCACTCCGGCGCGCGCTGGCGGCGGAGGGGCGGGAGGACGAGCTCGAAGCGCTCCTCGCGTCCGACAACGCAGCCCCGGAGGTCACCCTCGTGGCGCTGCCCGGGCTCGCCGAGCCCCGGGAACCTCGTCGTCCTTACGCCCCGACCGCCTTCGGCTCCGAGGGCGGCGACCCCGGCGCGGTCGTCGCGGCGGCGAAGGGACGCGTGCGCGTGCAGGACGAGGGATCCCAGCTCGTGGCTCTCGCCCTCGTCGGCGCCCGGCCGATCGCACCGGGGGAGCGCTGGCTCGACCTGTGCGCAGGGCCGGGCGGCAAGACGGCACTGCTTGCGGCCGAGGCGTTGCGCGGTGGCGCGACGCTCGACGCGAACGAGGTCGTCCCGGCCCGTGCGGGGCTGGTCCGCAAAGCGGTCGCCCCCGTGCCTCTCCCGGTCGACGTCGCCGAGGAGGACGGTCGCGAGCTCGCCGCGGAGCGTCCTGGGGCCTACGACCGGATCCTCCTCGACGCGCCGTGCACGGGCCTGGGGGCGCTACGGCGCCGGCCCGAGGCGCGCTGGCGGAAGACCTCGGCCGACGTGCCGGAGCTGGCGGCGCTCCAGGAGGAGCTGCTCGCCGCAGCTCTCGGCGCGCTGAAGCCGGGCGGCGTGCTGGCATACGTGACATGCTCGCCCCATCTCGCCGAGACGGCCGCCGTCGTGCAGACCGTGCTCCGTGATCGCGACGACGTGCGGGAGCTGGATGCCCGCGAGGTGCTGCGCGCGGTGTCCCGGAACGAGATCGACCTGCCCGCGCCGACGAGCGGATCCGGGCACGCGCAGCTGTGGCCGCATCGGCACGGCACCGACGCGATGTTCCTGTCGCTCCTGCGCAAGGACGGGTGATCGAGGCGGCACCGACCGCGCCGCGCGCGTACGCGGCACGGCCGCACCGACCGGGATAATGGGCGCATGCCCGCACCTCTCGCCGACCTCCCCGCCGCTCCCCGCATCAACCCGTCGATCCTCGCCGCCGACTTCGTGAACATGCAGGCCGAGCTCGCGCGGATCGCGACGGCCGACTTCGCGCACGTCGATGTGATGGACAACCACTTCGTCCCCAACCTCACGTTCGGGCCGCAGATGGTGGAGCGCATCCAGGCCACGAGCCCGATCCCGCTCGACGTGCACCTCATGATCACGGATCCCGAGCGCTGGGCGCCCGGCTATGCGGAGCTCGGTGCGGCGAGCGTCACCTTCCACCTGGAGGCGACCACGGATCCGGTCGGTCTCGCGCGCACGCTCCGCGGCATCGGCGCGCGCGCAGGGGTCGCCATCAAGCCGGGCACGGCGGGGGAGCCGCTCTACGACATCCTCGACGAGTTCGACCAGATCCTGGTCATGACCGTCGAGCCGGGCTTCGGCGGCCAGGGCTTCATGCCGGAGACCATGCCGAAGCTGCGGGCTCTGGCGGACGAGGCCAAGCGGCGCGGCTCGGATGTGTGGCTGCAGGTGGACGGGGGCATCTCGGACGCCACGATCGGGCAGGCCGCCGCGGCCGGAGCCGACACGTTCGTCGCCGGATCCGCCGTCTACGGCGCCCATGACATCGAAGCGGCCGTCACGCGGCTCCGGGGGCTCGCGCGAGCCGGTAGCCTGGGAGGGTGAAGACCTTCGACGAACTGTTCGCCGAGCTGAGCCGCAAAGCGGCCGAGCGCCCGGAGGGATCCGGGACGGTGCGCGAGCTCGACGCAGGCGTGCACACGATCGGCAAGAAGATCGTGGAGGAGGCGGCCGAGGTCTGGATGGCCGCCGAGTACGAGAGCGACGAGGCCGCGGCCGAGGAGATCTCCCAGCTGCTGTACCACCTGCAGGTGCTCATGCTGGCCAAGGGCCTGACGCTGGAGAACGTCTACCGACATCTGTGAAGCCGTCCCCCGACCGCTTCGAACGAAAGACCTTCCATGCTGCGCATTGCCGTCCCGAACAAGGGATCGCTGTCCGAGACCGCCGCCGAGATGCTCGCCGAAGCCGGATACGCCGGCCGCCGCGACACCAAGACCCTGCACGTGATCGACGCCGAGAACGACGTCGAGTTCTTCTTCCTCCGCCCGCGCGACATCGCCACGTACGTGGCCTCCGGCGCCCTCGACGTGGGCATCACCGGCCGTGATCTGCTGCGCGACGTGCGGCGCCCCGCGGCCCGCGAGATCGAGCAGCTGGGATTCGCCCGCTCGACGTTCCGCTTCGCCGCCCCTCCCGGACGCTTCCACGCGCTCGAGGATCTGAACGGCGTGCGCGTCGCGTCGGCCTATCCCGGGCTCGTCGACGACTACCTGCGCGAGCACGGGGTCGAGGCGGAGCTGGTGCCGCTCGACGGCGCCGTGGAGTCCGCGGTGCGCCTCGGCGTCGCCGACGCCATCGCTGACGTGGTGGAGACCGGGACGACGCTCCGCCAGGCGGGCCTGGAGATCTTCGGACCGGTGATCATCGAGTCCGAGGCCGTGCTGATCAGCCGCCCCGGCGACGCCGACGGCACGGAGACGCTGCTGCGGCGCCTGCGCGGCGTCATGGTGGCGCACCGCTTCGTGCTGCTGGACTACGACCTGCCCGCCGACCTCGTGGAGGAGGCGGCGGCGATCGCGCCCGGACGAGAGTCGCCGACCGTGTCCCCGCTGCGCGACCCGGCATGGGTCGCCGTGCGCGTGATGATCCCGCGCCGCGGCATGAACCAGGTGATGGACCAGCTCTACGCGCTCGGCGCCCGGGCGATCCTGGTCACCGCGATCCACGCCGCGAGGCTCTGATGTCGCTCACCGCCCGCGTCATCCCGTGCCTCGACGTCGCCGCCGGCCGCGTCGTCAAGGGCGTCAACTTCGAGAACCTCCGCGACATGGGCGACCCCGTCGAGCTGGCCCGCCACTATGCCGCACAGGGCGCCGACGAGATCACGTTCCTCGACGTCACCGCGACCGTCGACGAGCGGGCCACCACCTACGACGTCGTCCGACGCACCGCGGAGGAGGTCTTCGTGCCGCTCACGGTCGGCGGCGGCGTCCGCTCGGTCGATGACGTGGCGCGGCTGCAGGCCGTCGGCGCGGACAAGGTGGGCGTGAACTCGGCCGCGATCGCTCGGCCGGAGCTGATCGGCGAGATCGCCGACCGGTTCGGCGCCCAGGTGCTGGTGCTCTCGCTCGACGTCAAGCGCAGCGCGCGCACGGCCTCCGGCTTCGTGGTCACCACGCACGGAGGCCGCACCGAGACCGACCTCGACGCGCTGGAGTGGGCGCGGGAAGCCATCGAGCGGGGCGCGGGCGAGCTGCTCGTGAACTCGATCGACGCAGACGGCACCAAGGACGGCTTCGACCTCGAGCTCACCGGGCTGATGCGGGAGGTCTCGAGCGTGCCCGTGATCGCCTCGGGCGGCGCCGGCAAGGCGGAGGACTTCGCCCCCGCCATCGCCGCGGGTGCGGACGCGGTCCTCGCGGCGAGCGTGTTCCACTCCGGCCAGCTCACGGTGGGCGACGTCAAGGCCGCGCTGCGCGAAGCGGGGGTGCCGGTCCGATGAGCGAAGACCGACTCGAGGCCGACCTGGGCCTCGTCACCTACAACGACCAGGGCCTCGTGCCCGTGATCGTGCAGCAGTGGGACACCCTCGAGGTGCTCATGATGGCCTGGGCCGACGAGGAGGCCCTGCGCCGCACACTGACCACCGGACGCGCCACCTACTGGTCCCGGTCGCGCCGGGAGTACTGGCGCAAGGGCGACACCTCGGGTCACGTCCAGCACGTGCGCGGGGCACGCCTCGACTGCGACGGCGACACGGTGCTGCTCCTGGTCGATCAGATCGGGGTGGCGTGCCACACGGGCACCCGCACCTGCTTCGACGGACGGGATCTGGATCCCGTCGTCTCGTCCGACGCCGAGCCGGGGCAGTGATGCTCGCCCGCCGCGCGAAGTCGACGAGCCTGCTGCTGATCCTGCTCGCGGGCGGTCTCGGGGTCCTGTCGTCGACGCAGACCTGGCTCGTCGTGGACCGGGCCGACGGGGGAGAGGCTCTCGAGGTGGCGGGCAACGCCGCCGTCCCGGTGCTCGCGCCGCTGAGCCTCACCGCCCTCGCCGTGGTCGCCGCCCTCGCGCTCGTGGGCCCCGTGCTGCGCCGCGTGTTCGCCGCGATCGCGGTCATGGTCGGCGGGCTGCTGCTGGTGCTGACCCTGCGGATCCTGTGGCAGCATCCGCTCGACGCGGTCGCTCCCGCGCTCACGAAGGCCACCGGTCTCGCCGGCGACACCGCCCTGACGGCACTCGTCCACGGCATCGCGACGACCGTGTGGCCCTGGCTCGCGCTCGTCGCGTGGATTCTCCTGCTGCTCGGTGGCGCGCTGGCTCTCGTCACCGCAGGCCGCTGGCGCAGCGGCGGACGCCGCTACCGCACGGCGCCGACGCCGCATGAGGGCCCCGTGGACGCCGTGGAGAGCTGGGACGAGCTCAGCCGCGGCACCGACCCCACACGCTGACGAGCCGTGCCGACGGATGCCGGGCGGCGTCCGCTGTGCCGAGCGCGATCCCGATAGACTTTGACCAGAACACCCGACGCTCGGAGGAGAACATGAGCAACCCCATCGCAGATCCCGGCCACGGACACTCGCCTGCGGCTTGGACCGCCGTGGTGATCATGCTGCTCGGCTTCAGCGTGGGCACCACCGCCTTCTTCCTCGACATCCCGGTCGTGGTCTGGGTGGGCGTCGCACTGATCCTCATCGGCGCGATCGCGGGCTGGGTGCTCTCCAAGGCCGGCTACGGCGCGAAGGGCCCGAAGTACCAGCCGAAGGCGCACTAATGGTGCTCGCCGACCTCACGGCCGGCGCAGTCGAGGACGCCGCCCGTCGCGAGCGGGAGCGTCCGCTCGCGATCGTGGAGCGCGCCGCCCTCGATCGCGCCCCCGCCCTGGACGTGCGCGCCGCGCTGGCCCCCGCGGACCGGGTGAAGATCATCGCCGAGGTGAAGCGGGCGAGCCCGTCTCGCGGCGCTCTCGCCGAGATCCCGGATCCGGCCCTGCAGGCGTCCCTGTACCAGCAGGGCGGTGCATCCGCGATCAGCGTGCTCACCGAGGAGCGCCGCTTCGGCGGCAGCCTCGCCGACCTCGAAGCGGTCACGGCCGCCGTGGACATCCCGGTGCTCCGCAAGGACTTCATCGCCACGCCGTATCAGGTGTTCGAAGCGCGCGCCGCCGGAGCCTCCCTGGCTCTACTGATCGTCGCCGGGCTGGAGCGCGCGAACCTCGAGCGCCTGTACGCCCTCATCCTCGAGCTCGGGATGACGCCGCTCGTCGAGACGCACTCGGCGGAGGAGCTCGAGGTCGCCATCGATCTGGGCGCGCACCTCATCGGCGTGAACGCACGGGATCTGAAGACGCTCGAGCTCGACCGCGACCTGTTCGGCAGCCTCGTCGACCGGATCCCGTCGACGTCCGTCAAGATCGCCGAGTCCGCCGTGCTGACGCCCGCCGACGTCGTGCACTATCGGGCCGCCGGCGCCGATGCGGTGCTGATCGGCGAGGCCCTCGTCACCGGCGACCCCGTCGCCACCCTGCAGTCCTTCCTGGAGGCCGGATCATGACCCAGAGTCTGCGCGAACAGCCGGGGCCGTTCTTCGGCGACTTCGGCGGGCGGTTCATGCCCGAATCGCTCATCGCTGCGATCGACGAGCTCACCGTCGCCTACCACGAGGCGATCGCGGACCCGGCGTTCCAGGCCGAGCTCGCCGCCCTGCTGCACTCCTACGCGGGGCGTCCGTCGCCCATCACGGAGGTGCCGCGCTTCGCCGAGCACGCGGGCGGCGCACGGATCTTCCTCAAGCGCGAGGACCTCAACCACACCGGTTCGCATAAGATCAACAACGTGCTGGGTCAGGCGCTGCTCACCAAGCGGCTGGGCAAGACCCGTGTGATCGCCGAGACCGGCGCCGGTCAGCACGGCGTCGCCACGGCCACGGCCGCCGCCCTGTTCGGGCTGGACTGCACCATCTACATGGGCGAGGTCGACACCGAGCGCCAGGCGCTCAACGTCGCGCGGATGCGCCTGCTCGGCGCAGAGGTCGTGCCGGTCACCACCGGGTCGCGCACCCTCAAGGACGCGATCAACGACGCCTACCGCGACTGGGTGGCGACCGTCGAGACGACGAACTACATCTTCGGCACGGCAGCGGGTCCGCACCCGTTCCCGGCGATGGTGCGCGACTTCCAGAAGATCATCGGCGAGGAGGCCCGGCGTCAGCTGCTCGACGAGGCCGGACGCCTGCCGGACGCCGTGCTCGCGTGCGTGGGCGGCGGTTCCAACGCGATCGGCATGTTCGACGCCTTCCTCGACGACGCCGACGTGCGCCTCTACGGCGTGGAGGCGGCCGGCGACGGCGTCGACACGCCCAAGCACGCGGCCTCGATCGAACGCGGCCGCCCGGGTGTGCTGCACGGGGCGCGCACGTACGTGCTGCAGGACGAGGACGGCCAGACCATCGAGTCGCACTCGATCTCGGCCGGGCTCGACTACCCCGGCGTGGGTCCGGAGCACTCCTGGCTCGCCGCGATCGGTCGCGCCGAGTACATCCCGGCGACCGACGACGAGGCGATGCAGGCGCTGCGACTCCTGAGCCGCACCGAGGGCATCATCCCGGCGATCGAGTCGGCGCACGCCCTCGCCGGCGCCATCCGCATCGGGAAGGAGCTCGGCCCGGACGCGATCCTCGCCGTGTGCCTCTCCGGCCGCGGCGACAAGGACATGGACACGGCCGCGCGCTACTTCGGACTGTACGACGCCGCGGCCGCCGAGAACGGAGCCCCGGCATGAGCCGCGTCGAAGAGGCGATCCAGCGCGCGCACGAGGCCGGGCGCGGCGCCTTCATCGGCTACCTGCCGGTGGGGTATCCGGATCTGCAGACGAGCATCGATGCGGCGATCGCCCTGGCCCGCAACGGCGTCGACATCATCGAGCTGGGCCCGCCCTACAGCGACCCGGTGATGGACGGCGCGATCATCCAGGAGGCGACGCAGGCGGCTCTCGCCGGCGGCTTCCGGATGCGCGACCTGTTCACGGCCGTCGCGGCGATCACGGCAGCGGTGGACGCTCCCGTCGTGGTCATGACCTACTGGAACCCCGTGCTGCAGTACGGGGTCGACCGCTACGCCGACGACCTGCTCGCCGCGGGCGGCGCCGGGCTCATCACCCCCGACATCACGCCCGAGGCCGCGCCCGAGTGGATCGCGGCGAGCGAGCGCACCGGGCTCGACCGGATCTTCCTCGCGGCGCCGACCTCCACGGACGAACGGCTCGACCTGGTCGCGTCCCGCTCCACCGGCTTCGTGTACACGGTCTCGACGATGGGCATCACAGGGGAGCGCGCCGAGCTCGACCAGGCCGCGCGCACCCTCGTGAGCCGTCTGCGCGAGCACGGCGCCACTCGGGCGTGCGTCGGCATCGGCATCTCCACGGCCGACCAGATCGCCGGGGTGCTGGAGTACGCCGACGGTGCGATCGTGGGCACCGCCCTCGTCCGCGCCCTCCGTGACGGGGGAGTGGAGCGGTTGGCGGCGGTCACCCGCGAGCTCGCCACGGGCACGCCGCGCGCACGGTGATCGCGCTCTGACGCCGTAGACTCGTGACCATGCCCTTCGCGCTCCAGAACGCCCTGATCGGCGTGCACGCCAGCATCCCGAGCCCGCCGGTCAGCTACTTCACGCTGAACATCTTCGGCCTCACGCTGCAGATCCACTTCTACGCCCTGTGCATCATCGCCGGCATCATCGTGGCGACGCTGATGACCAACCACCGCCTCACGAAGCGCGGTGCGGAGCGCTGGGTCGTCGTCGACATCTGCATCATCGCGGTGCCTCTGGCGATCATCGGAGCGCGCATCTTCCACGTGCTCACGCACCCCGGCTTCTACTTCGGCCCGGGCAAGAACACCTGGAACCCCTTCGAGCCCGGCTCCGTGTGGGCCATCTGGGAGGGCGGCATCGCCATCTTCGGCGCCCTCATCGGCGGCGCCATCGGCGCCTGGCTCGGCTGCCGCTGGACCGGCGTGCGCTTCTCGGCGTTCGCGGACGCGCTGGCGCCCGGCCTCATCCTGGCGCAGGCCTTCGGACGCTTCGGCAACTGGTTCAACCACGAGCTGTTCGGGCTTCCCACGGACCTGCCCTGGGGTCTCGAGATCGAGTCCACCAACTCCGCCTTCCCGCCGGGGCTCGCCGAGGGCACCCTGTTCCACCCCACCTTCCTCTACGAGGTGATCTGGAACACGCTCGGCTGCCTGTTCCTGCTCTGGATCGGCAACAAGCTGCGCCTGCAGTGGGGCAAGCTGTTCGCCGTGTACCTCATCTGGTACGGCGCCGGCCGCGTGGTCTGGGAGTCGATCCGCATCGATCCGAGCGAGATCTACTTCGGGCTGCGCACCAACGTCTGGGCCGCGCTGTTCGGCGTCGTGCTCGGCATCGTGATCCTCTTCGTGCAGACCCGTCGCCACCCCGGCCTCGAGCCCTCGCCGTACCAGCCCGGTCGGGCCCCCCGCGACGCTGGGGTAGAATCGCAAAACCCCGATGATTTCGTCGACCTGAGCGAGCCTCAGACCGACGACGATCGCGCGGAGGCGGACGCCACGAGCGCCGCTTCCCGCCCCTGAGAACGGCGCCGACAGGAGCCTCGCTGCGGTGGACGCACGTCCGCCGGGAAACACGCACTGAACGAGCGGGCCGATGACGTCCCCGGGTTCATCCGAATTCTGAGGACGGTGACTGGTGTACTTCCAGCCTCCCTACGGCGCTTCCGGCGCTTACCCCCCGAAGCAGGGGATGTACAACCCCGCATTCGAGAAGGACGCCTGCGGCCTGGCCATGGTCGCGACGCTCCGCGGAGAGCCGGGTCATGACATCATCGCGCTCGCGCTCGAGGCGCTGCGCAACCTGGAGCACCGCGGGGCGATCGGATCCGACGCGGGCACGGGTGACGGGGCCGGGATCCTGACCCAGATGCCGGACGCGTTCCTGCGCGCCGTCGTCACGTTCGAGCTGCCCCCGGTGGGGGAGTACGCTGCGGGCCTCGCGTTCCTGCCGCTCGACTCCCGCTCCCGGCGCGAGCAGAAGGCCGGCATCGAGCGCATCGCGGCCGAAGAGGGCCTCACCGTCCTCGGCTGGCGCGAGGTACCCACGGCGAACCAGCACCTCGGCAAGCTCGCCGACGAGGCGCGCCCGGCGTTCGAGCAGCTCTTCGTCTCGCGTCCCGCGACCGCATCGGCGGACGCCCTGACCGGCATCGCTCTGGATCGCGTCGCGTACCGCCTGCGCAAGCGCGCCGGTCACGAGCTCGATGCGTACTTCGTGTCGCTCTCCGCCCGCACCCTCGGCTACAAGGGCATGGTCACCACGCTCCAGCTGGAGCCGTTCTACCCCGACCTGCAGGACGAGCGCTTCGCCTCCGAGCTGGCCGTGGTGCACTCGCGCTACTCGACGAACACGTTCCCGTCCTGGCCGCTCGCGCAGCCGCTGCGCATGCTCGCGCACAACGGCGAGATCAACACGGTCGGCGGCAACCGCAACTGGATGCGCGCCCGGCAGTCGCAGCTCGAGTCCGAGCTGCTCGGCGACATCCGCCCGCTGCTTCCGATCTGCACGGACGGCGCGAGCGACTCGGCGTCCTTCGACGAGGTGCTCGAGCTGCTCACCCTCACCGGCCGCAGCCTCCCGCACGCCGTCATGATGATGGTGCCCGCCGCCTGGGAGCGTCAGACGGACCTGGATCCGAAGCTGCGCGCGTTCTACGAGTACCACGCGAACCAGATGGAGCCGTGGGACGGGCCCGCCGCCCTGATCTTCACCGACGGCACGGTCGTCGGCGCCACGCTCGACCGCAACGGGCTGCGCCCCGGCCGCTGGACGGAGACGACCGACGGCCTCGTCGTCATCGGCAGCGAGACCGGCGTCCTCGAGTTCGAGCCCGAGCGCATCAAGCGCCGGGGTCGCCTGCAGCCGGGAACCATGTTCGTCGTCGACACCGCGCAGCGCCGCATCGTCGAGGACGAGGAGGTCAAGCGCGACCTGGCCGAGCTGCACCCGTGGCAGGAGTGGCTGGACGAGGGCCGCGTGCGCCTCGCGGACCTTCCTGAGCGCGAGCACATCGTGCACCCGGTCGCGTCGATCACGCGTCGCCAGCGCACCTTCGGCTACACCGAGGAGGAGGTCCGGATCCTCCTCACCCCGATGGGGCAGACCGGCGCCGAGCCGCTCGGCGCGATGGGCAGCGATGCGCCGATCGCCGTGCTCTCCCAGCGCCCCCGTCTGCTCTTCGACTACTTCGTGCAGCAGTTCGCGCAGGTCACCAACCCGCCGCTGGACGCGATCCGCGAGGAAGTCGTCACCAACCTGTCGCTGGGCCTGGGCCCGGAGCGCAACCTGCTCGACTGGGGTCCCGACCACGCCCGCACGATCGTGCTGGACTTCCCGGTCATCGACAACGACGAGCTGGCCAAGATCCGCCACATCGACAAGGCGCGTCCGGAGCGCTCCAGCGCGACCATCCGGGGCCTGTACCACTTCGACGCCGGACCCGACTCGCTGGCCCGCCGTCTCGAGGAGATGTGCGCCGAGGTCGACGAGGCGATCGAGGACGGCGCGGAGCTGATCATCCTCAGCGACCGCGACTCCAACAAGGATCTCGCTCCGATCCCGTCGCTGCTCATGCTGTCGGCGGTGCATCACCACCTGATCCGCCGTGAGGACCGCATGAAGGTCGGTCTCGTCGTCGAGGCGGGCGATGTCCGCGAGGTGCACCACGTCGCGACACTCATCGGCTACGGCGCCTCCGCCGTCAACCCCTACCTCGCGATGGAGACGGTGGAGCACCTGGTGCGCACCGGCTACATCACCGGCATCACTCCGGAGAAGGCGGTCCGCAACCTGATCTACGCGCTCGGCAAGGGCGTGCTCAAGATCATGTCGAAGATGGGCATCTCGACCGTCGGCTCTTACGCCGGCGCACAGGTGTTCGAGGCCGTGGGCCTCAGCCAGGAGCTCGTCGACGCGTACTTCACCGGCACCGAGACCAAGCTCGGCGGCATCGGCATCGAGGACCTGTTCGCCGAGAACCAGGCCCGGCACGACTTCGCCTACCCGGAGGACGCGGCGGCGCGTGCGCACGAGCGTCTCTGGACGGGCGGCGAGTACCAGTGGCGCCGCGACGGCTCGCCGCACCTGTTCAACCCCGATACCGTGTTCCGCCTGCAGCACTCGACGCGCACGCGGCGCTACGACGTCTTCCGCGAGTACACGAAGCTCGTGGACGATCAGGCCAAGGAGCTGAAGACCCTGCGCGGGCTGTTCGAGCTGCGCACGGGGGAGCGTCCTCCGGTGCCGATCGACGAAGTCGAGCCGGTCTCGTCGATCGTCAAGCGCTTCTCCACGGGCGCGATGAGCTACGGCTCCATCTCCCAGGAGGCGCACGAGACGCTCGCCATCGCGATGAACCGCCTCGGCGCGAAGTCGAACACCGGCGAGGGCGGAGAGGATCCGGAGCGCCTGGTCGACCCGGAGCGCCGCAGCGCGATCAAGCAGGTCGCGTCCGGCCGTTTCGGCGTCACGAGCCAGTACCTCACCGAGGCCGACGACATCCAGATCAAGCTCGCCCAGGGCGCGAAGCCCGGCGAAGGAGGTCAGCTGCCTCCGCAGAAGGTCTACCCGTGGATCGCGCGCACCCGGCACGCGACGCCCGGCGTCGGCCTGATCTCGCCGCCGCCGCATCACGACATCTACTCGATCGAGGACCTCAAGCAGCTCATCTTCGATCTGAAGCGAGCCAACCCGAACGCGCGGATCCACACCAAGCTGGTGAGCCAGTCGGGGATCGGGGCGGTCGCCGCGGGCGTGGCCAAGGCCCTCAGCGACGTCGTGCTGGTCTCCGGTCACGACGGCGGCACGGGCGCGAGCCCGCTGAACTCGCTCAAGCACGCCGGCACCCCCTGGGAGCTCGGCCTCGCCGAGACCCAGCAGACGCTCATGCTCAACGGCATGCGCGATCGCGTGGTGGTGCAGGTGGACGGCCAGCTCAAGACCGGCCGCGACGTGATCATCGGCGCGCTCCTGGGCGCCGAGGAGTTCGGGTTCGCGACCGCGCCCCTCGTGGTCAGCGGCTGCATCATGATGCGCGTCTGCCACCTCGACACCTGCCCGGTGGGCGTTGCGACGCAGAACCCCGTCCTGCGCGAGCGCTTCACGGGCAAGCCCGAGTTCGTCGTGAACTTCATGGAGTTCATCGCCGAGGAGGTGCGCGAGCACCTCGCCGCGCTCGGCTTCCGCAGCCTCGACGAGATCATCGGCCGGGCGGACCTGCTCCGCACGGACGCGGCGATCCGGCATTGGAAGGCCGACGGCCTCGACCTGGCGCCGGTCCTGGAGGGCCCCGCGTTCCCGGCCCACGAGCCGCGTCGCAGCGCACGCACCCAGGATCACGAGCTCGAGAAGCACTTCGACGCACCGCTGCTCGAGCAGGCGCGCGAGGCGATCGCGCACGGCACGCCGATCTCGTTCGAGCTGCCGATCCGCAACACCGAGCGCGCCGTGGGCACCATGCTCGGCCACGAGGTGACGGTGCAGCACGGCGGAGAAGGTCTCCCTTCCGGCACCATCCGCATCGCCCTGCACGGCACGGCGGGACAGTCGCTCGGCGCCTTCCTCCCGAGCGGGATCTCGATCTCGCTCGAGGGAGACGCCAACGACTACGTCGGCAAGGGCCTCTCGGGCGGCGAGATCGCGATCCGCCCGCACCACGACGCGACCTTCGCGCCGCATCGCAACGTGATCGCGGGCAACGTGATCGGCTACGGCGCGACGAGCGGCACCATCCACATCTCCGGCGTCGTCGGGGAGCGGTTCCTGGTGCGCAACTCGGGGGCGACGGCGGTCGCCGAGGGCGTGGGCGACCACGCGCTCGAGTACATGACCGGCGGCGTCGCGGTGATCCTCGGCAGCACCGGCCGCAACCTCGGTGCCGGCATGTCGGGCGGCATCGCATATGTCCGCGACCTGCACACCGAGCGCGTGAACCCTCTCTCGCTGAACACCGGCGAGCTGGAGCTGCTCCCGCTCGACGAGGTGGACGCGCAGGAGCTCCGCGAGCTGCTCGTGCAGCACGTGGAGCGCACCGGATCCCCGCTCGCCGCGGAGATCCTGGAGGACGACGACTTCGCGGCCTCCTTCACGAAGATCCTGCCCAGGGACTACGCGGCCGTGCTGCGCACCAGGGCGGAGGCCGAGGCCGAGGGGATCGACCCCGACGGCTCCATCGTCTGGACCCGCATCCTGGAGGTGACCGGTGGCTGATCCCAAGGGCTTCCTGAACGTCACGGAGCGCGAGCTCCCCGCACGCCGGCCCGTTCCGGTCCGCATCATGGACTGGAAGGAGGTGTACGAGCCGGGTGACTCGGCCGTGCTCCGCCGCCAGGCCAGCCGGTGCATGGACTGCGGCGTGCCCTTCTGTCATCAGGGCTGCCCGCTGGGCAACCTGATCCCGGAGTGGAACGACCTCACCTGGCGCGGCGAGGGCCGCGCCGCCATCGAGCGGCTGCATGCGACGAACAACTTCCCGGAGTTCACCGGGCGGCTGTGCCCGGCGCCCTGCGAGAGCGCCTGCGTGCTCGGGATCAACCAGCCCGCCGTCACGATCAAGCAGATCGAGGTCTCGATCATCGACCAGGCGTTCGCGTCGGGCTGGGTCGAGGCGCAGCCGCCGGAGCGGCTGACCGGCAAGACCGTCGCCGTCGTCGGATCCGGCCCCGCGGGGCTCGCTGCCGCACAGCAGCTGACCCGTGCGGGCCACACGGTCGCCGTGTTCGAGCGCGACGACCGGATCGGCGGCCTGCTCCGCTATGGCATCCCCGACTTCAAGATGGAGAAGTCGCACCTCGACGCGCGCCTGCGCCAGATGTCGGAGGAGGGTACCCGCTTCCGCGCCGGCGTGAACATCGGCGTCGACATCACATGGGACGACCTGCGAGCGCGGTACGACGCCGTGGTCATCGCGACGGGGGCCACGCTGCCCCGCGAGCTCGCGATCCCCGGGCGCGACCTCGACGGCGTGCACTTCGCGATGGAGTACCTCGTGGAGTCCAACAAGGCCGTCGCGGGCGATCCGGTGCCGAACCAGATCTCGGCAGAGGGCAAGCACGTGATCGTGATCGGCGGCGGTGACACCGGCGCGGACTGCATCGGCACCGCGCACCGTCAGGGCGCGCTCAGTGTCACGAACCTCGCGATCGGCCGTCAGCCGTCCGTGCACCGGCCGGACCACCAGCCGTGGCCGATGATGCCGACCGTGTTCGAGATCTCCTCGGCGCACGAGGAGGGCGGCGCGCGCGAGTACCTCGCGTCCACCGTCGAGTTCCTCGGCAACGAGGCCGGCGAGGTGCGCGCTCTGCGCGTGGCCGAGACGGAGTTCGTGGACGGCCGCCGCGTCCCGCGCAGCGGTACGGAGCGCGAGATCCCCGCCGACCTGGTGCTCATCGCGATGGGCTTCACCGGCCCCGAGCACGACACGTTCGGCGAGGAGGCGCCTCAGCGCACCGACCGCGGCGCCTTCCGGCGTGACGAGGACTACGCCTCCACCATCCCGGGCGTGTTCGTGGCCGGCGACGCGGGCCGCGGGCAGTCGCTCATCGTGTGGGCCATCGCCGAGGGGCGCGCGGCGGCCGCCGCCGTCGACCGTCATCTGATGGGGGAGACCGTGCTGCCGGCGCCGGTGCGCCCGACCGATGTCGCGATCGGGGTCCAGCCCGCGTAGGCTGGCCCAGGCAGCGTGGCCCTTCATCCATCCCCCTGACACCTTTCGGAGAACGCATTGAGACGTGCCAAAATCGTGGCCACTCTTGGCCCAGCAACCTCGACGTATGAGACGGTGCGGGCCCTCATCGATGCAGGCGTCGACGTCGCCCGGCTGAACCTGAGCCACGGTGACTATTCCGTGCACGAGAACAACTACGCGAACGTGCGGCGTGCGGCGGAGGACTCCGGCCGGGCGGTCGCCGTGCTCGTCGACCTGCAGGGCCCGAAGATCCGTCTCGGCAAGTTCGAGGCCGGCCCCTACGAGCTGGCGGTGGGTGACATCTTCAAGATCACCACCGAGGACATCATCGGCAACAAGGACATCTGCGGCACGACCTTCAAGGGTCTCCCGCAGGACGTCAAGGCGGGCGACTTCCTGCTCATCGACGACGGCAAGGTCCGCGTCGAGGTCGTCGACACCGACGGCACGGTCGTCACCACCAGGGTCGTCGTGGCCGGGGCGGTGTCGAACAACAAGGGCATCAACCTGCCGGGCGTCGCCGTCAGTGTCCCTGCGCTGAGCGAGAAGGACGAGGACGACCTCCGCTGGGGTCTGCGCACCGGCGCCGACCTCATCGCCCTGTCGTTCGTGCGTGACGCCGCCGACGTATCCCGCGTGCACGAGATCATGGCCGAAGAGGGCGTGAAGGTCCCGGTCATCGCTAAGATCGAGAAGCCGCAGGCCGTCGCCAACCTCGAGGAGATCGTCGACGCGTTCGACGGGATCATGGTCGCCCGCGGCGACCTCGGCGTGGAGCTCCCGCTGGAGGCCGTGCCGATCGTGCAGAAGCAGGCCGTCGAGCTCGCCCGTCGCATGGCCAAGCCGGTCATCGTCGCGACGCAGATGCTCGAGTCGATGATCTCCAGCCCGGTGCCCACGCGCGCCGAGACGTCCGACGTGGCCAACGCCGTGCTCGACGGCGCCGATGCGGTCATGCTCTCCGGCGAGACGAGCGTGGGGGAGTACCCCGTGATCGTCGTGGAGACCATGGCGCGCATCATCGAGTCCACCGAGGACCACGGACTCGAGCGCATCCAGCCGCTCACCACGAAGCCGCGCACGCAGGGCGGCGCGATCACGCTCGCCGCGCTCGAGGTCGCCGAGTTCGTCGAGGCCAAGTTCCTCTGCGTGTTCACGCAGTCGGGCGACTCGGCACGACGCCTCTCGCGGCTGCGCTCGCGCATCCCGATGCTGGCGTACACCCCGGACCCGGGCATCCGTCGCCGCCTTGCGGTCACCTGGGGCGTGCGCACGAGCCTCGTGAACTTCGTCCCGCACACGGACATGATGTTCCACCAGGTCGACGAGCACCTTCTGGGCTCTGGCCTCGCCGAGGTCGGCGACAAGGTCGTCGTGATCTCCGGATCCCCTCCCGGCATCGTCGGCTCCACCAACGACCTGCGCATCCACCGGGTCGGCGACACCGTGCACGGTGCCGCTCCGGCCTACCAGTCGACGAACTGAGCGCACGTGCGAACGCCGGTCCCCGCAACGGGGGCCGGCGTTCGTCGTCTCCGCGAGTGCGCTACAGTCGATCCGGGCCGGCGTGGCGGAATGGCAGACGCGGAGCACTCAAAATGCTTTGTCCGAAAGGGCATGTGGGTTCGAGTCCCACCGCCGGCACCAGGAGCGGTGCGGGGCGGCCGCAGGGCCGTTCCGCACCCGGGCACCAGCGTTCGCATGATCCGAATCCCCGGTCGGATAGGATGGATCCGTGACTGAAGAGCAGCAGCCTGAGCAGCCCGCCTCGTCCGCTCCGCGACGCGTCGTCGTCGCCGAGGACGAGTCGCTGATCCGCCTCGACATCGTCGAGATCCTCCGTGACAACGGCTTCGATGTCGTCGGCGAGGCCGGCGACGGAGAGACGGCGGTGCAGCTGGCCACCGAGCTGCGGCCGGACCTCGTCATCATGGACGTGAAGATGCCCCAGCTCGACGGCATCAGCGCGGCGGAGAAGCTGCACAAGGGCAACATCGCCCCGGTCGTGCTCCTGACGGCCTTCAGCCAGAAGGAGCTCGTCGAGCGCGCGAGCGAGGCCGGCGCGCTCGCCTACGTCGTGAAGCCCTTCACGCCGAACGACCTGCTGCCCGCGATCGAGATCGCCCTGGCCCGCCACGAGCAGATCATCACGCTCGAGGCCGAGGTCGCCGACATGGTCGAGCGCTTCGAGACCCGCAAGCTCGTGGATCGGGCGAAGGGCCTGCTCAACGAGAAGATGGGCCTCAGCGAGCCCGAGGCGTTCCGCTGGATCCAGAAGGCGTCGATGGATCGCCGGCTCACCATGCAGGACGTCGCCAAGGCGATCATCGAGCAGCTCGCTCCCAAGAAGTAGGGCGTGGATCTCGGGGGCGGGATCCGTCTCCGTCCGCTCCTGCCCGGAGACGGCGCGGAGCTCGCGGCGGCGTACACCCGAAACCGCGAGCACCTCGCTCCCTGGGAGCCGCTGCGCTCCGACGCGTTCTTCACCGCGGAGCGGCAAGGGGCGCATGTCGAGGAGAGTCTGCGCAGCGTGACAGAGGGCCGCAGCGCGGCCTTCGTCCTCACGGACGCCCGGGGCCGCATCGTCGGCCGCGTGAATCTCAGCGACATCGTGCGCGGAGCCTTCTGGAGCGCGCACCTGGGCTACTGGATCGACCAGCAGGTTGCCGGTCGCGGAGTCATGCGGCGAGCCGTCCGGAGCGTCTGCACGCAGGCCAGGGACGACCTCGGCCTGCACCGCATCCAGGCGGCGACGCTGGTGCACAACGCCGCCTCGCAGCACGTCCTGAACGCGCTCGGCTTCACCCGGATCGGCCTCGCGCCGCGCTATCTGCGCATCGCGGGGGAGTGGCAGGACCACCTGCTGTTCCAGCGGATCCTGGAGGATCCCGTCGACGCGGACGCCTGAGCGCGTCGATCAGCGTGCGCCGGGCAGGTCCTTGATCATGTTCGTGATCCGGATCGTGGAGCAGCGGCGTCCCTGATCGTCGCTGATCGCGATCTCGTGCACGGTGATGCTGCGGCCGAGGTGCACGGGCGTGCACACCCCGGTGACGAGGCCGCTGGTGGCCGAACGGGTGTGCGTGGCGTTGATGTCGACGCCCACCGCGAGTCGTCCGGGGCCGGCGTGCAGGTTGGCCGCCATCGAGCCGAGCGACTCGCCCAGCACCACATAGGCGCCGCCGTGCATGAGGCCCACGGGCTGGGTGTTCCCCTCGACCGGCATCGTCGCGACGCAGCGGTCCACGGAGAACTCGACCCAGCTGAGGCCCATCTTCTCGGCCAGTGCGCCCATGCCGCGCTCGGCCGCCCAGTCCATGCCGGGGCTGGCCGGTGCGGTGCTCGTGTCGGCCGGGTCGCTCACGCGGGATCCTCCTCGATTCGATGTCCGCCGGTGTCGTTAGGCTGAAGTCGTGACGGACTCCGCAAAGCCTACCCTCATGGTCGTCGACGGCCATTCGCTCGCATACCGGGCGTTCTTCGCCCTCCCGGTGGAGAACTTCACCACCAAGGACAACCAGCACACGAACGCCATCTACGGCTTCCTGTCGATGCTGGTGAACCTCATCAAGGCCGAGCGGCCCACCCACATGGCGATCGCGTTCGACACCTCCCGCCACTCGTTCCGCACCGACGAGTACCCCGAGTACAAGGCCACGCGCTCGGAGACGCCGTCGGAGTTCCGCGGCCAGATCCCGCTGCTGCAGGACTGCCTCGCGGCGATGTCGATCCCGGTGCTCACCAAGGAGGGCATCGAGGCCGACGACATCCTCGCGACACTCGCCGCCCAGGGCTCGGCGCAGGGCTACGACGTGCTCGTCGTCTCGGGTGACCGCGACACGATCCAGCTCGTGAACGACGAGGTCACGCTGCTGTACCCGAACGTCCAGGGCGTGTCGCAGCTCAAGCGGTACGACCCGATCGCGGTGCAGGAGCGCTACGGCGTGCGTCCTGACCAGTACCCCGACATCGCGGCGCTCGTCGGCGAGACCAGCGACAACCTGCCCGGAGTGCCGAAGGTCGGCGAGAAGACGGCGGTGAAGTGGCTCACCCAGTTCGGGTCGCTCGACGAGCTGCTCGATCGCGCGGATGAGATCAAGGGCGTCGTCGGCGGCAACCTGCGCGAGCACCTCGACGACGTGCGGCGCAACCGCAAGCTCAACCGGCTCCTGCAGGACGTGGAGCTCGAGGTCGGCCCCGCCGACCTGGTGACCAAGCCGATCGACGCGCAGGCCGTGCGCGACATCTTCGCGCGGCTCGAGTTCCGCACGTTGCTTCCGCGCGTGTTCGAGGCGGTCGGGGAGGAGGCCCCCGAGGAGGAGTCCACGGCCGTCGATGTCCCGGCCGCGCGCGAGCTCGCCGCGGACGGCGTCGCCGCCTGGCTGGCGGGTGCCACGGCTGAGGTGGCCGTGGAGGTCACGGTCGCGGGCGGTCTGCCGCGCCGCGTCGGCCTCGCCCACGGCGACGATCTGGTCGAGCTCTCCTGGGACCCGGCGGTGCAGTCGGCCCTGGGCGACTGGCTGGAATCGGATGCCCCGAAGGTGTTCCACGACGCGAAGCCGCAGGTCAAGGCGCTACGCACCGCGGGAGTGCGCCTGGGCGGACTCGCGTACGACACGAACCTGGCCGGCTGGCTGCTCCGTCCGAGCTACCCCGACAAGACGCTTGCCGACCTCGTCGACCGCTACCTCGGGGAGAAGCTCCCGGAAGCCGATCCGAGCCAGCTCGTGCCCGAGACCGAGGGTGCCTCGCCCGCGCAGCTCGCCTGGTTCACGGCGCGGGTCGCGGCCTCTCTGCGCGGCGACGTGCCGGAGAGCGTGGACCGGGTGCTCCGCGAGATCGAGCTCCCGACGCTCCTCACGCTCGCCGACATGGAGCTCGCGGGCGTGGCGGTGTCGCACGAGATCCTCTCCGGCTTCTCGCAGGAGCTCGGAGAGCGGGCCGGCGGGATCGCGCACGAGGCGTTCGAGATCATCGGACGCGAGGTCAACCTGGGCTCGCCGAAGCAGCTGCAGGAAGTGCTGTTCGAGCAGCTCGAGCTGCCGAAGACCCGCAAGACGAAGACCGGATACTCGACCGACGCGGCGGTGCTGGCCGACCTGCAGGAGAGCAATCCGCATCCGTTCCTCGATCTGCTCCTGCAGCACCGCGAGGCGACCAAGCTCCGCCAGATCATCGAGTCGCTCGACACCGCGATCCGCGCCGACCACCGCGTCCACACGACCTACGTGCAGACCGGCAGCCAGACAGGCCGGTTGTCCAGCACCGACCCGAACCTGCAGAACATCCCGGTGCGCACCGAGGAGTCACGGCGGATCCGGAGCGCGTTCCAGGTGGGCGAGGGCTACGAGACGCTGCTCACGGCCGACTACTCCCAGATCGAGATGCGGATCATGGCGCACCTGTCCGGCGACGAGGGGCTGATCGAGGCGTTCAACTCCGGGGAGGACCTGCACCGCTTCGTCGGCGCGCGCGTGTTCGGGGTGGATCCGCAGGACGTCACCGCGGCGATGCGCACGAAGGTCAAGGCGATGTCGTACGGCCTGGTCTACGGACTCAGCGCGTTCGGCCTGTCCAAGCAGCTGAGGATCGAGCAGTCCGAGGCCAAGCAGCTGATGATGGAGTACTTCGCGCGGTTCGGCGCCGTGCGCGACTACCTGCGCGCATCCGTCCTCGCCGCGAAGGAGGTCGGCTACACCGAGACGATCTTCGGGCGCCGTCGCCCGTTCCCCGACCTGGTCAGCCCGAACCGCGTGCTCCGTGAGAACGCCGAGCGTGCGGCTCTGAACGCGCCGATCCAGGGCAGCGCGGCGGACATCATGAAGATCGCGCTGTTCCGGATCCATGCCGACCTGCTCGAGCAGGGCCTCGCGTCGCGCGTGCTGCTGCAGATCCACGATGAGCTCGTAGTGGAGGTCGCTCCGGGGGAGTGGGACGCGACCGAGCGCATCGTGCGCGAGCGCATGGGCGGTGCGGCGGACCTGTCCGTTCCTCTTGACGTGCAGGTCGGCCGAGGCTCCGACTGGAACGAAGCCGCGCACTGAGCTGAGGCGATCACCGACTCCGTGGGACGACGCGCGCTCCGCGCACGCGTCGTTCCATGGAGAGGATCCTGTTCCGTGGATAGGCTCAGAGGATGACCGCAGAGCAGCCCACGACGCGCACGCCCTCCGCCATCGACCAGATCGCCGAAGGCTGGGTCGACACCCTCACCGACCTCTCTCCGATCCTCGGCACCTACATCGGCCGCAACGAGGTGAACGGCCGTCTCGACGACTTCAGCCCGGCAGGACACGAGCACGCGATCGCCGAGACCCGCCGCGTCCTCGCCGAGCTCGACGCGCAGGAGCCCGTCGACGAGATCGACCGCGTCACCAAGACCGACCTCTCTGCCGAGCTTCGGCTCTCGATCGAGCAGCACGACGCGCAATGGCACCTGCGGGATCTGAACGTGATCGCCTCCGCTGCGCAGGACGTGCGCCAGGCGTTCGACCTCATGCCGACGGCCACCGCGGATGACTGGGCCGTGATCGCGGAGCGTCTCGGTGCAGTCCCGGCCGCTCTGGAGGGATACGCCGCCACGCTGCGCGAAGGGATCGCGCGCGGCGTCGTCCCGGCACGGCGCCAGGTCGTCGAGGTGGCGACGCAGATCGGACGGTACACCGCCGACGATGGCTTCTTCGCCGCGTTCGTCGCAGAGGCCGCCATGGAGGAGGGACAGCTTCCGGCGAGCCTGGCTCGCGAGCTCGCGGACCGGTCCGCGGCGGCGCGCGTCGCGTACGACGAGCTGCGCACCTTCCTCAGCGCAGAGCTCGCGCCCGCGGCGGGCGAGCAGGACGCGGTCGGGCGAGAGCTCTACGCACTCGCCTCGCGTCGGTTCCTCGGGGCGACGATCGACCTCGACGAGACCTACGAGTGGGGACGCGAGGAGCTCGCCCGCATGGTCGCCGAGCAGACGGCCATCGCCCACGAGATCCTCCCCGGCGCCACGGTCGAGGAGGCGGTCGCCCACCTGGAGGCCGATCCCTCGCGCAAGCTCGTCGGCACCGATGCGCTGCAGCGCTGGATGCAGGAGACGAGCGACCGCGCGATCGCCGAGCTCGGCGCGACCCACTTCGACATCCCCGAGAAGATCCGCGAGCTCGAGTGCATGATCGCTCCGACGCAGGAGGGCGGCATCTACTACACCGGCCCCACGGACGACTTCTCCCGTCCGGGTCGCATGTGGTGGTCGGTGCCCGAGGGCGTGACCGAGTTCGACACCTGGCGCGAGCTCACGACCGTGTACCACGAGGGCGTTCCGGGACATCACCTGCAGATCGCGCAGGCCACGTACAACCGCGCCGAGCTCAACACCTGGCGCAGGGTGCTCGCCGGCACCTCCGGGCACGCGGAGGGCTGGGCGCTGTACGCCGAGCGCCTGATGGAGCAGCTCGGCTACCTGGACGACCCGGCCGACCGCCTCGGCATGCTCGACGGTCAGCGGATGCGGGCGCTGCGCGTCGTCCTCGACATCGGCGTGCACCTCGGAAAGCCGCGTCTCGACGGCGACGGCGTCTGGGATCACGACTACGCGCTCGACATGATGCGCCGCAACGTGAACATGTCCGACGAGTTCCGTCAGTTCGAGGTGAACCGCTACCTCGGCTGGCCCGGACAGGCGCCGTCCTACAAGGTCGGGCAGCGCATCTGGGAGCAGGTGCGCGACGCCGTGAAGGCGCGCGAGGGGGCGGCCTTCGACATCAAGGCGTTCCACAAGCGCGCTCTCGACATGGGCGGCGTCGGTCTCGACACGCTGCGGAGCGTGTTCCAGGTCGGCTGAGCACGCTCGCTCCGGCCAGGAGGGGTCGCGGGAATGTCCGCGACCCCTCCTCAGTTCATTCAAGTGAATAGAAAGAGGTTCGGGAATGGACATCGAGTTCGGGCTGGACACGTTCGGCGACATCACGGTCGATGCAGAGGGCAATGCTCTCAGCGCGGCGCAGACCATCCGCAACATCGTGGAGCAGGCCGCCCTCGCGGATCGCGTCGGAGTGGACTTCTTCGGCGTGGGGGAGCACCACCGGAAGGACTTCGCGGTCTCCAGCCCCGAGATGGTGCTGGCCGCGATCGCCTCCCGCACCGAGCGGCTGCGCCTGGGCACGGCTGTCACGGTGCTGAGCTCAGACGATCCGGTGCGCGTCTACGAGCGCTTCGCCACGCTCGACGCGCTCTCGGGCGGCCGCGCAGAAGTGGTGCTCGGACGCGGATCGTTCACCGAGTCGTTCCCGCTGTTCGGCTTCGACCTGCGTGACTACGACCGCCTCTTCGAGGAGAAGCTCGAGCTGTTCGTGGAACTCCTCAAGGAGCAGCCGGTGAGCTGGCAGGGGACGGTGCGCCCGCCGCTCGAGAACGCGGACGTCTTCCCGAAGACGGAGAAGGGCATGCGCACCTGGGTCGGCGTCGGCGGCTCGCCCGAGTCGGTCGTGCGGGTGGCGCGCCACGGCCTCGGCCTGATGCTCGCGATCATCGGCGGTCCGGCGGCGCGCTTCCGTCCGTTCGTGGATCTGTACCACCGCTCGGTCGACGCATTCGGCAACCCCGCGCTTCCGGTCGCGGTGCATTCGCCCGGTCACATCGCCGACACCGACGAGGAGGCGTGGTCCACCGCGTATCCGGGCTTCGAGACGATGCGCAACACGATCGGGGCGGAGCGAGGCTGGGGCACGGGCTACAGCCGCGCGCAGTTCCAGAACGAGGTGGGCCCCGAGGGTGCCGTCTACGCGGGATCGCCGGAGCGGGTCGCCGCCAAGATCGCGGACACCGTGCGCACCCTGGGTCTGGGCCGTTTCGACCTCAAGTACGCCACCGGCACCACCTCGCACGAGGCGCTGATGCGCAGCATCGAGCTCTACGGCACCGAGGTCATCCCGCGGGTGCGTCGCCTTCTCGCCGACGACTGAACGCCCGTGGCGCGCGCCGGCTCCGCGGTCCCGGCCGTCGTAGGCTGGGAGGATGACCGAGGTCCGCTTCGTCGCCATCGGCGACTCCTTCAGTGAGGGCGTCGGCGACGAGCTGCCCGACGGCACCGTACGCGGGTGGGCCGATCTCGCTGCGCTCGGCTGGGCCGACGCGCTGGGAGAGCCCATCTCCTACGCCAACCTGGCGATCCGGGGACGCCTCGCATGGCCCGTCGTCGAGGAGCAGCTCGAGCCGGCGCTCGCGTTGAGCCCCACTCACCTGTCCTTCAACGCCGGCGGCAACGACATGCTGCGTCCCAGGGCGGACATCGAGCACATCGCCGACGCCTTCACGCGCGTGCTCCGCCGCTGCGATGAGGCGGGTGTCACGCTCATCGTGCTGTCCGGCGCGAACCCATCCGCGCAGCTGCCGCTGACGTCGCTGATCCAGCGGCGCGGCGACGAGCTGTCCGCCGCCATGCTGCGGCGCATCCAGGACAGGCCGGACGTGGTGCAGGCGCTGAACTGGCCGGATCGTGAGCTCAGCAGGCCGGAGTACTGGGCCGAGGACCGCCTGCACATGAACGCGAACGGTCACCACCGCGTCGCGGCCCGGGTGCTCGACGCCGTCGGCGCGGGGGCGCCCGGGGAGTGGTGGCACGCCCACGACGCGCCCGAGTCCGAGCCGCTGAGCACGGCGGCGTACTACCGCAGGCACGTCGGTCCCTGGATCAAGCGGCGCGTCACCCGACGCTCCTCCGGGGACGGGCGCCGCCCCAAGTTCGCGGACTGGACCGAGGTCCGCCCCTCCGAGGGCTGAGCGGCCGGCCCCGCTTTTCTCCGTGCCCGACGCGGGCGAGGAAGGCCTGGAACTCCTACGCCCGCGTCCGGGCAGTCGGTGCCGGCCCGGTGCTGCTGCGGATCGTGAGGGTGGTCGCGAGCTCGATCCGTCGAGAAGCCGGGCGACCGCCGTCCCCCATGGCCAGGATCGTCTGCACGGCGACCTCGCCCATGCCTTCGAGATGCTGGTGGACGGTGGTCAGGGGCGGGGTGGTCCACGCGGACTGGGGCGTGTCGTCGAAGCCCGTGACACTCAGATCCTCGGGCACGCGGATACCCATGGCGTGCGCAGTGGCGAGGACCCCCACCGCGATCTCGTCGTCGCCCGCCATGATCGCGGTGGGCGGCTGCCCCAGCGCGAGAAGCTCGCGTGCATGCTCCGAACCGGACGTCGTATCGAAGCGACCCGTCCTCGTGAGGAGAGGGTCCACCGGAATGCCGGCGGCGTCGAGCGCGGCTCGGTACCCGTAGAGCCGTTCGCGCGCCGCGTCGGAAGCTGCGGGACCACCGACCCACGCGATGCGCCGATGTCCGAGGGTGAGGAGGTGCTCCGTGGCGTTGCGCGCGCCTGCCCAGTTGCTTGATCCGATGCTGACCAGGTTGCGGCTGTGGGTGTCCACCGGGTCGACGATGACGAACGGCATGCCCACCTCGCTCGCCGCCGCGATCAGGCCGTCCGGCTCGGACAGCGTGAGTCCGACGATCCCCACCACCCCCGCCGCCCGCTGATCGGCGATCCAATTGCGCGCGACGGCGCGCCTCCGACGCGACGAGCCTTCGGGGGCCAG
Organism: Microbacterium azadirachtae; assembly: GCF_000956545.1. Lineage (GTDB taxonomy): Bacteria > Actinomycetota > Actinomycetes > Actinomycetales > Microbacteriaceae > Microbacterium > Microbacterium azadirachtae. The sequence continues at coordinate 150,240 of NZ_JYIT01000085.1, forward strand.
GCGCGTCAGCAGGTCGAGATGCCCTGCGGTCGCCGCCGCCAGCGCCCCTTGGAGCACACCGAGGATGTACGGCGATCCGGGGATGTCGAAGACCGCCGCGATCGCGCGGCGTGAAGCGGACGGCGATGGGCTCGTCGTCGGGCGGTAGTCGAGTGCGGCAACCGTCGCCAGGACGCGCTCGCGAGTCTCCGGCGAGATCCCGTCGCGGCCGTTGAGCGCTTTCGAGACCGTTGCCTTGGAAACGCCCAAGGCCTCCGCGACGTCCGCCAGCGTTGCACGGTGTGGCAGGGAATCAGTCACGAGAGCCTCCTCAACGAAAAAGTTTCGTGCATCATATCGCGAGTGTCAGTGGAACAGAGACGACACTCTTGACACCATTCGTTGGCAGCCACTACATTTCCAACGAAACGAGATCGAAACAATTTCGTTTTCGAGTGGCGGTGTTGCCACTCTCGTCCAAGGGAGGTCGAAATGTCGGTGGAGGTAATGCCGGCCATGCTGCTCATCGACGACCAAGTCGCCGTCGACCGGACGCTGCGCCATGTCTGGAGTGAGTGCATCGGCGCGGGACGCGCCAACGAAGCCCTTCGCGCGGATTGGCAGGCACATTTCCGCGAGGCTGTCGCGACGCTCGGCGCGCGGCACGTCCGCTTCCACGGGCTCTTCCACGACGACATGTTCGTGTACCGGACGTCCGATGGCGGCGGGTTCGGCCCCAGTGTGCCGCGGGAAGTCCCCGTGTACACCTTCGCCTATGTCGACAAGGTGTTCGACGCGATCCTGGACACGGGAGCACGGCCGTTCGTCGAACTCGGTTTCATGCCGCGCGAACTGGCGACCCGCACGGAGACCGTGTTCTGGTGGAACGCCCATTGCAGCCCTCCGAAGGACATGAGCGCCTGGTTGGGCCTGGTGACGGCCACGGTCGAGCATTGGATCGATCGCTACGGCCGTGACGAAGTACGCACCTGGCCGTTCGAGGTCTGGAATGAGCCGAACCTCGTTCCGCACTTCTGGACCGGCACCAGGACCGAGTACTTCGAGCTCTACGCCGCAACCGCCACCGCAGTGAAGAGGATCGACGCCGGGATCAGGGTCGGCGGTCCGTCCTCGTCGGTGTTCGTGCCGGACGCCCGCTACGACGGGGAGTACCACGACCAGTCCGTGGAGTACACGACGGCAGAGGCAACCGATCCGGCCGCCTTGCCGTGGAAGCCCGTGTGGATCCACGAGTTCCTGGCCTATTGCGCCGAACGCGACGTTCCCATCGACTTCCTGTCGACACACCTCTATCCGACCGATTACGCCTTCGACACCAACGGCGTCGGGCGTGCGATCAGCCGCGACCGCGATGCGACCCGGAACGACCTCGCCACGATGCGCGCGATCATCGCAGACTCGCCCTACCCGAACGCCGAACTGCACATCACGGAGTGGTCCACCTCGCCCTCGAGCCGCGACCACATGCACGACACCGTCTTCGCCGCGACGTACATCGTCCGGGCGTTCCTGCAGTCGCACGATCTGACCGACTCGATCTCCTACTGGACTTTCACCGACGTCTTCGAAGAAGGCGGGGGTGGCATCGGACCGTTCCACGGCGGCTTCGGGTTCGTGAACGAGAACGGGATCCACAAACCGACCTTCCACGCGATGGCGATGCTCAACCGCCTCGGATCCCGCATCGCGCTGCAGACCGACCACGGCATCATCACCCGCACCGCGGAGCGCGCTGTCGCCGCCGTCTTCTTCAACTATCCCGACTCCATGGGGTCGCGCTCCGTCGGCGGTGCGAACAGCTACGCGCAGACTCTGCATCTGGCACAGGAGGGACCCGCCCGCAGCATCCGGCATCGTATCGACGGGCTCGTGCCAGGGGAGACCTACGCAGTCGAGATCCTGGATCAGGATCACGGCAACGTGGCACAGGCTTGGCACGAACGGGGCGAGCCCCTCAACCTCAGTCGCCGAGACGTCGCCAACCTCGCGGCGATCGCCGACGACCTCGACCGTTCCACGCTCCGCGTCGACGACGACGGAGCGCTGACGATTGACATCACCCTCGCCCCATGGGCTGTCATGTCCCTCGCCCCGGCAGACGCCTGAGCCGGGTCTTCCACGAACGCCCGGTCACGAAAGGACCTCATCATGAGAATCAGCACACGCATCATCGCAATCGGGGCATCCGCCCTCGTTGCGACCCTGGGGCTCGCCTCGTGCAGCGGCGGGGGCAGCGGCGGCAACGGCAGCGGCGGCGGCACGGCCACCGAGGCCAACAAGCCGGCCAAACTCACCGTCGCCGCATGGATGGATTTCCCTCCGGAGCTCATCCAATCCTTCGAGAAGAAGTACGGCATCAAGGTCGTCGTGAACAAGTACCCCGATGGCGCGTCCGCGCAGACGGTGGTGCGCAACGGACTCTCCTCGAACGGCTCAGGACTGTCCGATGTCCACCTGATCGAACTCGACTCGTGGACCGAGACGATGAGCGTGCCCTCGGACTGGGTGACGCTTCCCGCCGTCCCCGACCGCTGGGTCGACTGGAAGGTCACACAGGGCTCGGTCGACGGCAAGATCAAGGGCTACGGGACTGACATCGGCCCGCTCGGCATCGCGTACAACCAGGACATGCTGTCCGCCGCCGGTGTCGCCACCGACGAGGCTTCGTTCAGCACCTTCATCGGTGGCGACGACGCGACGTGGCAGTCGTTCCTCGACGCCGGCCGCCAGTACGTCGCCCACTCCGACAACTACTTCATCGACTCGCTCTCCAGCGCCTTCCAGGCGGCGATCAACCTGCTGCCCGCCGCGTTCGAGGACCCCAAGTCCGGCAAGCCCTACGACATGGCAGACAACGCGGAGATCAAGAAGCTCTTCATGATGTTCGCGGACGCCGCGCAGGATCACATCTCGGCCGGCATCCCGATCGGCAACGCCGACTGGGGAGCCGGATTCCAGAACAAGAAGTGGGCGACCGTCGTCACCCCCGCCTGGATGTCCGGCATCATCGCGAGCAACGCCGACGGCGTCTCGGGGTGGCGCGTCTCGAGCACGTTCCCAGAGGGTGGCGGCAACTGGGGCGGATCGTTCTTCGCGGTACCCGCGACCGGGAAGCACACCGCCTGGGCGGTCAAACTCGCCGACTACCTGACTTCCTCGGACGCCGCCATCCAGTGGTTCCACAAGAACGGCCAGTTCCCGTCGCAGACCGACGCCATCAAGAGCCCGGATATCGCTGACACCAAGAGCGACTTCTTCGGCGGTCAGCAGCTCGGCAAGATCTACGGCGATCTGGCGGCCAAAGCCGGTGACTCCGCAGCGGGTGGATTCCGGGGCAAGAACTTCGCCGGCATCCAGAAACTGGCGACGAACGGCATCAGCCTCGTCGAATCCGGCGCTGCGACCCCCCAGCAGGCCTGGGACAAAGTCGTGAGCGACTTCAACGCACTCGGCTTCGACACGGCGAAGAAGTGATGGGACGGGTCCGGTCTCGGCCTTTCGAGACCGGACCCGCAATCTGCGTGAACCAGTCCGCATGCCTGGGAGGTTGGATCGATGGTCAGTGAATTGCGTGCGCCGCGTCCCGTCAGGCGCTGGGGGTGGGGGCAGCGACTGTCCCGGTGGGACGTCAAGCTGTCGCCCTACCTCTACGTGTCGCCGTTCTTCATCGCGTTCGCCATCTTCGGCGCGTTTCCGCTGCTGTTCAACATCGTCGTCGCTCTCCACCAGTGGGACCGGCGGGCAGGCATGGGCGCCTTCGTCGGACTCGACAACTTCGGCTGGGTGCTGCGACAGCCCTTGTTCTGGCAGTCTCTCGAGAACACGGTCTCGATCTTCCTGTGGGGTGGCATCCCGCAGCTCATCCTCGCGCTCTTCATCGCGACGATCCTCGACCAGAACCTCCGCGCCCGCACCTTCTGGCGCATGAGCGTGCTCATCCCGTTCGTCGTGATGCCTGTCGCGACCTCGATGATCTTCGGCCAGGTCTTCGGGCAGTTCGGCATTCTCGTGCCCAACCTGCACACTCTCGGGCTCTTCACCGACAGTACCTCGCCGTTCTTCCAGAATCGCCTGCTGTCGCATGTGGCCATCGGCTCGATGGTCGTCTTCCGGTGGACGGGTTACAACGCGCTCATCCTCCTCGCCGCGATGCAGGCGGTGCCTCGCGACCTGTACGAAGCGGCGACCGTGGATGGTGCGGGCCGCATCCGCCAGTTCTTCTCGGTCACGCTTCCGGGCATCCGCCCGACGCTGATCTTCGTGATCCTCACGATGACGATCGGCGGGCTCGAAGTCTTCGACGAGGCGCGCCTCTTCGACGGCGGCGGCACCGGCGGCGGTCAGGGCGGTGCCGACAACCAGTGGACCACCGTGGTGCTGTACCTCTACAACCTCGGCTTCGGGGACTGGCAGGACCGACTCGGCCAGGCGGCGGCAGTCGGCTGGATCTTCGCTCTGATCATCCTCTTGATCTCCCTGCTCAACTTCGTCCTCACCCGCGCGATCTCGTCCTCGGGCGGACCGCACGCGGAGCGCCCCGCCCGCGGACGACCTCGCCGCAGCGGTTCTCCTACCGAGACAAGCCCGATGCCACCGCCCGCCGTCGCGGACGACACGAATGAAGGAGCATCACGATGAGCAGCTCATTCATCGAGAACACCGCGGGCCGGTCGGCGGCCCGGTACGCGAAGAGGCGCGCCGCCCGCGGGCGCCCGATCGCCGCGCACGGTGCCTCACGTCGTCCGGGCTGGTTCACCTACGGCGCCCTGACCGTGGTCTTCGTACTGTCGATCTTCCCGCTCTACGCAGCGGCGATGTACGGTTCGTCCACCACCACCGAGATCACCCGGTCCGTCGGAAGCCTTCCCCGATGGCTGCCGACGCTGCGGCTGCTCGCGAACTTCGGGACGATCTTCTCCTCTGATCAGTTCAGCGTCTGGCTCGCGTTCGCGAACTCGCTGCTGGTCGCGCTGACCGTGAGCGTCTCGGTCGTGTTCTTCTCGACACTGGCCGGGTTCAGCTTCTCGAAGCTGCGCTTCCGCGGTCGTCGCGGTCTGTACGTGGCCGTGATCGCGACCATGGTGATCCCCGCGCAGGTCGGTACCATCCCGCTCTTCGTGATGATGAACGACTTCGGATGGATGGATTCCGTAGCGGCGCTCATCGTGCCGGGTCTCGTGGGCGCCTTCGGCGTGTTCTGGATGACTCAGTACCTCGAAGAGGCATTGCCGTACGAGCTCGTCGAGGCTGCGCGCGTGGATGGCGCGTCGATGATCCGCACCTTCTGGTCGATCGCCCTGCCCGCGGCCAGGCCGGCGGCGGCGACACTCGCCCTGTTCACGTTCATCGGCTCCTGGAACAGCTTCTTCTGGCCGTCCGTCGTCCTGCGCTCGCAGCTCACGATGCCGCTGGTCGTCCCGCAACTGAAAGGTGTGTACACCTCGGATACGGGACTGGTGATGGCGGGCGTGTTCCTCGTCGCGAGCCCGCTGCTCATCGTGCTGATCGCCGCGGGCAAGCAGCTCGTCTCCGGGGTCATGGCGGGCGCGGTGAAAGGCTGACGGGGTCGCCCTCGCCGGGACTCAGTGCCCGACGCGGGCGAGGAACTCCGCCGTCGCGGGATGCTGGGGAGCTCCGAAGATCTGCTCCGGCGGACCCTGCTCGACGAGGACACCGTCCTTGAGGAAGACGACGCGGTCGGCGACCTCGCGAGCGAACGACATCTCGTGCGTCGCCATCAGGATGGTCGTCCCGCGGCCCTTGAGCTCCCGGACGAGGTCGAGCACCTCGCCGACCAGCTGCGGATCCAGGGCGCTCGTGATCTCGTCCAGGAGCAGCAGCTCGGGGTCGGTGAGGATGGCACGCACGATCGCGACGCGCTGCTGCTGTCCGCCGGAGAGCCGGTCCGGGTAGGAGCCGGCCTTGTCGCCGAGACCGAGAGCAGTCAGCAGCTCCCGGCCGCGGCGCGCGGCCTCCGCCTTCGACACGCGGTGCACGCGACGGGCCGCGAGCGTGACGTTGTCGAGCACGGTGAGGTGCGGGAAGAGGTTGAAGTGCTGGAACACGACGCCGATCCGTGCCCGGACCGCATCCGCATCCACGCGGGGATCGGTGATGTCCGTCCCGGACAAGAGGATCTGGCCGTCGTCGACCCGTTCGATGAGGTTCATCGTGCGCAACAGGGTCGACTTTCCGGATCCTGAGGCGCCGATCAGCACCACGACCTCGTGCGCGGCCACGGCGAGGTCGACGCCCCGCAGCACGTCGTGGTCGCCGAAGCGTTTGCGGACGCCGAGCGCCTCGATCACGGGGGCGGTCATACGATCCCTCCGGCCTGCTCGCGCTTGTTGAGCCGCGCGGTGACGACGTCGGTGAGGCGGATCATCGGCCAGCTCAGGATCACGAAGAAGAGCCCGGCGACAATGTATGGCGTGAAGTTGAAGGTCTCCGCCACCTGGAGCTGCGCCGCCCGCACGGCGTCGACGGCCCCGAGCACCGAGATGAGCCCGACATCCTTCTGCATCGAGACGAAGTCGTTCATCAAAGCAGGCACGACCTTGCGCACGCCCTGCGGGATCACGACGATCCGCAGAGTCTGTCCGTGCGTGAGACCGAGCGAGCGCGCCGCGACCCGCTGCGACGGATGCACCGCCTCCATGCCTGCGCGGAGCACCTCGGCGACGTACGCGGAGTAGCTGATAACGAGCGCGATCGTGCCCCAGAACATCGCCGGCATCCGCGGGAAGATCATGAGCGCGGGGATCCCGAAGCCCACCAGATACAGCACGATCAGCAGGGGGACGCCGCGGAAGAAGTCGGTGTACGCGGCGGCGAGCAGACGGAGCGGGAAGAACACGGCTCCGCGCAGCGACCGGAGCACGGCGAGAAGCGTGCCGAGCAGGGCCACGCAGACCGCCGCGATCACCAGCACGAGGAGATTGACGAGCAGGCCCTGGAAGATCGGCCCGATGCTGGCGAGAGCCACCTTCGGGTCGAAGAACGTCTCGCGGACGACCTTCCACCCCGGCGTGTTCGCGACGACGGCGACGAGCACCGCCGCGACGATGAGGGTGCTCAGCAGCGCGAGCAGGACGGAGCGCGTCGTGGCGCGACGCCGCAGCGCGCGGCGTGACAGCTCGAGAGGGCTCGGCTGCCACGCCGCGTCGACGAGGGGAGAGGTCACTTCAGGATGGGGACGTTGACGGCCTCGCTGAGCCACTTCTTCTGAAGCTCCGCGATCGTGCCCTTCTTCTTGAGCGCGTCGACGGCCTTGGTGACGGCCGCAGTGAGCGGGGAGTTCTTCGGGAGCACGAATGCGAACTGGTCGCCGCCCTTGTCATCGGCGAACTGCCCCACCACAGTCCCGTTCTCGAACTGTGCGGCGGTGACGTAGAACGCACCGGGCAGATCCGTGATCATCGCATCGATCTGGCCGCCCTTGAGCGCCTGCACGACGTCGTCGACCGAGTTGAAGACGCTGAGGTCACCGGTGCCGAGCTGCGCCTTCGCGACCGTGTAGCTCGTCGTGCCGGTCGCCACGCCGACCTTGGCCTTCTTCAGATCCGCGATGCTCTTCGCCGAGGCGGCGGGCGTGCCCTTCGCGGCGACGACGGCCTGCGTGGTGGTGTAGTACGACGACGAGAAGTCGACGGCCTTCTTGCGGTCCTCGGAGATGGAGAACTGCTGGATGTTGAGATCCCAGTCCTTGGGGCCCGGAGCGATGGCGGCGTCGAAGCCGGTGCGCGTCCACTGGATCTGCTTGTCGGAGAACCCGAGCTCCGCCGCGACCGCGTGGGCGACGGCGCCCTCGAAGCCCTTGCCGTTCGACGGATCGTTGTCGATGAACCACGGCTCGTAGTCGGGGTCGCCCGTCGCGATGGTGAGCTTGCCCGCGGTGACGGTCTGCAGGGCGGCGCCGGTGGCGTCGGCACCGCCGGTCGGCGTGGAGGACGAAGCGGGACCGCTGCAGGCGGCCAGGGTGAGGACGGCGGCGACGGCCGTCGCGACGAGCGCGGTGCGGCGCAGAGCGGGTGCGAGGGACACAGGGACTCCTGGAATGCGGGTGCGGGGGCGGACGGGTGAGACTGCGGGCGCAGGTGCCCCGTTCATACCGTAGAGGATTCGGCGAGACGCCAGTCGGCGAAGTCGAAACCCGGCGAAACGAAGCAGGACACGAGAACCTCGAGATCGTCGAGGGGTCGAGCCGCCTGCCACACGCCGGCGGGGACCAGGGCTTGGGCCGCTTCACCCGGACCGAGCACGATCGTGTCGGTCTCATCCGGCGCCGCCCCCGTGCCACCCCGTCGCAGTTCGAGGCGTCCCGGACCGTGCCACAGCCAGAGCTCGTCGCTCGTGACGACGTGCCAGGCGCTGGACTCGTCCGGCGTCAGAAGGTAGTGGATGCATGTGGCCGCCGGCCGGGTTCCGCCCGCCGTCTCTACGGGGTGCGCGCTGGTCCAGGTGCGCCGGAACCACCCGCCCTCGGGATGCGGTTCGAGTCCGAGCCGGGCTGCGGTGGCGGGAACGGACGTGGTCATGATGCGTCTCCTCGGGGCGACGGCGGCGTCTCGAACGCCGCGGTGGCGTGGCGGACCTCTCCGGCGATCACGGTGGCCGCGGCGCGACCGGCACCGTGCTCGACCAGTTCGACGACCGCGTCCTCGCCGGGCTCGACGTCGAAGAAGGCGAGATCGGCGAGCGCTCCGACAGCGAGGTATCCGGTGCGATCCGGGCCGACGTCGATCCCCATCGCATGAGCACCGCCCAGGGTCGCGGCGTTCAAAAGCCGCGCGTGCAGGTCACGATCGGTGTACCCCTGTGCGCGGGCGATGCGCGCGAGCTCCGCGACGTCGGCGAGCAGGTCCAGCGACGGACTCGAGGAGAGCGAGTCCGTGCCCACCGCGATCGGGTTGCCCTCACGCAGGTAGGCGGCGATCGGCGGCTCCTCCAGGCCGATCACCGCGTTCGAGCGCGGGCAGAGCGCCACGCTCGTGTGCCGCTCGCGCAGGATCGCCCGGTCGCGGGCGCTCATGTACACGCCGTGGGCGATGTGGCAGTCGGGTCCCAGCACGCCGAGCTGGTCGACGAACTCGGTGGCGCTGGTCCCGAAGCCCGCGTCACGGAGCTCCTGGAAGCTCGCGAGGCCTGCCGTGTGCCACGCATGGGCCTGGTCGTGCGCGAACTCGCTTTCGAAGGCGGCTTCGCCGAGATGGATGTGGATCCGTCCGCCGCGCTCCCTGACGATGTCGGGGATCTCCAGCAGCGGCTCGATGTCGAGGGAGTACGGAGCGTGCGGAGACAGCCCGGTGCCCGGGGGAGTGGGAAGCGCGTCCAGGGCGTCCTCGACCTGCCGGCGACCGGTGCGGGCCCAGTCGGCGTTGGTCCAGCTCATCACCTCCCAGTAGGTGATCCCGTGCAGGCGGGCGTCGTGCAGGGCCGAAGCGGCATCGACGTCGGTGACCACGTCGGCGACCGCCGTGGTGCCGGTGCGGATCAGGCGGGCGGCACCGTCCGCCGCATCCGCGGCCCAGTCCCGGCCTCGCTCGTACACGGGGTCGAACGCGCGGGCCCAGTCCTCGAACCCGTGATACCGCCCCTGCCCGACCTCCGCCATCCCGGTGTACTGCAGGTGCGAGTGCGCGTTGACGAGCCCCGGGATCAGCACTCCGGGCCAGTGCACCTCGTGAGGGACGATGCCGCGGTCGGCCAGCGAGCGACGGACCCAGGCCCGTTCGCCCACGTGCAGGATCCGTCCGTTCTGCACGGCCACCGCGCCCTCGGCGATCGGCGGCGCGGTCACGGGGAACACCTGGCCGGCGGAATACAGGGTGACGTCGTTCACGCGCGGCCTCCCGCGCGGTAGCGGGGCGAGCGCCAGTCCTGCTGCGCGCGCTGCTGTGCCTCGCTGCGGGCGTCGACGCGCTCGCCCCGTGCGGCGAGGGCGGCTCGCGCCACGGCCGCATCGGCCTCGGCGGGGAACGGGTGCACTCCGGGCGGGAGAGGGGAGCCGAGCAGTTGCGCAACGGCCGACAGCTGCACCGCGAAGGACAGGTCCATGATCTCGATCGGGTTGCCCTCGGCGGCGGCCAGGTTGACGCAGCCTCCGCGCGCCACGATGAGCGCGCCGTCGCCGATCCGGTCCAGGTGCGGCAGCGGGGCGTCCGCGAGTGAGACCGGGTGCAGGTCCGCGAGGTCGAGATCCACCTCCTCCGGCACGCCGCCGGCCACGGCCACGATGCGGGCGGCACGCAGGGTCTCCGCGTCGATCGTGTGCGGCACGCCGGTCGCCGAGACGACAAGGGCGCCCGGGGCGAGGTCGCGCAGCAGCCCGGTCGCGTAGCCGTCGTGAGCGGCGCGCAGGGCGCGCACCGGATCCGTCTCCGTCACGCCGACCACGGCGCCGAGAGCACGCAGATGCGCCGCGACGCCCTCGCCGACCGGGCCGTAGCCGACCACCACCGCGGGCTGGTCCCTGAGTGCGATCCCCGCCGCGTCGAGGACGTCCGCGATGGCGAACACGCAGGACTGGCCGGTGCCGTAGCGGTTGTCGAAAGCCGTCTTCATGGGCGCGTCGTTGACGGCGATCACGGGGATCCGCAGCGCGCCTTCCGCCGCCATCCGCCGCAGCGGGGTCAGCCCGCTCGTCGTCTCCTCGGCGGCGCCGCGGAGATCCTCCAGGACATCGGCCTCGTGCGCGAGCCGGATCAGGTGCGAACCATCATCCAGCAGCAGGTCGTGGCCCCGGCGGAGGAACGCGAGCGCGGCGTCGCGCTCGGCTGTGCCGGACAGCGCCGGATCGCCATCGACCGGAATGCCCCGAGCGCGCAGGGCTGCAGCCACCTCGACGTCGATCTCGTCCGGGTGGGCGTACACCGAGACCTCGGCGCCGGCGTCGCGCAGGAGAAGAGCGAGCTGCGCCGTCTTCGGCTCCAGAACCATGGCGATGCCGATCCGGACGCCGCGCACCACGCGCGCGTCCCTCAGCGTCGCGGCGATGCCTCGAGACACCGGCATGTGGTCACCCGCGAAGTCGATGCGGTCGTCGGCGCTCGCGCGCGGGGGGAACGGTGCTCCGTCGAGCAGGATCTCGACCTCGGCTCCCGGGACGAACGCGACGGTCCCACCGTCCACGCGGGCGCCGAGGCGCAGGAGAAGGGCCCCGAGTTCGTCGGCGACAGCGCCGCCGCCGACGACGGCGAATCTGCGACCTGCGACAAGGAGGTTGGTGTCACGAGCGAACCGGCGCACGAGACGCTCGGCGGTCAGGAGGGCTTCGGGCACCTGATCAGCGTAGAGGTTTCCGCCGGTCCGCGAACGCCGTGCGACGGCGCCGGATCACGACGCATCGGGTCGCCCGATCAGCCGGTAGGTGAGCTCGGCGAACGGGCCGGCCTGGCGGGCGCCGGTGAGCTCGAGCCGGGTGTGATCGAGGTCTCGGGGGAGGAGCGGCTTGCCCGCCGCCAGGGTCACCGGCGCGAAGGTGACCACGATCTCGTCGAGCAGGCCCGCATCCACGAACTGGCCCACGAGATCGCCGCCGCCGACGATCCACACGTCTCTTCCCGCAGCCGCCGCGACGATGTCGGACCAGTGATCCGCCACCGATCCCTGCACGAATCGGATGTCGGCGCCGGGCACCGTCTCCAGGGATCGCCGCGTGAAGACGAACGTCGGTCGCTCACCGTAGAACTGCTGCCACCGTTCCGGATGGCGCATCAGATCCTCGTGGTCGCGCACCCATTCGTAAGTCGACGACCCTTCGACGAGAACGCCGACCCTCTCCGTGAACGCGGCGATGTCGGCCGTGGCCTGCTCCTGCGGGATGGTGAGGAGCCAGTCGAGCGAGTCATCGGGGTCGGCGAGGAAGCCGTTCAGCGTCGAAGCGGTGAAGAAGATCGCACGTGTCATCCCGGGAGGCTACGCCGGACCGCCGACATCGGCTGCCGTGGCGCGGCGATGTCGATGCAGCTGCCACTCCCGCGCGGTGAGGAACACGATGAACACGTCGAAGAGCGTGAGGGCGAGCATCCACCAGCTGAAGTGGACGATCAACTCGTAGCACTGCAGGGCGATGAAGACGGCGAGGGCCGCGAGCATCCACGGGTACGCCCAGAGCTGCTGCCGCAGCAGCGCCCAGACGAGCACGACTTTGATGACGCCGTGCAGCAGCAGGTACGCCGCCGCGAAGAGCGTCGTCCTGGTGCCCCAGGAGTCCCCGAGGTGCATGGCCCAGTGGAAGACGGGGGAGCGCTCGTGGCCCACGAGGACGAACGAGACCACGTCGCCGAGCCAGTCGCGCAGCGTGGCCGGAGAGAGGAAGAGCAGCGCGAGTCCGCCGATCAGCTCGGCCGCGCCGTCCAGACCCTTGAGCACGATGCTCACGGCGAAGACCCGATCCAGGGTGCGGTGCGACGCGGAGACGTCCGTCATGAATCCGATGCTAGAGAGAGCGCCTCATAGACTGCCCTGAGATGAGTGAGATCGAGATGCGTGCCCTGCCGGCCGGTGCCGTCGCCCTGCACGACGCACGCACCAGACGGCGCTGGACCGTGGACCTGGCGCCGTTCGAGATCGGGGTCTTCGCGGTGACCGAGGAGCAGGTCTCCGAGATGCTCGGCGTCGCGGCGGAGCATCCCGATCGCCCCGCGGTGGAGCTCTCCTGGCAGCGCGCGATCCGCTTCTGCAACGCGGCGTCCGAATGGGAGGGCCTGGATCCCGTCTATCGCTTCGACGGTGCCGAGGTGCACTGGGACGTGACCGCGGACGGCTACCGTCTACCGACCGAGGCGGAGTGGGAGTACGCGTGCCGCGCGGGATCGACGGCTCCGCACTACGGGCCTCTCCCGGAGATCGCCTGGACCGCCGCGGACGGCGTGCGCCACGCCCAGCGCGTGGGGGAGCGGATGCCGAATCTCAACGGGCTCTTCGACACCCTCGGCAACGTGTGGGAGTGGTGCTGGGATCTGCTGGATCCGGCCCGCTACGGCGAGTACCGGGTGTTCCGCGGGGGCGGATTCGCCGACGATGCGTGGAGCGTCCGCGCCTCGGTGCGACGGGGCGGGGATCCGCGCACCGCGCAGGACGACCTCGGGTTCCGCGTCGCGCGCGGCGGCTTCGACAGCGTGGACGCTGCCCAGGGCTGGTCGAAGGCGGCGGACGAAGATCGTGCGCTCCTCGCCGGACCGTTGCCGTCCGGTTGGACGCCGAGACGCTGACCCCGGTCCCCTCACGGTCCCGGGCTCCCTCGGAGACGCGGCGATGCGAGGATGTCGACATGCGCGAGTCGACCGACCCGACTGTCCTCACGACCGAGAGGCTCATCCTCCGGCCGCAGGACCCGGCCGACGCCGTGGTGTTCCGGCAGTTGTGGCTCGAGCGCGACCCGCGGGTGCCCGAGCATCGCCGCATCGATCGCGATGGCCGTCCGACCGAGGCGGATATCCTCCGTCACATCCTCGAAATGCGTGGCGAGGGCCGCACCGACTTGCTGACGGTCGTGCTCCGCGACACCGGAAAGGTGATCGGATACTGCGGACTCGTCTATGACGGCCATGGAGACGCCGCCGAGCCGGAACTGGCGTTCGAACTGCTCCGCGCGGTGCATGGTCGCGGCTATGCGACGGAAGCCGGGCGAGCCGTCATCGCATCGGCGGCGGAGAAGGGCCGTCCGCGGCTGTGGGCGACCGTCTGGGACTGGAATCTCGCGTCGCGCCACGTGCTGGAGAAGCTCGGCTTCGTGGAGACCGGCGAGGTGACGAAGGAGAGCGAGCACGGACGCTCACTGCTGACGGTGCGGGATCCGGCGAGCTGAGCATGGCGACGATCGACGATGTGCGCGATCTCGGGTCCTCGCTCGAGCGCTCCTACGAGGTCTCCGTCCGCGGCCGGCTGAAGTTCCGGGTGGGACAGCTCGTGTATGTGGCCTTCTCGCCCGATGCGCTGATCATGGAGTTCGGCTTCCCCAAGGAGCTGCGCGAGGGACTGATCGGCGGCCAGCCGGAGAAGTTCCAGCTGCCTTCGCCGTCCGACATGCGATTCCACTGGGTGCGAGCGGATCTCGCCGCGCTCGATCCGGGGGAGGCGCGCGAGTTCGTCGTCGACGCGTGGCGCATGGTCGTCCCGCAGAAGCTCTCGCGCGCCTACGACCTCGCCCACCCGGACGGTCCGGCCTGACCGAGCGCCCGGGATGGCAGCGCGCTCGGCTCAGCGCTGGTCGAGTGCGAGCTCGAAGCGGTTCCACTGCAGGCTCAGGCTGCCGCGGAGGTGCGCCTCGTCGTCGGCGCCGTCGCCGTCGTAGGCCAGGAACGTGTATTGCTCCGTGTGCGTGACCGAGGTCGTGAGATCGTCGCCGCGGAACACGAGAGTCACGAGCGACGCCCACCGCAGGACGTCGTCCACGCGCAAGGAAGAGGCGAGAACGATGCGCTCACCGTCCACGATGTCGAGGAACTCCGTCGTCGACCGGATCGTCTCATCCGTCCCGGACGGGGCGAAGATTCCTTCGGCGAGCTCCCGTCCGCCGGGGCGGAAGTCGACGGAGAAGCTGCCCCGCGATCCCGGAATCGACCGCCATCGCTTGCGCAGCGCCGGGTCGCTGTACCCGCGCCAGACCTCCGAAAGCGGTCTCGCGAACACTCGTGCGGCGGAGAACTCACCGGTGATCATGTCGTCGTGAACCGTTGAACGCGGCAGGGCATTCCGACCTCGCTACTCGCGGGGCGCGCGTGCCGCGGCATCGCCGGCGTTCGCGGGCACGGGGGGATCGGCGACAGCGGGCTGCTCGCTTCGGGATCCGGTGCGCTGGGCCGCCGCGCCCGCGACGACGACGATTGCGATCCCCAGGATCTGCAGTGGGCTGGGCATCTGTGCGAGCAGCAGCAACCCGATGATGACGCTGAACGCGGGCTCGACGGAGAGCAGCGTGCCGAACGCCGTGTGCGACATGCGTCGCAGCGCCAGCATCTCCAGACCGAAGGCGATCACGGGCGTGATCAACGCGATCCCCGCGGCGGCCGGCAGCACCCACCAGGTGAACGCGCCGCCGATGACCTGCGGCAGACCGATGGGCAGCGTCGCCACCGCCGCCACCGGAATGGTCAGCGACAGTCCGCTGATACCGGAGAACCGGTCGCCGACATGCTGGGTGAGCACGTTGTAGAGGCCCCAGCATGTGCCCGCGGCCACCGCGAAGCCGACTCCGATCGCGTCGAAGCTCCCGCGCCACGGCTCGGTGAGCAGCACGACGCCGATCAACGCGAGAAGCGGCCACACGAGCGCCCGGCGATGCTTGCTCATCAGACCGGCCACGGTGAGAGGGCCGAGGAAATCGATCGCCACCGTCGTGCCGAGCGGCATGCGCTCGACAGCCGCGAGGAAGAAGGTGGTCATGAACCCGGTGACCACGCCCAGACCCAGCAGGGCGGGGATGTCCTTGCCCTTCAGCGAGCGGATCGAGGGCCGCGCGATCAGCCAGAGGAAGGCTGCTCCGAAGCACATGCGCAGCCATGCGGTGCCGCCCGGGCCGACCTGCTCGATGACCGGGACGGACAGCGCGTTGGAGAGCTGGACGGCGATCATCGCGACGATCGCCATCGACCACGGCGGGATCCGGGAGCCGCGCTCGGACGAGGTGAAGGACTCAGGCACTTTCGGTCTCCGATCCATGGGCGATCCCGACGCCCGGCTCGTAAGCGCAGAGGACGAATCGTGCCTGTGCGTCGTGGGGGTTGTGGTAGGAGTGCTCGACGTCGGCGTAGAACGACACGGTGTCGCCGACGACGAGGTCATAGGTTTCGGCGCCGGCCGACACGGTGATCGAACCCTCCGTCACGTGCAGCAGCTCTCGGGTGCCGCCGGCGTGAGGATCGCTGTCGTGGCGATCGCCCGAGGGCAGCACCCACTCCCACAGCTCGACCACGTTGGGCGGCTCCGTCCCGGCCATGAGCATGCCGTATCCGCCGAGTTCGCCCCGCCACAGCGTCGCGCCTTCTCCTGCACGCGTCACCTTCACCGTCTTCGCAGCCGGTGGCTCGACGAGCGCGGGCAGTCCCATCCCGAGCGCATCGGAGATCCGCAGAAGCGTCTCGAGACTGGGATTGGCGGCCGCCTGCTCAACGTTGATGATCATGCGCCGGCTCACTCCGGACCGTTCGGCCAACTGATCGAGCGTCCATCCGCGTGCGATCCGCTCACGCTTCACGCGGACGCCGATGGCCTGCGCAAGGGGATCTGTCTGTGAATCCATGAGTGCAGCATAGTGCCCTCTTGAGGCATGTCATGGCACCATGTGGATCATGGACGAGAGATTCGAGGAGCACGTCGTCGAGGACGACAGCAGGGGAGTGGTGCGTTCGGCCCGCACCGTCGACGTCGCGGAGATGGCGCGAATCCTCACCCTCGCCTTTCTGGAGGATCCGGTCTGGGGCCCGGCTTTCCCTGCGTCCGGGCGACGGCACTCGGTCGCCGACGTCTTCTGGCGCTTCCTGTGCGGCCAAGCCGTGCGCTTCCCGGATTCGCTGGTCGAGCCGGCGGAGGGAACGGCCCTCAAGGCCGTCTCGGTCTGGTTGCCGCCGGGGGAGGATGAGGTCTCCGACGCCTCGCACGACGCGTACGGCGAGATGGTGCTCGACCTCCTGGGACCGGCCGCAGCGGCCGCACTCGCACGCGCGTCGGAACGGTTCGCGGACGCCCGACCCGCCGAGCCACACGCGTATCTCACGCTTCTCGGCGTGGCGCCGGAATGGCGAGGCCGAGGACGTGGGATGAGCCTGCTCCGCACGGCGCTGTCGCGCTACGACGCGCTCGAGATACCGACGTACCTGGAGTCCTCGAACCCCGTCAGCGACCGGAGATACGAGCTCCTCGGCTATCGGCCGCACTCGAAGGTGCAGCTCGAAACCGGTGCCGTCGTGCAGACCTACTGGAGGGAACCCGGGGCGTTCGCGCCGTCGGCCGAGGCCGAACGGACGTGCGGGGCTCCGTAACGCCCCGAGGACGACCCGTTCTGCCGTGACACGATCACCGTGGCGTCGATGGTCAGGAAGCCGTCGTCCCGCACCGCGACCACGACATCAGTGAGCGAGCGCACTACCGCATCTGCGGACATCAGCAGTTGCTCCAGGTCTTCCGTACCGAGTACGCCGATCGTCAGGCAACCGGCCTGACGAGCGGCGATCAGCCCGGCGCGCGTGTCCTCGACCGCGAGCGCAGGGATCTGTTTCGTTGCCCGACGTTGAGCGCGCCGGAACGGCTCCGGATCCGGTTTACCGTTCGAGACGTCGTCTGCGGTGATGAGCAGGGTAGGCGCGGGGATCCGGCTTGCGCCTATGCGCGCGAGGGCAACCGGCCGCGTGGCAGAGGTAACGATGCTCCAGTTCTCACGGGGGATGCTGCTGAGCAGTCGATCGACGCCGGGCAGCCGTCGAACGTGCTGCCCGGGCGCGGATTCCAGCTGCTCCAGGCGGGCGAAAGCACGTTCGCGCCATTCAGGCGGGAACGCCGCCGCGACGATGTCCCGTGCGGTGCGACCGTGGTAGCCGCGCCGCACGTCGATCACGAGGCCCTCTTCTGCCGCGAGCGTGTTCCATGCGGCCTCGACCGCCTCGATCGAATCCACCAGGGTGCCATCCATGTCAAACAGCACTTCGGAGACGACCCATTGCCGGTGCTCTAGCACCGGCAATGGGTCCGCCTTGTCGCTCTGGATCACGTCAGGCTGGCGCGCTGTGTCAGACCGGGGATGATCATGGTCTTGATGGCGAGTGGATCCGTCTTCGCCTTCATCAGCGCCACCTCGACGTCGTCGAGCCCATAGCGGCCGGTCACGATTTCGCTCACGTCCACACGCCCGCTCGCGACCAAGTCGATCGCGGTGGGCCAGGTGTTGACGTAGCGGAAGGTACCGGTGAGCGTGATCTCGCGGTGTTGAAGCAGGGCGACCGGAATCATGATCTCGTCCGAGCCCATGCCGACGAGAACTGCGATGCCTCCGCGCTTGATCAGGGGGAACGCGGAGCGGATCGCGTGGGCATTGCCTGAGGCGTCGATGTAGATGTCGAACTGCTCGGCGAACGGAGCGAGATCGGCATGTCCCGGGTCTAGCGCGCGGGTGGCGCCGTGTTTCAGCGCGAACTCGCGACGGTGCTCGACCGGATCGCTGATCACCACTTCGACCGCACCGAACGCACGCGCCACCTGCGCATTGAGCACGCCGATGGGTCCGGCGCCCGTGATGTACACACGAGATCCGCCGAAGACGCCGGCACGACGCGCTGCGTGCACAGCTACTGACACCGGCTCGAGAAGCGCGATGGCCTCGTCCGACAACGAATCGGGGACGCGGTGCGCGAAGTCGTCGTCTACGAGCGCGAACTCGCCGAACGAGCCGTCAACCGGCCAGGCACCGTAGAACCTCACGTCACGGCACAGGTGGTAACGACCGCTCTTGCAGAACTCGCACGTGCGGCACGGCGACTGCGGCTCGACTGCGACGCGTTCGCCGACGCGTCCTGGGTCGACCCCCTCGCCGACCGACACGATCTCCCCGGCCGTCTCGTGTCCCAGCAGCACCGGGCCCTGGACGACGATGTCGCCGACGTGACCCTCCTCATAGAAGTGTGTGTCCGAACCGCAGACTCCGACGGCGGTGACCCGAACGAGCACCTCTCCGCGCTTCGGCTGCGGAACCGGCACCTGTGTGAGCTCGATGGTCTTCGGACCTGTCAGCACGCTGGCCATCATGCTCTTGGGGACAGACATGGGTCTCCTTTCGTGGGCTCGCGCCCGTGTTTGTTGTCGGGCTCTCAACCCTTGACCGTTCCCGCGGTGAGCCCGCCCACGATCCACCGCAGTGAGAAGATCGCGAACAGAATGCCAGGGAGCATCGAGATGACCGTCGCGGCCGCCATGGGGCCCCAATCGATCGACTGGTACGAGATGTACTGCTGGATTCCGGTGGTGATGACTTGGGTGTTGCGGCCGCTGAGCACCAGCGGGAGGGTGTAGCTGTTCCAAGCCCAGATGAAGGACAGCATCATGCTCGCCCCGAGGCCTGGAGCGATCAGCCGGAACAGGACGTGCCGGAATGCGGTCCAGCGGTTGCCGCCGTCGACCGCGACGGCCTCTTCCAGCTCGGTCGGCAGATCCTCGATAAAGGACCGAAGCATCCACACGAGCATCGGCAGAGTGACGATCTGATACGCGAGGATGAGGCCGAGATAGTTGTCGGAGAGCCCCGTCTTCTGGAAGATCAAGTACAGCGGGAGGATCACGAGCAACTCTGGCGCGAAGCGCAACGACAGTAGACCGAAGGCGATGTTCTCGCGTCCACGGAAGGAGAACCGGGCCAGCGCGTACGCAGCGGGAAGCCCGATGACCAGGGTGAGCAGCAACGAGCCCACGGTGACGATGATCGAGTTCACGAATGGCTGCAGGAACTCAGGACCGCTGAAGATCCGTACATAGTTGTCGACCGTCGGTGTGAAGGCGAGTCTTGGCGGGTACGCGATGATGTCTGCCGGCTGCTTGAACGACATCATCAGGATCCACACGATCGGTGCGAGAGCGAAGACGGCCCAGACGCTGAGGATCGCGATGCAGACAGTGTGCTTCGTAAGTGACCGGCGTCGGCGGGTCCTCGTCTTGCGGTCGTGACTGGCCAGAGAAGTCATGCGGTCGCCTCCTCGCGGCGTGCCTTGAGAAGCAGCTGGGACATGGCATAGCAAAGGGCCCACAGAACGATGAGCGCCGCCATCGACGCGCCGAAGTTCAGATTGCGGATGCCCTCGAGGTATCCGAGCACGTGCAGGTTGGTGGTCGCGTCGACGGGTCCGCCTTTGGTGGTGGTGTAGATGATGTCGAACATCTTTAGCGAGTCGATCCCTCGGAAGGCGATGATCACGACGAGCACCGGTTTCAGCATCGGGAGCGTGATCTCGAAGAAGTTGCGGATCGGCCCTGCGCCGTCGACCGCTGATGCCTCGCGGAGCTCGGTGGGTACGCTCTTCAGTCCGGCTTGAGCAAGCAGAACCACGAACGGCGTGAAGATCCACACGTCGATGAGGATGACTGAGCCCAGTGCGCTGTCGGGGCCGTTCAACCACAGCAGGTGCTGATGGAGCAGCCAGTCGACGACGCCGTTCTCCGTGAGCATCACTTTCCACATGAGCGCCGCGATGACCGGTGGCAGCAGAAGAGGCAGCACGATCAGCAGCCGGAACGTGTTGCCATAGCGACCCTGGTTCAACAGGATGGCGAGCCCTATGCCGACGACACACTCGATCACGACGACAGTGATCGCATACAGCAGGGTGACTCCGATGGCATGCAGCCCCTCACCCGTCGTGAAGAGTTCCACGAAGTTCTGTCCGCCGTTGAACTGGGGCGCGCCCCGGTTGAGTCGGTAGGAGGTGAAGGACCACCATGCTCCGGTCAGGAACGGGTAGAGGATGGCCAGCAGGACCGCGATGCCCGGGACGAGCAGGGCGTACGGGAGGTACGGCTTGTGTTTCATACGAAGACCTCGTCAGCGTCTCGGGGCGCCGCCCGCGTCGGGCGGCGCCCCATCGGGTTACTTCATTGCGGCGTCGATCTTGGCCGCTGCGTCATCGAGTGCCTGCTTCGCGCTCTGCTTGCCGAGTACGGCCGACTGGATTGCCGTCGCCCACGTGTCGCCGGCTTCGGTCCAGGTCGCCGCCGGCGAGTACATCCAGCTGGCGTGGTCGGAGAGGATCTCTTTCCAGACCTTGTTGTAGTCGCCCCACGCCTCCGTGGCCTTGGCCATCTCGGGGCTGTCGGCGACGCTGATGCGGGTGGGGTTCATGTTTCCGTTCGAGATCGCGGCCGTGAGCTGCTCTTTCGAAGTCGCCCACTGGATGAACTGCCATGCGGCGCCCTTGTGCTTCGACGACGCGTTCATGCCGAGCGACCACAGCCACATGCTCGACGCACGGCCCTTCGGGCCTTCGGGAGGAAGCGCGTAGCCGACCTTGCCTGCGATTGCGCTGCCGGGCTTCTCGAAGTCGGGAGCCATGTGATCGGCATCGATGTAGAAGGCCACATTCCCCGCGAGGAAGTCCTGTTGCGCTTCGTACCAGGTGTAGGTGCTCGCGGCTTTCGGCGCAGACTTCATCAGGTCGGCCCACTTCTCGACCGCTTCGACGCCTTCAGGCGAGTTCACGGTCGCCTTGCCGTCAGTGATGTCCTTCACGCCGTAGGCGCCGGCGAACGTCGAGAAGGGGTTGAGCGTCGGATAGGTCTTGTCGCCTCGCGACACGAAACCGCTGATCGTCTTGCCATCGAACTGCGTGCCGTTCAACTTCTTCGCCGCCGCGATCAGGTCGTCGATCGTCTGGGGCACGCCGATGCCTGCCGCGTCGAGGATGTCCTTGCGATAGAAGAGCGCGTAGCCCTCCTCATTGGCGGGGATGGCCCATTGTCCACCCTCGCCGGCACCCCCGAAGTCGGTCTTGTTCCACCGCTCGGCCTTCGTCAGCGCCGGAAAGAAGTCCTGAAAGTCCCAGTCCGAAGCGGTCTGCTTCTTGTCGTTGATCCAGGGAGTCAGATCCTCGATCCATCCAGCCGCGGCGTACTGGTAGTTCATCGGCTGCGAGGTCATGAACACGTCGTATGACCCCGACTGCGACTGCAGTTCGGTCAGGAGCTTGACCATGTAGTCGTTCTCACTGAGAGTTTCGATGTTGACCGTCACGCCAGTCTTGCTCTCGAAGTCCTTCACGCTCTGCTTCACCGAGTCCGAGAGGGGGTGCTCGCTCATCAGCACGTTGATCGTCTGACCTTTGTAGTTCTGCCAGTCGAACGACTTCACGCTGCCGGAGTCTCCGGAAGGGCCACCGCTGCCGGACGACGCGCAGCCGGCGAGAGCGGCCGCGACCGCCACCGCAGCGGCGCCCGCGGTGAAGGTCCGACGAGCACGTCGGCCTTGAGGGATGGAAACCATTCAGCACTCCTTTGAGCTCGGATGTCCGCCGCCTGAGACGGCGGCTATCGGAGATCGTAGTGAGGCCTTCACGGATGTGATGATAGGGTGCACATATGAGCATCGGCCCCCTGACCGAACAGTTGCGCAGTGCGTATGCCGCGGTTCAGCACCTGCAGCACGGCCGACCCATGCTCGAGCTTGCAGAGGAGCTCCAGGTCTCGCGTTTCACCGTGAGCCGCATGATCGACCGGGCGCGCGCGTCGGGCTTGGTCGAGGTAGTGACCCGGATGCCGGATGCGATAGATCCCGCTCTTTCGTCAACACTCCAGCAGCGGTTCGACCTCGACGCGGCATACGTCGTGGTGCCCGCGGTCGATAGCGAGCAAGGCGCGAGGACGGCGATCGCGCACGTCGCCGCCCGTGTGCTCGCAGAAACGATCGAAGAGGACGACCTCGTCGGCGTGGGACCAGGCCGCACAATCCTGGAGACTCTCGGCATGCTCACCACCCTGCCCAGTTGCGATGCCATTCAGCTGACGGGTGTGGCGTCTAGTGACCCTATGGGCAGCCTGCGGGCACTCATGCGGATGAGCGAAGTCTCCGGAGGGCGACAACACCCTCTCCATGCCCCCTTCGTCAGCACCGACGCGGCTGCATGCACGGCCATCAGCAGCCAGCCGGCAGTAGCCGACGTCCTCAGGCGTATGGGTCGCCTCGATAAGGCCGTGCTGACGGTGGGCGGCTGGCCCGAGAGCTCTCTGCTCGCCCGGCAGCTGGACGCGCTCGGCGAACTGGAGCGGATGCTGGAAGCAGGCATCGTCGCTGAGTTCGGCACCACACTTCTCGACAGCGGCGGGCGCGAAGTGCGCACGCTTGAGGATCGTTTCATCGGCGTCACGACTGAGCAACTCGCGCGGGTTCCGTTGTCGATGGCGCTCGGCGGTGGCCCGGGCAAGGATGTCGCACTTCTTGCCGTGTTGCGCTCAGGGCTCGTGAACGTGGTGATCACAGACGCTGCGCGAGCGCGTTTTGCGCTCGCGCATGACTGAATGCAAGCCGGGGCAGTCCACGGCCTCCCGACTGACGAGTCGTCAATTGCCGGGAGGAGACGCGCTCCCGACGCCGTGGATCCGACCCGTCGCGGGATCGACCCAGTTGCCGGAGCCCGTCACCCGGTGCCAGCGCTTGTGGAAGGCGAGATCGGATCCTTCGGCCTCGACCACAGCCGCTCCGCACAGGTCGCAGATGCGCAGCAAGACCACGTCACCGCTCGTGGTCGAAACCGAGATCATGCCCGACGGGAAATCGACGCCCATGGTGGTCCTCCTCGCTACGCGGCCGACTGGGCCGGTTCGTGATCAGCGTAAGCGACGCAGTCGGGCGCCATTCGGCGCTGAGCCGAACCGGACCCGGGCGAGGCCGGTTCAGCCGACGCGACCGCCGGCCCACTCCTGGATGAGGGTGACGAGGGCGCTGACCTCGCGCGCGCTGAGATGACTCGGCACATCGTGCGCGTCGCCGGGCGCGACGAGGATCTGACTCCCGTTCGCCGGATTCACTCGCACGGCGGCGGGCTCGATCACAGACCGCGGTGTCGTCACGGGAGCTTCACCGAGATCACGCGATCGCAGCCGGCGATCCGTGAGCACGAGTCCGTACGGGCCCGCCAGGGTGCTGGCGCTGAAGCACGCGAGGATCTCCTCGCCCGCGTCGAGGGGCATCTTCTTCGCGAATTTCGCAAAGTGCTTCGCATGCGTCTTGTCATCCGCGTATTTCACCGCGGGGGAGAGGCCGAGCTCCTTCACCCGCCCGCGGATGTCACTCGCCGTCGTGAGGGCGGCGACGAGCGGCGTGTCCGCATTCGTGCCGGCTTCCAACGTCATGGTGATCGCCGCGACCAGCAACTCACGGAACCACTCGACATCCTCTTCGTCGACGAGCGATCCAGCGCCGTTCCAGTCATAGCCGTCGATCCCTTGCGATGCGATCGCGCGGGCCGCATCCGCCGCGTCCGCCACCCCGGCCGCGAAGGGATACTGTCGCGCTTCGCCCTTGCTGAACACCAGATCCACGTCGTCCTTGACGATGAGCCGACGGTCGGTGACGAGAAAGCCCTGCGCCTCGCGCTTGTTCGTGAATCGCGTCGCCACGTCGTAGCCCACCCAGATGACGGGGAGTTCGTCGTCGCCGGCCGGCGAGGCCAGCATCATCTGCTCGATGGCGCGCCACAGCACACTCTGCCCGTCATCCCAGGTCGGGTGCGCATGCCCGGGCACAAAGACGAAGTCCTGGATGTCGGGCTTCTGCGCCGCCAGTTCCGAAGCTCCCGCCGCCAGCTGAGCGAACACGGCGGCCTGCTGCGGAGGAAGCGATGACACATACATATCGATGCTGTCCACGCTGCGAGCGTAGCTTAGATTGAATGTGGGTTCAGTCAGACCGCAGAGACGCGCCACAATCGGTTCGCGCGGAACTCGCGGACTGTGCCCTCACCGTGCGCCGGTGCTTCGACGCCAGCCGCGTGGTGATCACGCGGTGTGCCTGAGCAGCCATGACCCCGCGTTCGAGCTGCACATCCATGTCCCGCGAGAGTCCCGCACCGAATCCACCGTCGTCCATGACGCGTTCACAGCGCGCGCAGGCGGGCCGCCCGGCTCTCATCGATGCCGCCACGCCACCCCGAGAGCGGTGGCGTGATGTCGGATCGCGGGCCGCCCGACCATGCCTCGGCGAACTCGGCGCGAGAGACGAACCGGTCCCATCCGGGGTCGAGCGTGCCTGGTAGGAGCCCGTACTCGGCGAGTCCGATGAGGATGCCGTATCGCTGATATCTGTCCGCTTCCGGCACGATCTTGGCTCGGGCGACCGCCTTCTCCAGTTCACCGACGCGCGTTCCCGACGGTCGGGCCGAGATCACCTCCAGCAGCGCCCGCAGCCGCTCCCTGTCGTCGGTCGTGGGGAGGGGAGGCCCGCCGCGGCAGCGGTCTCGAGGTCGGGTAGATAGCGATGCGGCTGCTCGTTCCAGGCCCAGCCCAGCGCAAGCCGCACCAGCACCTCGGTCATGTCGAGCTCGAAGGCGCCGCCGGGAGACGCCCTGAGTCCGCAATCGGGCAGCCCGTCGTCGCCCGCGGGCGCGGTTGCGAGGTTTCTCGCCCATGCGAACGAGATCACGGTCTGCCGTCCGTGGCGAGCGCTGCCGAGACCCGCGACGAAGGCGCCGAGCACGGCGTCCTCGTCGAGCGCGGATACCGCGGCGACCGAGCGGTCGAGGATCTCGGTCGGCGTGAGTCGCTCAAGGGTGCGCACGGGCCATCCCAACTGCTCGGCCTCGGCGACGTGGACCGGATCCTTGGACGGGTCGGCTCCGGCGACGCCGCCCGTGCGCGTGAAACGGTACCCGTACACCCGCATCAAGGCGTCGAGCTCGGCATCGGCGGGGATTCGTCGTGGCAGGGCCTTCACCTCGTCAGGATATGGGGCCAGCGGCACTCGCCACGGAGACGGCGCCCGCGCTCCGCGGAGCGACCCTAGGGGCGGAAGATGCCGATGGGTTCGCGGACGGCGTAGAACACGATGACCAGGCTCACGACGGCGTCGGCCCACCACCACTTGAGGGTGGTGTTGAGGACGACTCCTGCGAGCACTGCGACGGCGAGCAGCCCATCGAAAAATGTGAAGCGTGCTTCGTGTTCCAGGACCGGGTTGCCGAGAGTTCGCGAGGACAGCCAAGATCAGCACGGTCTGCCGCGAGGGGAGTCGCGTTCGGAGCTCAGGGCACAGTCGATCCATTAGTGATGTGGGCGCGTATTCTCGGGCGGCGTATTCGCGCTGATAGCGCGGGTGTCGCGACCTCGCTGGGCAGCTTGTCCGGTCGGCGATGGTTCATCCGCGACTGTATAGTCATTGAGTGCTGACTATAGCTTCGCGTCTTGATGTCATGAATCGGTTGGGTCGAGCGATGGCCGATCCGACGCGTTCACGGATTCTGATGACGCTGTTGGAGGGTCCGAGCTATCCGGCGGTCTTGGCTCGGTCGTTGGGCCTGTCGCGGTCCAACGTGTCAAACCATCTGACCTGCCTGAGGGACTGCGGGATCGTCGTGGGTGAGCCAGAGGGGCGTCAGACGCGTTATGAGATCTCGGATCCGCATCTTGCAGCCGCACTCAATGCGCTGGTTGATGTGACGTTGGCCGTGGATGAGAACGCCGCGTGCGTCGACGACGCGTGCGTGGTGCCTGGTTGCTGTGGGGCCGGGGCGCGAGCATGAGCGCTTCTTTGACGGATGAGCGTAGGAAGACGCTTCATCGGCGAGTGCGGTTCATCGTTGGGTTCACGATCAGCTACAACGTCATCGAGGCGGTCGTGGCAATGTGGGCCGGTGTCCTTGCCTCCTCGGCAGCGCTGATCGGGTTCGGTCTGGATTCGGTCGTGGAGGTGCTTTCTGCAGCAGCGATCGCGTGGCAGTTCACGCGTAAGGATCCCGAGCGCTGGGAGAAGGTAACCGTCCGGGCGGTCGGGGTGGCGTTCTTTGCGCTGGCCGGGTATGTGACTGTCGATGCGGTGTTGACCTTGATTCGTCAGGAGGGCGCGGAACACAGCCCTCTCGGATTGGGGATCACGGTGTTGAGCTTGATCATCATGCCGCTGCTGGCCTGGTTCGAGGTGCGGACAGGGCGAGAGCTCGAGTCCAAGAGCGTGTTGGCGGATGCGAAGCAGCTGATTCTCTGCATCTATCTGTCGGGGACCGTGTTCATTGGCCTGGCCCTGAACAGTCTCTTCGGATGGTGGTGGGCGGACTCCATTGCAGCCCTGGTGGTCGCCTTCCTCGCGATCCGCGAGGGCATTGAAGCGTGGCGGGGTGACGTGGAGTCGCCCTTCGAGGTCCTCGAAGACCTCGAAGACGACGACTGATAGTCCGTCGTGATGTGAACGTCATCGCTCGGCGGCGCGCAGGATGGCAATCGTTCCCGAGGGATCGGTCAAGCAGGTCAGCGGCAGGATCAGCACCGCGAGACCGAACACGGTCGCGGGGGAGTTCTCCAGCAGCCGCAGCCCGACATTGGTGGACAGGCGCTGCGCCGCGATCCCGGACCCGACCACGGTGGTCACCAGCAGCCCAGTCCCGAGAGCTCGGACAGGGCGTGACGGGCAAGGGTAGGACGGCCGGTCATGAGGCGGTGCCCGTCGACGGCAGCAGTTCGGTGAGCAGCTGCTCGACGTGTGCCTGGATCTCGTCGCGGACGGCGCGGATCCCGTCCAGATCGAGCCCTTCCGGGTCGGTCAACTGCCAGTCCAGGTAGCGCTTGCCCGGATAGAGCGGGCAGGCGTCCCCGCACCCCATCGTCACGACGGCGTCCGCCGCGCGGACGACATCGTCGGTTAGGGGCTTCGGGAACTCGCCGGTGAGGTCGATCCCCGCCTCAGTGAGCACCGTCACGACACCGGGGAGCAGATCAGCGGCGGGCTGGGAACCGGCGGAGCGGACGTGGACGCGGTCACCGGCGAGCTGCCGGGTGATCGCCGCGGCCATCTGAGACCGGCCCGAGTTCTGGACGCAGAGATAGAGGATTTCCGGGACCGTCTTTGCGACCTGCCCGCGGGACTGCGCCAGAGCGACCAGCCGGTCGCGCGCGAACTTCTCCGCCAACGTCGGCAGCAAAGAGGTGACCGTCGCCGTGCGCCCCAGGGCCGTGTAGGACTCGAACACGACCCGCTCGACCGTCTCCTCACCGACCATCCCGGTGAACTGCTGCGCGAGCCGCTCCGCGGCCCGGTGCAGCACCGCATCCGCGGACTGCAACCCGCCCTGCGCGTTCATGCCGCACTCTCCTCGGGGAGCAGCTCGCCGATCAGGGTTTCGACCCGGGCGCGGATCTCGTCCCGGATGCGGCGGACCGTGGCCTCGTCCTGCCCTGCCGGGTCATCCAGCACCCAGTCCTCGTATCGCTTGCCGGGGAAGATCGGGCAGGCATCACCGCAGCCCATCGTGATCACTGCATCCGACTCCCGCACCGCCTCGACGGTGAGGAGCTTCGGGGTGTTCGAGGCGATGTCGATGCCTTCCTCAGCCATCGCGGCGACCGCGACCGGGTTGATCTGATCCTTCGGCGCGGACCCGGCCGAGAGCACCTCGATCCGGTCTCCGGCGAGGTGCTGCAGGTAGCCGGCGGCCATCTGCGACCGGCCCGCGTTGTGCACGCAGACGAACAACACGGTGGGCTTGTCGGCCATGGTCGGGTCCTCTCCTCGGGATCGCTGGGTTACGCCCAGCTTGACGAACCGACTATAGCTCAGTCAATATTGAGCCAATGAACAGTGAGCGAATTTTCTCGGTGGAGGAGCGGGCCCGCAAGCACGCGACTCTCGCGGACCCGGCGCGGCTGCGGATGCTGGACATGCTGACCTATGGGGACCTGTCACCGACCGAGCTGCGCGAAGAGCTCGGCGTGCCATCGAACCTGCTCGCGCATCACCTGAACGTGCTCGAGCGGGAAGGGATCATCACCCGCGAGCGATCCGAAGGCGACAAACGCCGCAGCTATGTGCGGCTCGTGCCCGGCGCACTGATGGGCCTCGGCTCGTTCGCCGCCGCGGGCGCGGACCGGGTGGTGTTCGTCTGCTCGGCGAACTCCGCCCGCTCGCAGCTCGCCGAGGCCCTGTGGAACACGGTCAGCCCGGTGCCGGCCCAGTCGGCCGGCACTCACCCCGCCGAGCGGGTCGCTCCGGGGGCGATCGCGACCGCGGCCCGTCACGGGCTCGACCTCACCGGTGCGGTGCCGCGGCTCGTCGACGACGTCGACATGGACGGGGCGTTCATCATCACGGTCTGCGACCGCGCGCATGAGGAATACCCGGCCGGGACCGTGCACTGGTCGGTGCCTGACCCCGTGCGCGTCGGGACGGATGCGGCGTTCGAGGCGGCGTTCGAGGACCTCCGCCGCCGCGTCGATCAACTCGCCCCGCGCATCCTCGCCCTCGCCTGAACGCGAGGCCGCCCCGGCCGGTCAGTCGGTGCCGTTGCGGGCGGAGCGCCGCTCGATGAGCACTGTGTCCCGCCATCGGCCGGCATGTGGGCCGAGCAGAGAGCGGGAAATGCGTTCCCGGGTGCCGACGACCCGGAACCCGGCCTGCTCGTGAAGGCGCAGGCTCGCGGTGTTCTCCGGGAAGATGCTCGACTGGATCATCCAGTAGCCGGCTTCTTCAGCCGCGGTGACGAACGCTGCCAGCAGCGCCCGCCCGACGCCCTGACCGTGGTGGGCGGGGTCGATGTAGACGGAGTGCTCGATCACTCCTCGGTAGACGTCTCGCGTAGAGATCCGGGAGGCGGCCGCCCAGCCGATGACCGTCCCGTCCTCGTTGGTCGCGACGAGGCGTGGTGCGGGGATCTTGCCGGAGTCGAACTGCTCCCAGGTGGGGGTGCGGGTCTCGAACGTGGCCTCACCGCCGGCGATCCCGGCCGCGAAGATCTCTTCGACCCGCGCCCAGTCACCAGGCGTCATCGGGCGCATCCGTGTCATGAGCAGCAGGACGCTCCGGCGCTGTCACCGGTGGAGCAGACCCCCGTCGCCGGCAGAACCAGGGCGACCTGCGACGCCGCGGTGACGTCGCCGTCGATCCAGGCGGTAACGGAGCGGACCTGCTCGTATCCCGTGGTGAGCAAGAACGTCGGGGCGCGGCCGTAGGACTTCATCCCGACGATGAAGAACCCCTGTTCCGGGTGCGTGAGCTCCCGGAACCCGTGCGGTTCGACCGTCCCGCAGGAGTGCAGGTTCGGGTCGATCAGCGGCGCCAACCGCTTCGGCGCTTCGACGATCTCGTCCAGCTCGAGCCTGACCTCACGGAGCATGTCCAAGTCGGGGCGGAACCCGGTCGCGTTCACGACCAGATCGGCCTCCACCGTCGCCGGTTCACCGCGGCGGGTGCCGACCAGCCGGATCCCGGAGCCCGTAGGCTCGACACGGGAGATCTCGAACGAGTCGACCACCGACACGACCCCGGACGCGACAAGCTGTTCGGTGCGGGTACCGAGCTTCGCCCGATCCGGCAGCTCGTCGTCGGGGGAGGAGGACACCCGGATCGCGGACGGGTTCCGGATCACCCACGACACCCGTGTGCCCGGCTCGTCCCGTGCGAGCTTCCCGAGCGCGATGAGCGTGTTCGCTGCCGAATGCCCGGCACCGACGACGACCGTGTGCGTGCCGGCGAACCGGGCCCGATCGGCCCCGAGAACGTCGGGGAGGGCGTGCAGGACATGGTCGGCGACCTGGTCGAAGCCGAGCGGGACGAGGCCCGAGGAGGCGAGAGGGTTCGGGGTCGTGTAGGTGCCGGACGCGTCGATCACCGCCCGCGCCGTGACCTCAGCGACCTGTCCGTCGGCGTGCTGGACGCGCAGCAGGAACGGGGTCTGGGCACGCCCGGCCGTCCGGGTGCGGTCCATGCCCTCCCGGGTCACCGCGATCACCCGCTGGCTGAACCGGATCCGAGATCCGATCTCCGGCAGGTCAGCGAGCGGCGACAGGTAGTCATCGACGAGCTCCTGCCCGCTCGGGGCGCGCCCCTCCGCCGCGGATAGCGCCCAACCAGAGGCTTCCAACAGGCGGCGCGACGCGGGGTCGATCAGGTGCTTCCAGGGGGAGAAGAAGCGGGTGTGGCCCCCGAGCTGGACCGAGTCCGCGATCCGGCTCCCGGCCTCGAGGATCGTGAAGTCGATGCCCCGCTCCACCAGATTCGCCGCCGCCGCGAGCCCGACCGGGCCCGCGCCGATGATCACGACCGGCAGCGTCGCCAGCCGATCCGACACGACCGTCCGGGGAGTGAGATCCAGCATCGTCCCCATCAGAACCTCCGTATATCGATGAACGTCGATGCAAGTATGAGCGCATCTATCGACACCTGTCAATATCGACTAATATCGATGCATGGTCCAGTTGCTCGAGGTCACCGACGTGTCCGCCGGCGCGCCGTGTTGCGCGCCGCTTGTGAAGGAACCCCTCGGCCAGCAGGACGCAGAGCAGCTCGCCGTGCGGTTGAAGGCTCTCGCAGATCCTGCCCGGCTGCGGCTGCTGTCGATCGTCGCCTCCAGCGCCGACCAGGAAGCGTGCGTCTGCGACCTGATCGACCCGGTCGGACTCTCGCAGCCGACCGTATCCCATCACCTCAAGGTCTTGACCACCGCCGGGTTCCTCACGCGCTCGCAGCGGGGGACATGGGCGTACTACCGGCTGGCGCCGGGAGCCCTTGACGGCGTGACCCGCATACTGGCGACCGCCTAAGGCGGAGACCCGCCGCGGGCATCCCGCCGACGATTCGGGGCATCGCCTCCCGCGCGTTCCCACGTGCCGCTCGCCCGGCGTCCACGGGGAGAGCCGACGGTGGTGCCGGCCTGCCGCGAGGGGAGTCGCGTTCGGAGCTCAGGGCACAGTCGATCCATGAACTGACATAATGTGCATTATCGGGGATATCGCGGAAGGAACGCTGACAGCATCGAGCCACGCCGATAACGCTCTGCTGCCTGCTCTGGGGCCACTCCGAACAATCGTCCCGCTCTGCACGTCTACGAAGACGCTGTGTTGGGGCTGCTTCTCGATCACGGCGCGCGGATCGTTCATCGCGCCATCGGCGATGGATCTGACGGCACGCCCGACGAGGTCCAGTTCTACACATTCGCCGACAAGACGGGGCTGGACGGCTATCTCGCGAACCTCCGCAGAATCGCCCTGGCCGAAGAACGCGAACGCGTCATCGACCGCACCCTGCGCTTCCCCGAGACGTTCGTGGGCCGACGCGATGCGCGTGAGCTGACATAATGTCGCACACCGTTATCGACTCCCTGCTCAACTTACGGCCGCGCGCTGACGCGCCGCCTCGTAGAGCATGAGGGTGGCGGCATTCGATGCGTTGAGCGAGCTGGCGGCACCGACCATCGGCACGCGCACCATCACGTCCGCAGCCTCACGCCAGCCGCGCGCCAGTCCTCCGGTCTCGTTTCCGATCAAGATCAGCGACGGCTGCGTGAAGTCGTGATCCCACACATCCACATCGCCATGCTCATCGGTGGCGACGACCGTGATCGGCGCTCCCGCAGCACGCTGGGTGCGCACCCAGTCCAGTACCGGCCCCGGCGATGCCGCCCGGACCGTCGGCATCGCGAACAGCGATCCCGTCGACGCGCGGACCGACTTCGGGTCGTAGGGATCCGCCGCGTGGCCCGAGACGATCAAGCCGTTGCCCCCCAGCGCGTCCATCGAACGCAGGATGGCGCCGATGTTGCCGGGCTGTGTCGGCCGGTCGAAGACCATGCCGAGGAAGTCCGCCGGAACCGAGATCCGCGACAGGTCGTCGTCCGGCATCGCGACGACCGCGATGAGCTCCGTGGCACCCTCGTCCTTGTCCGCGAGCTCGGCGAGGAGCGCCGCGCTCATCGCGATCGTCTCGCGCGCCTGCCCGACGACCTCCCGGGCCCACGGCGACAGAGAGCGCTCGGCGTCATAGACAGCGGTCAGGATGTTCCAGCCGTGCTCGATCGCCTGGGAGATCGGACGCACCCCCTGCACGACGAAACGATGCTCGCGAGTGCGGTGCGAGCGGTTGCGGGTCAGTGCCTCGAGCAGCTGGAACCGCGAGTTGCGCGTCGTGATCTTCAGATCGGCCATCGTCTTCTCACTCCCCCACGTAGGCCGCGAGGTGCTCGCCCGTCACCGTGGACTTCGCCGCGACGAGATCCGCCGGCGCGCCCTCGTAGACGATCCGGCCGCCGTCGTGCCCTGCCCCGGGACCGACGTCGATGATCCAGTCCGCGTGTGCCATCACCGCCTGGTGATGCTCGATCACGATCACCGACTTCCCCGCATCGACCAGCCGGTCCAGCAGTCCGAGCAGATTCTGCACGTCGGCGAGGTGCAGTCCGGTCGTCGGCTCGTCGAGCACGTACGTGTCGGCGCCCTCGGCCATCTGCGTCGCGAGCTTGATGCGCTGGCGCTCTCCGCCCGAGAGGGTCGACAGCGGCTGGCCGAGCGACAGATAGCCGAGCCCGACATCCTCGAGGCGACTCAGGATCGCCACGGCCGCGGGGATCTTCGCCTCTCCCCCACGGAAGAACTCATGCGCCTCGGCGACCGGCATGTCGAGCACCTCGGTGATGTCCTTCCCCGCGAGCTTGTACTCGAGCACGGCTGCTTGAAAGCGCTTTCCACCGCAGTCCTCGCAGGGACTCTCGACGGTGTCCATGAAGCCGAGCTCGGTGACGATCACGCCGGCTCCCTTGCAGGTCGGGCACGCCCCTTCGGAGTTCGCGCTGAAGAGCGCGGGCTTCACGCCGTTCGCCTTGGCGAAGGCCTTGCGGATCGGCTCGAGCAGCCCGGTGTACGTGGCGGGGTTGCTGCGACGGGATCCCTTGATCGCCGTCTGATCGATCGAGACGACGCCCTCGTGCTTCGCGACCGAGCCGTGGATCAGCGAGCTCTTGCCGGAGCCGGCGACACCGGTCACCACGGTGAGCACGCCCAGCGGAACGTCCACATCCACGTCGCGCAGATTGTTGGTGCTCGCCCCGCGCACCGCGATCGCCCCGGTGCGCTCGCGCACAGCCGGCTTGAGCGCCGCACGGTCGTCCAGATGCCGCCCGGTGAGCGTGCCGCTCGCACGCAGCCCCTCGACCGTACCCTCGAAGCAGATCTCGCCGCCGGCGCTGCCCGCGCCAGGGCCGAGGTCGACCACGTGGTCCGCGATGGCGATCGTCTCCGGCTTGTGCTCGACCACGAGCACCGTGTTGCCCTTGTCTCGCAACTGCTCCAGCAGTCCGTTCATGCGCTGGATGTCATGCGGATGCAGGCCGATCGTCGGCTCGTCGAACACATACGTCACGTCCGTCAGAGACGAGCCGAGGTGGCGGAGCATCTTGATGCGCTGCGCCTCTCCCCCGGACAGCGTGCCGCTCGGTCGCTCGAGCGACAGGTAGCCGAGCCCGAGGGTCACGAACGCGTCGAGGTTGGCACGCAGCGCCTCCAGCAGCGGGCCCGCCCCGGGGAGGTCGAGCCCGCGAACCCAGGCAGCGAGATCGGTCACCTGCATGCGGCACGCGTCGGCGATGCTCACCCCGTCGATCTTCGACGACCGCGCCCCTTCGGTCAGCCGCGTGCCGTCGCACTCCGGACACACGGCGAAGGTCGCGACACGCTCCACGAAGGCTCGGATGTGCGGCTGCAGTGCGTCGATGTCCTTGGAAAGCATCGACTTGGTGATCTTCGGGATGAGGCCCTCGTAGGTGATGTTGATCCCGTTGATCTTGACCTTCGTCACCTCGCCGTAGAGGAAGAGCTGGCGCTGCTTCTCCGTGAAGTCGGCGATCGGCTTGTTCGCGGGGTAGAAGCCCGATTCGGCGAACTGGCGCACCATCCACCCGTCGGCCGTGTATCCCGGCACCATGATGGCGCCGTCGTTCAAGGACTTCGATTCATCGACGATCTGCGTCAGATCCAGGTCCGACACCGCTCCCCTGCCCTCGCAGCGCGGACACATCCCCCCGAGGTAGATCGCGTCCTTCACGATCTTCTTCTCACCGCCAGGGCCCGTCATCACGCCGCTGGCCTTCTGCGTCGGGATGTTGAAGGAGAACGCGGTGGGTCCGCCGATATACGGCGTTCCGAGCTTCGAGAAGAGGATGCGCAGCATCGCGTTCGCGTCGGTCACGGTGCCCACGGTCGAGCGAGGATTCGCTCCCAGGCGCTCCTGGTCCACGAGGATCGCCGTGGTCAGGCCCTCGAGCACATCCACGTCGGGGCGCGGGACCGACGGCATGAACCCTTGCACGAACGCGCTGTACGTCTCGTCGATCATCCGGCGGGACTCGGCGGCGATCGTGTCGAAGACGAGGGAGGTCTTGCCGGATCCGGAAACCCCCGTGAACACCGTCAGCCTGCGTTTCGGCAGCTCGATCGAGACATCCTTGAGGTTGTTCTCCCGGGCGCCCTGCACCCTGATCGTGTCGTGGGTGTCGGCGACGTGGGACGCGGTCATCGGCAGAGCCTCCTGGTCATGCGGGCGGGAAGGGGCGGGACACAGACTAGCGGTGCCCGCCGACGCACCGGCGGGCACCGCGAGGGATTCAGGCGACCTGCTGCAGACGGATCATGTTGCCGGCCGGGTCGCGGAACGCGCAGTCGCGGATCCCGTATGGCTGGTCGATCGGCTCCTGCACGACATCGGCACCACGGGCCTCGATCTCCGCGAACGCGGCGTCCACGTTCTCCGTGGCGAGCACGACGCCGCCGAAGCTCCCCTTGGCCATGAGCTCCAGGATCGTGCGGCGCTCGTCGTCGTTGATGCCGGGGTCCACCGCCGGCGGGGTCAGGACGATGGAGGTGTCGGGCTGGTTGACCGGCCCGACCGTGAGCCACCGCATCTGCTGATAGCCGACGTCCTTGCGGAGCTCCCACCCGAGCACGTCGCGATAGAACCGGAGCGACTCCTCTGCATCGGTGTGCGGGAGGAAGCTGGCGTTGATCGTGATGTCCATGCCGCTCACGCTACGCGGGCGGCTCCGTCGGGGCTTCTCGATTCCTGATCGGTCTGGTCGCCTGCTTCTCGATCCAGGACGGGACCCCCGGCCCGAGTCCCGGATCCGCCCGGTAACGGCTCGGCGAGACGCCGACCAACTCCGAGAACCGCGTGCTGAACGTGCCCAGCGACTGGAAGCCGACGGCGAAGCACGCCTCGGTGACCGACACGTCCCCCCGGCGCAGCAGCGCCATCGCGCGCTCGATCCGCCGCGTCATCAGATAGGAGTATGGAGGCTCGCCGTAGACGAGTTTGAACTGGCGACTCAGATGCCCCGCCGACATGTGCACTCCCGCAGCGAGGGCCTCGACGTCGAGCGGCTGGGCGTAGTCCCGATCGATGCGGTCCCGGACCTTCCGCAGTGCGGCGAGATCGCGCAGGCGATCCTCGTCGGCGGCCGGGCTCATCCCCCGATCCTCGCATGGCGGCGCGGGTTCGCGGATCCCTTCCGTGCTCGGCGGTACAGTAAGGCCATCCCAGATTCTCAGGGATTACTCAGAAAGGGTCCCCCATGTCCGAAGCAGTTGCCGATGCGAAGAGCCTCGTGAAGTCGCTTCGCATCTTCCTCGCCGTGTCCGGCATCATCGCACTCATCGCGGGCATCGTGATGCTGGTGTGGCCGGTCAAGACGGCTTTCGTCCTCACCGGAATCGTCGCCGCCTACCTGATCGTCGCCGGCGTCGTCTACATCGGCCTCGGCATCTTCAGCGCCGCGAAGTCCGGTTGGGCCCGAGTCGGCCACATCGCCCTCGGACTCCTCTACATCGTCGCGGGCGTCATCGCGTTCTCGAACATCCAGGCGGCGACCGTCGCCTTCGCGCTCGTCACCGTGATCTTCATCGGCGTCAGCTGGATCTTCGACGGCGTCGTCTCGCTGAGCCTCATGGGGCAGGACGGGTCCAAGACCTGGACGCTGCTCTACGCGCTGCTCAGCATCGTGGCGGGCATCGCCGTGATCAGCCTGGGGCTCGCGGCTGTGCCGTTCTTCTGGCTGTTCCTCGGCATCTCGCTCGTGGTGCTCGGCGTCATGCAGATCGTGCGCGCGATCACGATCGCGAAGGACGCGAAGGCCGTCGCGGACGCCGCCGGTCTCTGACTCCCCGCACGAGGAAGCGGCCCGGCGCATATGCTCCGGGCCGCTTCCGCGTATTCCGACTACTCCGCGACGAAACCGCTGACGTCGCCGATAAGACGCGTGTGATCGGCGGGGACCGGGTCGATCGCCGCCTGCGCGACCTCCGCAGCGAACTCCGACACGTTGTAGAGACGGCCTGCGGACTCCCGGCGCTGGGAGATCGCGCCCGGGTTCGCACGCTCGAGCAGCGTCGCGGTGATCGTGCCCTCGATCATGTCGCCCGAGACGACGACGAACTCCCCGCCCTGCGCCTCGATCGTCGGGATCAGCTCCCGCAGCGCGTCCTCGCCGGCGCGCTTGGACAGCGCGACCGGCTCGTACTCGGGCATCGTCGGCGTCGTGCGGATGAAGTGCGCCTGGTGGCTGGTGACGAAGACGATGCGGCCGCCTTCGCGCAGCAGCGGAAGCGCCGTCTGCAGGACGTTGACCTGCGCGTCGCGGTTGAGACGGAGCGCGTAGTCCTCGCCCATGTTGGCCTCCATGCCGCCGGAGGCGTTCAGGACCAGGACGTCGAGACCGCCGAACTCGTTCTGCACCGCCGCGAACATCTCGGCCACGGAGGCCGGATCGGTCAGGTCGGCGCCCACCACCAGTGCGCGGCGTCCGAGAGCACGCACCTCGTTCGCGAGCTTCTCCGCGCGCGGCGCCTTGTTGCGGAAGTTGATGACGACATCCGCGCCGGCCTCCGCGAAATAGCGGATCGTGTCGGCGCCGATGCCGCGGGAGGATCCGGTGACGAGGGCGACCTTGCCGGTCAGCGATTCGGCGGGAAGGGTCTGAGACACGAGGACTCCTCGAGAGCATGCGCCGGAGCGCGCGGGTGGGACCAGATCACCCTACCAATCCGCGTGATTCCGCGGTGTGGAGGACGGATGTCGCGCGTCGGCCCCGTGATAGGTTGGCAAAAAGAGGGGGCGGTATGGACACGATCCTGCAGATGTTCCAGGACTGGGCGTGGATCGGCTGGCTGGTCCTGATGGTCCTGTTCTTCGTCATCGAGATCTTCACGCTCGACATGACCTTCCTCATGCTCGGCCTGGGCTCCGCCGTCGGGCTGCTGTCCACCCTCACGGGATGGCCGGTCTGGGTGCAGGTCATCATCGCGGCCCTCGCTGCCGTGCTGCTGATCTTCCTGCTGCGCCCGCCGCTGCTGCGTCGCCTGCACCGCGGCGAGGACCAGACCCGTTCCAACGTCGACGCCCTCATCGGGCTGCGCGGCACCGTCCTGCTCGAGGTGACCTCCCTCACCGGCCAGGTCAAGCTCTCCAACGGCGACACCTGGACCGCGCGCCTCGCCTCCGACTCCCCCGTGCTCGCCCCCCTCTCCCCCGGCGCCCCTGTGCGCGTGGAGAGGATCGAGGGCGCCACCGCTTACGTCCGTTCCGCCCACGACTAGGAGAAACAGGAGCAGCCCTTCATGGACAGCGCGTCCTTCATCCCCACCGCCATCGGGTGGATCCTGGCGATCGCCGTCATCATCTTCGTGCTGGTGACGATCGCGCGATCGGTCAGGATCATCCCGCAGGCCACTGCCGGCGTCGTCGAGCGGCTGGGCAGGTACCACAAGACCCTGATGCCGGGCCTGAACCTGCTCGTGCCGTTCATCGATCGTCTGCGCCCCCTCATCGACATGCGCGAGCAGGTCGTCTCGTTCCCGCCGCAGCCTGTGATCACCGAGGACAACCTCGTGGTGTCGATCGACACGGTCGTCTACTTCCAGGTGACCGACGCCCGCGCCGCGACCTACGAGATCGCCAACTACCTCGGCGCGGTCGAGCAGCTGACGACCACCACACTGCGCAACGTCGTCGGCGGTCTGAACCTCGAGGAGGCGCTGACCAGCCGCGACAACATCAACGGTCAGCTGCGCATCGTGCTTGACGAGGCCACCGGCAAGTGGGGCATCCGGGTCGGGCGCGTCGAGCTGAAGGCCATCGACCCGCCCGTGTCGATCCAGGACTCGATGGAGAAGCAGATGCGTGCCGAGCGCGACCGTCGCGCGGCGATCCTCACCGCGGAGGGCACCAAGCAGTCGCAGATCCTGGAGGCCGAAGGTCAGCGGCAGGCGGACATCCTCCGCGCCGAGGGCGAGAAGCAGGCGGCCGTGCTGCGCGCCGAAGGCGAGGCGGAGGCGATCCAGAACGTCTTCAACGCCATCCACCAAGGCCAGCCCGACGACAAGCTCCTCGCGTACCAGTACCTGCAGATGCTGCCCAAGATCAGCGAGAGCGCGTCGAGCAAACTGTGGATCATCCCCAGCGAGTTCACGGAGGCGCTGAAGAACTTCGGCGGAGCGTTCACGCCGGGGTCGGGCGGATCCACTCCCTTCTCGCCGAAGGCGCCTTCAGCCCCGACGACGCGGGCGGCCGCCTCGGCGGCGGCGGTTCCCCCGGCGTCCGACGGCGCGGCGTGACGCACCCGTACTTCCAGGGCGCTGCGTCGCCTCGAGTCCTCGCTCACCGCGGTCTGGTGGGCGAGGACTCGTCCGTGTTCGACAACTCGGCCCTCGCACTCGCTGCAGCCGATGCCGCAGGGGCGCAGTACGTCGAGACGGACTGCCGCGCCACCGCCGACGGCGACGCGGTCCTGTTCCACGACGAGACGCTGCAGCGGCTGCTCGGCGACCCGCGCCCTGTCGCCGAGGTCGGCACGAGGGAGCTCGCCGCGCTCTTCGCCTCGCACGGCGGCCTCCTCACGCTCGGTGAGGCGCTCGAGGCCTTCCCGGCGCTGCGGTTCAATGTCGACGTCAAGGATCTCTCCGCTGCGGCGGACGTCGGTCGGGCCGTCGCCGCACACGCGCATCGCGTGCTGCTCACGAGCTTCGACGACCGCAATCGGCGGGCCGCCCTCGACGCGGCACGCGCCGCCGGCGCCGAGGTGCTTCCTGCGTCCTCCGGCGGCCGATCGGCGATCGCGCTGCTGAGGCTGGCTTCTGCCCTGCGACTCACCCGTTGGACCCGGCGCATCCTCCGCAACCTCGACGCGGTCCAGATCCCCGAGAGCTTCGGCGCTCTGCGGGTGTTCACCCCCCGGCTCGTCGACGCTGTCCACGACGCCGGCGCGGAGGTGCACGTGTGGACGATCAACGACCCCGAGCGCATGCGTGCGCTCGTCGACGGCGGCGCCGACGGCATCGTCACCGATCGCGCAGACCTCGCCATCGCCACGCTCCGCCCGAGCTGAGACCGAGTCGCGCGGCACAGCGAACCGGGTGTCACTGCGGTGGATCGGCGCGTGGGCCTGGGTATCGACTGTGAAAGCGTTCATGGTTTGCCCCCTTCGCACCTTCCGCACAGCCCAGGCCGCTATACCTGAGGGCGACGAGAGGACCACACAATGGCAGATCGCAGCCTTCGAGGAATCCGACTCGGCGCCCAGAGCCTTCAGAGCGAAGAGGGCGTCGTCTTCATGGAACGCCAGCAGACCGCATACACCTGCGACTCCTGCGGCCACGTGACCACCCTGATGTTCGCGGCCGACGCCGAGCCGCCGGCCACCTGGGAGTGCCGCACCTGCGGTGCAGAGGCACGCCTGCAGGTCGACGGGAAGCCGGTCGAGGTCGAGGACTCCGGCGACAAGGGCGGCCGCACCCACTGGGACATGCTGCTCGAGCGCCGCACCCGTGCCGAGCTCGAGGAGCTCCTGGAGGAGCGCCTCGCCTTCATCCGCGCGCGCCGCGGCGCCGGTGAGGATCCCACCCGCGAGCGGATCGGCGCCTAACCGCGACTCCCCCGCCGGCGACTCCCGATGCCGGCGACCACGACGACGAGCAGCCCGCCCCAGAGGAGGAGCTGCTCGATCCAGGGTCCGATCACTACGCCCGCCGTCGCCCCGGTACGCAGTTCGACGTCTTCGAGCAGCGCACCGGGGCGATCCTCGTCCAGCGACGCCTGCGTCGACCCGTCGGCGCGGATCACCTGGCTGGTGCCGACCGTCGAGATGTTCACCACCGAGCGGCCCGTCTCGACGGCGCGCATGCGCGCGATGCCGAGCTGCTGGAGGTTCTCGACCGTTCCGCGGAAGTCGGCGTTGTTGGTCTGGAAGACCAGGACCTGAGCGCCTCCGTCGATCCCCTGCGCGATGAGCTCGTCGTAGATCACGTCGAAGCAGATCGCGAGGCCGACGGGCGTCTTGCCGACCCGCACGAGTGGCGCATCCGTTCCCGGGGTGTACTCGCGCCCGATGAGCCCGATCAGGTCGGGCACGATCGCGTTGAAGAACGCCCGGTCGGGCACGTACTCGCCGAAGGGGACGGGGTGCCGCTTCGCGTGCGTCTGCACGTCGTCGCGCGCGAGCGGCGCATGATCGCTCTGCGGCCACAGGAACGAGGTGTTGTAGAACAGCTCGCCCTTCTGCGTGGCGGCGTTCGCGAGGATCGGCGCACGCACGCCCGCGGCGACCCGATCGAGGCCGTCTGCGAGTTCCGGGTACTGGAACGGATCGCCGTCGAGTCCGCCTTCGGGCCACACCAGCAGGTCCATCCGCTTGCCGTACAGCGGTTCCGACGCCGCGGTCTGCGCGTCGAGCACGGACAGCGGCTCCCGCTGGTCGAAGTAGCCGGTCGGACCGTTCCCCTGGACGGCGCCGATGCGCATCGTGCCATGCCCGGTCGTCGGGAACGCGGGCAGCGCGGCAAGGAGCAGCACGAGCACGACCGGTGCGACGAGTACCCGGATGCGAGGCCGCATCCCCGCGCGTCCCAGCTCCAGCAGCAGCGCCACCAGCAGCACCATGAGGAAGCCGAGCCCGCTGATGCCGATCCAGCTGCTCACGCGTGCCGCGGGCGTGTCGGCCAGCGTGTAGGCGATGCGCGCCCAGGGGAATCCCCCGTAGGGCCAGTTGCCCACGAAGAGCTCTCGACCGACCCAGAGCGCGGCGACGGTCACCGCGAGCAGTACGGAACGCACATATCCGCGCAGAGGCAGCGACGGGATCCATCGATACGCGAGCATCACCGGGATCAGCGCCACGGCGGTCAGCGCCGCCTCCAGCAGCCCCAGCGCGAGCCACGGGATCGGTCCCAGGTACCGTGCGGTCCAGGAGACCAGGATCAGGAAGAACACGGCACCGTAGACGAAGCCGACGAGCAGCGCCGACCACACCCGACGGCCGATCAGCGACAGCAGCAGGAGCCCGATCGCGGGGAACGCGGCGATCCACAGCGAGACCGCGGGGAAGGCCAGCGTGAGGAGTCCCCC
This sequence comes from Microbacterium azadirachtae, assembly GCF_000956545.1. Classification (GTDB taxonomy): domain Bacteria; phylum Actinomycetota; class Actinomycetes; order Actinomycetales; family Microbacteriaceae; genus Microbacterium; species Microbacterium azadirachtae. The sequence goes on from NZ_JYIT01000085.1 coordinate 192,064, forward strand.
GGCGGCGGCCGCGCAGATCACAGCCGCCCAGAGCGGCACGATCGGGGCGACACGGATCGCGTCGCGGGGCGCAGGCAGGCGTTCGGACATGCGGATGCGGAGCCCGGTCACATCGACGAGTACGCCACGATGCCGCGGCGCACGCCATCGAGCGCCGCTCGCGCGGTCCGGGCGGTGTCGGGATCCGGCGCGACGATGGAGAGCTGATCCAGGAGGTCGATGGTCTGCTTGGCCCACCGCACGAAATCTCCGGCGGCCATGTCCGCGTCCTCCAGGACCGCGTCCAGAGAGCTGCCCCGCGCCCACGCATGCATCGCGCCGGCGAGCCCCGCCGACGGACGGTCGGATCCGGGAAGGCGGTTGTCGTGCTCGAGGTCGTCGAGCTCTGCCCACAGCTCCTGCGTGCGCTCCCAGGCGATGCGGAAGCGCCCGCGCGGCAGATCCCTCGGATCCACGGAGCCGTCGTCACGGCGAGGCTCGTACACCAGTGCGCACGCCATCGCCGCCAGAGACGGGGCGTCGAGCCCGTCCCACAGCCCACGGCGCAGCGACTCTGCGACGAGCAGGTCTCGCTCCCCGTAGATGCGCTGCATCGTGCGGCCCGCATCGGTGAGCGTCAGGGCATCACCGCTCCCCTGCACGTACCCGACCTCGGTCAGCACGTCGAGCACCCGGTCGAACACGCGTGCCACGGTGCCGGTGCGGTTCTCGATCTGCTTGCGGATCCGGTCGGTCTCGCGCTTCAGCTTCCAATACCGCTCCGCCCAGCGCGCGTGCATCTCGCGGTCGGGGCAGCGGTGGCATGCGTGGCGCTGCATCGCGCGGCGCAGACCCTCGATCTGGCGGAGGCGCTTGTCACGCACGGCCCGGGGCGCCTGCTGATCCGCGCGGTTCTTCTTCTCCAGATCGCTCAGCTCCCGGCGGATCCCCGAGTACTCCGCGAAATCCCCTCGATCGCAGGTCATCGACGAGAGATAGCCCGCGAGCGATGTCTCCGCTTCGCGGACGTTCCGCGCCAGGCCGACCACGGCCCGGTCCGCCTGGAACTGTGCGAACGACGATTCCAGCACTTCCCGGGAGCGGTTGCGCCCGAACCGGTCGAGCAGGTTCACAGCCATGTTGTACGTCGGCCGGAAGCTCGAGTTCAGAGGGTAGGTGCGGCGAGAAGCGAGCGCGGCGACGGCCTGCGGGTCCATCCCCTCGGTCCACTGCACGACCGCATGCCCCTCGACGTCGATCCCGCGCCGCCCGGCGCGGCCCGTCAGCTGGGTGTACTCACCGGAGGTGATCGCGACGCGTGCCTCGCCGTTGAACTTCTCCATGCGCTCCAGCACCACCGTGCGCGCCGGCATGTTGATGCCGAGAGCGAGAGTCTCGGTGGCGAAGACGACCTTCAGGAGGCGTTGCTGGAAGAGCTGCTCGACGATCTCCTTGAACGCCGGCAGCAAGCCTGCGTGATGGGCGGCCACGCCGCGCTCGAGGTTGTCGAGCCAGTCCCAGTAGCCCAGCACCGCGAGATCCTCGTCGCGCAGCGTGCGCACACGGTCCTCGACGATCGCCCTGATCTCACGCCGCTCCTCGGCGGTCGTGAGGCGCAGCCCGGACCGGCGCACCTGCGTCACCGCGGCGTCGCAGCCGACGCGGCTGAAGATGAAGAAGATCGCGGGGAGCAGATTCGCACGATCGAGGAGCTCCACGACCTGCGGGCGATCGAGCCGCTCGATCCGGCGCACATTGGCTGAGCGCACCGGGCGCTTGCCCCCGCGCTGCGGTCGCCGCGCCTGGGCGCCGGCGTGCCGGGCGCTGCGATACTGCTGGGCATCCCGGTTGCGCTCGTAGTTCGCCCCGCCGAAGGAGCGGATCCGTAGGAGCTCCTGGTTGACCTGCGCCGTGGCGATCCCGGCGCGATCGTCGAAGAGCGGCAGCAGATCGTCGCGTACGAGCACGTGCTGCTCGAGCGGCACGGGGCGGATCTCCGAGACGATGACCTCGGTGCCGCCGCGCACGGTGTCGAGCCAGTCGCCGAACTCCTCGGCGTTGGAGACCGTGGCGCTCAGCGCCACGAGACGCACGCTCCGCGGCAGGTGGATGATGACCTCTTCCCACACGGCTCCGCGGAAGCGGTCCGCGAGGTAGTGCACCTCGTCCATGATCACGTAGCGGAGGTCGTCGAGAGCGCGCGAGTCCGCGTAGATCATGTTGCGCAGCACCTCGGTGGTCATCACCACGATGCGCGCCGATCCGTTGATGTTGACGTCGCCTGTGAGCAGACCCACCTGGTCGGCGCCGTAGACGTCCACCAGCTCGCGGAACTTCTGGTTCGACAGTGCCTTCATGGGCGTCGTGTAGAACGCCTTGTCCGACGACGTGGACATCGCGAGATGGATCGCGAACTCTCCGACGATCGTCTTGCCCGCTCCCGTCGGAGCCGCGACGAGAACGCTGCTGCCGCGCTCGAGGGCGTGGCAGCCCTCGATCTGGAACGGGTCGAGGCGGAAGCGCTGCATGGCCTCGAAGGCGGTCGTTGCGGGGTGGTCCTGGGCGGCACGTGCGGCGGCGTAGCGGTCCGCCGGTGACGTCATACCGTGGACTCCTCGAGGAACTCCTGCTGGCGCTTGTGCTTGCGACGGTCGAAGAGGAGCGACAGGCACGCGGCGGCGAAGTACAGCACGATCAGGATCCCCGCGAGCATGAGCATGCTGACGACGTCGGCGGCCGGCGTCGCGAGCGCGGCGAACAGGCAGGCGATGAGGATCGCGATCCGCCAGGCCTTCAGGATCGCGCGGCCCGACATGATGCCGGCGAAGTTCAGCGCCACCAGGAAGACCGGGATGATGAACGAGACGCCGATCACGATCATCAGCTTGAAGATGAAGTCGTAGTACTCCTGCGCGCTGTAGAGGTTGTCCGCGCCTTCGGGCGTGAAGCCCGCCATCAGCAGAATGATGTGCGGCATGACCAGCACGCCGACCCAGCAACCTGCGAAGAAGAGCGGCACAGCGGCGCCGACGAATCCGATCGTGTACCGGATCTCCTTCTTCGTGAGGCCGGGCATGATGAATGCCCAGAGCTGCCAGAGCCAAATCGGCGCAGACAGGAAGATTCCGATCGAGAAGGCGAGTCTCATGCGCAGGTCGAAGGGCGCCGTCACCGAGTTGAAGGTGAAGCCGACCAGTGCGTGAGGACGGATCTTCGCCACTTCGTGGATCGGTGCAGTCACGAAGTCGAGGATCGGGTCCGTGATGAAGAAGGCGACGATCATGCCGACGAGCAGCGCCCCGGCGGCGATGACGAGCCGCCGTCGCAACTCGATGAGATGCCCCGCAAGGGGCATGGTGCTGTCGCGACGCGGCTTTCGGCCCTTCGTCGCGGGTGACACGTCGGTCACGCCTGTCAGCGCTGCGTACCGGCGTCGTGCGGCGGGGTGACGGCCGTGGTGTCCGCAGACGTGTTCTGGACCGGCGTGGGCAGCGCGGTCGTGGCCGGAGCCTGCGTCTGCGCGGCAGGAGCGTCGTTCGCGGCGGCAGCCGCGTCCTCGTCCTTCATGGCCTTCATCTCACCCTTGAAGACGCGGGCGGACTGGCCCATGCTCTTCGCGAGAGCGGGAAGCTTGGCCGCGCCGAACAGGAGCAGGATGACGGCGAGGATGATGACGAGGTGCCATCCGTTGAGCCCGGCGAACATGATGATCTCCCTTGATGGTTCGGGTGTTCCGCACAGTCTACCGTGACTGCGGGGTGGTTTGTTCGGAGTACAGCGCAAGACCTGCGTTCGCCCACTCGCGCGCGGCGCAGCGGGCGGCCGACGGCTCGAGGATCTCGACCGCGCCGCCGAAGCGGGCAGCCAGGCGCTTGAGGCTGAGCGGGTCCCCGACGTGCAGTGTCGCCGTCATGGTGCTCCCGTCGACGACCGCCTCGGCGCGCAGGAGATAGTCCCGCAGCAGCGGAGCCAGGCGCTCGGGGAAGCGGATGACCGCCTGATCGCTCTCGCCGTCCCCCGCGAACAGCTCCGGGACGGGCTCGTCGCCGTGCGTGATGGGGATGTCGGTCAGGTGGGGCTCGCTGACGCGGTCGAGGTGGAAGGTCCGCATCGCCCGCCGCAGATGGCACCAGCCCTGCAGATACCACTGCCCGTTGGTGATGAGCACGGTGACCGGATCGACCGTGCGCGTCGTTGGTGCCGCATCGGGCGCACGGTAGGTGAACGCCACCGCGACGTGCTCCTTCAGGGCCGTCGACACGACAGTGCGCACCTCGTCCACCGGTCCCGGGGCGACGATGACGTCGGCAGGGAGCCCGGCGGCGCCGCGCGACAGCTTCGCGATGAGCCCCTGCACCACCGCCGACGAGGCGACACCCGGCACCGCCGAGGCCAGCTGCAGCCCCGCGACGAGCGCGGCCGCCTCCCGAGCCGTGAACTTCGGCACCCGGCGCAGGCCCACATCGTTGGTGATCTCGATGATGCCCTGCTCGTCGAGCAGATCCCAGTTGATGTCGAACAGCTCCTGCGGCGCCTGCCAGTAGCCCTCATCGCCGGGCAGGCCGATCACGGTGAGCTTCTCGACCATCGCCCGCATCTGAGCCTCGGTCATGTCGAACTCCGCCGCGGCCTCCGCGAGGGAGACCTCGCCGCGCTCGAGGAGGTACGGCACGAGGGTCAGATACGCGCGCACGCGATCCGAGCTGAGGAGGGGCCTGCGCTGCTGCGCCATCATTCACCGCCCTTCGCATCGGCGTGCGCCGACGCCGTCGCCTGCAGGCGCGCGATCACCGCGTCGCGCAGCACGGCCGGCTCGACCACTCGCACCTCGGGTCCGTAGGACGCCAGCTCGTCGGCGAGGATGTGCAGGTCCACGTACGGGACGCGGATCCCCTGCACCGCCGGCTCGGCGCGCCGCCCCAACCGCAGCGCCGCCTCGGTTCCGGGGGTGATCTCCAGCAATGCCGAATGCGCGTCGGCCACGGCCTGCAGACTCGCGAGCGCACGCTCCCCCGCGCCCTCGCGGAGCTCGGCGGCGAAGCCCTCGGAGGTCACGGTCACATCACCGACGATCCGAGTGAGCAGGAACATCCTGTCGCCGTCGGCGTCGATGTCGCGCCCGAAGACGTGCCAGCGCGCCTCGTACTCGACCAGGGCGAGAGGTTGCACGCGACGGCGCCGGGGCGCCCCCTCCCCTGGCTTCAGATAGTCGAACGCGACGGCCACGCTCCGCTCGATCGCACCCTGCAGCGGCGCGAAGGCGGCGTCACGCGCGGTGATGCGGGGCGCGAAGCCGATGATCGGCTCGTCCACGTCGATGCCGAGCGCACGGATCTTGCGGACGCCGGCCTGCGCGTCCGCAGACAGCGACTCCTCGCTCCACACGCTGCCTGCGAGACGCAGCACCGCGAGCTCGGCCGGGGTGAACTCGATGTCGACCGGGAGGTCGTATTCCGCCTTCGGAATGCGATAGCGGGCCTCGCGGAGGTCGTTGGGGTCGGCGTGGTCGCCGAGCGTCTCGATCGGGATGCCGAGCGCGCGGAGCTCCTCCTTGTCGCGCTCGAACATCTTGTCGAGGGCGTCCGCCTTGCCTTCGGCACGCTGCCGGTAACCGGAGACCGAGGCGAGGATCTGCTGCTTGGTGAGGCCGATCTCCGTCGCCATCAGCGCCACGACGAGGTTCGTCAGGCGCTCCTCCGCGGGGATCCGTGCCGCCATCTACTGCCCCGAGGAGGCGGACGCGGAGGTGTCCACGCCGAGGATGTCGACGACGATCGCCTGGGTGCCGGCCCCGTCCGACCCGGTGCCCTGGCTCGCGTCAGCAGGCGGGATCACGAGGAGGACCTGGGATCCGACCGTCTGGCCCGCGAGCTCCGCACCGGAGATCGCGACCGCCTGCGTGTCCCAGGTGGACTTGAGCACCTTGCGGGTGTCCCAGTCCACGCTCGTGAGCTGGACGCGCAGGACGTCGTTCTTGGTGACCTTCGGTCCGTCGCCGCGGATGAGCGTCTGCGTGACCTGCTTGGCGGGCTTCTTGGCGTCGGGGATGATGATGCCCGGGCGCCCGTCGGGCGCGCGGACGACCGTGGGCAGCCCCAGGGCGTCGTTGTACACCAGCGAGCCTTCGGCGTGCGGCAGGAAGACCTTCTGCACGTCGACGATGCCGACCGTCGCGGCGTCCGCGAAGGTGCCGGCGGGGAAGCCGACGAGAAGTCGCGACCCCTCGGTCGCGCACTGCACGGCGGAGGCGAACTCCTTTGACTGCGACATGAGGGTGGCGACGTCGGAGGACGCGCCGATCCGCTGCCCCGTGGCTCCGTTGTAGACGACGACGTTCGCGGCGAACGGCTGGCTGGCCGCCGTGATCTGCGTCCCCTTGCCGACGATGAGGTCGTCCACGCTCAGCTTCGGGACCTTGGTCGGGGTGTCGAGCTTCACCTTGGGCTCGGAGCCGAAGTCTCCTTCGACCGTCACGGAGCTCTTCAGCCCCGACGAGGTCGGCTGCGTCGGGCAGGCCTTCCCGGCGAACGAGGGGCCTGCGGAGCAGCCGGCCAGCGCGAGGGCGGCGAGGCCGAGGGTGATCAGAGCAGCGGCAGTCTTACGCACGCGCTCCAGTCTATGCGGACGGATCGCCCGCCTCGGCCCCTTCGGCATCCGCGTCGCGCGATGCGGCGAGGCGCGCGCCGCCGGCGGCCCGCTGCGCCTCCCGGACGCGCTTGCGCAGGTTCTTGTCGGTGATCTCGCGATCCCCGACGGCACCAGGCGTCCACAGCTCCACGTCCTCGTCGCCGTAAGACGCCTTCTTCGCGGCGCGGCGCTTGACGTCGGGCGGGATCGCGCCGGGCGCGAGTCGCCGGGCCGTGATCAGGAAGCCGGTGTGCGCGACCATGCGGTGATCCGGACGCACGGCGAGGCCCTCGACGTGCCAGCCGCGCACCATCGTCTCCGACGCCTCGGGCTCGGTGAACAGCCCCGTCCCGCGCACGTACTCCGCGACGCGCGACAGCTGCGTGGCCGTCGCGACGTAGCAGAGCACGACGCCGCCCGGGGCGAGCGCCTCGGCGACGACGTCGATGCACTCCCACGGCGCCAGCATGTCGAGCACTACGCGGTCGACCGTTCCCGGCTCGAACACGGCGCCGAGCTCCTCCTGCAGATCGCCCACGACGATCCGCCAGGAGTCCGGGAGCTCGCCCAGGAACGTCTCGACGTTCGCGCTGGCGACCTCGGCGAAGTCGTCCCGGCGCTCGAACGAGACCAGCCGACCGGTCGGGCCGATCGCACGCAGGAGCGAGAGCGAGAGCGCTCCGGACCCGACCCCCGCCTCGACGACGGTCGCGCCGGGGAAGATGTCCGCCTGGGTCACGATCTGCGCGGCGTCCTTCGGGTACACGATCGCGGCGCCGCGCGGCATCGACATCACGAAGTCCCGCAGCAGGGGACGCAGGGCCAGGTACTCGTTGCCTGAGCTGTTCTCCACGACGGATCCGTCGGGGAGGCCGATCAGGTCGCGATGCCGCAGCACGCCGTGGTGGGTGTGCAGCTCGCCGTCCTCACGAAGCGTGATCGTGTGCATCCGCCCCTTGGGGCCGGTCAGCTGGACGCGGTCGCCCTCGCGGAACGGCCCGCTCGGCCTCTGCGCGGTCACAGCGCGGCCTCCGCACGGAGCGAGCGGACACGGGCGAACTCGGTGACGAGGTCGTCGACTCCGCGGCCGGCGAGCGTTCCCCAGATCGCGTCGGCCCCGAGGCCGTCCAGCTCGACGATGTGCGGGATGCCGATCGCCACCGCACGGGCGGACAGCGCCGCCTGAAGACCGGTCGGCGAGTCCTCGAGCGCCACCGTGTCGGCGATGTCGACACCGAGGGCCTCCGCCGCCTGCAGGTAAGGATCCGCGAAAGGCTTCGGCCGCTCCACGTCATCGCCTCCGACGATCACATCGAAGGCGTCGAAGCCGATCAGCGACACGATGTCCTCCGCCATCCGGCGCAGCGACATCGTCACGAGCGCGGTGCGGACGCCCTGCGCGCGCAGGTCCTGCAGCAGTTCTCTGGCGCCGGGGCGGAAGGGCACTCCGTCCTGCTGGAGGCGCACACGGACGCGCTCGGTCAGCTCGTCGACGATCTCCTGCGCGCCCATCCGCACGCCCGCGCCCTGGAGGATGATCGCGCTGTCGATCAGACCGCTGCCGACCAGCTGGAGAGCCTGCTCATGAGACCAGGTGCCGCCGAACGACTCGACGAGGTCGGTCTCGGCGTCCATCCAGTACGGTTCGGTGTCGACAAGGGTTCCGTCCATGTCCCAGAGGACCGCGCGAGGATGCTGATTCACTCCCCCATCGTACCGGCGTGCCGCCCCTCATCCTGAGGCAGGACTAGCCTGGACGGAACACGCGGCGCAGGTCGCCGCAGGAAGGAACACCGTGCAGGTACTCGGATCCCGGATCCTCGTCGCCGCCTTCGACGGCTGGAACGACGCTGGCGAGGCCGCGTCGGCCGCCGCAGAGCAGATCGACGACGGCGGATACGACCTCGTGCACGCGGTGGACCCCGAGCTGTACTTCGACTACCAGTGGGCGCGGCCGACGCTGGAGCGCGACCAGGAGGGCAACCGCAGCCTGCGCTGGCCCGCCGCACGCATGCAGCGGCCGAAGGGCGTCGCCGACGACGCCGAGCCCCGGCTTTGGCTGCTCACCGGCACCGAGCCGGCGCGCGCCTGGCAGGCGTTCAGCGCCGAGTTCATCGACTCGGCCCTGAGCGAGGACATCACGGGCTTCGTCACGCTCGGAGCCATGCTCTCGGACGTGCCGCACACGCGGCCGATCTCGATCTTCGCCTCGAGCGAGAACGCCGAGGTGCGCGACGCGCTCGGGATCGAGCGATCCAGCTACGAGGGCCCGATCGGCATCCTCTCCGCGCTCGACCACGCCGCGGAGCAGGCCGGCATCCCCGCACTGTCGCTGTGGGCGAACGTGCCGCACTACGTCCAGACCGGCGGCGCGTCGCCCAAGGCGACGCTGGCGCTGCTGGACCGCCTGCACGAGGTCACGGGCGTCGACGTGCCCCGGGGCACCCTCGCCACCGAGGCGGCCATGTGGGAGGCCACGATCGACGCCGCCGCGGCCGAGGATGAGGAGATGGCCGTCTACATCGCGCAGCTCGAGGCCAAGCGCGACACCTGGGACTCGCCGGACGCGTCGGGCGAGGCCATCGCGCAGGCGTTCGAGCGGTTCTTCCGGCGCAACGGCGAAGGCCCCGGCGACCACAAGCGCTGATTCGCCGCCGTGCGCTCGGCCGTAGCTCCCGTCAGGGCTTGATCACGCCCATCGCGAGCAGCACGATCAGCACGACGCCGAGCAGGATCCGGTAGATCACGAACGGCAGGAAGCTGCGCTGCGAGATCCAGCGCATGAAGAACGCGATGACACCCAGGCCCACGACGAAAGCGATGCCGGTCGCCGCGAGCGTCTCGCCCGCCGAGAACACGCTCGGCTCGCCGATGCTCTTGACCGCCTGATAGACGCCGGAACCGATGACCGCGGGGATCGCGAGCAGGAAGGCGTAGCGGGCCGCGGCCTCGCGCTCATAGCCGAGCAGGAGCCCCGCCGTGATCGTGCCCCCGGAGCGGGAGACGCCGGGGATGAGCGCCAGCGACTGCGCGAGACCGTAGACGACGCCGTGCCCGAGGGTCAGATCCTTGAGCGTGCGCTTGCGCGCACCGATCGCGTCGGCGACGCCGAGGAGCACGCCGAACACGATCAGCATGATCGCGACGAGCCACAGCGAGCGGAACACCGTCTCGATCTGGTCCTTGAACACGAGTCCCAGCACGACGATCGGGATGCTGCCGATGATGATCAGCCAGCCCATCCGCGCATCGGGGTCGTTCCTCGGGATCCGTCCGATCAGCGCCGACCACCAGCGGCTGACGATGCGGACGATGTCGCGCCAGAAGAACACCACGACGGCGGCCTCCGTGCCGATCTGCGTGATCGCGGTGAACGCCGCCCCCGGATCCTGTGCGCTCGGCAGGAACGCGCCGACGATGCGCAGATGCGCGCTCGAGGAGATCGGCAGGAACTCGGTGAGTCCCTGGACGATCCCGAGGAAGATGGCTTCGAGAAGGTGCATGGCTGGCTTTCGCGTGGGGCGCGGGCTCGCGCGGTCAGTCGTGGTGGGCGGGCGGCGCGGTCTCAGTACGTGCGCAGGAGATCGGTCAGCACGCGCTGCCCGAAGACGAGGGAGTCGATCGGAACGCGCTCGTCGACCCCGTGGAACATGCCGGTGAAGTCGAGGTCGGCGGGCAGCCGGAGCGGGGCGAAGCCGTAGCCCGTGATGCCCAGGAACGCGAGCGCCTTGTTGTCGGTGCCCGCGCCGAGCAGATACGGGATCACCGGCACGCCCGGATCGTGACGCCCCAGGGCCGCCACCATCGCGTCGACGAGGTCGCCGGCGAAGGGCGTCTCCATGCCGATGTCCTGCACGACCATCTCCAGCTCGACGTCGTCCCCCACGAGCTCGCGGAGCTGCGCCAGCACCTCGTCCTCCATGCCGGGGATGACCCGCACGTCGATGAGGGCCTCGGCACGCTCCGGGATCACGTTGTGCTTGTAGCCGGCTTGCAGCACGGTCGGGTTCGTCGTGGTGCGCAGCGTGGAGCGGAGGAACGCCTCCGCGGGGCCCGCCGCGGCGGCGAGGGCGTCCGGATCCTCGACGGGCAGCCCGGTGAGCGCGCTCATGCGCTGCAGGAACTCACGGGTCGTGTCGGTCAGCCGGATCGGCCACTGCGTGCGCCCGATCGCGGCGACGGCCTCGGCGAGCTTCGTCACGGCGTTGTCGGGGTGGAAGCGACTGCCGTGCCCGGCACGTCCCGTCGCGATCAGGCGGATCCACAGCAGGGCCTTCTCCCCCACCTGCAGAAGGTACGCGCGCTGGTCGCCCACGGGGATCGAGTAACCCCCGACCTCGCTGATCGCCTCGGTGGCGCCCGCGAACCATTCCGGCCGGTTCTGGACGACGAGGGCGGAGCCCTCGACGCCGCCGTTCTCCTCGTCGGCGAAGAACACCAGGATGAGGTCGCGCTCCGGCTGCTCGCCGGCGCGAAGGATCTCGGCCACGGACGTGAGGATCATCGCATCCATGTTCTTCATGTCCACGGCTCCCCGTCCCCAGAGCATGCCGTCCTGCACGACGCCGGCGAACGGATCCACGCTCCAGTCGCCCGCCATCGCCGGCACCACGTCGAGATGTCCATGCACGACGAGCGCCGGCTTGTCGCGATCGCGACCGGGCACGCGCGCCATCACGTTGGTGCGGCGCGGGATCGGCTCGTAGTACTCGGGCTCGAGCCCAAGCGACTCCAGGTACGCACCGACGTACTCGGCGGCCTCGCGTTCGCCCTTCGCGTCCCCACCGCCGAAGTTGGAGGTGTCGAAGCGGATGAGGTCGGCGGCGATCCGCGCGACCTCGGGAAGTTCGGCATCCGGCTGGGGCATGCGACAAGGCTATCGAACCCGCACGACGCGCCCGACGTGCGGTGCGGTTAGAGGCGACCTCCGGAACGTGATAGTGTCATTCCTCGGTTGGGAACAGCCGAAAACACCAGCGCGGGTGGCGGAATAGGTAGACGCGCTAGCTTGAGGTGCTAGTGCCCGCATAGGGCGTGGGGGTTCAAGTCCCCCCTCGCGCACGGTAGGTCGAAGGCCCCGGATCACACAGGATCCGGGGCCTTCGTCGTGCATCGGCCGCCGTGCTCAGAGCGGCCAGTTGCTCCGACCCCAAGCCATCATCCCGGTGAATCCGGAACCGCCCGCGACGACGTTGACCTTCTCGGTGTCGCCCCACTCCCACGGCCACGGCCCGGGCGCCCACTCGGTCTCCTGGCCGCTGACAACCCCGACGAGCCGCGGGTCGCCGTCGAACCAGCCGAAGTACGGTCCGCCGGAATTGCCCGGCGTCATGTCCGCGCGGGTCTCCAGCTCGCTGCCGCCGTGGGAGTCCGAGTCGATGTCGAACACCGAGCTGCCGAACTGACGCGAGGGACGCTGTCCACCGGCGACGGCTCCCGGGTACCCGAGCAGGGTCCACCGGTTCTGGTTCTGCCACGAGGACGAGAAGCCGTTGTACCCGAAGTAGCCCAGCCAGCTGCCCAGCGGCTGGTAAAGGCGCAGCACGGCCCAGTCGTAGCCGGTGACGTCGCCGTGCACGTCATAGCCGCGAGCGTCCGAGACGTACGACTCGAACCCGCTCCCGTGCAGTGAGGATCCGTCGAAGTACGCGGGCACGAACCGCATCCACCAGCCCTTCTTGCCCCACGGCACCATGTGACCCGCTGTCGCGACGAGACGGTCGCCGATGAGGGCTCCCGTGCCGACCTTGCCGTCGCTGTTGAACACCTTGCCGACCAGGCCCCACGGCCACGTCGCATCCCGGTACACGGCGCGGTCGTCGGGCCCGAAGACCCACAGCGGCTGCGTCGTGCCGCCGTCGAACCGGTGCAGCACACTCGGCCCGTCCGCGGCGATGGCGGGCCGCGGGTAGTACGACGCGGTCACCCAGCCCGGGCGATGGGAGTGAGGCCCGACCCTCGGGTCGATTCCGCGGAGCACCTCGTCCGGCGGGATCCGCTCCGCCGTCCGGCCGATCCGGTGCACGTCGGTCGCCTCGTAGGCGATCTCCCAGCCGTCGTCGTCCCGCTCGACCGACACCTTCGGCCTGGTGCGGGCGGAACCCGGCAGCCAGATCCTCCGTCGCGTGACGGCGTCGCGCGCCTGCGCCGGCATCGCCGACGCGTCTCCGATCAGCGGCGGTCGTTCGACGATCCTCTGCAGTTCGTCCGGCGCCTCCCTGCTTCCTCGGAACTCGAGCGGATCCGGGCTCGCTCCTGCACCGTCCGGACCCTTGCCCCGTGTCGCCATGTCCTTCTCCTCTCCGATCTGCCACCCCCGTCTCTCAGGAGCGGTCGGAGGCGTCGGAGATACACGACACGCCGAAGAGTGTTCGGGATCAGCCCGCGCTGACCCCGAACAGCAGCCCGAGCACGTACGTGATCGCAGCCGCCCCGAAGCCGATCGCCAGCTGACGCAGTCCGCGACGCAGCGGCGGTCCGCCCGAGAGCACTCCGACCGTGGCTCCGGTGGACAGCAGCGCGACGCCGACGAGCACGAGCGCCACCACGACGGCAGGAGTGCCCTGCATGCCGAAGATCCAGGGCAGCACCGGCACGATGGCGCCCGATGCGAACAGGAGGAAGCTCGAGATCGCCGCGGGCCAGGCGTTGCCGATGATCTCGTGCTCGTCGCCGTCCTCGACGGGCACGCGCAGCGGCCCGGTCGCCCGCTGCGCCAGCCCGGCCTTCGCAGCGCTCACCACGCGGCGGGCGCGCTCGAGCGACTCGTCGGCGTCCATGCCGCGGGCGCGGTAGACCAGGGCGAGCTCGTTCTCGTCGAGATCCAGGTCGCTCGCGGTCGCGTCGCCGTGTCCGTTCTCCTCCGTCGCCTCGAGGAGCTCGCGCTGAGAACGCACCGACACGAACTCGCCGGCGCCCATCGAGAGCGCCCCGGCGAGGAGTCCCGCGAAGCCGCTGAAGAGCACGAATCCGCTGCTCGCGCCGGTGGCGCCGATGCCCAGCACGAGGGCGAGATTGCTCACGAGACCGTCGTTCGCGCCGAAGACGGCGGCGCGGAACGACCCGGACAGCTGCCGCCGTCCCCGCGCGGCGAGGCCGCGGACGACCTCGAAGTGCACCTTCTCGTCGGCCCGCATGGCCGGGGTCGCGTACACCTCGGAGTCGTATGGCGAGCGTGCCTCGGCGCTCTGCGCGAGCGCCAGCACGAAGATGGATCCGAAGCGTCCCGCCATCCACCCCAGGATCCGGGTGCGCAAGCCGGGACGCGGCAGCCGGGCCGGCTCGCCGCCGAGCAGCTCGAGCCAGTGCGCCTCGTGACGGCCTTCCGCGGCGGCGAGCTCGAGCAGGATCTGTCGCTCCTCGCCCTCGCGCCGGCCGGCGAGCTGCTGGTAGACGTGGGCCTCTGCGCGTTCGTCGACGAGATAGCGGGCCCAGCGACGGCGGTCGGCCGCGGTGGGTTCTGCGGGCACGGGAGCGGGGGTGTTCATCGACGTCCTTCGGGATCGGGGCCGTTCCACGCTATCCATCGGTCCGGCCGCGACCCGCACGGAGACGGGGATTGACAGCATTTCGGGGATCCGAACCGGCATCCCCCAGGCGCGTCCGACGACGGAACCGAGCGTGCGAGGGAGCGGGCCAGGCGGCTCAGGAGCGGACGCGCCGCCTGAGCAGGTCGATCCGCGACTGCAGCTGCGTGACGGTGGCCTGAGCGACCGCAGGACCGCCGCAGAGTCGTCGCAGTTCGGCGTGCACGGCGCCGTGCGGCTCCCCCGTCTGGCGCGCATACACGCCGACGAGGCTGTTGAGGAGCTGGCGCTGCTCGCGGAGCGTGCGATGCAACGGCTCGGGCAGCGTGGTGGTGGCGGCGGGCGTCTGCGCCTCGCGCGCCTCCCGCAGCCGAGACTGCCGGGACTGGCGCTGCATCAGCAGCTCGTGCACGTGCTCGGGCTCGAGCAGCCCGGGGATCCCGATGAACTCCTCCTCCTCGGGCGTGCCGGGTTCGGCGAGCTGTCCGAACTCCTTGCCGTCGAAGACGACGCGGTCGAAGTGGGCGAGCGAGGAGATCGCCTGGTAGCTGAACTCCTGGGTCAGCGCATCCGAGGCCTCCTCTTCGCGGTTCGCGCTCTCCAGGAGCGAGTCGTCGAGTCCGTCGTCGTCCTTCGACTGCCGGTCGAGGGCGTGGTCGCGCTGCTTCTCCAGCTCGTTGGCGAGCTTCATGAGCACCGGCACGTTCGGCAGGAACACGCTCGCAGCCTCGCCCCGACGGCGCGCGCGCACGAAACGCCCGATCGCCTGCGCGAAGAACAGCGGCGTGGACGACGAGGTGGCGTAGACGCCGACGGCGAGCCGCGGCACGTCGACGCCTTCGGACACCATGCGCACCGCGACCATCCAACGGTCGTCGGACGCGCTGAACTTCTCGATGCGCTCCGAGGCGGTGGCGTCGTCCGAGAGCACGACCGTGGGCCGCTGCCCCGTCAGCGAGTGCAGGATCTTGGCGTAGGCGCGCGCCACCGTCTGATCGGTCGCGAGCACGAGCCCGCCGGCGTCGGGCACGTGGTGACGGATCTCGGTGAGGCGGCGATCGGCGGCCGACAGCACCGCGGGCATCCACTCCCCCTCCGGATCCAGCGCCGTGCGCCAGGCCTGCGACGTCACGTCCTTGGTGTTGTCCTGGCCGAGGTGGGCCTCGAGCTCGTCGCCTGCGCTGGTGCGCCAGCGCATCTTGCCCGCGTACATGTGGAACAGCACCGGGCGGACGACCCCGTCCTGGAGCGCGCGACCGTAACCGTATGCGTAGTCGGTACTCGAGATGCGCGCACCGGACTCGTCGGGCAGATACTCCACGAACGGGATCGGCGCGGTGTCGCTGCGGAACGGCGTTCCGCTGAGGAGCAGGCGTCGCTTCGCCGGTCCGTAGGCGTCGCGGATCGCGTCGCCCCAGCTCAGCGCGTCGCCGCCGTGGTGCACCTCGTCGAGGATCACCAGCGTGCGCGCATCCTCGGTGAGGTGCTTGTGCACCGACGACTTCGCCGCCACCTGCGCGTAGGTCACCACGACGCCGTGATACTGCCGGGACGGCGCGCAATGGCTGTTGCGGAAGCGCGGGTCGAGGCGGATGTGCACGCGTGCCGCCGCATCGGCCCACTGGGTCTTGAGGTGCTCGGTCGGCGCGACCACGATCACGCGGTCGACCTCGTTCGTGCGCAGCAGCTCGACCGCGAGCGTGAGCGCGAAGGTCGTCTTGCCGGCGCCGGGCGTCGCGGCGACCAGGAAGTCGCGGCGATCCGGGATCCGGAAGTATTCCTCGAGCGCCTCGCGCTGCCATGCCCTCAGCCGATCGGCGGTTCCCCAGGGTGCGCGCTGGGGGAAGGACGGGGAGAGCATGGGATTCCACGATAGACGAGCCCGCCGACATCCCTGACCACCCGCCGCCGGGCCGCCCGCTCGGCCGTTCGTCGTCCGGCGCGAGTAGTCTCGGATCCGGCGCCGTGCCGACCGCGCGGCACGCAGAGGAGGATCATGTCCGGTCACGAACCGCGCACCCCGTACGTCCCCAACGACACGCCGCATCCCTGGCACCGCTACGTCGCCCTGGGCGACTCGTTCACCGAGGGCATCGGCGATCCGGAGCCGAGCGCCCCGGGCGGGCACCGAGGCTGGGCCGACCGCGTCGCGGAGGTGCTGAGCGCGCAGAGCGAGGATTTCGCGTACGCGAATCTGGCCGTGCGCGGCAAGCTCATCGCACAGATCGCCGACGAGCAGGTGGCGCCGGCGATCGCGCTGAACCCCGACCTGATCACCCTGTGCGCCGGCGGCAACGACGTGATCCGCCCCGGCACCGACCCGGATGCGATCGCCGTCCAGCTGGACGACATGGTGACCCGCCTGGACCGCACCGGCGCGGCGATCGTGCTGATCACCGGCATCGACACGAACTTCACGCCGGTGTTCCGCCCGTTCCGCGGCAAGGTCGCGATCTACAACGAGAACGTGCGCGCCGTCGCAGAGCGGCACGACTGCATCGTCGCCGACCAGTGGGGACTGAAGACGATCCAGGATCCGCGGTTCTTCGCCGACGACCGGCTGCACATGAACCCGCTCGGACACCAGGAGGTGGCGCGTCTCGTGCTGCGTGCGCTGAACGTGCCGAACGATCTGCAGGCCATGGAGGCGGAGCCGTTCCCGGAGCGCACCTGGCGCGAGGCTCGCAGCGAGGACCTGGTGTGGGCCCGCACGCACCTCGTGCCCTGGGTGCTGAGGCGCCTGCGCCACCAGTCTTCGGGAGACGACGTCGAGGCGAAGCGCCCGGAGCCCAGCCCGGTGCTGCTGCGGCGGGAGGACTGAGGCGCGCGACGGGCGTCAGCGACCGGAGGGCGCGCGGACGTGCTGCAGCGCCCAGAGCGCCACGGCGGCCGTGGACGCGACGTTGAGCGAGTCCACGCCGCCCGCCATCGGGATCGTCACGATCGCCTCGGCCGCGCCGAGGGCCTCGGCACTGAGTCCGGGCCCCTCGGATCCGAAGGCCAGCGCGACGCGGTCGGGTCGTGCGGCGGCGTAGGCCTCGAGCGGCGTCGCGTCCTCGCGCAGCGCGAGCGCAGCGAGCTGGATCCCCTCGCGTCGCAGGAGCGGGGCGAGCTCCCGCCAATCCCCGAAGCGCGTCCAGGGCACCTGGAACACCGTACCCGTGCTGACCTTGACGCTGCGGCGGTAGAGCGGATCCGCGCAGCGGTCGGAGACGAGCACGGCATCCGCGCCGAGCGCCGCGGCGGCGCGGAACGCGGAGCCGACGTTCTGGTGCTCGACGAGGTCTTCGAGCACCAGAACGGTGCGTGCAGAGGACAGCAGCGACGCGAGCTCAGGCAGCGCCGGGCGGTGCATCGCGGCCAGGGCACCGCGATGCACGGGGAACCCCGCCACGGCCTCGACCACGGCGTCCGCACAGACGTACACGGTCACCGGCTCGTCGCCGACGACGCCGCGGATACCGTCCAGCCAGCGCTCCTGGGTCAGCACGGACCGGGGGCGGTGTCCCGCCCGCACCGCGCGCTCGATGACCTTGAGCGACTCCGCGATGTACAGCCCGCCCTCGGCGTCGCGACGGTTGCGCAGCGCCGTGTCGGTCAGGTCGCGGTAGTCGTCGAGTCGGGGGTCGGCGGGGTCGTCGATGCGGATCTCGTGCACGCCTCCACTCTCCCAGGTCGCCCCGGGGTGCCGCGCTCCGGGGCGGGACGCCGGCCCGCGCAGCGCCCGTAGACTCGGTCGGGGAGGTTCCGTGAACAGCATGTCGTCGTTGCGCGCACAGCTCGAGCCCGTCGCCGAACTGCTCGCGGACCGTCGCATCGCCTTCCTCACCGGCGCGGGGCTCTCCACCGACTCCGGCATCCCGGCCTACCGCGGTGCAGGCTCCTCCCCGCGGCGGGCGCCCATGACCGTCCAGACGTTCCTCGGATCCGCGCAGGCGCAGCGGCGGTACTGGCTGGGCGGTCATCTCGGCTGGCGGTCCTTCGGCGCCGCGGAGGCGAATGCCGGCCATCGCGCGATCGCCGGACTCGAGAAGGCCGGGCGATCCGCCGGCGTGATCACCCAGAACGTCGATGGCCTGCACCTCGCTGCAGGCTCCGAGCGCGTGGTCGAGCTGCACGGCACGATGCGCACGGTGCTGTGCCTGCGGTGCGGGCAGACCTTCGCGCGCGACGCCGTGGCCGCGCAGATCGAACGGCGCAACCCCTGGCTGGACGTGCCGGACGAGGTGCTCCTCGGGCCCGACGGCGATGTGCGGCCGGAGAGCACCGACGGATTCGTCCTGCCGATCTGCACCGTCTGCGGGGGTCCGCTCAAGCCCGACGTGGTGTTCTTCGGGGAGTTCATCCCGACGGAGCGCTTCGCCACGGCGGAGGCGCTGCTGCGCTCCGGCGACGCCCTGATCGTCGCCGGATCGTCCCTCGTGGTGAACTCCGGCATCCGGATCATCGAGCGCGCCCGGCGTCGCGGCCTTCCCATCGTCATCGTCAATCTCGAGCCCACACGGGCCGACGCCTGGGCGTCCGCGACCATCGCGGCGTCCACCAGCGTCGTCCTCCCCGCCCTCCAGGAGCTGCTCACGTGACCCTCATCACCCTCATCCGCCACGGCCAGACCGACTGGAATCTGGAGGGAAGGATCCAGGGATCCACCGATATCCCCCTCAACGACACCGGACGTGCGCAGGCGCGCGCCGCCGCAGCGCGGCTCGCCGGCACGAGGTTCGACCACGTGTACACCAGCCCCTTGATGCGGGCACGCGAGACCGCGGAGATCATCGCCGGCGAGCTCGGACTGCCGGCGCCCCTGATCACGGTCGGGATGCGCGAGCACGAGTTCGGCGCCGCCGAGGGACTGCTCTGGGACGCCTATCGGGAGCGCTTCGGTGCGGACCGGGACGCGATCCCCGGGGCGGAGACCGTGCCGCAGCTCACCGAGCGGGCGCTCTCCTCGCTGGAGCGGATCGACCGCGCCGCCCGCCGTCGCTCCGCGCCACGCACCGAGTCGGTGCTGGTGGCGACGCACGGCGGGGTGATCCGCGCCCTCCTCGAGCACGCCTCGGGCGGCACGCTGCCCGCGCCCGGCGAGCGCCTCGGCAACGGCTCGGTGCACCGCTTCGCGATGGACGGCGGCGGCATCCGGCTGCTCGACGCGGTCGCCGTCTGACCCGCGCCGGGCGCGCCGGCGGCCGGCCGCTCACGCCGGGTTCCGCCCGCGTCCGGGCGTAGGATCGAAGGGCCGCCGACCCGAGGAGAGCCGTGAATCCCGCCCCTGCACCGACCTGGCGGATCTGGCTCATCTGGATCGTGGGCGTCGCGGCCTACGTGCTCTCCATCACGAACCGCACGTCGCTGTCCGCTGTGGGCGTGGACGCCGCGCACCTCTTCCACGCCGACGCGTCGACACTCTCGCTCTTCGCGGTGCTGCAGCTCGCGGTCTACGGCCTCATGCAGATCCCCGTCGGGCTGCTGCTGGATCGCTTCGGATCCCGGCCGATCATGGTCGCAGGCATGCTGCTGATGTCGGTGGGCCAGCTGGTCATGGCGCTCGCGCCGAACGTCGGGGTCGCGATCGTGGCGCGCATGATCCTCGGCGCCGGCGACGCCGCGATCTTCCCGGGTGTGCTGCGACTGGTGGCCATCTGGTTCCCGGCGCAGCGCGGTCCGCTCATGGCGCAGCTGACGGGCATCGTCGGGCAGCTGGGACAGCTCGTCGCCCTGATCCCGCTCCCGCTGCTCCTGCATTCCACCACCTGGTCGGTGGCCTTCGGCAGCCTCGCCGGACTCGGCGTGCTGTTCACGGTGCTCGTGTTCGCACTGATCCGCAACCGGCCGCCGGAGCTCACGCAGGACGTGTCGGTGAACACCGACACGGGCGCGATCCGGGTCGTCACCTCGCAGGCCGACCTGCGGGTCTCACTCCGCGAAGCGCTCGCCCATCCCGGCACGCGCCTCGGATTCTGGACGCACTTCACGACGCCGTTCGCCGGCACCGCGTTCATGATGCTCTGGGGTATCCCGTTCCTCACCAGCGGCGAGGGCCTCTCGATCGGGGCCGCCTCGCTGGTGACGACGGTCTACGTGCTGTTCGGGATCCTGTTCGGTCCGGTGCTGGGAACGCTCTCGGCCCGCCATCCGACCAGCCGCTCCCTCATGCTCGTCCTGCCCACGATCGCGGTCCAGGTCATCGCCTGGCTCGCCGTGGTGCTCTGGCCGGGCCCGGCGCCGCTCTGGCTGCTGATCGTCCTCGCGGTCGCGCTCGCGTCGGGAGGACCGGCCTCCATGGTCGCCTTCGACCACGCGCGCACGCACAACCCGCAGCACCGGCTCAGCACCGCGACCGGCGTCGTCAACGGCGGCGGGTTCCTCGCCGCACTCATCGCGATCTTCCTCATCGGGCTCGCGCTGGATCTGCAGGGCGCCGGAACGCCGTCGACGTACTCGCTCGACGCGTTCCGCTGGGCGTTCCTCACCCAGCTGCCGCTGTGGATCCTCGGCACGACGCTCATCGTGCGGGAGCGGCGTCTGACCCGGCGCGTGCTGGGTCTGGACCGCCGCTCCCGCGACGACTGAGCAGAGCGGAGCGCTCAGGCGAGCAGCATCGCGCGACCCGGCTCCTGCAGCACGTCGGCCACCGCCTTGAGGAACTGCGCTCCCTCCGCGCCGTCCACGATCCGGTGATCGAACGACAGGCTCAGCGTCATCACGTCGCGCAGCGCGATCTCGCCCCTGTGCTCCCACGGCATCCTGCGCACCGCGCCGAGGGCGAGGATGCCGGTCTGTCCGGGAGGCAGGATCGGGGTGCCTGCATCGATGCCGAACACGCCGATGTTCGTGAGCGAGAACGTCCCGCCCAGGAGATCGGCGGGAGGCGTCTTGCCGCTGCGCGCCGTGCGGGTCAGCTCCGCGACCGCGGCGGCGAGCTCGCCCAGCGTCAGGCGCTCGGCGTCGCGGATGACCGGCACGATCAGCCCGCGATCCGTGGCGGCGGCGATGCCGAGATCGACGAAGTGCTGCTGCACGATCTCCCCCGCCTCGCCGTCCCAGCGGGCGTTCAGACCCGGGAAATGCGCGAGCGCGAGGCACACGGCCTTCGCGACGACCGTGAGCACCCCGATGCGCGGCGAGTCCGGCGCGGCGGTGGCGCGCAGCGAGGCGATGAGCTCGCTCGTCGCCGTGACGTCGACCGTGTGGAACGTCGTCACGTGCGGCGCGGTGAAGGCGCTCTGCACCATGGCCTCGGCCGTGTGCTTGCGGACGCCTCGGATCGGGATGCGCGTTGTCGCGCGCTCCCCCGCCTCGGTGCGCCGGCGCACCGGCTCGGACGTCTGCACTGCCGTGGCCGGTCCGGGCGCGGCGGCGGTGCCCGCCGCCCGCTGGGTGAGACGCTCCCGATACGCGTCCACATCGCTCCGCGTGATCACCCGGTCGCCCAGTTCGGCGGCGACCAGGGCGAGGTCGACCCCGAGGCCTTTCGCATAGGCGCGCACGGGCGGGGTCGACCTCGGCCGCTCGCCGCGCACCGGCGGCGACGGCTGCACGTCGATCGCATCGTGCGGGGCCGCGACGCGCACGTCGGCGTCCGCCGCGACCACGGTCGTCGTGCCGGCGGCGGCTCGGCGGGCCCTGCGCCGGGGCCGTCCCGAGGACGGCGCGGCCCCGTAGCCGACGAGGTTCGGCCCCGACCCCTCTTCGACGGCGGTGGCGGACGGCACGGGCGTCGTGGGCTCGGCACCCTCGATCTCGAAGCCGACAAGGGGTGCGCCCACGGCGACGACGTCGCCGGCCGCCGCGTGCAGCGAGGCGATCACGCCTGCGTGCGGCGAGGGCAGCTCGACGATCGCCTTGGCGGTCTCGACCTCGGCGAGGGTCTGGTTCAACGTGACGGTGTCGCCCTCGGCGACCAGCCACTGCACGATCTCCGCCTCGGTGAGGCCTTCGCCGAGGTCCGGGAGAAGGAACTCCTGCTTCATCGCTCGGCTCCCTCCAGCAGCTGCTCGTCGTCGCAGACGCGGTCCACCGCGTCCAGGATCCTGTCGAGATCGGGTAGGTGGAACTTCTCCAGCTTCGCCGGCGGATACGGGATGTCGTGGCCGGTCACGCGCAGCGGCGCCGCCTCCAGCCAGGTGAAGCACTTCTCGGTGATGCTCGCGATGACCTCCGCAGCCACGCCGGCCTCGCGGGCGGCCTCGTGCGCGACCACCACTCTGCCGGTGCGGCGCACCGAGGCGCACACGGTGCCGTAGTCGACCGGTGACAGCGAGCGCAGGTCGATGACCTCCAGCGAACGCCCCTCGGACTCGGCCGCCTCGGCGGCGTCGAGCGCGGTGCGCACCATCGCGCCGTAGGTCACGATCGTGACGTCGGTCCCTTCGCGCACGACACGCGCCAGGCCCATGGGCGCGGCATCGGCGAGCGGCGTCTCCAGATCGACCTCGCCCTTGGCGTGGTAGAGCCGCTTGGGCTCGAAGAAGATCACGGGGTCGTCGCTCGCGATCGCCTGCCGAAGGCAGGTGTAGGCGTCCTGCGGATCCGACACGGCCACGACGCGCAGGCCCGCGGTGTGCACGAAGTACGCCTCGGGCGATTCCGAGTGGTGCTCGGCGGCCCCGATGCCCCCTCCCCACGGGATCCGGATCGTGATCGGCATCGGCACGGTGCCCTGGGTGCGGTAGTGGAGCTTCGCCACCTGCGAGACGATCTGATCGAACGCGGGGTAGACGAAACCGTCGAACTGGATCTCGACGACGGGCCGGTAACCGCGCATCGCGAGCCCGACGGCGGTGCCGACGATGCCCGACTCCGCCAGCGGCGTGTCGATGACCCGCTCCGGACCGAACTCGTCGAGGAGACCATCGGTGATGCGGAACACCCCTCCGAGCTTTCCGATGTCCTCACCCAGCAGGACGACCTTGGGATCGTCGGCCAGCGACTGCTTCAGCGCGGCGCCGAGCGCCTTGCCCATCGTCATCTGCACCATGTCACGCCTCCGCGAGGGTCGCGAGATAGCGCTCGAAGTCGGCGCGCTCCTCCGCGAGACCGGTGTGCGGCTCGGCGTAGACACCGTCGAACACCGCGAGCGGCTCGCGCGTCGTCATATTCAGGCACGCGCTGCGCATCTGCATCGCCGCCTCGTCCGCCTCCGCCGCGAAACCCGCCGCGATCTCGTCGGTGAGCACGCCCTCCGCACGCAGCAGCGTCTCGAGGCGCGCCAGCGGATCCTTGCCCCGCCAGTACTCCAGCTCCGCAGGGTCACGGTAGCGGGTCGGGTCGTCGGCGGTGGTGTGCGGACCCATCCGATAGGTGACGAGCTCGAGGAACGCCGGGGATCCGCTGCGCGCCTGATCGAGCGCCCATCGCGTCGCCGCGAACACCGCCAGCACGTCGTTCCCGTCGACGCGCATGCTCGGGATGCCGAATCCCGGCGCGCGACCCGCGATCGGGTGCTGCGACTGCACGGCGACGGGCTCGGAGATCGCCCAGTGGTTGTTCTGGCAGATCAAGACGACCGGGGCACGGTACGACGAGGCGAAGACCATCGCCTCGTTGACATCGCCCTGGCTCGTGGCTCCGTCGCCGAAGTAGGTGACCGCGACCTGGTCGGAGCCGTCGTGGAGGATCCCGAGCGCGTAACCGACCGCGTGCAGCGTCTGCGCGCCGATGATGATCTGCAGCGGGGCCATGTGCATCACGGCAGGGTCGTAGGCAGCGCCCTCCTCGCCGCGCCACATGCGCACGTAGTCGCCGGGCTGGGCGCCGCGCGCGAGCATCACGCCCGTCTCGCGGTAGCTGGGGAAGATGACGTCGTCGGTGCGGAGGGCACGCGCCGAGCCGATCTGCGCGGCCTCCTGGCCCTGGCACGGCGCCCACAGGCCGAGCTGTCCCTGACGCTGCAGCGCGACGCCCTCGCTGTCGAGCCGGCGCAGCACGACCATGTCCCGGAGCAATGAGAGAAGCTTCTCGGAGGTGACGTCGGCGGCGAACGGCGCGAGGCGCGCATCCGCGACGCGATGTCCTCGGGAGTCGACGAGCCCGGCGGGCTCCTCGAGCCCGATGCCGGTGACCGTGATCGGATCAAGGTGGGTAGACATCTTCGTCCTCCTCAGTGGATCCGCCCTCGTGAGGCGGACCCGGTGCGTCTTCGCTTTGGGTTGAGCGTACGTCCGCTTCACACGACGCTCAAGCATTTGCGCGTCACCTGAGCATGTTGCCAAGTACGGCCCTCATGCGGGCTGCTAGCCTTTGGCAACATGGCAACCCTCGACCGCACCGATCTCGACATCCTCGAGATGCTCTCCGCCGACCCGCGCACCACCGTGGTGGCGATGGCCGAGAAGCTGCGTCTGTCCCGGAACACGATCCAGGCGCGGATGGCGCGCCTGGAGCAGACCGGGGTGTTCCTCCCCTACGAGCGCGCCTTCTCCCCCGCAGTGCTCGGGTATCCGCTGCAGGCGTTCATCAGCATCGGCGTGCGTCAGACCGAGCTGCCCCGGATCATCGCCGAGCTGGCACGCGTGCCCGAGGTCGTCCAGGCGCACGGCCTCAGCGGATCCATCGACCTGCTCGCGCTAGTGGCGTGCCGCGATGCACGGCACCTGTTCGACACCGATGCCCGCATCCTGTCGATCGACGGCGTCGAGCGGACCGAGACGTCGCTCGCGATGGGCGAGGTCATCCCGTTCCGCGTCGGGGGCCTCATGGGGCTGGCACGGCGAGAGGCCGGAGGAACCGCCTGATCGCCCCGGCCGCCTCGGCCGGAGTCTCGTAATGGATCAGGTGCCCGACGTGCGCGATCTCGACGAGCTCCGCGTCCGGGAACAGCGTCGCCAGGTGACGCTCCGCCTCGATCGGGGTGATGTCGTCGCGCTGCGCGGCGATGAGAAGCGTCGGGACCGCGATTCGCGGCGCGAACTCGCGGACGTCGTGCGACACGCTGGTGCGGAACGCCTGGCTGAGCACGTCGCGGTCGGAGAACCGTGAGAAGTAGGTGTCGTGCTGGTCGTGCACGAAGCGGCGCAGCTCCGGATCGGCGGTCTTCGCCATCGCGATGCTCATGACCCGCACGATGACCCGATTGCGCAGCAGCTCGGTCCCGAGCGCTTCGGGCAGCCGTGCCCCCAGGGCGTAGTACAGGATCGCCAGCCGGGTGAGCACCGCTTTCGGCCCCTCGAGCGCCGGCGCGCCGATGGGGTTGACGAGGATCAGCCGCGGAGTGGCCAGGCCGGTCGCGACGGCTGCGGAGGCGACGATCGAGCCGAACGAGTGCCCCAGCACGACCGCCCCCGGCGCCACCGCCGCAGCGAACTCCGAGAGCCACTCGGCATAGGCCTCGATGTCGTGCACGCGGCCCGGCAGGGGCGCCGTCTCGCCGAATCCGGGCAGATCCGGCATGATCACGCGGATCCCCGCCGTCGACCCCGTCCCTTCGGCACCGGGCAGATGCGCGACCACGGGCTCGAGCCCGTGGTGCTCGCCCCGGAAGCCGTGCACGGCCAGGACGGTGAGCTCGGCATCCTCGGGCCCGTAGATCCAGTACGCGGTGCGTCCGCCGAGGACCTCGGCCTCGCGGCGCTGCACCGGGATCCGGTCCAGACGGGCGGCGTACGGCGAGGGAACGGGCATGCTCCGAGTCTACGGGGACCGCCTCGGCCGGCCTCGCGCCGCGGCGGATGCCGCGCTGCAGCCACCCGCCGCGCGCCGCCACCGGGATGTCCGCGGCCCGCCCTACGGTGGCGTCATGACCTCGCCTCCGCCGCTGCCGCCCTGGCTGACACGCGTCGGAGTCTTCGACCTCGAGACGACCGGGATCGACGTGACCCGCGACCGGATCGTCACCGCGCACGTGGGCGTCCTCGACCACCACGGAGCCGAGATCGCGGCGCGAACCTGGCTCGCCGACCCCGGGATCCCGATCCCCGCCGGTGCCACCGCGATCCACGGCATCACCTCCGAGCGGGCGTACCGCGACGGCGCCCCCGCCCCGCAGGTGATCGCCGGCGTCGTGGCCGCCCTTCGCTCGCTGCTCGACCAGGGTGTTCCGGTCGTCGCCTACAACGCCGCCTTCGACTTCTCCCTGCTCGCGCACGAAGCGCGGCGCCACCGCATCGCGCCCCTGGAGAACCCGTCGCCGGTGATCGATCCGCTCGTGATCGACAAGGCCTACGACCGCTACCGGCCCGGCAAGCGCACTCTGGAGATCGTCGCCGCGCATTACCGGGTCGATCTCGTGGGCGCTCACGACGCCTCCGCCGACGCCGTCGCCGCGGGGCGCGTCGCGCAGGCCCTCGCCCAGCGCTTCCCCCTGCCGCCGAGCGCCGCCGAGCTGCACACCCGCCAGATCGGCTGGGCACGCGCTCAGGCGGCGAGCCTCACCGACTACTTCGTGCGGATCGGGCGGATCGAGCCCACGGAGCGCCTCGACGGACGCTGGCCGGTGCGCGACGGGGACCCTGCCCGTCAGGGAGCCTCCGCCGGATCCCTCTGACGGCGGATCCGGATCCGGCCGCACCGGCGTATCGTGCCGCTATGGACGTCTCGCCGAACACCGTGATCGGCTGGATCTCGGTCGCCGTCCCCGTGACGGCCGCGCTGTACGTCGTCGTCTACGCCGTGTGGACGCTGATCCGTCGTCGTCCACTCGAGCAGCGCTACCCCGTGCGCGGCGGGGGGATCGGCGGCGCCTTCGACAGCGTGTTCGCACCGTCGTCGCTCGAGGCCGAATCCGAGCGAGATCGCCAGACGCGTCGCACGGCCCCCTCGCCGGCGCCGGGAGAGCCGCCCTGGAACATCGACGGCGACCGGATCCGCATCGATCTCTGACATTCCGGGACGCGCTGGCCGTCGCCCGGATATGACGAAGGCCCCGCCGGAGCGGGGCCTTCGAGGAAGCGATTACTTGCTGGAACCGCCGAAGTTCTTGAAGCGCTGGTTGAACTTCTCGACGCGGCCGGCCGAGTCCATGATGCGCTGCTTGCCCGTGTAGAACGGGTGCGAGGCCGAGGAGATCTCGACGTCGATGACGGGGTACTCCACGCCGTCGAGCTCGATCGTCTTGTCGCTCGTGACCGTCGAACGGGTCAGGAACGTGTCTCCGGAGCCGAGGTCGCGGAACACGACGGCGCGGTACTCGGGGTGGATGTCAGTCTTCATGGGATTCCTTACGTGGTGCCCTGGATTGTGCCAGGGGCGAGGGAAGTCTGTAGTGCGGAATGCACCAAGGATCGATTCTAGCACTGCCCACGGCGCGCGCCGATCCCGGCGGTCCGCTGCCGTGGCGGGGTCAGGATGCGGCGCGGGCCGCGTACCGCCCGTCGGCCCGGTCGAGCGCGATCGGCATCCCGAACGCCTCGCTCAGCGCCTCGGCGGTGAGAGTCTGCTCGACGGGTCCCGCCGCGACGATCGCACCCTCGCGCAGCAGCAGCACGTGCGTGAAGCCGACGGGGATCTCCTCGACGTGATGCGTGACCATGACCATCGCGGGCGTGGTCGGCGACTGCGCGAAACCGCTGAGCAGGCCCAGCAGCTCCTCGCGGGCGCCGAGGTCGAGGCTCGCGCTGGGCTCGTCGAGCAGCAGCAGCTCGGGATCCGTCATCACTGCACGCGCGATCTGCACGCGCTTCTGCTCGCCGTCGCTGAGCGTGCCGAAGTGACGCTCGGCGAGGTGCTCCAGGTGCCACTGCTCCAGCACGCGCATCGCGCGGCGCTCATCGAGCGACTCGTACGACTCGTTCCAGCGCCCGATCACGGAGTACGCGGCCGTCATGACCGTGTTCAGCACGGTCTCGTCGGCGGGGATCCGGCGCGCCATCGCCGAGGAGGCGAAACCGATGCGCGGACGGATCTCGAACACATCGGCACGACCGAGGGTCTCCCCCAGCACGTCGACGCGGCCCTGGGTGGGGTGCATCAGAGTGTCGGCGAGCTGCAGCAGCGTCGTCTTGCCGGCGCCGTTCGGTCCGAGCACGACCCAGCGCTGATCGTCCTCGACGGTCCAGGACAGATGATCGACGATGTTGCGGCCGTCGCGGCGCACCACGACATCCGAGAATTCGAGGACGGCAGACATGCCCTCAGCCTATCGGTCAGGCCGTGAGCTCCTCGTAGAGCGCCCTGGTCGTGTCGGCGATCGCCGCCCAGCTGAAGTCGGCCGCCGCACGCTCACGACCCGCCTCGCCGTAGGCCTTCGCGCGCGCCGGATCGGAGACGACCTCGGTGAGCACCGCCGCCAGATCCGCGACGAAGCGCTCGGGGTCGACGGGGGTCCCCGTGCCGTCCTGGACCTGCTCGATCGGCACCAGACGACCGGTCACCCCATCGACCACGACCTCCGGGATCCCGCCGGTCGCCGTGCCGACCACGGCGGCACCGCACGCCATCGCCTCGAGGTTCACGATCCCGAGCGGCTCGTAGACCGACGGGCAGACGAACGTGGTCGCCGCCGTCAGGATCGCCGAGAGCTCGTGGCGCGGGAGGAACTCCTCGATCCACACCACGCCCGTGCGCGACGCCGTGAGCTCCGCGACCAGGCCGCGCACCTCGTCCATGATCTCCGGGGTGTCCGGCGCGCCGGCGCAGAGCACGAGCTGCACGTCGGCGGGGAGCTTCTCGGCCGCACGGAGGAAGTACGGCAGGCCCTTCTGCCGCGTGATCCGACCGACGAAGACCACCGACGGGCGCGCCGGATCGATCCCGTGCTTCGCGAGCACCGCCGGGTCGTCGACGGGATGCCAGGCGTCGACGTCGATGCCGTTGTAGATCACGCGCACCTTCGCCGGGTCGACCTGCGGATAGGCGCGCAGGATGTCGTTGCGCATCCCCCCGCTGACCGCGATGATCGCCGCGGCGTTCTCGTAGGCGAGCCGCTCGATCCCGCTCGACACGGCGTAGCCGCCGCCGAGCTGCTCCGCCTTCCACGGCCGCAGGGGCTCGAGGCTGTGCGCCGTCAGCACGTGCGGGATGCCGTGCAGCTGCGCGGCGATGTGCCCGGCGAAGTTCGCGTACCAGGTGTGGCTGTGCACCACATCGGCCCCGGCGATGTCCGGCACCATGTCGAGATCCGTGCCCAGGGTCTGCAGCGCCGGGTTCGCCGTGGCGAGTTCGACAGGTGTCCGATAAGCCGTCACGCCCTGTTCATCCCGGTCGGCGCCGAACGCGCGCACCTGCACATCGAGGCCGGAACGCAGGGCTTTCACGAGTTCCGCGACGTGCACGCCGGCCCCTCCGTAGATCTCCGGCGGGTACTCCTTGGTGATGATGTCGACGCGCATGTCCTGAAGGTAGTACATCGCGTCGGCGGGGCTCTATGGTGGACGCATGTCGGCACCAAAGAAGGTTTTCGGGATCATCCTCGCCGGCGGCGAGGGAAAGCGGTTGATGCCTCTGACGGCGGACCGGGCGAAGCCCGCGGTGCCGTTCGGCGGGCAGTACCGATTGATCGATTTCGCGATCTCGAACCTGATCAACTCAGGCCTGAGACAGATCGTGGTGCTCACGCAGTACAAGTCCCACAGTCTCGACCGGCACATCTCGCAGACCTGGCGGATGTCTGCGCTGCTCGATTCCTACGTCACCTCGGTCCCCGCGCAGCAGCGCCTCGGAAAGCGCTGGTTCTCCGGCTCCGCCGACGCGATCCTGCAGAGCATGAACCTGATCCTCGACGAGAAACCGGACATCGTGGTCGTCATCGGCGCCGACCACGTCTACCGGATGGACTTCCGTCAGATGATCGACGCGCACATCGCGTCCGGAGCGCGCGCCACGGTCGCGGGCATCCGCCAGCCGCTCGCCCTCGCGTCGCAGTTCGGGGTCATCGACATCGCGGACGGCGACTCGGGACGCATCAGCCAGTTCCTGGAGAAGCCGTCCGACCCCACAGGTCTGCCGGACTCCCCGCACGAGGTGCTCGCATCGATGGGCAACTACGTCTTCGACGCCGACGCGCTCATCGAAGCCGTCGAGGCCGACGGGGAGCTCGCGGGGTCGAATCACGACATGGGCGGCGACATCGTGCCCTACTTCGTGAACCGGGGCGAGGCCGGCTTCTACGACATGAAGCAGAACGAGGTCCCCGGGTCCTCGCCGCGCGATCGCTCGTACTGGCGCGACGTCGGCACGATCGAGTCCTTCTTCGACGCCCACATGGACCTGATCTCGACGCTGCCGATCTTCAACCTCTACAACATGGAGTGGCCGATCCACTCGCAGGCGGTGAACTCGCCGCCCGCGAAGTTCGTGCGGGACTCCGTCGGCCGGATCGGCAACGCGATCGACTCGATCGTCTCGCTCGGATCGGTGCTCTCCGGCACGCATCTCGAACGCAGCGTGGTGGGTCCGTGGACGCTCGCGGCCGGGGGCTCGACGATCACCGATTCCGTGCTGTTCGACGGTGTGCGCGTCGGGCAGGGGGCACGCGTGCACCGCGCGATCCTGGACAAGAACGTCGTGCTGCTGGACGGGGCGACCGTCGGCGTCGATCGCGAGCGAGATCTCGACCGCGGATTCACCATCACCGAGACCGGCCTCACGGTGGTCGGAAAGGGCGTGCGGATCGAGCGCTGACCGCGGCGCCCGCACGCGACACAGAGCCGGGACGGCATCGTCGTGACGGCTACGCTCGTCGGGTGACCTCTGCGCGCTTCCTCGTCGTCCTCGATGCCGATTCCACGCTCATCCGCGACGAGGTGATCGAACTGCTCGCCGACGAGGCAGGACGGCGCGCGGAGGTGCAGGCGGCGACCGAGGCCGCCATGCGCGGGGAGGTCGATTTCGCGACGAGTCTGCGATCCCGCGTCGCGGCCCTCGCAGGCGTCCCCATCGAGGCCTTCGCGCGGGTGCGCGACCGCATCGAGCCGACGCCCGGCGTGCGGACGCTGATCGACGAGGTGCACGCGCGGGGCGGCGTCGTCGGTGTGGTCTCCGGCGGGTTCCACGAGATCCTCGACCACGTGGCTCCGGCGCTCGGCGTCGACCGGTGGCGCGCCAACCGCCTGGCGGTGCAGGACGGCGCGCTGACCGGCCGGGTCGACGGCGAGATCATCGACGCGGCGGCGAAGGCGGCGACCCTCCAGGAGTGGGCCGCGCAGCTCGGCGTCGCCCCGCACGCGACGATCGCGATCGGCGACGGAGCGAACGATCTGCAGATGATGGCGGCCGCCGGCCTCGGACTCGCCTTCAACGCCAAGCCCGCGGTGCGTGCCGCCGCCTCCCTCGTGATCGAGCGCGTCGATCTCGCCGAGGTCGTTCCGCTGCTTCCCTGACCCCACAAGAACTCAGGGCGACGCTGGCGCGATGTCGGAGACGCCCCGTAGCGTCGGGGCATGGACATCATCCTCGTTCCCGGCCTGTGGCTCGACGCCGCCTCATGGGCGCCCGTGATCGAACCCCTGCGCGCGGCCGGCCACAACCCCCGCCCGCTCACCCTGCCCGGGGTCGGCGAGCCCGCTTCCGGATCCGGAGACGTCCGCCTGACCGACTGGATCGACACCGTGGTGACCGCGATCGACGAGGCGGCGCACGAGGTGGTGCTGGTGGGTCATTCGGGCGGCGGCAACGTCATCTGGGGCGCCGTCGACGCCCGCCCGGATCGCGTGCGCCGGGCCGTGTTCGTCGATACGGTCCCGCCACCGCCCGGCAGCGGGATCAGCGAGTTCCCGGTCGTGGACGGCGTGATCCCCTTCCCGGGCTGGGACTTCTTCGACGCCGAGGACGTGGCGGACCTCGACGAGGCGACCAGGGCGTCGGTCGGGCGCGAGGCCAGAAGCGTGCCGAAGCACGTGCCGACCGATCCCCTCCCCCTCACCGACGAGCGCCGGTTCGACGTGCCCGTCACGCTGCTGATGGGCTCCCTGGAGCAGGAGCAGCTGGAGTCGTTCCTCGCGCAGTGGGACTCCTACGGCGAGGAGTACCGCAGCGTCCGCGATGCGGAGGTCGTGCGGATCGGATCCGGCCACTGGCCGCAGTTCTCCGCACCCGGGCGCCTCGCAGAGCTGCTGATCTCGTCGGTGCGCTGAGGCGGCCCGACGAGATCGCGGGATCAGTGCCCCATGCCGAGGCCGCCGTCGACGGGGATCACCGCACCGGAGATGTAGGCGGCGTCATCGGACGCGAGCCAGGTGACGACGCCCGCGACCTCGTCGGCGGAGGCGAAACGTCCGGCCGGGATGCTCGCCTTGTACTGCTTCTGGGTGTCCTCGGGGAGCTCCGCCGTCATATCGGTCTCGATGAACCCCGGAGCGACGACGTTCGCGGTGATGCCGCGGGCACCCAGCTCACGGGTGAGCGAGCGGGCGAAGCCCACGAGGGCGCTCTTGGACGCCGCGTAGTTGATCTGCCCCGCCGACCCGTACAGGCCGACGACGCTGGAGATGAGGATCACCCGGCCGAAGCGCGCCTTGAGCATCCCCTTGGAGGCGCGCTTGACCACTCGGAACGACCCGCCGAGATTGGTGGAGACCACGCTGTCGAAGTCGTCCTCGGACATCCGCAGCAGCAGCGTGTCCTTGGTGATGCCCGCGTTCGCGACCACGATCTCGACCGGTCCGAGCTTCTGCTCGACCTCGGTGAAGGCCGCGTCCACCGCGGCCCCGTCGGTGACATCGGCCCGGACGGTCAGCGTGCCCTCGGGGCCCTCGCCGCTGCGGGCGGTGACGGCGACCCGGTAGCCTTCGCGCACGAAGCGCTCGGCGATGGCGCGGCCGATGCCGCGGTTTCCGCCGGTGACCAGGACGACGCGATCAGTGCTCATGCAGGGCTCCCAAGAATCGAGGTGTACGGCACGCAAGCCTAGCGAGCGGACCTTCGCCCAGGAATTGACATGGCCCTGACAGCACGGAAATCTTTGTGATGAACCAGGAGGAAGCGCATGAGCAACGACAACGGCGGGATTCCGCCCCAGGGGCAGCAGCCCCCCGCATACCCGGGCGCCCCGGTGCCGCCGCAGCAGCCGGCCTACCCCACCGGCGCGCCGACGCCGCCGTCGCCCGTCCCGCCGGCACCGGCCTACCCCGGTGCAGCGCCTCAGCAGCCCGCGCCGCAGCAGACCCCGCCGACCTATCCGGCCGCGGCACCGCAGCAGCCCGCTTACCCGGCCGGTCCTTCAGCCGCACCGGGCTATCCCGGGGCCGCGCCCTCGACGCCCGGCTACCCGGCGCCGGGCTACGCGCAGCCGTACTCCCCGCCCTATCCGGTCCCGGCGAAGTCGAACGGCCTCGCAGTCACCGCGCTGATCTGCGGAATCGCGGGCGTGGCGCTGTTCTGGCTCGCGTACATCGTGCTCCCGTTCCTGGCCGCGGTGACGGCGATCATCACGGGCCACCTCGCCCTCGGCAGGATCAAGCGGGATCCGGGACTGGGCGGGAAGGGGATCGCGATCACCGGCCTCGTTCTCGGCTACGTCGGAGCGGTCATCAACCTGATCATCGGCATCGGATTCCTGCTGCTCATCGGGTACGGCATCTCCCAGGGCAACAGCGGCTACTGAGTCGCCCTCCGCGACGACCCCGGGGGTCGCGGCGGCGTAGGCTGGAGTCATCGTGAGAAGGACTCCAGACGCCGCCGTGACCTCCCTGCCGCGCGCTCCGCGCGACGAGGCGCGTGAACGCGTGCGCCATTACGCGATCACCATGGGGATCCGCACCGTCTGCTTCATCCTTGTCTTCACGGTGCAGCCGATGGGCTGGTGGACGTGGGTGTTCGCGATCGCCGCGGCCGTCCTGCCTTACGTCGCCGTCGTGTTCGCCAATGCGGGCGACGACTCGGTCCCCACCGACGTGGAATCGCCGCTCATCGAGCTCGAGGCGCCCACGGCACAACAGGACGAGAGTCCGCGCGGCCCGCAGGTGATCACGGTCGCCGAGACGCCCGCACGCTTCGCCGAGCCGCGCTCATGAACGCGCCGACTCCGGAGCTGAAATGCTCCCGGGCGGGATGCCGCGCCGCCGCCACGCACCGCATCGTCTGGCGCAACCCGCGCATCCACGGGCCGGAGCGCGAGAAGGTCTGGCTCGCGTGCGGCGAGCATCTGCGGTTCCTCTACGACTATCTGCGCGCGCGTGACTTCCCCGCACGGATCGACGCGGCGGTCGGAGAGGGCGAACTCGAATGATGAGGCAGCGCCTGCTCCGCTGGAGCGCCTATCTCGCCGTCGCGATCGTGTTCGCGGTCGTCTGCGCCTATCTCTCGAACTGGCAGTTCTCCCGCAACGACGGACGACAGACGCAGCTCGAGCTCGTGCAGCGCAACTACGACGCGAAGCCGGTCGCTCTGGACGATCTGCTGCCGGCCGGCGCGACGCTGCCGCAGTCGGCGCAGTGGCACCCCGTCACCCTGCACGGCAGGTACGAGCCCGACGACAGCCTGCTCGTGCGCAATCGCCCGCACGGCGGCACCAGCGCCTTCGAGGTGCTCGTGCCCTTCCGCACCGACGGCGGCCGAGTGTTCATCGTGAACCGCGGCTGGGTCGTGGCGGGCGAGGGATCCGACGTGCCGACCTCCATTCCCGCGCCGCCCGCGGGCGAGACCACGGTCGTCGCGCGTCTGCGGCCCAACGAGCCGCTGCCGCCATCGGGTCGCGGAGCTCCGTCCGGGCAGGTGCCCAGCATCAACCTGCCTCTGGTCGCCGACAAGATCGACGGCGGATCCGCGGTCGACACCGGAGCGTACGGCGAGCTGGTGAGCGAGTCGCCCGCCCCTTCCTCCCGACCGCACGCGTTCGACGCGCCGTCGGACGATCCGGGACCGTTCCTCTCCTACGCGATCCAGTGGATCCTGTTCGCGATCATGGGCTTCATCTTCATCGGCTACGTGATCCGCACCGAGGTCGTGAAGCACCGCGACGAAGCCGCGGGCCGGGCCCCGCGGCAGCCGCGGCGCCGCCGCGATCGCGACATGGACGATGAGGACGCTCTCCTCGACGCCGTCGAGTCGCGCTGAGCCCCGCGGCGTTCAGAGCCCCGCGATGCTCAGAGCCCGGCGTGCTCAGAGCCACGCGACGAGTTCGTCGAGTGCCTGGATCGTGGGCACCCCAGCAGGTGCGGCCTGATGCCCGCGGTCGAAATGCAGGAACCGGGTTCCGAGCGCCGCGGCGATCTCGCGATCGTGATTCGTGTCCCCGACCATGAGAACCTCCTCGGCCGCGAAGCCGGATTCCCGCAGCCAGTCCGCGATCACCTCCCGTTTCGAGGCCTGGTACGGGTCGGCGATCGACAGGATCCGGGCGAAGTGCCGGGCGACGCCATGAGGATGCAGCTGCCTCTCGAGCGGGCCGGGCAGGGTCGCAGAGGCGAGCACCTGAAGAACGCCACGATCCGACATCCGAGTCAGGGTGCGCTCGACGTCCGGCTGCAGACCCGCCTCGTCGATGCTCTCATCGAGCCACTCCAGATACTGCGTCGCCGCGGCCCGGAAGACGTCGTCCCCCAGCCCGGTCGACGCGTAGAAGTCCCGGATCGGAAAGCGGAAGAGAGCGCGGTACGCGGCGAGATCCTCGAGGGGAGCAAGTCCGTACTGCGCGAGCACCCGGTTCATCACCCGTCGGCACACATCGGCGTCGTCGAGCAGCGTGCCGTTCCAGTCCCAGCAGATCGCGCGCAGTTCCACAACGCGAATGCTACGGCCGGGCACGGACGCCGGAAGGACGGGGCCGAGGATCAGGCGAGTTCGATGAGCTCCTGATACTCCTTGCTCCAGATGTCCTCGACGCCGTCCGGAAGGATGAGCACGCGCTCCGGGTTGAGCGACGCCACCGCGCCGGGATCGTGCGAGACGAGCACGACCGCGCCCTCGTAGTGCGCGAGCGCGCCGAGGATCTCCTCGCGCGACGCCGGGTCGAGGTTGTTCGTGGGCTCGTCGAGCAGCAGCATGTTCGCGGCCGAGACGACGAGCGTCGCGAGCGACAGACGGGTCTTCTCCCCGCCGGACAGCACGCCAGCGGGCTTGTGCACGTCCTCGCCCGTGAACAGGAACGATCCGAGCACCTTGCGCGCCTCGGTCTCGTTGAGATCCGGGGCGGAGGACATCATGTTCTCCAGCACCGATCGCGACACGTCGAGGTTCTCGTGCTCCTGGGCGTAGTACCCCACTTTGAGACCGTGGCCCGGCTCGAGCTGGCCGGTGTCGGGCTGATCGACGCCGGCGAGGATCCGCAGCAGCGTGGTCTTGCCCGCTCCGTTGAGCCCCAGCACGACCACCTTGGAGCCGCGGTCGATGGCCAGATCGACGTCGGTGAAGATCTCGAGGGAGCCGTAGGACTTGGACAGCCCCGACGCCATGAGCGGGGTCTTGCCGCAGGGCGCGGGCTTCGGGAACCGCAGCTTGGCGACGCGGTCGACCTGCCGCACCTCCTCCAGCCCCGAGAGCAGCTTCTCCGCCCGAGCGACCATCTGGTGCGCGGCAGCGGCCTTGCTGGCCTTGGCGCCGAAGCGCGCGGCCTGCTGCTGCAGGGAGGTGGCCTTCTTCTCGGCGTTCGCGCGCTCCTTCTTGCGGCGCTCCTCGTCCGCCACCCGCTGGCGCAGGTAGTTCTTCCAGTTCATGTTGTAGATGTCGATGATCTGGCGGTTGGCGTCCAGGTAGAACACGCGGTTCACGGTCTCGCCGACGAGCTCCACGTCGTGGCTGATGACGATCAGCCCGCCCTTGTACCCCTTGAGGAACTCGCGCAGCCACACGACGCTGTCCGCGTCGAGGTGGTTGGTCGGCTCGTCGAGGATCATCGTCTCCGCGTCCGAGAACAGGATCCGGGCGAGCTCGATGCGGCGGCGCTGACCGCCGGACAGCGTCTTCAGCGGCTGGTCGAGGATCCGGTCCGGCAGCGAGAGGTTGTGCGCGATCGAGGCCGCCTCCGCCTCGGCCGCGTAGCCGCCCAGGGCTTCGAACCGCTCGGTGAGGTTGCCGAACTGGCGCATGGCCTTCTCCGCGACCGCCGGGTCGTCGGATCCCATGGCCTCAGAGGCCTCGCGGATCCGGAGGGTGAGGGATCCGAGTCCGCGGGCGTCCAGGATGCGGGTGCGTGCGAGCATCTCGGGGTCGCCGGAGCGGGGATCCTGCGGGAGGTAGCCCAGCTCGCCGCTGCGCTCGACCTTGCCGTCGGACGGGATGAGGTCGCCCGCGAGCACCTTCGTCAACGTGGTCTTGCCGGCGCCGTTGCGCCCGACCAGACCGATCTTGTCGCCGTCGGCGACGCGGAACGACACGTTCTCCATGAGGAGACGCGCGCCCACGCGGATCTCGAGGTCGTGCACGGCGAGCACAGCGGACGTCCGTTCTTCAGAAGGGGGTGAGCGGCCGGATGGCCAGCCTCCCAGTGTAGCTGGCGCAGCCGTGAGGGCTCTGACCGGCGCACGCCCTGCCCGGAGGTCAGGACGCGAGGCCCCGTGCGGCCAGCGCCTCCCCCACCTCGTCCGCATGGCGCATGGTGCGCACGAGGATCGGCAGCGCGGTGCGCAGCCCCAGCCGCACACCGCGAGCATCCTGAGCCTCGCGCACGGACCGGACGAACCCCCCGACCACCGGAACCATCGTCAGGGCGAGCGAGAGCACGAGCGCGACGGCCTGGGCGTCCACGCCGAGACGCCGGAGCGGGCGGAGGATCCGGGTGATCAGCGTCATCAGGGCGCTCATCGACGTGGTGCGCGTGAACAGCTCAGCCAGCAGCAGGAGCGCCACCAGACGCCCGCAGCTCACGATCGCCGCCGGGATTCCGGAGAAGACGATCAGCGCCACCCCCAGGATGAGGATCAGCCAGCGCAGACGCCACCAGGCCGAGCCCAGCGCGCGCACGCCGAGACCCGCCGCCGGGTAGAGCGCACTGACCGCGACGACCGCGAGGAGCACGGGCACGATCATGCCCGGCGCCACCGGGAGCAGCGACAGTCCGAGCGCGACCACCGCGAGCAGCGCGAGCTTGAGCCCGGCCGGGGCGCCGTGCAGGAACCCCGTTCCGGGGCGATAGAGCGAGATCATGGGGAGTCCCTCACGCGCACAGTTGCAGGTAGTCCGCGATCACGTCGTCCGGCGCACCCTGCGCGTGCACGCGGCCGCGTTCGACCAGCACGGCCTCGTCGCAGCGCCGCGCGAGGTCGAGGTCATGCGTGACCAGGATGAGGGGGACGTCGAGCTCCTCGAGCAGGGCGTCGCCGATCCGACGGCCGTTGCGCAGGTCGAGACGCGTGGTCGGCTCGTCGGCGATCACGAGCGCCGGACGCGCGATGAGCACCGAGGTCAGCGCGAGGAGCTGCTTCTGCCCGCCGGACAGTTCGGATACGGGCGCGTCGCGGAGCGCATCGAGTCCGCACAGCGCGAGCGCCGCCTCGACGCGCTCGTCGCGCTCCCGCGGCGTCAGCCCGCGGAGCGAGAGGGCGAGGTCCTCGGCGGGCGTGGGCATCAGGATCTGCGCCTCCGGGTCGGCGAAGACGAAGCCGACGTGACGCCGCACCGCCCGCGGGTCCCGGGACGGATCCATGCCCGCCACCCGCACGGTCCCGGTGGTCGCGACGTACAGGCCGTTCAGCAGCCGGGCAAGACTCGACTTCCCGGAGCCGTTCGCTCCGATCACCGCGGTCCGGCGAGCGGTCAGGCGCAGCGAGACGTCGTCGAGGATCGTGCGCTCCTCGACGCGCAGCGTGACCGAGCGCAGTTCGACGTCAGGCGACACGAAGAGACGTCCGTGCGAACGCGCGCGGATACGCGCGCTGCAGCGCCACGCCGAGCACGGTCGCGACGACGGCCTTGATCAGATCGCCCGGCAGGAACACGAGGCTCGACAGCGCGGTCGCTCCGAGCGGCACCCCCGTCACGAGGGCCTGTACCGGGATCCCGAACAGGTAGACCGTGCCGATGCCGCCGAGGAGCACGGCGGATCCGGCGCGCCACCAGCTCAGGCGCCGGGAGCCGGCGATCAGCCCGATCACGATCACGCCGAAGATCCAGCCGATCAGATAGCCGGCACTGGGCCCGAAGAACACGCCCAGTCCCCCGCGCCCTCCGGCGAGCACGGGAAGACCGACCGCGGCGAGAGCCAGCACCGTGAGAATCGAGAGAGGCGCGATGCGCGGCCCCAGGACCAGGCCTGCGAGCATCACTCCGAGGGTCTGCCCGGTGATGGGGACGCCCCCGGGCAGCGGGACGATCACCAGTCCGAGTGCGATGATCAGCGCGGCGAAAACGGCGATGCGGGCGGCGTCGGCGCCCCAGGAACGGGTGGTCGTCGTCATGGAAGTCTCTTTCGGGTCTGCGGCGCGCCGGCCGTTTCCGCCGCAGCACGCTCCTGAACACTGTTCACCTGAACGGCGTTCAGTATAGTCAGATCATGACTCCCCCGCGTACCGGACGGCACGACCGCGAGCACATCGTCGGCGTCGCGCTCGATCTGCTGGACCGCTTCGGCCTTCCTGACCTCACCATGCGCCGGCTCGCCACCGAGCTGGACGTGCAGGCGAGCGCCCTCTATTGGCACTTCGACAGCAAGCAGGATCTCCTCGCCGCGGTCTCGGATCGCATCCTGGCGCGCATCCCCGAACCCTCCGCGGGCCTGGATCTGCTGGCAGCGGCGCGCGCGGTGCGCGATGCCCTCCTCACGCACCGCGACGGCGCCGAGGTCGTGATGAGCTCCGCGGCACTGCGTCCCGGACCGTCGCGCGCACAGGACGTCCTCCGCAGCGCCCTGCCCGGGGACGTCGACGACGCGGATCTAGCCGCCACTGCCGTGCTGCAGTTCGTGCTCGGCCACACGACGCTCGTGCAGCAGCGGATGCACGGCGAGAGCCATGGCGCCGCCAGCACCGCAGGCGCCCTGGACGACCGGGCCACCGACGCCGCCGTGTTCGAGGCGGGGATCTCCTTGATCAGCCTCGGTGCGGATCGGGCGAGGTCGCGGCACTGAGGTCCGCCGGCACCGCGACGCTCCGCGGTCCGTCGCCGATCCGCAGGCCCGGGAGCAGCGCGATCAGGAGGGCGACGACCGACACGGCGAAGACCGTCGGAAAGCCCGAACCGGCGACGGGCAGGCTGACGAACATCAATCCGGCGAGAGCGATCGTGACCGCCGATCCCGTCGAATCCGAGATCGAGAGGGCCGAGGAGTTGAATCCCTCGTCCACCGGCGTCGAGTAGGCCAGGGTCAGCACGTTCAGACGCGGGTAGATGAGACCGATGCCGCCACCGGCGATCCCCCAGAGCACCACGACGGCCCACGGCTGGGACCGTGTCAGTGCGACGGCGATGAGACCCA
Source organism: Microbacterium azadirachtae (assembly GCF_000956545.1). Classification (GTDB taxonomy): domain Bacteria; phylum Actinomycetota; class Actinomycetes; order Actinomycetales; family Microbacteriaceae; genus Microbacterium; species Microbacterium azadirachtae. The sequence continues at coordinate 232,414 of NZ_JYIT01000085.1, forward strand.
CGAGACCCGCGGTCATCAGTGTCGCGCTGATGAGCACCATCCGGCGGCTGCCCAGCCGCTCGCCGTAGCGTCCCTGCACCGCGGAGGCGCCCGACCACGCGAGCGCCGCCGCGGTCAGCGCGAGCCCTGCGATCGTCGGACTGAACCCGAACCGCTCCATCAGCATGCGGGGCACGTAGGCCTCGGCGGCGAAGAAGGCGCCGGCGACGAGACCGCGCACCAGCACGACGCTCGGGAGCCCCGGCGCGGCGCGCAGCGCCCCCTTCGGCAGGAGCGGCCGGATCGAGACGGCGATCGCGATGATCGAGACGAGCGCGACCGGCCACCCGATCACCGGAGTGGCGTCGGAGGCGAATCCCACCGCGACGGCGGCGATCGCGACGACCACGGAGAGCAGGATCCTGAGGCCGATGCGCCCACCGGTCGGCGCCGTGTGCGCGCCGTCACCGTCGGGGTGCGTACGCAGATCGACGGTGCGAAGTCGCGCGACGACGAGGAGGAATGCGATCACGTTGAGCACCGCGACGCCGAGGAACGTCCAGCGCCAGTGCAGATACTGCGCGACCGCGCCGGCCAGGAACGGTCCGATCATCGACGGGATGACCCAGGCCGCCGCGAAGGCGGCGAAGATGCGTCCGTGCAGCGAAGGCGGGTAGACGCGCGCCACGACGACATACAGCGCGACGGTCTGACCGCCGCCGCCGAGGCCCTGGACGAGCCGCCCCAGCACCAGGGTGTACATGTCGGTCGCGAGTCCGGCGATCACCAGACCGGCGATGAAAAGCCCGACCGCGGTGTACAGCGGCGCACGGGGGCCGTTCCGGTCGCTCCAGGCTCCGCTCGCGACCATGCCGATCACGCCGGTGGCCAGAGTGCCCGCGAAAGCCACCGCGTACAGCGCATCGCCGCGCAGATCGGCGGCGACCAGGGGCATGACCGTCGTCACCGCCAGCGCTTCGATGGCGCCGAGCAGGATGAGCACGACCGATCCGACCGTGATCCCGAGCCGACGCCGGTCCCAGATGGTCGGTGCGGAGGCGCGCGACGTCACCGGCGCACCAGCGCGGCGATGCGCAGCACCGCCTCGGTCAGCACCTCGGGAGAGCAGCCCAGGTTGAAACGGACGTGACCGCGGCCCTCGTCCCCGAAGGTCGGCCCGCGGTTGAGCGCGACGCGTGCTTCGCGCAGGATCCGTCTCGCAGGATCGTCGCCCCATCCGAGATCGCGCAGGTCGACCCAGGCGAGGTACCCCGCGTCGGGCAGCCGGTAGCGCGCCTCCGGCAGATGCTCGGCGAGCAGGCGCCCGAGCAGACGGCGGTTGTCGTCCAGCGCCGCCAGCAGCGCCTCCAGCCAGGCGTCGCTGTCCGGATCCCAGGCGGCGACGGCCGCCAGCGCCCCGAGCAGCCCCGTGCGCCACTCGACCTCGGGCGGCAGTGCGCGGACCACGGCGGCGGTGCGCTCGCTCGCCGTCACCATGACCGCGCACTTGAGGCCCGCGAGGTTGTACGCCTTGCTCGCGCTCGTGACCACGTACCCGATCTCCGCGGCGATCGGAGACGCCGCCAGGAACGGCGTGAAGTCGACGCCCGGCTGCACCAGGGGTGCATGGATCTCATCGCTGACGACCACGGCATCGTGCTCCGCCGCGATCTCGGCGAGCCGCGCGAGCGCCGCACGGGAGTGCACGGTGCCGGTCGGATTGTGCGGGTTGCAGAGGAGCACGGCGCGAGCCCCGCCCGCCAGCGCCCGCTCGATGCCCGCCAGATCGAGCGCCCAGGAGCCGTCCACGTCGATGAGAGGGACGCGTTCGGCGACGCCCCCCGCCTCCTCGATGCAGTCGAAGAACGGCGGGTAGACGGGCGGTGCGACGATCACGCGATCCCCCGGATCCAGCACCGCACGGAGGATCTCCACGACGCCCATCATCACGTCGCAGGTCGAGCGGATCCGCTCCGGCTGCACGGTCCATCCGAATCGACGCTGGGCATAGGCCGTGAACGCCGCGCGGATCCCGGGGTCGGGCGGCGTGTAGCCGGTGTCGCCGAGCTCCACCGCCTCATGCAGTCGCGCCGTGATCGCGTCTGCCAGCGGGAAGTCCATCTCCGCGACGAACAGCGGCAGGACGTCGTCGGGATACGTCCGCCACTTCGTGCTGGACCGGCGGCGGAGCTGGTCGAGCGGCAAAGCGTGCAGTGCGGTGCGGGCGGCGGTGGTCACCCTCCGACCCTATCCACGCAGCGACGACGAAGGGCCTGACGCCGTCATACGGCGTCAGACCCTTGGTATCGGCGTCTCAGATCGCGAAGCCGAGTGCGCGCATCTGGTCGCGCCCGTCATCGGTGATCCGCTCGGGACCCCACGGCGGCATCCACACCCAGTTGATGCGGAAGCGGTCGACGACGTCGTCCAGCGCCTGTCCGGTCTGCTCCTCGAGCACATCGGTGAGCGGGCACCCGGCGCTCGTCAGCGTCATGTGGATGACGAGGGCGTCGTTCTCCTCGTCCCAGGAGAGATCGTAGATGAGACCGAGGTCGACGACGTTGATCCCGAGCTCGGGGTCCACGACATCCTTGAGCGCCTCGGTGACCTCGTCGTACTTCTCTCCGGTCAGCGTTGCCGTCATGGCTTCCAGCCTACGCTTCGATGGGAGCGCTGGGGTCGAGGAAGCGGTCGTAGCCCTCGTCCTCGAGACGGTCGGCGAGCTCCGCGCCGCCCTCTTCGACGATCTTGCCCGCGACGACCACGTGCACGTAGTCCGGGCGGATGTAGCGCAGGATGCGGGTGTAGTGCGTGATGAGCAGCACACCGAGGTTCGTGTGCTCCTTGGCGCGGTTGACGCCCGCCGAGACGATCTTGAGCGCGTCGACGTCGAGGCCGGAGTCGGTCTCGTCGAGCACGGCGATCTTCGGCTTGAGGACCTCGAGCTGCAGGATCTCGTGGCGCTTCTTCTCGCCGCCGGAGAAGCCCTCGTTCACGTTGCGCTGCGCGAACTTCGGGTCCATGCGCAGGTTCGCCATGGACTCCTTGACGTCCTTCGTCCACTGGCGGATCGAGGGGGCCTCGCCGTCCAGCGCGGTCTTGGCCGTGCGGAGGAAGTTCGTGACCGTCACGCCGGGGATCTCGACCGGGTACTGCATGGCCAGGAAGAGGCCCGCGCGGGCGCGCTCATCGACGCTCATCGCGAGGACGTCCTCGCCGTCCAGCGTGATGGTGCCGCCGGTGACGGTGTACTTGGGGTGACCGGCGATCGTGTACGCCAGAGTGGACTTGCCGGAGCCGTTGGGGCCCATGATCGCGTGGGTCTCCCCCGTGCGGATCGTGAGAGTGATGCCGTTGAGGATCGGCGTGGTGCCCGCCTCGGTCTCGACGGTGACGTGCAGATCGGTGATCTCCAGGACAGACATGGATGATTCCTTCGTGGTTTCGTGGAAGCTTTCGTGGCGGGCGCCGTGCGACGGCCCGCGCCGAGGAGGCGCAGGCTCAGAGAGCGCTGACGTCCTTCGTGACGGACGGGTCGATCATCACGTCATCGCCGTCGATGACGACGGTGTAGACAGGGACCGGTTCGTAGGCGGGCAGGTTCAGCGGCTTGCCGGAGCAGAGCGAGAAGGCCGAGCCGTGGGCCCAGCACTCCAGCGTCTTGCCCTCGACGAACCCCTCGGACAGGGAGATGTCGCCGTGCGTGCAGGTGTCGCCGATGGCGTGGATCTCGCCCTCGGAGTCGAGCACGACCGCCATCGGCACGCCGTCCAGCTCGACCCGCAGCGGGGTGTCCTCCTGCAGGTCGCTCACCGCGCAGGCCCGCTGGGCGGTCACGCGTTCACCGCCTGCAGCTCGGCCTCGATCGCCGCGAGCAGCTCCGCCTCCAGCGACGGCACGCCGAGACGCTGCACGATGTCGCTCAGGAAACCGAGGACGACGAGGCGCCGTGCCTCCTCCTCGGTGATCCCGCGCGCCTGCAGGTAGAACAGCTGCTCGTCGTCGAAGCGGCCGGTCGCGCTCGCGTGGCCGGCACCCAGGATGTCGCCCGTCTCGATCTCCAGGTTCGGGATCGAGTCCGCGCGCGCGCCCTCGGTGAGCACCAGGTTGCGGTTGGCCTCGTACGAGTCGGTGCCGGTGGCGTCGGGGCCGATCAGCACGTCGCCGATCCACACGCTGTGCGCGCTCTCACCCTGGAGCGCGCCCTTGTACAGCACGTCTCCGACGGTGTGCGCGCCCTTGTGGTGCAGGTAGACCTGGCTCTCGAGGTGCTGGCCGGCGTCCGCGTAGGACAGCCCGTACAGACGGGCCTCGGATCCGGATCCGGCGAGCTCGACGTTGGGGTTCACACGGACCAGGCCGCCGCCGAAGCTGACGACGAAGTGCGTCAGCGACGCGTCGCGGTCGACGCGCGCCTGGTGCGACGCGGCGTGGATCGCCTCGTCCGCCCAGCGCTGCACGCTCACCACGGTGAGCCGCGAGCCGTCGCGCGCGATGATCTCGACGTTCTGCGCGTACTGCGCGGCGCCGTGGTGGTTGAGGACGACGGTGGCCCGGGAGTTCGGCATCGCCTCGATCAGGATCTGGCCGAACGCGCGCTTGCCCGCGTCCGCGCCGTCGATGCGCAGCACGATCGGGCCGTCGACCTCGTCGTCCGCGCCGATGCGCAGATGCAGACGGCCGGCGTGCTTCCACGCGAGAGCGCTCGGCAGATCCTCCGGACGGAAGAACTGCCCGTGGGCGCCCTCCTCCTCGGGCACGAGGAAGGCCTCGACCGCGTCCAGGTCGAGAGCGACCGCCGCGTCGTCACCGGCCTCGTCGGCCAGGAGCCCCGCGAGCTGCGCGACGGGCGTGTGCTTCCAGTTGACCTCGCGACCGGTCGGCACGCCGAAATCGGCGGGCTCGAACGAGTGCGGACGCTCCGAGCGGGTCTGCACGGGAACGACCTTCTCGGCGGCCACGAGCCGGGCCGCGGGGTCGATGTGGGCGTGCGTGTCCTGCGCCTCCGCGGGCGCGGCAGTGGGGGCCGTCATCTCAGCCGACCGATCCTTCCATGCCCATCTCGATGAGCTTGTTCAGTTCCATCGCGTACTCCATGGGCAGCTCGCGCGCGATCGGCTCGATGAAGCCGCGCACGATCATCGCCATCGCCTCGTCCTCGGGCATGCCGCGGGACTGCAGGTAGAAGAGCTGCTCCTCGCTGACCTTCGAGACCGTCGCCTCGTGGCCGAGCTGCACGTCGTCCACCCGGATGTCGATCGCCGGGTAGGTGTCGCTGCGCGACTTGGTGTCGACGAGAAGCGCATCGCAGCGCACGGTGTTCGCGGAATGATGCGCGTTCGCATCCACCCGCACCTCGCCGCGGTAGCCGGCGCGGCCGCCGCCGCGGGCGATCGACTTCGACACGATCGACGACTGCGTGTAGGGCGCCATGTGGATCATCTTCGCGCCGGCGTCCTGGTGCTGACCGGGACCCGCGAAGGCGACGGACAGCGTCTCGCCCTTGGCGTGCTCGCCCATGAGGTAGATCGACGGGTACTTCATCGTGACCTTGGAGCCGATGTTTCCGTCGACCCACTCCATGGTGGCGCCCTCGTGCGCCACGGCGCGCTTGGTGACCAGGTTGTAGACGTTGTTCGACCAGTTCTGGATCGTCGTGTAGCGCACGCGGGCGTTCTTCTTGACGATGATCTCGACGACGGCCGAGTGCAGCGAGTCGCTCTTGTAGATCGGCGCCGTGCAGCCCTCGATGTAGTGCACGTAGCTGTCCTCGTCGGCGATGATCAGCGTGCGCTCGAACTGGCCCATGTTCTCGGTGTTGATCCGGAAGTAGGCCTGCAGCGGGATCTCCACGTGCACGCCCTTGGGCACGTACACGAAGGATCCGCCGGACCACACGGCGGTGTTCAGTGCGGCGAACTTGTTGTCGCCGGCCGGGATCACCGTGCCGAAGTACTCCTCGAAGAACTCGGGGTGCTCGCGCAGCGCCGTGTCCGTGTCCATGAAGATGACGCCCTGCGCCTCCAGGTCCTCGCGGATCTGGTGGTAGACGACCTCGGACTCGTACTGCGCGGCGACGCCGGCGACGAGGCGCTGACGTTCGGCCTCGGGGATGCCGAGGCGCTCGTAGGTCTCCCGGATGTCCTCCGGCAGGTCCTCCCAGCTCTGCGCCTGCTTCTCCGTGGAGCGCACGAAATACTTGATGTTGTCGAAGTCGATGTCGCTGAGGTCGGCGCCCCAGGTCGGCATCGGCTTGCGCCCGAAGAGCTGCAGGCCCTTCAGGCGGGTCTTCAGCATCCACTCGGGTTCGCTCTTGAGGGCCGAGATGTCACGCACGACGGCTTCGCTCAGCCCGCGTCGCGCGCTCGCGCCGGCGGCATCCGCGTCGTGCCAGCCGAACTCGTACACCCCCAGACCATCCAGCTCCGGGCGGTCGATCAGCACATCCGACATCACACTCTCCTCTTGGGCCGTAACGGTTCATCCGCCCCGGCACACCGCCGATCCCGTCGAGTCTGCAGGGAACGGGTGCCGCTTCTGGGCCCTCATCATGGACGCAAAGCAATCGCGCCTAAACTTGTGCAGGATGCTGCCCGCGGATTCCGCGGCCATCACCACACACCCCCGATTCTACAGGTTCCCTCCGACGTCCGGGCCTTCACGGCCGCCCGCGCAGGGATCCGGAGGACCCATGCCCGAGATCGTGACGCCACCCGCACCCCGCACCCGACCCGGATTTCTGGGCCGAGTCCACGATTGGCTCCCGGATCGGGTGGACCTCCGCGTGAAGATCGCCGCCTGGGTGTCCTTCGTGCTCGAGGTCGCGATCGTCGGCACCGGCGGCGCGGTGCGCCTCACCGACTCGGGACTCGGCTGCGAGTGGCCGCTGTGCACCCCGGACTCGCTGTTCCCGACCGCGGAGCAGAGCTATCACTCCCTGATCGAGTTCGGCAACCGCGGGCTGAGCTTCTTCGTCGGACTGGCCGCGATCGCCGTCATCGTCCTGATCTCCCGCTTCCGGGCCGAGCGGCGTGATCTGTGGACCATGGCCTGGATCGTCTTCGCCGGGGTCCTCGTCCAGGCCGCGGTCGGCGGGATCCTGGTGATCTTCCACCTGCACCCGAACATGGTCGCGTTCCACTACCTGGTCTCGCTCGTGCTCGTGGCCGTATCCGCGGCGTTCCTCGTGCGGATGGGCCAGCCGAGCGGGCCGCGCGAGCGCGCGGTCCCGAAAGCCGTCGCGATCCTGGTGCACATCACGTCCTTCGTCCTCGCGCTCACGGTGATCTTCGGCGTGCTGACGACCGGTGCCGGGCCGCACTCGGGCGACCCCGCGGTCACGCTGCGCAACGGCTTCGACGCGACCGTGCTCGAGCACGTGCACTCGTGGCCCGCCTACGCGCTGTTCGGCCTCACCCTCGCGCTGCTCGTGATCAGCCTGGCGAACAGTCTCACCGTGATCCGGAGCGCCGTGATCGGCCTGCTCGCGATCGAGCTCGTGCAGATCGCGGTCGGGCTCTACCAGGCACGCAACGCCCTTCCGCCGCTCGCGGTGGGCGTGCACATGGTGCTCGCCGCCGTGCTCGTAGCGGCCTGCACGGTGCTGGTCCTGCGCGTCAAGAGCCCGGCGGAGCGGGCGCCGCTCCCCGCGGACGCCGGCGCCTCGTCCTGATCCCGCGGCTCGGCGCCCGTCACTCCGCGTCCGCGCCGGGGCTGCCGTCCTGCGCCCACGCCGCCCCGAGCGCGAACAGGGTCGCGACGCCGTAGCGCTCCATGGCGGCCGCGATCCGGCGCCGGCCCGTGCGCGGCGTGATGCCAAGGGAGCGCGAGGCGGCGTCGAGGGTCATCCCGCGCCGCATGCGGTGCAGCAGCCCGCCATAGCCGATCGGATCCGCCTCCACCGGCTGCGCCTGCCGCCACAGCTCGGCGAAGTACTCCTTCGCCAGGCCCGCGATGACGGGGCTCGACACCGCGACCACGCTCTGCGGCGCCGTGTCGGGCCAGCTCACCGGCAGGCCCGTGATGTCGGCGTCGTCGACCCAGAACCAGCTCGGCGGATCCGGCAGCATCCGGAACTCCACCGCCGACTCGCGGAAGGTGCGGACCATGGCGGCCAGACGCTCGTCCAGGATCATCGCGGGGATGATCGCCTGCACCGAGGCGTAGCCGCTCATGACCGTCGCGAACGCGCGCGTGCGTTCCGGGCTGCTCTGGCGGTAGCGGTCCAGGTCGGTCAGCACGGCGCGCACCCGTCCCCCGGGCCCCACCCGGGACGCCTGGACGGCGAACCACAGGTCCTCCGCGGCGTGCGGGCCCTCCGCCCGCTGCAGGGTGAGGCGCTCCTGCACGAGGGCCTCGCCGAAGTTCCAGGACGCGGAGCGGCGGGCGACGCCGTCGACGATCTGCGCGAGCCGCTCGCTGCGCGCCTCCGCCTCGGCGCGCTCCGCCTGCAGCAGCCGATCGATCGCGATCGCGGCGGCCTGCACGGGCGGGTTGAGCAGGATCACCTCGTCCTGGAGCGAGAGGTGCCCCTGAGAGGCCAGCCTCTCGAGCGCAGCGCGCACCTCCCCGGCGTCGACAGCGGTGCGCTCGGCCACGGCGCCGAGATCCTGCGGGCGCTCGCGGTGCAGCAGGTCGAGGAGTTCGTCGTCGCTCATCGGGTGTCCTCTTGCGGACAACGCTGGATCCGGTCCTTGCATCGTCCTGATCAGGTCAGTTGGATGAAAGTGGACGCTAGCAGGAGGATCCCCGTTCTGGGGAACGGATCCTATGACCTGCGTGCTGCTGGGGACGCTGGTCCCGGGTGCCCGAACATCCGGGACCTCTCCCCCGGTCCCGCCGCGACCCATACGCGACTCATAGGCGATGCAGACGACCTGCACGAGTTCGGCGCGGAGTCTGGGGGCATGACACGCGCAATGAACCGCAGCATCCCCTTCTGGATCCTCCTGGCCGCCTCGGTCGCCCTCGTCGTCTCGGGCGCCCTGGTCGTGCTCGACCATCTCGGCACGATGACCACGACGCTCAAGAACGGCAGCGCCACGGGCCTCGAGGTCTACGCCGGGCAGTCCTGGATCGTGATCGGCGCGGCGCTGCTCGGCGCCGGAGTGCTCGGAGTGCTCCTCGCGCTCGCGCTGCTCGTCGTCTCAGGTCTCGTCGCGCCCGCGGCCCTGGAGCGCGTCGAGACCGGCCCGGCGATCACGGAGGCCCCGGAAGAGGATGGGGAGTCCGAAGCGCCTGTTTCGGAGGACGCGCCGTCGCAGGAAGTGAGCTCCGCGGACGCGACGAACGACCAGTCGGCTCAGAACGGGAGCAGCGGGTCCACCGCGACGGCGACGAAGATCAGCGTCAGGTAGGTGATCGAGGCGTGGAAGACGCGCATCGGCCTCGCCGATGCGCCCTTCACCGCCTGGGCGTACAGGCGGTGCGACTCGTACACGAACCATCCGCCGAAGACGAGGGCCGACACCGTGTAGACGAGCCCCATGCCGGCCACCGGGATGAGCAGCAGCGAGCACGCCAGGGTCGCCCACGCGTAGAGGATGACCTGGAGCCCCACCTGCGAGGCGGAGCGGGTGACGCCCAGCATCGGCACGTCCACGTCCTCGTAGTCGTCCTTGTACTTCATCGACAGCGGCCAGTAGTGCGCCGGCGTCCACAGGAACACGAGCACGAACAGCACGAACGCCGGCCAGTCGAGGGACCCGGTGACGGCGGCCCACCCGATCAGCACCGGGAAGCACCCGGCGATCCCGCCCCAGATGATGTTCTGCTCGGTGCGGCGCTTGAGGATCAGGGTGTAGACGACGACGTAGAAGAAGATCGCCGCCGCCGAGAGCGCGGCCGCCACCCCGTTGGTCGTCAGCCAGAGCCAGGCGGTGGAGAGGACGGCGAGCACCCAGGAGAACACCAGCGCACCGCGCGGCGAGACCTCTCCCGTCACGAGCGGCCGCTTCTCCGTGCGGTGCATGTGCGCATCGATGTCGCGATCGATGTACATGTTGAACGCCGCGGCGGATCCGGCGCTCATCGAGCCTCCGATGACGGTCGCCGCCACCAGCCACAGGTTCGGCAGGCCGTGCTGCGCCAGGAACATGACGGGAACCGTGGACACGAGCAGAAGCTCGAGCACGCGGGGCTTGGTCAGTTCGACGTAGCCCTTGATGGTCCGCTTCAGAGAGCGCTCGGCGGCGACGGACTCGATGGTGGTCGCGATGCTGACCGCCTCCTTCATGCATAGGGCAACACCGTCATTCTATGGCATCCGGAGAAACGGCCCGAGGCGCCCGTACGGCCGTCGTGGCCCCGCCGCCGGGGCGACGCGGGAATGCGCTTGCTTGTCGCCGAAACACTTCGACCGGACCGGCGACGCGGCCGCGCGACGCCACTATGCTGAAGACTGCTCGCGCGCCCGTCAACGTGCCTCGCCCCTCCGTGAAGTAGCGGTCGGCGCGCAGACGAACGGGCGCACTCATTGGCTTCGAAAGGGCTCTGGAGTGTCGGAACTGCTGTGGGATGAGATCGATCGGCGCGCGGTGGACACCGCCCGAGTCCTGGCGGCGGATGCCGTCCAGAAGGTGGGCAACGGCCACCCGGGAACCGCGATGAGCCTGGCCCCCGTGGCCTACCTGCTCTACCAGCGGGTTCTGCGACACGATCCCGCCGACACGCACTGGATCGGCCGCGACCGCTTCATCCTCTCCGTGGGACACTCCTCCCTCACCCAGTACATCCAGCTCTACCTCGGCGGGTTCGGCCTCGAGCTCAGCGACCTCGAGGCGCTGCGCACCTGGGGCTCGCTGACGCCGGGTCACCCGGAGTACGGACACACCAAGGGCGTCGAGATCACGACCGGCCCGCTGGGCCAGGGCCTGGCCTCGGCCGTCGGCTTCGCCTACGCCTCGCGCTACGAGCGCGGGCTGTTCGATCCGGAGGCCGCCGCCGGCACCAGCCCGTTCGACCACCACGTGTACGTGATCGCCGGCGACGGCGACCTGCAGGAGGGCGTGACGAGCGAGGCCTCGTCGCTCGCCGGCCACCAGCAGCTCGGCAACCTCATCGCGATCTACGACTCCAACCGGATCTCGATCGAGGGCGACACCAACGTCGCGTTCACCGAGGACGTGCGCGCCCGCTACGAGTCGTACGGCTGGCAGGTGCTGCACGTGGACTGGGTGCGCACCGGCACCTACGTCGAGGACGTGCAGGAGCTCTTCGACGCGATCGAGCAGGCCAAGGCCGAGACCTCGAAGCCCTCGCTGATCATCCTCAACACCATCATCGGCTGGCCCGCGCCGAACAAGAAGGGCACCGAGTCGGTGCACGGCAACGCGCTGGGCGCGGACGAGGTCGCGGCGACCAAGGTCGTCCTCGGCTTCGACCCCGACAAGAGCTTCGTCGTCGAGGACGCGGTGATCGAGCACACCCGCGAGCTCGGCGCCCGCGCCGCCGCGGAGCGCGCGCAGTGGCAGCAGGCGTTCGACGGCTGGGCCGCCGCGAACCCCGAGCGCAAGGCCCTGCTGGAGCGCCTCGAGGCGCATGAGCTCCCCGAAGGCATCGAGGACGCCCTGCCCGTGTTCGAGGCCGGGACCGAGCTGGCCACGCGCGCCGCCTCGGGCAAGGTCATCAACGCCCTCGCCGACCGGCTGCCCGAGCTGTGGGGCGGCTCGGCCGACCTCGCCGGCTCGAACAACACCACCATCGCCGGTGCGAAGTCCTTCATCCCCGCCTCGTGGTCGACGCACGACTGGGACGGCAGCCCGTACGGCCGCGTGCTGCACTTCGGCATCCGCGAGCACGCGATGGGCTCGATCATCAACGGCATCGTGCTGCACGGGCCCACCCGTCCGTTCGGCGGAACGTTCCTGATCTTCAGCGACTACATGCGCCCGCCGGTGCGTCTCGCCGCCCTGATGAACGTGCCGAGCGTGTTCGTGTGGACGCACGACTCCGTCGCCCTCGGCGAGGACGGCCCGACGCACCAGCCGATCGAGCAGCTCGCGTCGCTCCGTGCCATCCCGAACCTCGCGGTGGTGCGCCCGGCCGACGGCAACGAGACCGCGGCCGCCTGGCTCGAGATCCTGCGCCGCCACGGCGGGCCCACCGGCATCGCCCTCACCCGTCAGAACGTGCCCAACTTCGCGCGCGGCTCCGGCGAGGCGACCGGCGAGACGTTCGCGGCGGCCTCGAACACCGCCAAGGGAGCCTATGTCCTCGCCGAGGCGCCGAACGGCACCCCCGACGTCCTCCTCATCGCGACGGGCTCCGAGGTGCAGCTGGCTGTCGCAGCGCGCGAGACCCTCGCGGCCGAGGGAGTGAACGCCCGCGTGGTCTCCGCGCCCTCGCTGGAGTGGTTCGCCGAGCAGGATGAGGCGTACCGCGAGTCCGTGCTGCCCTCGGGCGTGAAGGCCCGTGTCTCCGTCGAGGCCGGATCCACGCTGAGCTGGCACGGCATCGTCGGCTCGACGGGCCGGTCGGTCGGCATCGACCACTTCGGCGCGTCGGCCGACTACAAGACCCTGTTCCAGAAGTTCGGCATCACCACGGAGGCCGTCGTCGCGGCCGCCCACGAGACCATCGCCGCCACCGCGGCCGCTTGAGCAACCCGTAAGAGGAGATCCGCATGACCACGCCCACCGCAGCCCTCTCCGCCGCCGGCGTCAGCATCTGGCTGGACGACCTGTCCCGCACCCGCATCACGTCGGGCAACCTCGCCGACCTCATCGCCTCGCGCAACGTCGTCGGCGTCACCACCAACCCGACGATCTTCGCGAACGCGATCACCAACCCGGACGACACCTCGTACGACGGTCAGGTCGCTCAGCTCGCCGAGTCGGGCGCCACGCCCGAGGAGGCCATCTTCGAGGCGACCACGCAGGACGTGCGCGACGCGCTCGACGTCTTCCGCCCCGTCTGGGAGGAGACCGGCCACGTCGACGGCCGTGTCTCGATCGAGGTCTCCCCCGACCTCGCGCACGACACCGAGGGGACCATCGCGCAGGCGAAGGAGCTGTGGGCCAAGGTCGACCGTCCCAACCTGCTGGTGAAGATCCCGGCGACCAAGGCGGGACTGCCCGCGATCACCGCGGCGATCGCAGCGGGCATCAGCGTCAACGTGACCCTGATCTTCAGCCTGGAGCGTTACGCCGAGGTGATCGACGCCTACCTCGCTGGCCTCGAGCAGGCCCAGGCCGCCGGCATCGACCTCTCGACGATCCAGTCCGTCGCGTCGTTCTTCGTGTCGCGCGTCGACACCGAGACCGACAAGCGCCTCACCGCCATCGGCACCGACGAGGCCCTCGCGCTCAAGAGCAAGGCCGGGCTCGCCAACGCGCGCCTCGCCTACGAGCTCTACGAGCAGACGTTCGCCGGAGACCGCGCCGCCGCCCTGCTCGCCGCCGGCGCCAACCGCCAGCGCCCGCTCTGGGCTTCCACCGGCGTGAAGGACCCCGCGCTGCCCGACACCCTGTACGTCACCGAGCTCGTCGCCGCCGACGTCGTCAACACCATGCCCGAGAAGACGCTCGAGGCGACCTACGACCACGGCGTGGTTACCGGCGACACCGTCACCGGCACGTACGACGAGTCTCGCGCCGTCTTCGCCGGCCTCGCCGCCGTGGGCGTCGACTTCGCCGACGTCACCCAGGTGCTCGAGGATGAGGGCGTCGCGAAGTTCATCGACTCCTGGCACGAGCTGCTCGGCCAGGTCCGCGAAGGACTGGAAGCCCAGCGGTGAGCTTCGAGATCCACACGTCCGGGGCGCCGAAGGCGGCGATCGACGAGGTCGTCCCGCGACTGGTGGGCGAGCTGATCGCCTCCCGGATCACCAACGGCGACCCGACCGTGTGGGGCGAGTCCGCCGAGGCCGAGGCTGCCGTCCGCCTCGGCTGGGTGGACGCGGTGTCCGTGTCGCGCCCGCTGGTCCCCGAGATCGTCGCCCTGCGCGACGAGCTCGCGGCGAAGGGCGTCACGCGCGTGGTCCTGGCGGGGATGGGCGGATCGTCGCTCGCCCCCGAGGTCATCTCGCAGACCGCCGGGATCGACGTCACCATCCTCGACTCGACCTCCCCGGGCCAGGTGCTCGCCGCCATCGACGCCGGGCTCTCCGATGTCGTGCTCGTCGTGTCGTCGAAGTCCGGGTCGACCGTCGAGACCGACTCGCAGCGCCGCACCTTCGAGACGGCGTTCCGCGACATCGGGATCGACCCGGTGGAGCGCATCGTCGTGGTCACCGACCCGGGCTCGCCGCTCGACGCCTCTGCCCGGGAAGCCGGATACCGCGTGTTCAACGCGGACCCGAACGTGGGGGGTCGCTACTCGGCGCTGACGGCGTTCGGCCTGGTGCCGTCCGGCCTCGCCGGCGTCGACGTCGCCGAACTGCTCGACGAGGCGGAGGCGACCCTGCTGCAGGTCGCGATCGACTCCCCGGAGAACCCGGCGCTGCTCCTCGGCGCGGCGATCGCCGCCTCGCGGCAGAGCCCGGACGGTCCCCGTCGCGACAAGCTGGGTCTGATCACCGACGGCACGCACATCGTGGGCCTGCCCGATTGGATCGAGCAGCTGGTCGCCGAGTCGACCGGCAAGGAGGGCACCGGGATCCTTCCCGTCGTGCTGCTCCCGGTGTCGCCCGAGGTGGACAGCCGTCCCGCCGATCTGCAGCTCGTGCGTCTCGTCGACGACGCCGACGAGTTCCACCTGCGGGAGCGCCACCCCGGCGAGATCCTCGTCAGCGGCACCCTGGGCGCCCAGTTCCTGGTCTGGGAGTACGCGACGGCGATCGCCGGACACCTGCTGGGCATCAACCCGTTCGATCAGCCCGACGTGGAGTCCGCGAAGGTCGCCGCCCGCGGCCTCCTGGACGCACGCCCCGCGCCCGCGCCCGCGGCCTTCGAGCAGGACGGCGTCGAGGTCCGCGCCTCCGATCCTGCGCTGCTCGCCTCCCGCACCATCGCCGGCGTGCTGGACGCGCTCTGGGCGCGGCTCCCCGAGGACGGCTACGTGTCCATCCAGGCCTACGTCGATCGTCTCGAGATGCCGCAGCTGCAGGGCCTCCGCGAACTCGTGGCTGCGGACTCCGGTCGTCCGACGACGTTCGGCTGGGGCCCGCGCTTCCTGCACTCGACGGGGCAGTACCACAAGGGCGGGCCCGCTCAGGGCGTGTTCCTGCAGATCCTGGAGCGCACCGACGTGGATCTGGAGATCCCCGGACGTCCGTTCACCTTCGGCCAGCTCATCGAGGCCCAGGCCGCCGGCGACGCCGGCGTGCTCGCCGCGCACGGCCGTCCCGTCGTGACGCTCACGATCACCGAACCGCAGGACGACGTGCTCGACCTGTTCGAGGCCGCGCAGTAGGCCCATCCGCAATCCCCAGGAGAATCCCCCACTGATGACTGTCCACGTCTCCCGCGGCCACAACCCCCTGCGTGACCCCGACGATCGCCGGCTGAACCGGATCGCCGGACCCAGCGCACTGGTGATCTTCGGCGTCACCGGCGACCTGTCGCGCAAGAAGCTGATGCCCGCCGTCTACGACCTCGCCAACCGCGGCCTGCTGCCCCCCGGCTTCGCCCTGGTCGGCTTCGCCCGCCGTGACTGGGAGGACCAGGACTTCGCGCAGGTCGTCTACGACGCGGTGAAGGAGCACGCGCGCACCCCGTTCCGCGAGGAGACGTGGGCGCAGCTGCTGCAGGGCATCCGCTTCGTCTCCGGTGAGTTCGGAGACCCGGACGCGTTCCGCCGGCTGCGCGAGACCGTCGAGAAGCTCGACGTCGAACGCGGCACCATGGGCAACCACGCGTACTACCTCTCGATCCCGCCGAACCAGTTCCCGCTGGTCGCACGGCAGCTGCGCGACTCGGGACTCGTCGAGGGACACGAGGACGCCGACCACTGGCGGCGCGTCGTGATCGAGAAGCCGTTCGGACACGACCTCGCGTCCGCACGGGCGCTCAACGACGCCCTGGAGGGCACGTTCCCGGCCGACTCGATCTTCCGGATCGACCACTACCTCGGCAAGGAGACGGTCCAGAACATCCTCGCGCTGCGGTTCGCGAACGAGCTGTACGAGCCGATCTGGAACCGCAACTACGTGGATCACGTGCAGATCACGATGGCGGAGGACATCGGCGTCGGGGGCCGTGCCGGCTACTACGACGGCATCGGCGCCGCCCGCGATGTCATCCAGAACCACCTGCTGCAGTTGCTTGCGCTCACCGCGATGGAGGAGCCGATCAGCCTGTCGGCCGAGCACCTGCGCGCCGAGAAGGAGAAGGTTCTCGCAGCCGTCTCGCTGCCCGACGACCTCTCGCTCGCCACGGCCCGCGGACAGTACGCCGGCGGTTGGCAGGGCGGCGAGCAGGTCACCGGCTTCCTCGACGAGGACGGCATGGATCCGGAGTCCATCACGGAGACCTACGCCGCGGTCAAGCTCGAGATCAACACCCGGCGCTGGGCCGACGTGCCGTTCTACCTGCGCACCGGCAAGCGCCTCGGCCGCCGCGTGACCGAGATCGCGGTCGTCTTCAAGCGCGCTCCGGAGCATCTGTTCGGTGGTGCGCAGACCTCCGAGCTGGGCCAGAACGCCCTCGTGATCCGCGTGCAGCCCGATGAGGGCGTGACGCTGCGGTTCGGTTCCAAGGTTCCGGGCAACGGCAGCAACGTGCGCGATGTGACCATGGACTTCGGCTATGGACACGCGTTCACCGAGGCCAGCCCTGAGGCGTACGAACGACTGATCCTCGACGTCCTCCTCGGCGATCCGCCGCTGTTCCCGCGCCACGAGGAGGTCGAGCTCAGCTGGAAGATCCTCGATCCGGTCGAGCAGTACTGGGCCGCCGAGGGCGGCCCGCTGGAGCAGTACGCTCCCGGATCCTGGGGCCCGGCCTCCGCCGATGCCCTGCTCGCCCGCGACGGACGTGTCTGGAGGCGCCCGTGATCATCGATCTGCCCGACACCACCACCAGCCAGGTCGCGAAGAACCTGGTCAAGGCTCGCGAAGAGGGCGGCGTCGTCGCGCTCGGTCGCGTGCTCACACTCATCATCGCGGCGCCGGACGACGCGCTGGAGGCGGCGGTCGACGCCGCGAACGACGCATCCCGCGAGCACCCGATGCGCGTCATCGTGCTGACCACGAGCGAGGGCGAGGCACACCTGGACGCGCAGATCCGGGTCGGCGGCGACGCCGGCGCGAGCGAGGTCGTCGTGCTGCACGCCTACGGCGACGCCGCCAGCAACGAGGAGAGCCTGGTCACGGGTCTCCTGCTGCCCGACGCCCCCGTGGTCGTCTGGTGGCCGACGCTGGCGCCGGAAGCGCCGGCGGAATCGCCGCTCGGACGAATCGCACAGCGCCGCATCACCGACGCGGCGACCGCGAGCGATGTGCGCGCGCAGCTCGAGGTGCTCGGACGCACACACGTCCCGGGCGACACCGATCTCGCCTGGACCCGGCTCACGCACTGGCGCGAGCAGCTCGCCGCCGTCCTCGATCAGCCGCCGTTCGACGAGGTGACCGCGGTCGAGGTGCGCGGCGCCGCCGATTCCCCCTCCACCGCGCTGCTCGCCGCCTGGCTGGGCCTCGCGCTGGACGTCCCGGTCCGCTGGGCGTACGAGCCGATCGCGCACTGGGCGCACGGCATCAAGTCGGTGCGGCTCACCCGCGCCAACGGCGACATCCTGCTGGAGCGCCCGGTACCGGGATCCGCGATGCTCACGCAGCCCGGACAGCCGGACCACGAGCTCCACCTGCCGCGTCGGACGCTGCGGGAGTGCCTGGCCGAGGAGCTGCGCCGGCTCGACCCCGACGTGCTCTACGGCCGCGTGATCACCGAGGGATTCGCCAAGCTCAGCGCGCCCGAGCCGGTCGCCTGACATGGCCTCCGACTCCCCCGCCAAGCGCGTCGTCATCGACGCGGATCCCGTCTCGCTGGCGCGGCGCGTCGCCGACCGCTTCCTCGTGCGCGTCCAGGCGCGCATCAAGGACGGGCGCCTCGCGCACATCGCCCTGACCGGCGGGAGCATGGGATCCGCCGTCCTGCGCGCGGTCGCGGAGGATCCTCGCGCCCACGAGGTGGACTGGTCGCTCGTGCACTTCTGGTGGGGCGACGAGCGCTTCGTCCCCAGGGACCACCCGGATCGCAATGCCGGTCAGGCGCGCGCCGCCCTGCTGGATCGGATCTCCGTCCCGGCCGAGAACGTGCACGAGATGGCCGCGAGCGACGCGGGCCTGACGCTCGATGAGGGCGCCGCAGCCTACGCCGCAGAGCTCGCGCGTTTCGGTGAAGAAGACCGAGCCTGGCCGTCGTTCGCGGTCTGCTTCCTCGGCGTCGGACCGGACGGCCACATCGCCTCGCTGTTCCCGGATCGGCCGGAGATCACCGTGATCGATGCGGCCGTGCTTCCGGTGCGCGACTCCCCCAAGCCGCCCCCGGAGCGGATCACTCTGACCCGCCCGGTGATCAACGCGTCCAAGCGGGTCTGGCTCGTGCTGACCGGAGCCGACAAGGCCTCCGCACTGGGCCTGGCCCTTGCGGGCGCCAACTACGAGAACGTCCCGGCGGCCGGCGCCAAGGGTCGCAAGCGCACGGTGTTCTTCGTGGATGAGGCTGCCGCCTCCGAGGTCGCACCCGACCTCATCGACGTGGACTACTGACCCGCACCGCGGCGCCGTCGTCGAAAGGCGCCGCGGTCGGAGTCGAGCGGATCAGCGGCCGTCGGATCCGTTTCCGCGCTCGGTGGCGCCGCCGCGAGGCAGGTCGTCCCGCCGGATCGGAGCCACGTTCGTGGGCCATTCCGGTGCGTCCGGATCGTCACCCGGCGCCGGAGGCTCTGCGGAGCGCGAAGGCTCCTGAGTCGTCTCGCCGTTCGCCTCCGACCCGGTCGGGGCGGCGGCTCCGCCGCCGCTGCCGCGGGTGATGGGCAGTTCCTGACTCTCGCTGACCACCTGCGGGTGGTATCGCGCCAGCGTGACGACGCCCCAGCCCGCGATGGCCCCCGAGATCCCGAAGGCGACGAAGACCCAGACCGGGGCCGCCGCACCCTCCTCGAGCACGAGCAGCCCGATCAGGACCGCCACCATGGGATCGATCACGGTCAATCCGGCGATCACCAGGTCGGGCGGGCCGGATCCGTACGCGGTCTGCACGAAGTAGGCGCCCGCGGCGCCGGCCGCGATCAGCGCGATCACGCACACCGCCGTGAGCCAGTCGAACTGGCCGGACTGGATCCGGACCAGCACCGCCTTGGCCAGTGTCGCGACGAAGCCGTACAGGATTCCGGCGCCGCTGACGTAGAAGAGCGCGCGCATGCGGTGCCGCAGGATCAGCCAGCAGGTGCCGAGAAGGATGATCACGAGAAGCAGGATCGTGAGGATCGTGAACAGCTGGATCTCGCTGATGTCGCGCTCGACGGCGAACAGCGCGGCGAACAGCACGAAGATGAAGATGCCGCCCACGCACGCGAAGATCGATACCAGCGAGCGCTTCGTCGGAGCCACGCCGCTCACCCGCGCGTTGAGCAGCGTGGTGATCACGAGCGCGATGGCCCCGAGCGGCTGCACGACGATCAGCGGCGCCTTCGTGAGGGCGGCGAGCTGACAGACGATGGCCAGGACCAGCATGAGCGTGCCGACGATCCAGGAGGGCCGCGTCAGCAGCCCCTTCACCTGCTGCCAGCTCAGTCCCGTAGCCGCGTCTGAGCCGCTCAGCCGCTCGACCTTCTCGACGCCCCGGTGCTGATACTGCGCGCCCAGCGACATGAACACGGCGCCCGCCAACGCGAGCGGGATGCCCATCAGCAGGCCGGGGTTCGCGAACACGCCGGCGAGGTGTTCGCCGACGTCCGCCGCCCCCATGTTCCGCGTCAGGTCCTCAAGCACCCTTCGAGACTACCCGCCCCTCGCCGCCGACTAGGGTTGACGCGTGGCAGTGCTTCCGATTCGCATCATGGGCGACCCCGTCCTGCATTCCCCCGCCGACCCGGTCGGCGAGATCACCGACGAGATCCGCACGCTCGTGGCGGACATGTACGAGACGATGGACGTCGCGCCCGGCGTCGGCCTCGCGGCGCCCCAGGTCGGCGTCGGCCTGCGCATCTACGTCTATTCGTACGTCGATGACGACGAGAACCCCTGGCGCGGCGAGATCATCAACCCTGTGCTCTGGATCGCCCCTCTCGAGCCCGGCTCCCCCGATCCCGATCTGGAGTCGGAGGGCTGCCTGTCGTTCCCCGGCGAGCGGTTCCCGCTGCGCCGTTCCGAGCGCGCGCTCGTGACCGGGACCGATCTGAACGGCGACGACGTCCGCATCGAGGTCGACGGCTGGCGGGCGCGGATCATGCAGCACGAGTTCGACCACCTCGACGGCATCCTCTACGTCGATCGCCTCGACGACGGCGATTGGAAGACCGTGCAGAAGATCGCCCGGAAGCGCGGCTGGGGCCGCCCCGGCGCGAGCTGGCTCCCGGGAGTGGACAACCTCGAAGGGTGACCGACCCCACCCCGGCGGGCGACGCGCCCGGGCGGCGGCCCGAGGCGGGATGAACGGTCAACCTTTGCTATAGTTGACGAGTTGCCCGCGCAGCGGGGAGCATTCCTCGGTAGCTCAATTGGCAGAGCAGCCGGCTGTTAACCGGCAGGTTCTTGGTTCGAGTCCAAGCCGGGGAGCAATCCCCCGAAGCCCCGTCCTTGCGACGGGGCTTCGTCGTTGGTGAGCTCAGCGCCGACATGAGCCCGTCACGACTGACGCCGACACGATGCTCATCGCATCCGAGCTCACGGCATCGCGCACAAGAGCCGACGGTCTGCGTGCGAACGTGGAATCAGGCGAGCATGAGCAGTCTCGTCCGTGAATGCGTCGAACTCGATCACCGCGCCATGGACTGCGAAGAGCACGACCTCGATGCGCGGCATAGTCGTGAGGATCGAATGCGGCGCCTCCCACGACAGACGTGGGGCCGTGCACCGCAATCCAGGGCTCGCCGGGGGGACGCAGCATCGTGGTTAGCAGTACGGTTCTTGTCGACCTTCTTCACGTGGTGAACGGCGGCGCCAGATTCCTGCTGATGTTCTGCGTCGGCATGTTCCTCGCCTACTGGCTGTTCGCCGCTTTCGCGCTCGTCACGGCGTCACTGCGTCACCGCACGCGGCAGCGGCGCCGACCGCGATTCGCCGGGCACACCGACGAACTGTACCCGGTACGCGCTCACGATGGGGCGCCGACACGGTGATCCTCGTCCACGGTCATGTCGTCGATGCGGTGCTGGCGGTCATGACCCTCTTCATCCTGTCCGGCATCGTCTACAACCTCCTCCTCTACGCGCTCTCTCTGCGCAAGCCGCTCGTGGCATTGCATCGCCGCCGACGAGGTTCCGGCGACCTGCGCCCCGTGGTGTTCGTGCTGCCCTGCCTCGACGAGGGCCGGGTGATCGGTGCGAGCATCGATCGGCTGCTCACGCTCTGGCGACCCGGGATCCACATCCTCGTCGTGGACGACGGATCCGCGGACGACACCTCGGCGATCGTGCTCCACCGTTCGCACCCGGCTCTGCACCTGCTGCGGCGGACGCTTCCCGAGGCTCGCCAAGGCAAGGGCGAGGCGCTCAACGCCGCGATCGCGCACATCAGGTCGGGGGCGGTGATCGATGACGTGGATCCCTTCGACACCATCGTCTGCATCGTCGATGCGGACGGGCGTCTCGACCTGCACGCACTCGACGACGTCCTGCCCTTCTTCGACGACCCCTCGATGGGCGCCGTCCAGATCGGCGTCCGCATCAACAACAGGGAGAGGAACTGGCTCGCCCGAATGCAGGACATCGAATTCGTGCTCTACACGAACATCTATCAGCGGGGTCGTCGGCATCTCGGCAGCGTCGGCCTGGGAGGCAACGGACAGTTCGTGCGTCTGGCGGCGCTCGACAGCCTCGGCGCCGCTCCGTGGTCCCGCAGCCTGACCGAAGACCTCGACCTCGGCCTCCGGCTGCATTTCCGCGGGTGGGAGGTGGAGTTCTGCCCGACTGCGTTCGTCCATCAGCAGGGCCTGGTCGAGGTCTCGAAGTGGATCAGGCAGCGCACACGGTGGTTCCAGGGGCACCTGCAGAGCTGGCCCCTCGTACCGGAGCTGCTGGAGACGACGCACGGCCTCAGCCGCGCAGATCTGCTCTATCACGTGACCAGCCCCTTCCTCCAGATCCTCAGTTCGGTGCTGTCGGCAGGCCTGGTGCTCGCCGTGAGCGCAGACGCGATCGAGGCGACGCTGGGAACACTGCGCCCCAGCACGTGGTGGCTCGTGATCTATCTGCTGACCTTCGGAATGTCGTTCTTCCATGCGAGGACCTACCTGCAGGTGGAACGCGATCATGCGCTCACGCCGTCACGCGCCGTCGTCCTGCTCCATGGCTACGTCTTCTACTCCCTGCTCTGGTACGTCGCGGCGTGGAGGGCGCTCGGGCGCACGCTCCTGCGACGCAGCTCGTGGGCGAAGACCGCTCGGCTCTCCGAGGTCCATGGTCGCGCGCAGAACACACGAATAGGACGAGGAACCGACCGACCGAAAGAGATGAACGCATGACGTCTGACCCGCTTCCGCTCGCGCAGATCCGCGTCATGGCGGTCTACGGCACCCGCCCCGAGGCGATCAAGCTCGCGCCGCTGATCGCGGCCCTCCGCGCGGACCCGCGGTTCCACACGCACGTGGTCGTCACCGGCCAGCACCGGGAGATGCTGGACCAGGTCCACCGCGCATTCGGCATCGCGCCCGATGTCGACCTCGACATCCACTCCCCCGGACAGACCCTCGAGAGCATCAGCCGGCGAGTGCTGCGCGGCCTGACGCCCGCACTGCACGAGCTGCGGCCGGACGCCGTCCTGGTCCAGGGCGACACGACGACGAGCTTCACGGGGGCGCTCGCCGCTTTCTACGCGAAGATCCCGGTCGTCCATGCGGAGGCCGGCCTGCGGACCGGCGACCTCCTCTCGCCCTTCCCCGAAGAGGGCAATCGGCGACTCATCTCGCAGATCGCGGCGCTGCACCTGGCGCCGTCCGCACTCGCGCGGCGCAACCTCCTGTCCGAAGGGATCGACCCGGCGACGATCGCGGTCACCGGCAACTCGGTGATCGACGCGCTCCTCCATGTCGTCGCGCGAGGCGAGCCGCTGGCCGCGCCGCTCGCCCGGATCCTCGACGAGAACCGCCCGATGCTGCTCGTCACGACCCACCGCCGCGAGTCCTGGGGCCCGCCTCTCCGCCGGATCGGGTCGGCCCTCGCGCGGATCGCGGACAGGTTTCCGGATCATGATCTCGTCCTGCCTGCGCACGGCAACCCGCTGGTGCGCGCGACGATTCTCCCGATTCTCGAGAACCGCCCGAACATCCTCGTCGTCGACGCCCTGCCCTACACGGACTTCTGCCTGCTGCTGCAGCGCTGCCGCCTGGTGCTCACGGACAGCGGCGGCGTTCAGGAAGAGGCTCCGGCGCTCGGCAAACCCGTCCTGGTCATGCGCGACACGACGGAACGGCAGGAAGCCGTCGACGCTGGAGCGGCGCGGCTGGTGGGCACCCACGAGGAGGCCATCGTCGACGCCGTGACCCTCCTCCTCCGTGATCCGGCTGCCTACGACCGGATGGCGCAGGCGGTGAACCCGTACGGGGACGGTCAGGCGTCACGCCGGACGGTGTCCGCGATCGCGCGACATTTCGGACGGGCGGATGCCGTCGACGAGTTCGTGCCGCATGCACGCTGAGCTCAGGCTCCCTGCCCGGTCACGATCGCTGAGACGCATCCGGCGGTTCGGGTGGGCGGCATTCATGGTGGCGCTCCCGACGGTCTGCGTCGGGAGCGTGTTCGCGTTCACGGACGACGGTCTCGTCCCGGGCGAGGGCTCGCCCTTGGCCCAGGAATTCGCGACCGCGGCACCCCAGACACCGCAGACGGCCTCGCCCCGGCTCAGCCCGAAGTACGGCCTGCAGAACGGTGTGTCGACACTCGTGCTCTACGACGACACGGCACCGCGGGAGTTCCGCGGCGAGGTGTCCGCGATCGCCGCCGGCAACCTGGCGACGCACTTCGGCGAAGCAGAGATCGTCCCGATCCGTGAGTACACCTCCGGTCGGATGGCGGGCTTCACCGCGGTGATCTACGTCGGGGTGTCCGCGGACACGGTCGTGCCGCAGGCATTCGTCGACGACGTCCGCGCGGCCACCGTGCCGGTCATCTGGCTGGGAGCGAACAGCGACGCCCTGGCACAGAGCCCCTCAGGCGGCGAGAGCTTCGCCGCTCAGTACGGCTGGAGCCCGGACGCCCCGCTCGATGTCGCGAGCAAGGACCTGACGAAGCTCCGGTACAAAGGGCAGGACCTCCCCCGGGCACACCCTACCGATGCCACGATCTGGATCCCCGGCGGCGTTCAGCCGGGTGTGGACGTGGTCGCCACCGCGACCTGCGCCGTCCCCGCGTCGTCCGCCGGGTGCCGACCTCCGTCGGGCACGGGGCTGCAATCCGTGCCGTGGGCGATCCGGTCGAACAACCTCACCTACGTCGCGGAAGTGCCGCTGTCCTTTATCGACGAGAACGGCGGGTACCTGGTGTTCGCAGACCTGCTCTCCCCGGCTCTCGCTCCGGGGCGGGCACCGGTGCGGCGAGCCGCGGTGCGCATCGAGGACGTGAATCCGGAATCGGATCCCTCGGAGCTTCGCGCCTTCGCCGACTACTTCGCGGCACGCAAGATCCCCTTCCAGGTCGCTGTCATCCCGATCCTGGTCGATCACGCGCCGGGCAGGAAGGCGCCGTACGCGCTCAGTCTGAGCGACGCGCCCGAGGTCGTCGACGCCCTGAGGTACATGCAGGATCATGGCGGAACCCTCATCCAGCACGGAACGACCCACCAGTACGGGAGTCTCCCCAATCCGTACAGCGGCCGCAGTGGCGACGACCACGAGTTCTACCGCTACGGCTGCAGCGCCACCGCGGCCCCGCCGTATCGCTGGGAACCATGCGGATCCGATTCCTGGGTGGAGAAGCAGGGTCCCCTCCCCGACGACACGATCGCGGCGAACCGTCAGCGCCTCGAACAGAGGAGGCAGGCGATGATCGACGCAGGCCTCGGAGCGCCGACGATCTTCGAGACCCCGCACTACTCGGCGTCCGTCAACGCCTACCTCGCCATGTCAGGACTCTACGACGCACGGTACGAGCAGGCCGAGTACTGGCCCGGTTCACTGACATCCGCAGCGGCGACCCCGGATGACGCGTTCGAACAGTTCTTCCCCTACACGGTGCACGACATCTACGGCACCACCGTCTATCCCGAGGACCTGGAGAACCCGACGCTGACGGCGCAGAACAATCACCCGGCCCGCTCGGCCGCGAGTCTCGTGGGGCGGGCGAAGCGCAATCTGGTCGTCACCGACGCGACGGCGAGCTTCTTCTTCCATCCCTTCCTGAAGCTCTCCATGGTCGATGAGATCGTCACCGGCATCCAAGGCCTCGGCTATCGGTTCGTACCCGTGACCGACTTGCAGTGAGGCGGTCGCCGCCATGCCCGCGTCCTCGCCGTGAACAGATGAAGCCGGCACGGGCGGGATCCCGTGCCGGCTCCCGATCGACTCCGGGGAGGGAAAGGTCGATCGGTTCGGAACCCGTGACGGGCCCCTTCCGCCGCCGACGTGAGTCCCCATGGCTGCGGAGCAGCCCCTCCGTCTGCGGCGGCCTTCGACAGGCGCGACGTGCGCCGCGCGTGCCGAAGACGACGGCGGTCAGGCGCAGGCCAGACCCAGCGAGACGATGCCGTAGTCGTCGTTGTTCACGCCGTTGCCGAGCACACCGGTCCACCGCACCTTGAGGTACACGGTCCCCGTGATCGGCGCGACGAAGGTGGAGGTCGCCGTGTAGCTGGCACCCAGGACGCCACCGAAGCCGTAGTAGCCGCCCGGACCCGGTGCCGTCGGGCTCGTGACCTGGACGGCGCCCGCGTGGCGCGTCGACGTCGTCCGCGAGTAGAAGGAGTTGGTCCACGCGTAGTCGAGGGCGTTCGTGTTCGCCGTGGTGCTCCACCCGACGTCCATGAACTGCTCTGCGCCGCCACCACCTGCGGCGCTGTCACCGCGGCTCCCCTGCACCTCGTAGGTCCAGGTGTACGTGCGACCGGCGCAGACCTCGATCGGAGTGGAGATCCAGAAGTACTGATAGAGCATGGTGATCCCGACACGGTCGGGAAGGGCCTCGAGCTGGCCCGGGTTGAGCGGCGACTGGTCGGCGAAGAGGAACGGCCCGCCGCCGAAGTTGCCGTCCTGCTTCATCCCGCCCGGCCAGCTGCCCGAGTCCATCAGGAGCGGCGTGGAGGCAGCGCACGGGCACGGCCCGCTGGCTGCCGCCTGCGGGAGGGTCGACGCCGCGGCGATCACCGGGACGGACCACGCGGCGCCCTTGATGATGGTCCGGCGGGTGATCGTCCGCGAGGTGCGAGCGTTGACCAGGTGGTCGTTGTCGTTCATTCGATGTCCCCTTATGTGTATGAAAGACCGATGCGGCGATCACCTGTGCACCGTGGCGATGACGTCGTCACGGGCCAGGGCAGACCGCTCCGGGATTCGCGCAGCACTCGCCGCCCCAGCGGCCGTGCATGCCTCGATGAGGTTACGGAACGACGGAAAGACGGCATCTCGACGCACGGGAATCGTGCGAGGTCTTGAACAACAAGATGCGAGGATCTGACACTCCGTTCCGGATTCTCAACGCCCACAGCCTGCTTTCTCCACAAACGACGACAATGCCGAAAGGAGTCGGCGTCTTCCACGTCTCCACAGGCAGAACGATCGAAACCGCGGAAAGTGGCACCTGACGCGAGGAATGGTCGGCACTGGATCAGCTGCCGTGAGAGGCATAGTGTCGCGCTAGCGGAAGGAAACGGGCCATGACCCCGGAGCGGAATGAGACGGGCACCGCGTGGCGCCCCTCGACGGAGAGCGAACTGTCCCGGATCGGCTGGACCTGCGACACGCGACCAGCCCCTCGTGTCGATCTGGACGCGGCCGGCGACTCGCAGTGGAGCGTCGCGCGGCTGTGGACGACCCCCGGCCGGTTCCAGGCGGCCCCGTTCCCTGCCGGAAGCATGTGGGCGTTTCTCGGGGTGGACGGCGTCGGGACCGTGACAAGCGGAGCGACGGAGTCCCGCATCCGCCCGCAGGAGCTTCTCGTGGTGCCCGGCGATCAGCCCACGGAGAGCAGTGCCTCCGCGCCGTGGGCGCGCATCATCTGGCGCTTCGAGACCAGGCTCCTGCGACAGGCGAGCTTCGACTCACTGTTGGGGCGCGTCCACAGCCTCAACGATGCGCACTTCAACCTCCTGACGGCCATGACAGGTGCGATCGCGCTCGCGCCCGCGACGGCCTGGGATGCGAGCGCCGCCTACGTCGACTACGCGCTCGCCAGCAGCATCGCGGCTGCGCTCGCGGACGCCGCGGGGCCCGTGCATCGTCAGCTTGCGAAGGATCGAACGGGCCATCTGCGCGACGCGATCCGCCTCATCGACGACAAGTACCTGGACCCGACCGTCAAAGTCGAGGACATCGCCCGCGAGCTGGCGATGTCGCTGTCGTACCTGCACCGGTTGTTCGCCGAAGTGGGCACCACCCCGGCCCGGGAACTGGAACGCCGCCGGGCTCAGCGAGCCTTCGCCCTTCTCTCCTCAGTGCAGAGCCCCACCGCGGCGGCGCTGGAGGACGCCGCACACCGTTCAGGGTTCTCCTCCGTGCGGCGCATGCGGTACACGATGCGCCGCGAAGATCAGCGGCCACAGCACTGACCGGGGTGCGGGCGGCGCGAACTCTCCCCGCCCCGTCCGCGTTCCGCGAGGGGCGGCTCAACCGGCCTGAACGACCCAGATCCAGTTCCCGTCGGGATCGTTGACGGAGAACATCGCCGGCACGGGGCCACCGGCCGGCATCTCGTTCGCGACGTCGAGTCCGACGGCCTGCAGCCGCGCCTTCTCCGCGACGAGATCCGCGACCTCGATGCCGATGGATCCCCCGCCGGGCTCGCCTCCCATCGGCGGGTTCACGGCGAGGCGCGCCGTGGAGCCGACGGGAGCGACCTCCACCCAGCGCCCGGCGTCGGCACCCGCTCCCCAGTTCACGTCCATCCGGACCTCCCAGCCGAGGGTCCCGGTGTAGAACGCGACGGCGGAATCCTGATCGGCGACCGTGAACATCGCGACGGCGATGGCAGCTTCTGAGCTCATGCGCCGAGTCTCGCACCGTGCTCCGATCACGGCAACAGACGAGGCCGTGGAAGCCGTCGCCGCGTTCGGGCGTCAGATCGCGTGATCGGCCCCCGGCGTCCACAGCAGATCGGCGCCGACACCCCGCGCGACCACGTGCCCATCCCTGATCATGAGCGTCGCCGCACCCAGCTCGCGGGCGAACGCGGCGTCATTGCTGACCAGCAGGGCCGCCATGCCTCGCTCTGATCGACGTCGAGTGATCGCGTCGAACACCACGGGCCGCACCTCCAGATCGAGGTTCGCGAGAGGCTCGTCGGCGATCAGCACCCGAGGGTCGAGGACGAGCGAGCGGGCGATCGCGACCCGCTGACGCATCCCGGCACTGAGCTCGTACGGGAACGACGCCGCGAGCCCGAGCGGCAGGTGAAGCTCGTCCAGGAGGGTCGCCACGCGGATGGACAGCGCCTTGACGTTCACCCGGCGCTCGCGCTGCAGGATCGGCTCGGCGATGATCTCGTGCACCGTCAGTTGCGGGGTAAGCAGCGCGCCCGCATTCTGCGGCAGGTAGCCGGCCCGATACGTGAGCTCGCGAAGCCGACGCCCCGGGTGACGCACGGACACCCCGCACACCGTCGCCGAACCGCCGACCACCTTGATCGACGGATCGGAGACCCCCGCCAGGGCCCCCACCAGCGTCGACTTGCCGGATCCGGTCGCGCCGGCGATGCAGATGAGCTCGCCGGCGTCCAGCGAGAAGGTCACGCCGTCGATCGCGCGCGTCGGCGCCGAGTGCCCCGCGCGGTCGATCACGAGGTCCTCGCAGACGATCGCCGCCGATGGGTCCCCGCTCGAACGTGCCATGGCTCCCATCCTGCCTGAATCCGACGACGACAGGACAGCCCGGCGCGGCGGGCCTCAGGACTCGATGTACCGCTGCCGCTCGGCGTCGATCTCGACAAGGCGCCGGGCGATCGCCCTGGCTCCGTCCGAGTCGGCGGGCAGACGCTGGATCGCCCCCAGCAGTTCGCTCTTCTCGCGCTGGAGCCCGCGGACGATGAGACGCCGGCACAGATCCGTGGCCGATGCCCGCGCACCCTGCTCATCTCGCGCGGGGAACGCCGCCATGAGCAGCTCGCCGGCGAGACCTCGATACGGCTCCCGCACGGCGTCGACCGCCTGCAGCGCCCATCCGGGCCGCTGCCGATCCGCCACCTGCGCGATCGCGTCGCGCACGGCATCCAGTGCGGGCACCGCGAACGGCGTGCTGACCGCCCGCTGAAGCAGATCGGCGTCCAGCTGGTGCCCGTACTGCAGGGCGCCCATCAGGGCGTCCCGCTCGAGCGGCGCGTCGCCGGTGCGCGGCAGCGTCGCGAGCGTCACGACAGGAGCGGCCGAAGGCGCGTCACCCGGCGTCTGCGGCGCCGAGGCGACGGGCGTGGACGACTGCTCACGCGAGGCGGGCGTGCCGTCGCGTCGACGCCGCTCGTGGCGTCGCACCTCGGCGTGCACGTCGGTCGGGTCCATGCCGAGGCGGCGGGCGAGGATGCGCTCGTACTCCGGGCGCAGGAGCGGGTCCCGGATCTCGGCCACGATGGGCGCCGCGGCCCTGAGCGCTCCGACGCGTCCTTCAGCGGTGCCGAGATCGAAGGAGGCGATCTTGCGATCGATCACGAACTCGAACATCGGCACCTTCGTCGACATGAGACCGCGGACCGCCTGGTCGCCGCGCAGCAGGCGCAGGTCGCACGGATCCAGCCCGTCGGGCGCCACCGCGACGAACGTCTGCGCGTTGAACCGGTCGTCCTCCGCAAAGGCGCGCAGGGCCGCCTTCTGGCCCGCCTCATCGCCGTCGAACGTGAACACGACCTCACCCGCCGCCGAGTCGTCGCCCATGACGCGCCGCAGCAGTTTGATGTGCTCGGCACCGAAGGCCGTGCCGCACGTGGCGATCGCGGTCGTGACGCCGGCGAGATGGCAGGCCATCACGTCCGTGTATCCCTCGACCACGACGACGCGCTTCGGGTCTCCCCGCGAGATGTCCCGCTTGGCGAGGTCCAGCCCGTAGAGGACCTGGGCCTTCTTGTAGATCGGCGTCTCGGGGGTGTTCAGGTACTTCGGCCCCTGATCGTCGTCGTAGAGCTTGCGCGCGCCGAAGCCGATGGTCTGGCCCGTCACGTCGCGGATCGGCCATACGACGCGGCCGCGGAACCGGTCGTAGACGCCGCGCTGGCCTGCCGAGACGAGACCGGCCGCGGTGAGCTCGTCCCGCGTGAATCCCTGCGCGCTGAGCGCCTTGAGCATGCCGTCCCAGCCCCGGGGCGCGTAGCCGACGCCGAAGTGCGCGGCAGCGCCCGCGTCGAATCCGCGCTGCCCCAGGAAGGCGCGCGCCGACTCGGCCTCGGGGCTGAGCAGCTGACTGCGGAAGAACTCCGCCGCCGCGGTGTTCGCCGCGTACAGACGACTCCGCCCGCTCGTCTCCGGTGCGGGCCCGCCGTCCTCGTAGTGCAGCGTGTAGCCCACGCGCGCGGCGAGGCGCTCCACCGCCTCGGTGAAGCTCACGTGATCCATTTCCCGCAGGAAGGAGTACACGTCGCCGGACGCACCGCAGCCGAAGCAGTGGTAGTAGCCGACCTGGGGCCGCACGTGGAAGCTCGGGCTCTTCTCGTCGTGGAACGGGCACAGGCCCTTGAGCGATCCCACGCCGGCGGACTTCAGCGAGACCCTCTCCCCCACGATGTCGGCGATGTTGGTGCGCGACTTGACCTCGTCGACGTCGGCCTGCGCGATCCTCGGCATCAGCGCCCGCCGTCGCCGGGCAGCGCGTGCAGCGCGGCGGACCGGGCGGCGTGCGCGGCGCGCGGCCGGGCGTGCCGCGGCGACCAGATCCCCACCTCGGCGGGATCGATGTCGCCGACCAGGCGATTGTGCCAGTCCACGGCCGTCTGATCGGTCAGGCTCGCGATCTGGTCCACGACCACCCTCGCGCGCTCGGCATCGGATCCGGCATCGTGGAAGTCTGCGGCGAACGCCGGCTCGAGCACGTCGGCGCCGGCGGTCCACAGCGCGTCGGTCGACCAGAGCGCGTCGGCCAGGCGCTTGAGCACCCGGCGCTGCTCCTTGTAGACGCCGCGGCGGGCGTCGATCGTGACGATGGCCTGCCCCATGATCCCCTTGAGCACTGCGATCTCCGCCTCGATCACCCGCGGCACCACGACGTGCGCGTTGTAGCGCGCGAGGTTGGCACCCGGGTACGCCTCGCGGGTCGCAGACACCGCGGCGCGCGCGAAACGCCCGATCATGTCGCTCGTGAGGTTCTTCAAGCGGGCGAGGTCGCGCCGGGACCGGTCGAACGACGTCAGCCACATCGGCTGACGCGTGAGCCGGTACAGCGCGTCGGCCAGGTCCTCGCGGCTGTAGTCGTAGCCGACCCACTGCTGGATCCGTCCGACCAGCGCGTGATGCTCCGCCGGGTCGGCGAGCTGCGCCACGTCGAGGTAGCCGTTGACGATCGCGTCCTCGAAGTCGTGCACGGAGTAGGCGATGTCATCGGACAGGTCCATGATCTCGGCCTCGATGCAACGCAGCCGCCCCGGGGCGCCTTCGCGCATCCAGCGGAACACGTCCTCGTCCTCGGGGTACACGCCGAACTTCAGCCGTCCGCCGGGATCCGGTATCGGACTGTCCGCCGTCCACGGGTACTTGCAGGTCGCGTCGAGGCTGGCCCGGGTCAGGTTGAGGCCGACGGATCGGTCTCGGTCGTCGAGCACCTTCGCCTCGAGCCGGGTCAGGATCCGCAACGACTGCGCGTTCCCCTCGAAGCCGCCGATGTCCTCGGCCCACTCGTTGAGAGCGCGCTCGCCGTTGTGACCGAACGGCGGATGACCGAGATCGTGGCTGAGGCAGGCGGTGTCGACGACGTCGGCGGAGACGCCCAGCGCGACGGCGAGCTCGCGACCCACCTGGGCGACCTCGAGCGAATGCGTCAGGCGGTTGCGGGCGAAATCGGCGGTCGACGCCGGGCTCAGCACCTGGGTCTTGGCGGCCAGACGGCGAAGGCCGGCGGAGTGCAGGACGCGCGCGCGGTCGCGGGCGAAGTCGTCCCGCTCGGAGCGGTGCGTCTCGGCGAAGAAGCGGGCCGCGTCATGCGCGTCATAGCCGGGCGCGAGCGGCACGATCCCGATCGCCGGCGCGGCCCCCACCTCAGCCGCCACTGTTCTCGACCTCGGCGCCGCGCATCATGTCGGTGACCTCGGCGGCGACCTCGCGGGAGTCCAGCCAGCCGTCGGGGAGCGCCGTGCGCTTGGGTGTGCCGGCGCGGCCTCGCTGTCCCTCCGCAGGAGCGCCGGGGTACGGCGCGTCGCCGAGCGCTCCCAGGATGTCGTCGACCTCCTGAAGCGTCGACACCCGGGCGAGAGCCGAGCGGATGTCACCGCCGACCGGATAGCCCTTGAAGTACCAGGCGACGTGCTTGCGGATGTCCTTGCAGCCGCGGTCCTCATCCTCGAAGAACTCCACGAGCAGCTCCGCATGGCGACGGAACGCGTCCTTCACGAATCCGAGCGTCGCGTCGACCTGCACGGCGTTCTCGTCGCCGAAGGCGCCCGCGAGCTCGCCGAAGAGCCACGGCCGTCCCAGGCAGCCGCGACCGACCACGACGCCGTCGCACCCGGTCTCCGCCATCATCCGCACCGCGTCGTCGGCGCTCCAGATGTCGCCGTTGCCGAGCACCGGGATCGAGGTGACCGCCTGCTTGAGCTCGCCGATCGCCGACCAGTCCGCGTGACCCGAGTAGTACTCCCCCGCGGTCCGCGCGTGCAGCGCGACCGCCGCGGCGCCGGCGTCCTCGGCGGCGCGCCCCGCGTCGAGGAACGTCAGGTGGTCCTTGCTGATGCCCTTGCGCATCTTGACCGTGAGCGGGATGTCGCCTGCGGCCTTGACGGCGCGCTCCACGATCTCCGAGAACAGGCCGATCTTCCACGGCAGCGCCGCGCCACCGCCCTTGCGGGTGACCTTGGGCACCGGGCAGCCGAAGTTGAGGTCGATGTGATCGGCACGGTCCTCGGCGACGATGATGCGCACGGCCTCGGAGATGGTCCCGGGGTCCACTCCGTAGAGCTGGATCGATCGCGGCGTCTCGCTCTCGTGATGCTGGATCAGCCGCATCGTGATCGCGTTGCGCTCCACGAGGGCGCGCGAGGTGATCATCTCGCTGACGTACAGGCCGGCGCCGTACTCGCGGCACAGACGGCGGAACGCGGTGTTGGTGATGCCCGCCATCGGGGCGAGCACGACGGGGACGTCGATGCGCAGCGGGCCGATCTGCAGGGGCCGGACGGGAG
The DNA here is from genome assembly GCF_000956545.1 of Microbacterium azadirachtae. Taxonomy (GTDB): domain Bacteria; phylum Actinomycetota; class Actinomycetes; order Actinomycetales; family Microbacteriaceae; genus Microbacterium; species Microbacterium azadirachtae. The sequence continues at coordinate 265,942 of NZ_JYIT01000085.1, forward strand.
CAGGGGCGAGAGTCATATCCCTTCCATTGTCCCAGATCCGGGACCCGGGATGCCCGCCGCGCCTAGGCTTGTGCACATGCCCGCCACCCCGCTGCGCCAGATCCCCTTCACCGACGCCGAAGGGGCCACGCGCACCCTCGACGACTACGGCACCGGACCGGTGCTCGTCGTGAACGTCGCGTCCAGGTGCGGCCTCACGCCGCAGTACGCACAACTCGAGGAGCTGCAGCGCCGCTTCGGCGAACGCGGTCTCACCGTCGTCGGCTTCCCGTGCAACCAGTTCTTCGGCCAGGAGCCGGGATCGATGGATCAGATCCTCGAGTTCTGCTCGACGACGTACGGGATCTCGTTCCCGATCAACGACAAGGTCAAGGTGAACGGCCGCAGCGCCGCCGAGCTCTATCAGACGCTCAAGCAGACCGCGGACGGGAACGGCAAGGCCGGGCGCGTCGAGTGGAACTTCGAGAAGTTCCTCGTGGCTCCCGACGGATCCGTGCGCCGCTTCCGTCCCCGCCAGGTGCCGGACGATCCCGAGATCGTCGCGGCCATCGAGGACGCGCTGGCCTGACGCCCGCCCGGGGGGGGGCGAGCTTCCAGCGCGCTCAGCCCTCGAGGACCTCGGCGTCCTGGCCGCGCTTCGCCCAGAGCTCGCGCAGCACCCCGGCGAACGCCTCCGGCGGCTGCGCTCCGCTGACGCCGTACTGGCCGTCGATCACGAAGAACGGCACGCCCTGGATGCCGTACGCCTGTGCCTGCGCCTGATCGGCGCGCACGTCGACGAGGTGCCGCTCGCTGCGCAGCGCCTCCAGTGCGGAATCGCGGTCGAGTCCGATCTCCGCCGCGAGGTCGGCGAGATCCTCGATCCTCCCGACATGGCGCCCCTCGGTGAAGTACGCCGACATGAGGCGCTCCTCCATGTCCTGCTGGCGGCCTTCCGCCTTGGCGTGATGGAGCAGCTCGTGCGCCTTCACCGTGTTGGTGTGCTGCAACAAGTCGAAGCGGTAGTCCAGACCCGCGTCCTTCGCGATGCCGGTCACGCGATCGAGCATCTGCTCGACCTGCGCGCGCGGCATCCCCTTGTGACCCATGAGGAAGTCGGCCTCGTCGCCCTCGAAGTCGACCGGGGTGTCCGGGGAGAGCTCGAACGAGTGGAACGTGATGTTCACCTGCGGAGCGTCGTCGTCCCCCGCGGTGGCGGCAAGCCCCGCTTCGAGGTTGCGCTTGCCGATGTAGCACCACGGGCAGGCGATGTCGGACCAGATGTCGATGGAGATGGGTTCGCTCACACATCGATTCAACCGCATATTCCGGGCGGGTATTCCGAGTGCTAGCCTCGTCCGATGCCCGAGGATCCCGCGTCGCCGTCGTTCTCCGCGCAGCGCATCCTCATCGCCGGCATCACCGGCAGCGGCAAGACGACACTGGCACGACGTCTCGCGGAGCGTCTCGGCCTGCCGCATATCGAGCTGGATGCGCTGTTCCACGGCCCGGGATGGACGCCGCGCGCGTCGTTCCTCTCCGACGTGCGCGCCTTCGCGGCGACCGAGCGCTGGGTGACGGAATGGCAGTACAGCGCCAAGGGCACCGATCCGATTCTCGCGTCACGCGCCGATCTGGCCGTCTGGCTCGACTACCCCTATGCGATCGCTCGCGCCAGGCTGCTGCGCCGGACCGTCTCCCGCAGTCTCCTGCGCACCGAGATGTGGAACGGCAACCGCGAGAAGCCGCTCTGGGCGATGCTCCGCGGCGGCCCCGAGGAGAACATCCTGCGCTGGCAGACGGAGACCCGTGGAAAGTGGCGCGAGCGGATGCCCGCAGTGCGCGCCGAGTATCCCGAGCTCCCCGTGCTGCGGATGGCGCACCCGCGCGAGACGGAGCGCTGGCTCCAGGCGCTCCCCCGCATCCACTGACGCGCCCGGCGTCGTCCTCAGAACAGGAGGGTCGCCAGACGCCGGCGCGCCTCGGTCACCCGGGGGTCGGCGTCGCCGACCAGGCCGAACAGCTCCACGAGGCGCTCCCGCACCCGGCCCTGATCCTCGGCGGGAACTGCGGTGAACAGATCGAGGAGACGGGCGAAGGCGTCGGCGACGTGACCACCGGCGACGTCCAGATCGGCGACGGCGAACTGGGCGTCGACGTCGGTCGGCGCGGCGGCCGCGGCGGCGCGCACCTCGTTCAGATCCAGCCCCTGCGTGCGGTGCAGCAGACGCACCTGCCCGAGGCCCGCGCGCGCGTCCTCATCGCGGGGGTTCTCGGCCAGCGCCCTCTCGTAGGCGTCGATGGCCCCGACGTAGTCGCCCTGCTCGATCGCGTCGAACGCCGCCTGGTGCAGCGGCGGCAGCGGGGGCGCCTCCGGCTCGGGCGCATCACCCTCGGCCTCGACGTCGCCGACCGGGATCGTCCCGGTCACGCCGTGCTGCGCGGCGAGCTGCAGCAGCTGCGCGAACACCTCGCGCACCTGCTCCTCGGGCACCGCGCCGGTGAACAGCGGCACCGGCTGCCCCGCGACGAGCGCGACCACCATGGGGATCGACTGCGCACGGAAGCCCTGGGCGAGCTGCGGGTTGGCATCGACATCGACCTTGGCGAGCACGAGGCGGCCGGCCAGCTCGTTCACGACCTTCTCGAGGATGGGGCTCAGCTGCTTGCAGGGTCCGCACCACTCCGCCCACAGATCGACCACGACAGGGACGCTCTGCGAGAGCTCCAGCACCTGGCCGAACGTCGCATCGGTCACATCGACGACGAGCGGGAAGGCGCCTCCCTCGCCGGAGGCCGGCGCCGGTGCGCCTTGAGCAGGAGCTGCCGGGCGGTTGCGCAGCGAGGACAGGTCGACGGCGCCGCGGAGGGCGGCTGCGGACATCTCGGTCATTTGATCTCCGTCACGCTCTGCAGCTGCTGGGACGCGGCCAGCAGCGTGATCTTGTCATCGGATCCCTGCGCCGGCACGGCGAAGAACAGCTGCACGCCGTACACGGAGACGAAGCCGGTGGCCGACTGGTCCACACCGGTGAGCGCCTTCGCAGAGGGGTTCTTGTCGAGCTTGATCACGGCGTCCGCCGATGTCGGCTTGATCGTCTGGGAGTCGTCGAGCGTGACCGAGACGATCGCGCCGCTGTCGATGCTGGACATCGACACCGGCGGCTCCTTGCCCGCGCTCGCGGCGAACGTGAGGCTCGACGTCGTGTCCGCGTTCGCGTCCTTGAGCGCCTGCTGGAGCGTCGCACGGCTGTCCTGCACCGACTTCGCGAACGCGAGCGCGGTCTTGTCGAACTTGTCGCGGAACTCGCTCTTGTCGCCCTTGTCGATCACGTCCGCGAACTCCGAGGCAAGCTTGTTCGGCTCGGCGGCGAGGAACGGGGAATCGGGCGGCGTCAGCTTCGCGCCCAGCCACGCGGGTGCCATGTTCGGCAGCTTGGCGGAGGCCTGCATCTCCGCGACGGACGAGATCTTGTAGTTCGACCACGGATCCGACTGCGTCATCGTCATGATGAGCGGGGCGACCTTCTCGTCGGTGCCGTGCTCGACGAGCATGAGCACCGTGCGCGGCCACGAGTCGTACGCCTGCGGGACGAGGATCTTGATCTTCTCCGCGGGGATGGTCGCGGGCAGGGCGAAGTCCGCCACGCTCTTGCGGACCGAGTAGGCCGTCTTGCGCGCCTCGAGGGCCGCGCCGTCCAGGCGCGTCGCAGCCTTGGCGGCGTCGAGGTTCTTATCGGCGTCGGCGAGCGTCGCGGAGACGCTCTCCAGGATGCGCGACGCCTGCGCCTCGGTCACCGCAGGCGCCTGCTGCCCGGCCTCGACGGCCTGGGTCTCGGTCGGCGACGGTGTCGGCGAGGGTGCCCCCTGGGGCCAGATGTCCGGCGTGCAGCCGGTGAGGAGCGCGGCCGTCACACCGACGGCGGGCAGCAGCAGCAGAGCCCGACGGCGCGGGCGCACGGCACGGCGCTCACGCACGGCGCCCTCCGACGTCGGCTCCTGGCCGGGATCGTCGGCGGACGCGGGCTTCCCCGAGGCGCCTTCGACCGCGGGAGCATCGGCACGCGTGCCTTCCACGGCTGCACGGTCGGCGACGTCGATCGGCTCGGTGAGCGGAAGGGGCGGCGGCGCCTTGCGTCGCGGGCCGCGACCGCGGCGGGAGTGACGGATCGCCAGCACATACAGCACGAGACCGAGCAGGAGGAAGATCCCGCCGACGACCATGAGAGGACCGGCCCACGGCGTCGCCGTGTCCAGCGGCCACTTCAGGACGACGTCTCGCGGGGCATCGGCCTTGCCGTCGGAGGCGACGAGCACGCTGACGCCCTCGGGCACCTGCATCCTGTCGCTCAGGGAGTTCTTGCCGGTGAAGCTGTCCAGCCACAGATCGGAACCCGCGGGGTTGCGCTCGAGCTGCTTGCCGTCGGCCGGCGAGACGGTGGGCTCGACCACCTTCGCGGACGTCTTCCCGTCCTTGCCCAGCGTGATGCGGTTGTAGCTGGTGTCGCTGAGCCAGGCCTGCAGATCGGCGGTGCGCGCCTGGGCGACGAAGATCGTGCCGTCCCCCTGGGCGACGAGCGTCTGCTCCCCCGGGTGGGCGCGGAGCACCGCGGAGTCGATCACCGTGTAGGCCTGCGGTGTCTTCACCGCCACTTCGGCCGTGACATCCTTGGGCCCGAGGAAGATGGTCCGCTGCGCGATGCCCGTCCCGATCAGGACGGCCGCCAGCACGAAGGCCACCACGGCCCATACAAAACGCACGAAAAGTCTCCTCCGCGATCCACGGGCGGTCACCCGCGATCTCCGCTCGACGTTTCAGACTAGCGAAACGACCTGTATGGATGCCACGAGGGCGCCTTCGACGGGCTCAGCGCCGATTCTGCGGCGATGCGTCGGTTCCCGCCAGCCACGCCGGTTTACGCTGGGAAACCGATCACGAAGGATCCCATGAAGCTGCACAACCCGTTCCGCACCGCGCTGGTGGCGACGCTGGGCGTCGGCCTCGGCATCCTGCTCATCCAGAGCGTGCAGAGCCTGTCGACGATCCTGCTGTATGTCGGCACAGCACTGTTCCTGAGCCTCGGCCTCGACCCCATGGTCAGCTGGCTGACACGCCGCCGCCTGCCGCGCTGGGCGGCGGTGCTGATCACGGTCGTCGTGGTGCTCGGAGTCTTCGTCGGCATCGTGCTGATGGTCATCCCGATCCTGGTGAACCAGATCACGCTGCTCGTCCAGCAGATCACCCAGATCGTCAACAGCGGCACGGCCATGGCCGATTTCACGCACTGGCTCGCGAGCCTTTTCCCCAACCTCGACGTCGACGCCGTGTTCGGCTACGTGAACGACTGGCTGAACAAGAACCTCGGCGACATCAGCAGCTCGATCGGTCAGGGCGTGATCGTCGTGGGCGGCGCGCTGTTCGCCGGGATCAGCGGCACGTTCATCATCCTGATCCTGACCATCTACTTCACCGCGGCGATCCCCTCGCTCAAGGGTGCGGTGTACCAGGTGGTGCCCGCATCGAAGCGGGACCGCTTCATCGATCTCGCCGAGCAGATCACCGCGTCCGTCGGCTACTACGTCATGGGCCAGGTGACGATGGGCGTGATCAACGGCGTGCTGAGCCTGTTCTTCCTGTCGATCATCCAGGCGCCGTTCTCGATCGTGCTCGCGGTGATCGCGTTCTTCTTCTCGCTGATCCCGCTCGTCGGCACGCTGACCGGATCCACGATCATCGTGCTCGTGTGCCTGGGCCTCAGCTCGACCCCGCTCACGGCGCTGGTCGCGGCGATCTACTACCTCGTCTACATGCAGATCGAGGCGTACGTCATCTCGCCGCGCGTGATGAACCGCGCCGTCTCCGTCCCCGGTGCCGTCGTGGTGATCGCCGCTCTGTCCGGAGGCGCGCTGCTCGGACTGCTGGGCGCGCTCATCGCGATCCCGGTCGCGGCCAGCATCCTGATCATCTACCGGCAGGTGCTCATCCCCCGGATGAACGAACGCTGAGCCGCACCTCGGATCGCACGCTCGGACCGGGTCAGAGCGCAGGCCACTCCCGCCGCAGCGGAAGCGCGGCCGGATTGACCGCCGAGACGATCTCATCGAGCACACGCCGCGTCTGGCTCTCGCCCACCCACAGGTGACGCCCGCCGTCGACGGCGATGAGCCGCGCGTGCGGGATCGCCGCGAACCGCTCGGTCGCCTCGTCCGGGCGCAGGTAGTCGTCGAGCTCGGGCACCAGTACGACGACTTGACGGTCGTCCTGCGCCCAGGCGGCGACCTCCGCCGCCGTGGCCCGATGCAGCGGCGGCGAGAGCAGGATCACGCCTTCGATGTCGTGCTGACGTCCGTACTTGAGCGCCAGCTCCGTGCCGAAGGACCATCCCACGAGCCACGGCCGCGGCAGGCCGCGCTCGTGGACGAACGCCATGGCGGCGGCGACATCGAGACGTTCGCTGGTTCCGCCGTCGAAGACCCCCTCGCTCGCGCCCCGCGGAGAGGATGTCCCCCGCGTGTTGAACCGGAGAACAGCGAGATCGGCGAGAGCCGGAAGACGGGCGGCCGCCTTGCGCAGGATGTGCGAGTCCATGAAGCCGCCGGCGGTGGGCAGCGGGTGCAGGGTCACGAGGGTCGCGACGGGCTCGCCTGCCTCCGGGAGTGCGAGTTCGCCGACGAGGCGCAGCCCGTCCTCGGTACGCAGCTCGATGTCCTCCCGGCGGGCAGGCAGCAGACGGGGTCCGCGGATCTCCACGTCAGCCTCGCCGCCAGCAGCCGTTGTGCCAGTGCCGGCGGGCGGCGAGGTCCGCCGCATCTCCGAGCACGCCGTCAGCGCGCCAGACCACCAGATGCGCCGTCCCGGCCGGGATCAGCCCCGAGCAGCCGGGGCACACATATTCCTTCTGCGCCTGCGCCGCGGTCAGCGGCTGGACGTACCACTCACCGCCCCCGCGCACCTCGGTGCGCTTCCATCCGGCGATCAGCCGATCGAGCGAGTCGTCCCGTGGGCGCTCCGGACGTCGCCTATGCGAGCGTGGCATGGGTGAGCGCTGCTCACCACCAGTTGTTAGCCGACCAGAACGCGACGGCCGAACCCCAGCTGCCGTAGCGCCCCACGGCGTAGCCGTTCGCCCAGCGGAGGTTGTCGACCGGATCATAGCCGTTGCCCGGGACCTTGCTGCACGGCAGTGCCTGGACCAGTCCGCACGCGCCGGAACCGCTGTTCGTGGCGTTCGGGTTCCAGCCGCTCTCCCGGCTGACGATGTAGTCGACGTAGCCCCAGTCGCTGGACGCGATGCCCGCAGCGGCCATCCATTCGGCTGGTGCGCCGCCGCCGCTGTAGAACATCGGCCCCGGATCGCTGGATCCCGAGTCCGATGAGGAGCTGGAGCTCGAGGCGACGACCGGTTCGGGCGTCGGGGTCGGCTTCGGCTTGACGTACACGTCGAACGCGTCGCGTGCCTGCGCCGTCGGCGTCACGCCGTGCACCGAGACCGTGATGTTCTGCGCGTCGCGCGCGGCCAGGGCGTAGGCCGTGGTGACCGAGGCATGGGCCGGCTCGCCCGCGGACATCGCGAGGCCGGCGGGCGCCACGATGGCGACCGAGAAGCCCACGACGGCGAGGCCTGCGACGACCGCGGACGTCGCACGACGGGACGTCGACTTCGCGCCCGCTCGGGCTGCTGTGGCTGCTGCGTTCTGCACGGCGCCTCGGGCGCGCGCCGCTATCGAATCGTTATCGGGAGTCACAATGGGTCCGATTCTAGCCAGGGGAACCTGAATCCGCCATGAGAATCGCTCAGCGGATCGCCAGGATCACGTCGATGGTCGCGTCCAGCAGCGCGTCGACCTGCTCTTCGCGGTATCCGCGACGCTGCATGCGGAACGCCGTCTGACGCACCTGCTCGGCGCTCAGTGCGTCGCCGTCGCGCAGAAACCGCACGATGCGCTTCGCCACGTGATCCACCTCGTCGACCCGGTACCCGAAGGTGAGCAGGCCGGTGCGCGCGAAGCGATGACCCTGCGGCCTGCTGAGGTGGTCGAGGATGACCTGGGCGTCGGAGCGCGCCCGGCCGACCCATGCCGAAGCGCCGTCGGAGGCCACCACCGCGGCACGCTCGCGCTGTGCGAAGGCCTCCTCCACGCGCGCGAGCGCCGCATCGACGGCGGCGATGTCGTACCCGCCCCGGACCAGCGGAAACGAGGCGCCGCGGATGTCCGACGAGTCGATGCCGTCCGCCTCCTCCTCGAAGGCGCGACGCGCACGGGCGAGGAAGGTGTCGACCGCGGCGCGCTGATAGCCCTTCTCCCTGCGGGAGACGACGGCGAAGCTCGGAGACGGCGCTGCGGAAGCGCTCGCGGATCGTGCGGAGTCGGTCATGCGGCCACCAGGGGGGTGAGGAGGATGTAGAGAGCGAGCGCGACGACGCCCGAGGGGAGGACACTGTCCAGGCGATCCAGGAGCCCGCCGTGGCCGGGGATCCAGGAACTCATGTCCTTGATGCCGAGGTCGCGCTTGAGGAGGGACTCCCCCAGGTCGCCGATCGTGGCCGAGGCGACCAGCGCGGCACCGAGGATGAGACCGGCCCACCACGGCACACCGAGCATGTAGACGCCGACGAGGGCACCGGCGACCAGCGAGCCGACGACTGCGCCCGCGAAACCCTCCCAGGTCTTCTTCGGGCTGACCCGCGGCGCCATCGGGTGGCGCCCGCCCCGGCCGAACAGCAGCCCGGAGGCGTACGCGCAGGTGTCGGTGACGACCACCACGACGATGAGCGCGAGCACCCACCACTCGCCGCGGGGCTGATGCAGGAGCATCAGCACGATCGCGCCGAGGAACGGCACGTAGACCTGGACGAACCCGGCCGCGAGGGCGTCCGTCAGGACGTCCCCGTACGTGCGCCCGTCCTTCGCGATCATCTGCGCCATGAGTCGCCACACCGTCACGCCGAACACGGCGACGAAGAGCATGACCCAGCACAGCCACGGGTCCGCGAAGTAGCCGCTCGCCGCGAGCAGCGCGCCCAGCACCAGGTGAGGCCAGAGGTCGACCTTGCGTCCGCCGGCGCGCAGCGCCAGCACCAGCTCCCACACGGCGAGCAGGATGATGGCCAGGCCGATCACGACGAACGACCACTTGGCGAACAGCAGCGACGCGAGGATGACCCCGCCGATCAGGAGTCCGACGCCGATCGCCACCACGAGGTCGCGACCGGTCCGCTCCTTGATCCGTTCGTTCGCCTGGTCGAGCTGGTCACGGGCATGGGAGACGTGCGTCTCGATCTCAGCCTTCTTCGCCTGCCATTGCGACTGCAGATTGTCACCGGGTCGCGGAGGCACGCCCTCACCGCGATGCGGAGGGAGCGGCGGTCGTGGCGGGATCGTCGACGCGTCGTCGCCGCCGGACGGATTGCTCATCGGCGCTCTCAGACCTCGAGCAGCTCTGCCTCTTTGCGCTTCACGGCATCGTCGATGAGGTCGACGTGCTGGCGCGTGAGAGCGTCGAGCTCCTTCTCGCCCCGGGCGATCTCATCCTCGCCGAGCTCGCTCTTCAGTGCGTCGAGCTCGTCCTTCGCCTTGCGGCGGATCCCGCGGACGTGCACCTTCGCGTCCTCGCCCTTGCTCTTGACGAGCTTGACGTACTCCTTGCGGCGCTCCGCGGTCAGCTCGGGCATCGTGACGCGCACGATGTTGCCGTCGTTGGAGGGGTTCGCGCCCAGGTTGGGCATGTCCCGGATCGCCTGCTCGATCGCCTTGAGAGCCGACTTGTCGTACGGCGTGACGATGAGCGAACGGGCCTCGGGGTTCGCGAGCGATGCGAGCTGCGCGAGCGGGGTCGGCGTGCCGTAGTAGTCCACCAGGACCTTCTGGAACATCTGCGGGTTGGCACGGCCGGTGCGCACCGTGCTGAAGTCCTCCTTGGCGGCCTCGACGGCGCGCTGCATGCGGGAGGTGGTGTCGGCGAGGACATCCGCGATCACGGTGGCTCCTATCGTCAGGGGTTTCGTCTCAAGTCTATCGGTGGCGCAGCGCGGATCCCGGGCTCGACGCCGCAGGCACGGCCCGGGATCCGGCGACGTCAGGCGATGACGCGCGTGCCGATCGGCTCGCCCAGCAGCGCCCGGGTGATGTTGCCGGCCGGCTCCATGCCGAACACGCGCATGTCCATGCCGTTGTCCATGCAGAGGCTGAACGCCGTCGAGTCCACGACCTTGAGGCCGCGGACGAGCGCGTCCTGGAACGTGATCTCCTCGATCCGCTCGGCGGACGCGTCGGTCTTGGGATCGGCGGTGTAGATCGCGTCGACGCCGTTCTTGGCGACGAGCACCTCGTCCGCGCCGATCTCGAGGGCGCGCTGCGCCGCGACCGTGTCGGTGGAGAAGTACGGCAGGCCCGCTCCGGCGCCGAAGATGACGACGCGGCCCTTCTCCATGTGCCGTTCCGCACGCAGCGGAAGGTACGGCTCCGCGACCTGGGTCATCGCGATCGCGGACTGGACGCGCGGCGAGGCGCCGGCCTGCTCGAGGAAGTCCTGCAGGGCGAGCGCGTTCATGACGGTGCCGAGCATGCCCATGTAGTCGGCACGCGCGCGGTCCATGCCGCGCTGGCTGAGCTCGGCGCCGCGGAAGAAGTTGCCGCCGCCGACGACGACCGCGATCTCCACGCGATCGGTGGCGGCAGCGATCTCGCGGGCGATCTGGCTCACGATGTCGGGGTTGACCCCGAGCTGTCCGCCGCCGAAGGCCTCACCGGAGAGCTTGAGGACGACGCGGCGTCGACCCTGTCGTTCGGTCATGGAGTGCTTCCTCTCGTCTGGGAAAAGATATCGTGCGGGGCGCCCGGATCGGATGCGGGCATGACGAAGGGGTCCGGACCCTGGTGGATCCGAACCCCTTCGATGCTGTTACGCGCCGACCTTGAAGCGCGCGAAGCCGGTCACGGTGATGCCGGCGTCCTTCGCGACCTGGCCCACGGACAGCTTGTTGTCCTTGGCGTAGTCCTGCTCGAGCAGGGCGACCTGCTTGAAGAACGCGGTGACGCGGCCCTCGACGATCTTCGGCAGGGCGGCCTCCGGCTTGCCCTCGTTGCGGGAGATCTCGGTGACGATCTCGCGCTCCTTCTCCACGTCCGCAGCCGGGACGTCCTCACGGGTGAGGTAGGAGGGGTTCGCGAACGAGATGTGCTGGGCGATGCTGCGCGCGGTCTCCGCGTCGTCACCCGTGTAGGCGACGACGACGCCGACCTGCGGCGGGAGGTCCTTGCTGGTGCGGTGCAGGTACACCTGGAACGCGTCGCCGGTGAGCGTGCGCACGCGCCGCAGCTCGACCTTCTCGCCGATGATGGCGGCCTCGTCCGAGATCAGCTGCTCGACGGTCTGGCCGCCGGCGTCGGCCGCGAGGGCCTCCTCGACGGTGTTCGCCTTGACGGCGGCGACCGCGTCGGCGACCTTGTCGGCCAGCGCGATGAAGCGCTCGTTCTTCGCGACGAAGTCGGTCTCGCAGGCGAGCTCGACGAGCGTCACGGCGCCGTCCTGCTCGCGGGCGACGACCAGGCCCTCGCTGGTGGAACGGTCAGCGCGCTTGGCGTTGCCCTTCGCACCCTTCAGGCGGAGGATCTCGACGGCCTTGTCGACGTCGCCGTCGGCCTCTTCGAGCGCCTTCTTGGTGTCGACCATTCCCGTGCCGAGCTGCTCACGCAGCGCCTTGATGTCGGCGATGGTGAAGTTGGCCATGTTGTGGTGGCTCCTTGCTTCGTGTGTGTGCGTGGTGATTGCCGGCCAGCCGGCGTGTGCCGGCTGGCCGGTCGGCGAATTACTTGTCGGCGGACTCGGCGTCGGCGACCTCGGTCGCCGTCTCGTCGGCGGCAGCGGCGATTGCCTCGTCGTGCGCGGCGGCACCGGCCTCGTCGGCGGCCGACTCGGTCGCGGCGGTCTGCGCGTCGGCGCCCTCGAGGAGCTCCTGCTCCCACTCGGCGAGCGGCTCGGCGTCGCCGGCCTCGGGGTTGTGCTTGACCTGCAGGCCCTCCGCGGCGGCGTCGGCGATGATGCGCGTCAGCAGCGAGACCGAGCGGATGGCGTCGTCGTTGCCGGGGATCGGGTACTGGAAGTCGTCCGGGTCGGCGTTGGTGTCGAGGATGCCGATCACCGGGATGCTCAGCTTCTTGGCCTCGTCGATCGCGAGGTGCTCACGCTTCGCGTCGACGACCCACAGGGCCGACGGGGTCTTGGTGAGGTTGCGGATGCCGCCCAGAGACTTGTGCAGCTTGTCGAGCTCGCGCTTCTTGAGCAGCAGCTCCTTCTTCGTGAAGCCCGAGGCGGCCGGGTTCTCGTAGTCGAGCTCCTCGAGCTCCTTCATGCGGGCGAGGCGCTTCGCGATGGTGGAGAAGTTGGTGAGGAGGCCGCCGAGCCAGCGCTGGTTGACGTAGGGCTGGCCGACGCGGGTGGCCTGCTCGGCGAGGATCTCCTGCGCCTGCTTCTTGGTGCCCACGAAGAGGATGGTGCCGCCGTGCGCGACGGTCTCCTTGACGAAGTCGTACGCCTTGTCGATGTAGCCGAGCGACTGCTGGAGGTCGATGATGTGGATCCCGCTGCGCTCCGTGAGGATGAAGCGCTTCACCTTCGGGTTCCACCGGCGGGTCTGGTGTCCGAAGTGAACGCCGCTGTCGAGCAGCTGGCGGATGGTGACGACGGCCATGGTCGTACTCCTTGCTGGTTGAGGTTGTGCTGCCGATCGGCGATCGGCGATCCTGGTGCCCGGCGCGCACTCCGCTCTCTTCCGAGAGACCTGTGGAGCGTTCGCCACGTTGAACGCTGTGGGCACGCGTAGTCACCCCGACATACGGGATGCCCTGCAAGCATATCAGGATCGCGCCTCCGGTTCGCGCGCATCCGGTCCGCACAGCTGCGCCCGCGTCCGGGCTCCACACGGATGATGCACCGAACGTCCTCGAGTCTCCGCGCACGGCGCAGGATCGCTGCATGTCGAGTCTTCTCCGCTCACCCGACACCGGGCCACCGCGATGGGTTCTCGCGCTCGTGGCGGCGCTGCTCGGCGCCCTCGTGCCGCTGCTCGGTCCCGCGCCGGCACCGGCCGCCGAGGCCGCGGACCCGATCGCGCACGTCGGCGGGCCGGCCGTCGGAAGCTCCACACGACCGCCGCTCCCCGACGGCGACTGGCTATGGCCGGTCGAGGGGAGCCGATCCGTGGTGGAGCCGTTCCGCGCTCCCGCGCACGCCTACGGCGCGGGGCATCGCGGGGTCGACCTCGCGGCCGCCGGCGATCTGCGCGCCCCGGCCGACGGCGTGGTCGCCTTCGCCGGCGCCGTGGTCGATCGGCCGCTGCTCACCATCGACCACGGCAACGGCCTCGTCACCACGTTCGAGCCCGCGACGTCGACGCTGACGCCCGGCTCCCTTGTCCATCGCGGCGACGTCGTGGCGCACCTGGCCGCCGGCGGTCACGCTCCCCCGGGCTCGCTGCATCTCGGAGTGCGCTGGAACGGGGTCTACGTCAATCCGATGCTGCTGTTCGGGGACGTTCCCCGCGCCGTGCTTCTGCCGTGCGGCTCCGACGGATGCTGACGTCTGTCCGCATCAGGCGCGCGGGTGCGCGAGACGGTAGCTCGCGGCCAGTCGCTCGGCGGACACGTGCGTGTAGATCTGGGTGGTGCCGAGGCTGGCGTGTCCGAGGATCTCCTGCACCGCCCGCAGGTCGGCGCCCCCGTCGAGCAGATGCGTCGCGGCCGAATGGCGCAACGCGTGCGGTCCGACCGTCTCGGCCCCGATGACGGGGGCCAGCACTCGGGCGACGAGCTCGTACACCGTGCGAGTGCCCAGCGCTCCCCCGCGTGCACCCCGGAAAAGGGCAGGACTCGGCCTCTCGGCGCGTGCGACCAGCACCGGGCGAGCCCTGCGCAGGTACGACGCGACGGCGTTGCGCGCCGGCGCGCCGAACGGCACGACGCGCTCCTTGTCCCCCTTGCCGACGACGCGCGCCGTGCCGCGGTCGAGATCGAGATCGTCCACGTCCAGTCCGCAGAGCTCCGACACGCGCATCCCCGAGCCGTAGAGCATCTCGAGGATCGCGCTGTCGCGCAGCCGGATCGGATCCCCGTCCAGCGCCGCATCGCGCGCCTCGTCCAGGACCACCCGCATCGCGTCGGCCGATGCCACCGCCGGCAGTGTCCGCCCGCGCTTCGGGGTCACCAGACGCAGGGCGGGGTCGACCGGCGCGTGCCCCGCCTCGACGGCCCACGCGAAGAACGAGCGCACCGCGGCGGTGCGCCGAGCAAGGGTCGAACGAGCATCCCCGCGCTGCGTGGCGCGCCACAGCCAGTCCCGCAGGCTCTCCAGGTCGATCGCGGCGAGCTCGGCGTCCGCGGTGGCGGCGGCCAGGTCCGCCAGATCCGAGCGGTAGGCGCGCACGGTCGCCGGCGACAGCCTGCGCACCTGCGTGAGATGCGTCGTGAACGCCGCAGCGGCCTCGGATACGCGCATGGCTCCAGCATGCGCTCTCGCCCGGCCGGAGTGCGGGAGCACGCGCGGGCGCGGGAGCACGCGCGGGCGCGGACGACGGTTGGGGCGGCGATGTGGCGGCGGCGCCCGCATCCGCACCGGTTCCCGAGTCTCACAGACGGACGGCACGCCATCCTCTCTCGGTCCGCATCGCGCTGCCGTCCAGCTCCAGGACTCCGAGGAGCGCCACGACCCGGTCCTCGCTCAGCCCGCAGCGCCGCGCCAGTTCGAGGGGATCGCGCGCCCTGCGCACGTTCAGCGCGTCGGCGAGGCGGATCAGATCCGGCTCCTCCGGGACGCGCGAAGAGCCGGTGCGGGCCGCGCCGAGCAGTTCCCGCACATCCGCCGCCGAGGTGACGCACTGGGCGGCGTAGTCGCGCAGCAGTCGGTGGCAGCCCGCGGACATCGTAGAGGTGATCGGGCCCGGCACAGCGCCGAGCGGTCGACCGAGTTCGGCGGCGTGGGCCGCCGTGTTCAAGGATCCGCTGCGACTTCCCGCCTCCACCACGACCGTTGCGCGTGCGAGAGCGCTGATCAGACGATTGCGCGCGAGGAACCGCCACTTGGTGGGCGCCGACAGGCAGGGCAGCTCGCTCACGAGCGCGCCGCTCGCGACCACGCGCTCGAACAGCTGCGCATGCCCGCTCGGGTAGGGCCGGTCGACGCCTCCGGCGAGGAGCGCGACGGTGCGGCCCCCGGCGCGCAGAGCAGCCCTGTGCGCCGTGCCGTCGATGCCGTAGGCCCCGCCGGAGACGACCACGAGCCCGTCCGTCGCGAGCTCGCCGGCGAGCTCGCCGGCCACGTGCTCGCCGTAGCTCGACGACGCGCGGGCGCCGACGATCGCGACGCCGGGAGCATGCAGCGCCGCGGGGTCGCCGCGCAGCCAGAGGGCACGCGGCGCGTGGGCGCCGAGATCGCCCAGCGACGCGGGCCAGTCCGGGTCCGTGGGCAGCAGCAGCCGCGCGCCGATCC
This sequence comes from Microbacterium azadirachtae, assembly GCF_000956545.1. Lineage (GTDB taxonomy): Bacteria > Actinomycetota > Actinomycetes > Actinomycetales > Microbacteriaceae > Microbacterium > Microbacterium azadirachtae. Next base: position 281,405 of record NZ_JYIT01000085.1, read on the forward strand.
TGGCAGACGTGCGCAGCCCGCCGAGATGCGGTTCGGGGGCGAGCCTCGGCCCCCAGCGCCTGCGCGCGTCCCGCAGCGCAGCGGCCGCGGGACGCTCGGTATCCGCCGCGGCGGGCGCCCGGACATCGTCGAACGCGGCGTCGAGGGCCGCCGTCGGCCCGAGCGCGTCGATCAGAGCCCCGGCGATCCCGTCTCCGGGCTCGCACAGCAGACTCCAGATCAATCCATCGCGCACGGCAGGGTCGTCGAGATCGCCCCGGATCCGCCCCGCCTCGCGGAGGAAGCGAGGATCCTCACGCAGGTCACGCACACGCCGACGGAACTGCCCTGCGACCGGCGCCCGCCCGTCCTCCGGCCTGTCTCCGGCTCGATCATCGTCGCGCGGTCTCATGCCGCCGCTCCCTTCTTGAGGTAAAGGGCCCGCCCCACCTGTGCGAGCCCGGGCGCGGCAGCGCCGTCCAGGTCGGCGACCGACCATGCCAGCCGCAGCACGCGGTCATAGCCGCGCAGTGTCAGCGCTCCGCGCTGCAGCGCGCGGTCCAACGGCCCCCTCGCCTCGGCGGGCAGGCGGAAATCTCCCTGACGCAGCCAGGTGCCGGGCACGTGCGCGTTGAGCCGCCACGGCGTTCCCCGCCAGCGCCACGCTGCTCGCTCCCGTGCCTCCTCGACCCGCGCGCGGGCCTGCGCCGTCGAGGTCGTCCCGCCTTCCGGCATCGTCACGTCGGCGGCGGACACGCGTGCGACACGGACCTCGATGTCGAGACGATCGCGGATCGGCCCGGAGAGCCTCGCCGCGTATCGCCGGATCGCCGAGGGCGGGCAGATGCACTCCTCGCCCACGACGCCGTAGGCCCCGCACGGACAGGGATTGGTGGCGAGGACGAGCTGGAAACGAGCCGGGAACCGTGCTGTGAAGCCCGCCCGATGGATCTCGATCTCGCCCGACTCGAGCGGCTGCCGCAGCGCCTCCACGACGACGCCCGGCGCCTCGGCGGCCTCGTCGAGGAACAGGAGCCCTCCGTGCGCACGAGCGATCGCGCCCGGCCGCGCGACACGCGATCCTCCGCCGATCATCGCCGCGACGGAAGCGCTGTGATGCGGGGCGACGAACGGAGGCCGCCGCTCCAGGCGCGTCAGCGTCTCGCCCGCGAGCGATCGGATCGAGGCGGCCTCGAGCGCCCGTTCGTCGTCGAGGTCGGGCAGGATCCCTGCGAGGCGACGGGCCAGCATCGTCTTGCCCGCGCCGGGCGGGCCGGAGAGCAGCAGGTGGTGCCCACCCGCGGCTGCCACGATCAGGGCGCGGACGGCGTCGTCCTGCCCGATCACATCCGCCAGCTCCCACACCGGCTCGCTCACCTGCGCCGCTGCCGAGGCCAGCACAGGCTGCGGGTCTCCGGGGTCGGACACGTCGGCGCCGTGCAGGAGCGCCACCTGGGCGAGAGTCACCGCGGAGTGCACCTCGAGGCCCGGCACCAGTCGCGCCTCCGCCTCGTTCGCGAACGGGACGACGGCGCGATCGAACCCCGCCTCCCGTGCCGCATGCAGCGCAGGCAGCACGCCGGGGATGGGACGCAGCCTGCCGTCCAGCCCCAGCTCGCCCAGATGCACGGTGCGCGCGATGGAGGCCTGGTCGAGCGTTCCGGCCGTGCCGAACGCCGCGATCGCGATCGCCAGGTCGAACCCGGATCCGTGCTTGGGAAGACTCGCCGGCGAGAGGTTGACCGTCAGCTTGCGCCGGGGCAGCTCCAGACCGCTGTTCCGGCAGGCGCCGTGCACGCGCCGCACCGCCTCGCCGAGTGCGCGATCCGCGAGGCCGATGAGGTCGAATCCGGGCGTCTGCTGCGCGAGGTCGGCCTCCACATCGACCATGTGGCCGTTCAGGCCCGTCAGCGCGACCGCCCACGTGCGCGCCGTCATCGCAGGTCCCTCAGATGCTCGAGCGCGCCGATCGCCGGATCGGCGCCGACGATGCCGATCGCCTCGACGCGCAGCGTGCGCCCCAGACTCTCCCGCCGATGATCCTGCACCCAGGCATGGGCGAGTCGCCAGAGGCGCTGACGCTTGGATGCGTCGATCGCCTCGAAGGGATGGCCGAAGTCCAGCGTGCGCCGCGTCTTCACCTCCACGAACGCCAGCGTGTCCTGATGCAGCGCGACGATGTCGAGCTCGCCCTGGTCGCACCTCCAGTTGCGGTCCAGGATCCGGTAGCCGAGCCGGGTCAGGTGTGCGACGGCGCGCTCTTCGCCCGCGCGTCCGAGTTCGTCCTTCGCTGCCATGATCGACAGCCTGACCGGACGCGCACCTCCACGAGCGCGCGGGGCTGCAACCGGTGTGAAGATGTCGGCGAGGTCAGCCTGTGGAGGACGTCATCCTCCGCGGCGACGCCGGCAGCGCCGGGTCACTCGCCGTCGAGGGAGAGCTCCTGAGGCAGTTCGAACTCACGCCGGGAGAGCTCCTCGACGTTGACGTCCTTGAAGGTGAGCACGCGCACAGACTTGACGAACCGATCGGCGCGGTAGATGTCCCACACCCACACGTCGTTCATCGCGACCTCGAAATAGAAGTCGTGCTCGGTGTCGCGGCGCACGACGTTGACCTCGTTCGCCAGGTAGAAGCGGCGCTCGGTCTCGACCACGTACTGGAACTGCAGGACCACATCGCGGTACTCGCGATACAGGGCGAGCTCGAGCTCGCGGTCATAGTCGTCGAAGGCGTCGTCATCCATGGTCCCCCCATCCTACGAGAGGCCGTCGGGTCGCGAGGGCGAAAGCCGTCGCGGCACCGCGCTCCGGGTCAGAACAGCGTCGGGGCGTCCGCGATCGCCCACGACGCGCGGTGATGCCGGGTGAGACCGCCGCGACGGATGGCATCCCGATGCTCGAGGCTCGCGTAGCCCTTGTTGCGCTCCCACTGGTAGTCGGGGAACTCGCCGGACAGCTCCACCATGAGCGCGTCCCTGGCGACCTTGGCGAGCACCGAGGCCGCCGCGACGGAGGCGCAGTCGCGGTCGGCTTTGATGATCGAGCGCACCGTCAGCGGCGCCGGATGCACGGCCGAGACGTAGTCGTGATTCCCGTCGAGGAGGACGAGTGCCGCCGAGGCGTCCCAGTCCTGCCCGCAGGCGGCCGTGATCGCCCGCGACGCGGCGAGGCCGAGCGCGCGCATGATGCCGATCTCGTCGATCTCGGCGCTGGTCGCCCATCCCACCGCGCTGGCCGGCGCCCAGGAGCCCGCGCGCGCGGCGACCTCGGGACGCCGCTTCTCGGGCACGAGCTTGGAGTCGCGCAGGCCCTGCGGCACACGACGGCGCGCGGCCGCCGCATCCACGACGGTGGCGCCGACGGCGACGGGCCCGGCCAGCGCTCCCCTCCCGACCTCGTCGAGGGCGATGAGGTGGGCGTGCTCGCGCAGCAGTCGCCGCTCGAGGACCAGGCTAGGCTCGACGACCGCCACGACGGCGCCCCTGCGGCTTCGGAGTCGAGACGCCGTTGAAGACGGCGTAGTGCCCGTCGACCAGCCCGAACCGGTCGAAGGGCCACGTGATCAGGAAGGCGCGTCCGACGACGTTGTCCATCGGGACGAATCCGCCGCCCGGCTGGTCCTGGTGATAGCGGGAGTCCTCCGAGCGGGTGCGGTTGTCGCCGAGGACCCACACCGCGTTCTTCGGCACCGTGACGTCGAACGGGATGCTGGACGCGCGGTCGTCGCCCACTCCCCGTTTGAGGTACGAGGACTCGTCGATCGGAGCACCGTTCACGGTGATCTGTCCCAGCGAGTTGCAGCACACCACGTGGTCGCCCGGCAGGCCGATCAGGCGTTTGACGAGGTGGTCGTCCGAATCGGGGGCGGCGATCCCGATCAGCGTCAGGAACCACTCGCCGGCCTCGAGGACGGGCGAGCGCGGTGCCGGCGCCGGAGTGGGCGGAAGCCACCCGCCCGGATCCTTGAACACGACGACGTCGCCGCGGTGGTAGCCGTTCCAGTGCGGCGTGATCTCGTCGACGAGGATGCGGTCCTTGATCAGGAGCGTGTTCTCCATCGATCCCGACGGGATGTAGAAGCTGCGCACGACGAAGGTCTTCACGAGGAAGGACACGAGCACGGCGATGAGCAGGATCACCACGACGTCGCGGAGGAAGACCACCCACCCGCGTCTGCGCGGTGCTGCGGGGCCCTGCACTGCGTCGACGGGCCCGGCCGCGATCTCTTCCGTCATGCGCCATCCTTCACGGCTCCGGCCGTCGATCGACGGCGCCTTCCAGCTTCTCATGCCCGGTGCACGAAGAAGCGCCCCGGGAGGCGTGTCCCAGGGCGCTTCTTCGGATGCTGCGATGGATCAGCGCGCTTCGCGCTTCTCCTTGATCTTCGCCTTCTTGCCGCGCAGGTTGCGCAGGTAGTACAGCTTCGCGCGGCGCACGTCACCGCGGGTGACGACCTCGATGTGGTCGATCACCGGGGAGTGCACCGGGAAGGTGCGCTCGACGCCCACCTGGAAGCTGATCTTGCGGACCGTGAAGGTCTCGCGCACGCCGTCGCCCGAGCGGCCGATGACGACGCCCTGGAAGACCTGGATACGAGAGCGGCTGCCCTCGACGATGTTGACGTGCACCTTGACGGTGTCGCCGGGGAAGAACTCGGGGATGTCGGAGCGGAGCGAAGCCGCGTCGACGGCGTCGAGGATCTGCATGATCGTCTCTCTCTGCACTCGCCTCAGGTCGCATGCAAGTGGGAAGGATGGAAAGTGTGGTGTGTGCCGAGCGGCGCGCAAGGCGACCGCGGGCTCCCCTGAGGCAGAACCGGGTCACGGCACAAGGAACCATTCTGCCATGGATCACGGGCCGCGCCAAAACGCGGACGACGCGAGGCCGCGGCTCAGCGCGGCTCGTGATCCTCGCCGGCACGCCCGGTCTCGGTGATGACGATCACCTGACCGTGACGGCGCGCCTGCTCGTGCGTAGCGCCGTCGCCGAAACCGGACATCGGGGGCCGCGTCTGCTCCTCGGCGATCACGAGCGCGGCGCGTCCGCGGTCCGCGATGTCACGGAAGAGCTGCCACAGGGTGGACCAGAAAACGCCGAGGAACGCGACGATCGTGCCGGCCAGGAGCCATCCGAACGCGCCCTGGGGGAAGAACCCGAGGGCGATCGTCAGCCCGTGCCACACGGTGAACCCGACCACATCCCGCCACGACACGGCCCGCTCCGCGCGGACGGCCGGTCGTGCGCGCACCAGCAGGGCGAGGACCACCTCGCCGACCAGCACCGACGGCAACGCCACGAACAGCACCCAGAGGAAGGCCCACCCTCCTGCCTGGAACACGCCCCAGCCGACGAAGAGCCACAGCGGAAGCACGAGAGCGGCCGGGAACAGCCAGGAGAAGAACGCGCGCCGGATCCACATACCGAGATGCTACGTCGCGACCCCTGCCGCGGTTCCGCACGTTCGCTGTGAGCGTCGGTCGCCTCACGGTGGGAGAGAATGGAGTCGACGAGAGGACAGGGAATGATCGAACTGCGCACCCCCGCCGAGATCGAGGAGATGAGGGCGGCTGGTCGCTTCGTGGCGGAGACGCTCGCGACGCTGCGCGCGGAGACGAAGGTCGGCACCAACCTCCTCTCGATCGACAACCGGGCGCACGAGATGATCCGCAAGGCCGGAGCCGAGTCCTGCTACATCGACTACCACCCGTCGTTCGGCGCCAGCCCCTTCGGCAAGGTCATCTGCACGTCCGTGAACGACGCCGTGCTGCACGGCCTCCCCCACGACTACACGCTGCGCGACGGCGACCTGGTGTCCCTCGACTTCGCGGTCTCGGTCGACGGCTGGGTCGCCGACTCCGCCGTCTCGTTCGTGGTGGGCACGCCCCGCGACGAGGATCTGCGCCTCATCGACACGACGCAGCGCGCGCTCGACGCCGCGATCGCGGCGGCCGTCGTCGGCAACCGCATCGGCGACATCTCTGCCTCGATCGCCGCCGTCGCGCACGGTGAGGGCTACTCGATCAACACCGACTTCGGCGGGCACGGCGTCGGCAGGATCATGCACGGCGACCCGCACGTCCCCAACGACGGCCGCGCCGGCCGGGGCTTCCCGCTGCGCGCCGGGCTGGTCATGGCGCTCGAGCCCTGGTTCCTCGCCACGACCGACGAGCTCGTGACCGATCCCGACGGCTGGACGCTGCGCAGCGCGGACGGCTCGCGCGGCTCGCACTCCGAGCACACGGTGGCCATCACCGAGGACGGCCCCATCGTCCTCACCGACCGCTCCTTCCTCGGCGTCGACTGATCCCGTCCGCGCTCGGCGCGGTCGCGTGGGCTGTGCCATCCTGTCGGCATGTCCCGTCTCGCCTCGCGGATGCCGGATCGCCTGTTCCTCGCCCGGCACGGCCAGACGTGTGGAACCGCGAGCACCGGCTGCAGGGGCAGCTCGACTCGCCGCTGACCGCCGCAGGCGTCGAGCATGCGCTCGCGATCGCGCAGCGTCTCGAAGGCGCGGGAGTGGACGTCGTCTGCACGAGTCCCCTCGGGCGCGCGCGGCGCACGGCGGAGATCGTCGCCGAGCGCCTGCAGGTCGAGGTGGTCGCGGTCGACGACCTCGCCGAGCTCGATCACGGGCGCTTCGCCGGGCACACCTGGGACGAGCTCGAGAGCGCGCATCCCGGGATCCGCGCGCTGCGCTCGGAGAACCGCTACGGCTGGGCCTTCCCCGGCGGCGAGAGCTACGCGTCCGCGCGGCCCCGTGCCATCCGTGCCCTCGAAGCCGCCTTCTGGGCATCCGCCGGCAGCCCGCTGCTCGTCACCCACGAGATGATCGGGCGTCTTCTGCGCGGCGCGATGCGCGGGTGCGGGCATGCGGAGACGCTCGCGCTGCGGCATCCGCACGGTGTCGTGCTGGAGGTCACGCGACACGCGGAGCGCATGATCTGAGCGTGCCTGGACAGACCGCTCTCCCGCCCGCGGTTCCGGCACCCCTAGACTCTGAGCTGTCCCGACCGGATCCCCCCAGGAGGAGCGCATGACCTACCCCGAACAGCCCGGCCAGCCCGCTCCCCAGAGCGGACCGCCGGCGCCCTATCCGTCCCCCGCGGCCCCGCCGGCTCCCCCGGTCCCGCCGACACCCGCGTACTC
>NZ_JYIT01000086.1 GCF_000956545.1 Microbacterium azadirachtae
CGCGTACTCCGCACCCGCGGCCGCTCCGGCCGCTCCGCAGGGCTACGGACCCCCAGGGCCGTCGCAGCCCGAGCCCTCTCCGTACGGATCGGCACAGGCTCCCGGAGCCCCGCAAGCCCCCGCCCCCTACGCCGTGCCCGCGCCGGTGCCGGGGAAGGGACTCGCGATCGCGGGTCTCATCCTGGCGTTCCTGTTCCCGCTGCTCGGCTTGATCCTGAGCATCGTCGCCGCCGTCAAGCTGCGCAAGGCGCACGCCTCGGCGGGGCTCGCCATCGCCGGCATCATCATCGCGGCGGTGATCCTCATCGTCGAGATCGTCGCGATCGTCATCGGCGTGATGGTGTTCAGCAACATCGTCCAAATGTGCCTCGAGCTCGGCCCCGGCACCTGGCAGGTGAACGGGAGCACCTACACCTGCGGCTGAGCGCACAGACCGGGCCGGGTGCGCTGTGCGTGCCCGGCCTTCGTCGTCGGCGGGTTCAGTCCTCGCCGGCGAGCAGGTCGGGACGACGCCGCCGCGTGCGTTCGACCTGCTGCTCGCGCCGCCAGGCCGCGATCGCGCCGTGGTTGCCGCTGAGCAGGATCGGCGGCACCTCCCGGTCGCGCCATACGGAGGGCTTGGTATAGGAGGGGTACTCCAGCAGCCCGTCCTCGTGGGACTCCTCGACGAGGCTCTCCGGGTTGCCGACCACGCCGGGGATCAGTCGGCCGATCGCCTCGACCATCGCCATGACGGCGACCTCTCCCCCGTTGAGCACGTAGTCGCCGAGGCTGATCAGCCGCACCTCGCCGAGCTCGGCCGCCTCCTCGAAGACCCGTTCGTCGATGCCCTCATAGCGTCCGCAGCCGAAGATCAGGTGCTCCCGATCCGCGAGCTCGCGCGCCGTGGACTGGTGGAAGACCTCTCCAGCGGGCGAGGGGAAGATGATGGTGGGACGCGGGCCGCCGTCCGCTCCGGCAGCGAGCTGGTCCAGTGCGAGCCCCCAGGGCTCGGGCTTCATGACCATGCCGGCGCCGCCCCCGTACGGGGTGTCGTCGACCGTGCGGTGGCGGTCGTGCGTCCAGTCACGCAGGTCGTGGATCCGCAGATCGAGGATCCCGGTGCTCTGCGCCTTGCCGAGCAGCGACAGCGTCAGCCCGTCGAAGTACGACGGGAAGATCGAGACGACGTCAATCCGCACCGGGCGCGTCCTGGTCGGCGACGTCGACGGGACCGTCCTCGTCGGCGAGCTCCTCGAAGAGCCCCGGAGGAGGCGTGACGACGATCCGGCCTGCGGCGACGTCCACGGTCGGCACGATCGCGGACACGAAAGGCACCATGATCTCGGAGGTGGCGCCGCCGGTCGAGGTCCGGACGATCAGCAGGTCCTGCGCGGGCAGATGGTCGACGCGGACCACGCGCCCGACGACGACGTCGTCGCGCACGACGTCGAGTCCGGTGAGCTGATGGTCGTACCAGGCGTCGTCCTCGGGCTCCTCGGTGTCGTCCTGGTCGATCCAGAGGATCGCCTTGACGAGGCCCTCGGCCGCGGTACGGTCCTCGACGCCGTCGAAGAAGACGACGGAGCTGCCGTTCATCACGCGGTGCTCGCGGACCGTGATGGTCTTGCCGTGCCACGGAGATGCCTCGGGCACCTGCAACGTGAACTCGGCGCCGGGCCTGAACCGTCCGGCGGGATCATCGGTGTACAGCTCCAGCTTGAGGGCGCCCTTGAGCCCGTGCGCCTTGACGAGGCGCCCCACCCGCAGCTGGTTGCGGCCGGATGCGCGGTCGGAGACGGCCACGCTCAGTCGTCCGCGACGTCGACGCGCACGCGACGTCCGTCCGCGAGCGCGGTGATCAGCGTGCGCAGGGCCTTGGCGGTGCGGCCGCCGCGCCCGATCACGCGTCCTCGGTCGTCGGGGTGCACGTGCACCTCGAGGACCTCGCCGCGAGGCGACGAGGAGGCGGTGATGGTGACATCCTCCGGGTGATCGACGATCCCCGAGACGATGTGCTCGAGCGCGGCAGCCAGCACGACGGATTACTCCGCGTCGGTCGCAGCCTCGGCTGCGTCCTCGGCGGCGGCCTCAGCGGCAGCCTCCTCGACGGGGGCCTCCGCCTTCTTCTCGGCCTTGGGCTTGATGACGGACTTCTTGGCGGTGTCCGCCTGGAAGTCGGCCTTGGCCTCGGCGACCTTGAGGGTGGACTTCGCGTCCTTGTCGCCCTTGAAGATGCCCCAGTCGCCCGTGATCTTGAGGATGGCGGCGACCTGCTCGGTCGGCTGAGCGCCGACCGACAGCCAGTACTGCGCCCGCTCGGAGTCGACCTCGATGAACGAGGGCTCCTCGGTGGGGTGGTACTTGCCGATCTCCTCGATCACACGACCATCGCGCTTGGTGCGCGAGTCGGCGACGACGATGCGGTAGTACGGCGCGCGGATCTTGCCCAGGCGCTTGAGACGGATCTTGACAGCCACGATTCTCCTGAATGGTGTGGAAGGAAGACGAACTGATCACCAGAAGCGTGGGGTGCACACCCGGTGGAAGCTCTGCGGGTGGATCGCGGCCGGATAGAGGGTCGAGCGGCGATCCAGCTGTCCATTCTGCCAGATCCGGCCCGAACCCGCGAAACGACACCGCGTCGTGTCGATCATGTCGCGCGGCGACACGGAATGAGGGCCCCGGAGCCGGTCATGCGATCATTGGCCGACGATCTCCGTCCCGAATCGAGGTCACATGCCGATCGAGTTCACCTCCTCGCGACGCTCCACCGTGGGTCTGGAGTGGGAGCTCATGCTCGCCGATCCCGAATCCGGAGATCTCGTCGGCCGCGCGCCCGAGCTGCTGCGCGACCTGGAGCACGCCAGTGCCGACGAGCGGCACACGGTCACGGGCGAGCTGCTGACCAACACGATCGAGGTCACCAGCGGAGTCGGAGCCACCGTCGCGGACGCCGTGGGCGACATCGCCGCCGCGATCGCCGCGGTGCGCGCGGCGACGGATCCGGCCGGCATCGAGCTGCTCTCCGCAGGCAGTCACCCGTTCGCGCAGTGGTACGACCAGCAGGTGACGGACAAGACGCGCTACCACTCGCTCATCGAGAAGACGCAGTGGTGGGGTCGCAACATGATGATCTGGGGCATCCACGTGCACGTCGGCGTGGAGGACAGGGACAAGGTGCTCCCGATCGTCGGCGCGCTGACCGCCTATCTCCCCCATCTCCAGGCGCTCGCGGCCTCGAGCCCGTTCTGGGCCGGCGAGCGCACCGGCTACGCGTCGAATCGCGCTCTCGTCTTCCAGCAGCTCCCGACCGCCGGCCTCCCGTGGCCCCTCGCCGACTGGGCGGCCTATGAGTCGTACCTCGACGACATGGTGCGCACGGGCGTGATGACCGACGCCACCGAGGTGCGCTGGGACATCCGGCCCGCCCCGCGCTGGGGCACGATCGAGGTGCGCGCGTGCGACGGCATGTCCACCCTGCGCGAGCTGGCGGCCGTGGCGGCGCTCACCCAGGTGCTGGTGGAGTCGTTCTCCCGCGACCTCGACGAGGGGCGCGCGCTGCCGACGCTGAGTCCGTGGTTCCATCGCGAGAACAAGTGGCGCGCCGCCCGCTACGGACTCGACGCCGAGGTGATCGTGGCCCCCGACGGCACGCAGCGCTCCGTGCGCGCGCATCTGGCGGAGGAGCTCGAGCGTCTCGCCCCCGTCGCCGCAGACCTGCAGTGCTCCACGCAGTTCCGCGGTGTGGCCGACATCCTCGACGGAGGCGCCAGCTACGAGCGCCAGGTCTCGGTCGCCGACGCGACAGGCGGAGATCTGCACGAGGTCGTGGGTCACCTCATCCGCGAGTTCCGCTCCGGGCCCGAGACGCTCTGAGGGGCCCGCGCGACGCGCGCGGCGCCTCAGGAGTCCTCCGGGTCATCCCTCCACGAGCTGACGCGCGAGCCCCTCGTCCAGCACGACATCGGTGACGAGGCGCGCGCCGATCGCCGCACGCAGCGACGGCAGCTTCTGCGCACCCGCGACGACGCAGAACCTCCGCGCGACCCGCCGCAGGCGATCGAGCCCCGGTCCGGTCGCCCTGGCGTTCACCGCGATGTCCTTCCAGGTGCCGTCCGCGCGGAAGAACACCGTCGCCACGTCGCCGATCGCACGGTCCTCGCGCAGGCTCCGGTAGTCCTCCCTGCCGAGGTAGCCGCCGACGTACACGCGGCTGGGCACCTCGGCGCTGGGCGATCCGACGCTGAACACGGCGAGGTCCATCTTCGCCTGCAGGTCCAGCACGCGCAGGGTGCTGCGCTCCCGCCACATCGCCTCGCGGGTGCGGGGGTCGTCGAAGAACGCCGGCACGGGGAACTGCTGCACCTGCGCGCCGAACGCGGATCCGAAGCGCTGCAGGATCTCGCTCGAGTACTCCACACCGCTCGTGAGCGTGTTGCCCGCGCCGTTCAGCTGCACGATGGTCGTGCCGCGCGTCTCCTTCTGACCGAGCTCACGGCTGACCGCGCTGATGGTGGATCCCCACGCGAGTCCGACCACCATGTTCGAGTCGATGACCTGAGTCAGCAGACGGCCGGCGGTCAGCGCCACCCGCTCGAGGCGCTCCACCTCGGTGACGCTCTCCGGCATCGGCACGACGTGCGCGGTGACCTGCAGGCGATCGTGCAGCTGCTGCTCGAGCTCTCCCGCATGCTCGAGCGGCGAGTTGATCCGGATGTCGACGAGGCCCACCTCGCGGGCGTAGCTGAGCAGGCGCGAGACCGACGATCGCGAGGTCCCGAGCTCCTCGGCGATGACATCCATGGTCTTGTCCTGCAGGTAGTACAGGCGCGCCGCGGTGAGGGCCGCCGCCGCCTTGGACTGGCGCTTCCGTTCAGACATTTCCGGCCCTTCGCGTAGTGATCCGACCGATTCTTGCACATTCGTGCAGCTTGCTTGACCATAAGGGCGCCTGGGGGAAAGCTGTGAGAAATCGGGAAGGAGACGATGATGACCGACCACATCCACAACGCCGAGGAACGCCCCGAGGTGACCGAGGTCCGCGAGGCCGGACGCACCACGGTGCTGGTGATCGGCGGAGGGATCAACGGCATCTCCACCTTCCGGGATCTCGCCCTGCAGGGCGTCGACGTCGTGCTGGTCGAGCGCGGAGACTTCGCCTCCGGCGCCTCGTCGGCGTCGAGCCACATGATCCACGGCGGCATCCGCTACCTGGAGAACGGCGAGTTCCGCCTGGTCAAGGAGTCAGTCACCGAGCGCAACGGCCTGATCAAGATCGCGCCCCACTACGTCAAGCCGCTGCAGACCACCATCCCGATCTACTCGACGTTCTCGGGGATCCTCTCCGCGCCGCTGCGCTTCCTGACGCACAAGTCGGGCAAGCCGCAGGAGCGCGGTGCGTTCCTCATCAAGATGGGCCTCACCATCTACGACACCTTCTCCCGTGACGGCGGAACGGTGCCGCGGCACAAGTTCCTCGGACGCAAGAAGTCGCTCGCCGAGCTGCCCGCGATGGATCCGAAGATCAAGTACACGGCGACGTACTACGACGCGTCGATGCACGACCCGGAGCGCCTCGCCCTCGACGTCCTCCAGGACGGGCGCGCGGCCCACCCTGGCGCGCGGGCGCTCAACTACGTCGAGGCGATCGGCCACGACGGCGACGCCGTGCTGGTGCGCGACCGCGAGAGCGGCACCGAGTTCTCCATCGCCGCCGACGTCGTCGTGAACACGTCCGGCCCGTGGACCGACCTCACCAACGAGGCCATGGGCGAGCTGACGCGGTTCATGGGCGGGACCAAGGGGTCGCACATCGTGCTGGACAACCCGGAGCTGCTCGCCGCGACCCGCGGCCGCGAGATCTTCTTCGAGCACTCCGACGGGCGCATCGTGCTGATCTACCCGCTCAAGGGCAAGGTCATGGTCGGCACGACCGACATCGACGCGGATCCGCGCGAGGTGCCGCTGTGCACCGAGGAGGAGGTCGACTACTTCTTCGACCTCGTCCACCACGTCTTCCCGGCCATCGACGTGAACCGCGACCAGATCGTCTACCGCTTCAGCGGCATCCGTCCGCTCCCCCGCCACGAGGACACCGCCCCGGGCTTCGTCTCGCGCGACTACCGCGTCGAGGTGGACAACAGCCGCGCCGTCCCGCACCTCAGCCTGGTGGGCGGCAAGTGGACGACGTTCCGCGCCCTCGGCGAGTCGCTGTCGGACAAGATCCTGGAACTGCTCGGCCGCACCCGTGTCGTCTCGACGCTCGGCCGCGCGATCGGCGGCGGCAAGGGGTACCCCCAGGGCGACGCCGCCCGCGCCGCCTGGATCTCGCAGAACCTGCCCGGCGCCGGCGATCGCGCCGAGGCGCTGCTCAAGCGCTACGGCACCCGCGCCGCCGACGTGTGGCAGTACGTCGAGCAGGGTCCGGACGCGCCTCTGGCGGGCGGTCAGCTGTCCACCCGGGAGCTCGAGTGGATGGTGCAGAACGAGCTGATCGTGCGCCTCGAGGACGTCATCCTGCGCCGCACCAGCCTCGCGTTCACGGGCGACGTCACCGAGGACATCCTCGAAGAGGTCGCCGAGGCGCTGGCCCCGCTCAAGGGCTGGGACCGCGCGCGGACCGCCCGTGAGGTCGAGCTCACCCGCGATCTGCTCAACACCCGCCACGGATTGTCCCTCAGCGCCCGCACCCACGGGTAACGAGGTTCCCCCGCCGCCCTCATCGGCGTCCATCTCGAACACCGCATCGGCAGAGGGGCCGGTGCTCTGCGAAAGGTCAATGGAGACATGACTGAACCGAATCTCGGACTGTACTTCCTGTCCGAACTCGTCGGAACGGCGATGCTGCTGCTGCTCGGCTGCGGCGTCGTCGCGAACGTCGCCCTCGCCAAGAACAAGGGCAATGGCGGCGGATTCCTGATGGTCAACTGGGGATGGGGCCTGGCGGTCTTCGCCGGTGTGCTCGTCTCGGCGTGCTCGGGTGCGATCCTGAACCCGGCTGTCGGAATCGGCCTGCTGGTCGCCGGCAAGATCACCTTCACGATGTTCCTCGTCGCCACCGGGGCTGAGCTCCTCGGCGCCATCATCGGCGCCGTGCTGTGCTGGCTCGCGTACAAGCAGCACTTCGACGAGGAGCCCGACCCGGCCAACAAGCTCGGCGTCTTCTCGACCGGCCCGGCGATCCGCTCCTACGGCTGGAACCTCGTCACGGAGATCATCGGCACCTTCGTCCTCGTCTTCGTGATCTTCGCGTTCGCGGACTACGGCGACGTCAAGGTCGGCACGCCCGGGGGTCTCGGCCCGCTCACGGCGCTTCCGGTCGCCCTCCTCGTGGTCGCGATCGGCGCCTCCCTCGGTGGCCCGACCGGCTACGCGATCAACCCCGCCCGTGACCTCGGCCCGCGCATCGCGCACGCGATCCTGCCGATCAAGGGCAAGGGCTCGAGCGACTGGGCGTACTCCTGGGTGCCCGTCGTCGGCCCGCTCATCGGCGGTGTCCTCGCCGCGCTCCTCGCCCCGGTGCTGCTGCACCTCGTGAAGTAACCCGACCCTGATTCAAAGGAGAACAGCACATGGCTGACTACGTCATCGCCATCGACCAGGGCACGACCTCGAGCCGCGCCATCATCTTCGACCGCAAGGGCAGCATCATCGCCACCGGCCAGAAGGAGCACGAGCAGATCCTGCCGCAGGCCGGCTGGGTCGAGCACGACGCTTCGGAGATCTGGGCCAACGTCCAGGAGGTCATCGGTCTCGCCCTCACCCGCGCGCACCTGACCCGCCACGACATCGCGGCGGTCGGCATCACCAACCAGCGCGAGACCGCCGTGGTCTGGGACAAGACGACCGGCAAGCCGGTGTACAACGCCATCGTGTGGCAGGACACGCGCACGCAGCCCATCGTCGACCGCCTCGCGGCGGACGGCGGCGTCGAGCGGTTCAAGCCGGTCGTCGGTCTGCCCCTGGCGACCTACTTCTCGGGCACCAAGATCGCCTGGATCCTGGAGAACGTCGAGGGCGCGCGCGAGAAGGCCGAGGCGGGAGACCTGCTCTTCGGCACGACCGACTGCTGGGTCCTGTGGAACCTCACCGGCGGCGTGAACGGCGGCGTGCACGCGACGGACGTCACCAACGCCTCGCGGACCATGTTCATGGACCTCGAGACGCTGCAGTGGCGCGACGACATCCTCGAGGCGTTCGGCGTGCCGAAGTCGATGATGCCGTCGATCCGCTCCTCCTCCGAGGTGTACGGCGCGGCGGAGGACTCCTCGCTGCTGCGCGAGACCCCGATCGCCGGCATCCTCGGCGACCAGCAGGCGGCCACGTTCGGCCAGGCGGCGTTCAACACCGGCGAGAGCAAGAACACCTACGGCACGGGCTGCTTCCTGATCTTCAACACGGGCGAGGAGATCGTCCACTCGAAGAACGGTCTTCTCACCACCGTGGGCTACAAGCTCGGCGACGGTCCGACGCACTACGCGCTCGAGGGCTCCATCGCCGTCACGGGATCCCTGATCCAGTGGCTGCGCGACCAGCTCGGCATCATCGACTCGGCCCCGCAGGTCGAGGAGCTGGCCGACAAGGTCGAGGACAACGGCGGCGTGTACATCGTCCCGGCGTTCTCGGGCCTGTTCGCGCCGTACTGGCGTCCCGACGCCCGCGGCGCCATCGTCGGTCTGACGCGCTATGCGAACAAGAACCACATCGCCCGCGCGGCGCTCGAGGCCGTCGCCTTCCAGACGCGCGACGTGCTCGACGCGGTCAACGCCGACGCCGGCGTGGACCTCACCGAGCTCAAGGTCGACGGCGGCATGGTCGCGAACGACGCGCTCATGCAGTTCCAGGCCGACGTTCTCGGCGTGCCGGTCGTGCGCCCCGTGGTCGCCGAGACCACGGCGCTGGGAGCGGCCTACGCCGCCGGCCTCGCCGTCGGGTTCTGGACGGGTCTGGACGACCTGTCCGCGAACTGGCAGGAGGACCGCCGCTGGGAGCCGACCATGGACGCCTCGGAGCGCGATCGCCAGCTGCGCCTGTGGCACAAGGCCGTCACGAAGTCGATGGACTGGGTGGACGAGGACGTCAAGTAAGCACGCTCTCCGACAAGAGGCCCCAGGCCCCGCTCCGGCGGGACCTGGGGCCTCTCCCCTCTGATCCTCGGGTTCAGCCGCCGAGCGCGGCCTTCACGGGCGCGCTCCGCGAGCCGTCTGCACCGAACGCGACGAGCTGGAACCGCGTCCCGGCGGCGACGTCCACGGACTCGGCGAAGAACACGTCCCGGTGCACCCTGCCCAGCCAGTTCTGGCCGGATCCCGTCAGCTGGAACACGTCGTAGCCGGTCGCGTCGTCCTGCAGCGTCCAGGAGAATGTGAGGTGGCGGCGCGCCGATCCCGCATCGCCCGCATCCGCGACGGAGAACGCGGCGGGCTTCGCGGGCTTGGCAGGCTTCCCCGCGGCCCGCAGGACGATGCGCCCCAGCCGGCCGTCGCCGCTCGTGCGCAAGGAGATCCGCGCGATGCCGCGACCGCGCACGTCCAACTCCGCGCCCCACTGAGCCCACCCGGATCCGTCGTCCGCGGCGTTCAGCCGATGCCAGTCGATCTGCGCCGGCGCGTCCTTCCACGTGATGCCGAGCTCGACGGCCTGGACGCCCTGCGCGCGCAGGTCCGCGACCATCGACTTGGGGGTCGTCAGATCCGTCTTGAAGAGGTGGACGACACCGGATCCGCGCAGGGTCAGGCTGTGCCCGCTGCCGTACGACGCGGTCTCGTCGAGCGCGACGGCAAGACCGCCCTCCGTCCAGTACTGCCAGGTCAGGGAGCGGTCGGCGCACCCCATGTTGTCCCACCCCGAGCTGCGCACCTGAGCGCCCTCGAGCCAGAACCCCGAGCCGACCCCGATGTTGAAGTCGGTGGCG
Organism: Microbacterium azadirachtae; assembly: GCF_000956545.1. GTDB lineage: Bacteria > Actinomycetota > Actinomycetes > Actinomycetales > Microbacteriaceae > Microbacterium > Microbacterium azadirachtae. The sequence continues at coordinate 9,896 of NZ_JYIT01000086.1, forward strand.
ATCGGAAGCTCTCCGTACGGGGACCGCTCGGTGATCCAGTGCGCGATGCCGTCCCACTGCCGGTAGTTCAGCACATCGGTGCGGTACGGCGGCGTGCGCGGTTCGAGCCGGCCCGAGGAGTGCGGATCGCCCGTCGGCCCGGACCAGAACCGCTGCTCCAGATCCCGGTAGGTGCGACGGCCCTCGACCGTCGACGTCGTCCCGTCCCACGATGCGTCGAGCCAGATCTGCGAATCCACGAAGAGGGCGACCGAGGTGGGCGCCGCGCGTCCCGGGCCCGCGACCCGGCCGAAGTCCTCCTCCGGCCGGAAGCCGCCCTTCTGGTGCTCCACGCCGGCGAAGCCGACCACGTGCGGATCGCGCCCGGCCGCCTGCGCCGACGCGGCGCTCAGGCTGAGGTCCGGATCGGCCCCGCCGTCCTCCGCCTGCCACCAGTAGTTCATGAAGATCGAGTCGTAGATCGGCTCATCCGGCGTGCCGAGCCAGCGAAGATTGTTCTCGCTCAGCCGGTTCTCGTAGGTGACGACGCCGGTGTCGAAGTCCGCGGAGTCGTAGCCCTGCAGATAGAAGTCCGGATCGGTGCGCTTGATGTACCGCAGCAGATCCTGGAACTTCGCGATCTGCGCGGCGGTGACCGTCCCCTCCTGGTTGATGAAGAGACCGTCGAAGCCGAAGTACCTGCGGATCTCGATCATCTTGTCGCCGACCGGGAACGAGCCGTCCGCGTTCTGCACCAGGAAGGAGTCGAAGTCGACTGGACGGGGCCAGAACCAGCCCCCGATCGACCGCGCGCCGTTCTTGTGCGCCGCCTCGGTCCAGCCCGGGTTCGGGATGTCGATGACGCCGTAGGGACGCCCGGGCGCGCGCTGGCCGTCGACCATCTCGATCGGTGCCGATCCCTTGACCTGCCCGTGCCACGTGCCCCAGATGTCGATGTACGACCAGTACCGCTGCGTGTAGACCTGCGGCTCCAGGCCGATCGGCTGGTTGTGCCCCTCGTAGATGCTGCCCGCGTCGTCGATCGTCAACGTGGACAGCCGGGTCGCGGGATCCAGATCGGGATGCGCCTGGGTCGCCGCGAACGGCGCGATGCGCGTCGCCCGCGGGATCAGGCAGCGCAGGTGCGGCCCCCAGGGCGTCGCCGCGGGGTCGAAAGCGAGCAGGTCGTCGGCTGCCCATCCGAAGGTGTACGGTCCCGGCGGCGTCCCCCCGGAGGCCGGCACCGGGGCCGCTGCGGCCTCGGCCATCGGGCGCCCCATCGCGACACGGCTCGCGGCGGACGCGGGCGGGGCCGAGGCCCCGACGAGGAGCGCTCCGAGTCCGGCACCTCCCACGGTCAGGAATGTTCTGCGGCTGAATTCGGCCATGAATGCACCCTCCAAGGTTGCGCGACATTGCGTTCGACCCCCCGTGCCGACCGGCGATGCAGGGGCTTGCCGAGAGACTATAGCGTTTTAGTCAGCCTGAGCAACCGTCTCCTCGTCCGGGCACTCGAGAGGCGATAGAGTGGCGACCCACGATCTCGCCGCGCCGACGGCGGACGACGTCAGGGGGTACGCCGATGAGCACGCCGAGCTCCGACGAGGTGCACGCACTCGAACAGCTTCTGAGCGCGAACGTGTTCGACGTCTCGGCGCGGCTGTTCGTCGCGACGTTCGGGCCCGGCACGGCTTCGAAACCCGGCCGCGAGATGAGAGCGGTGCACGAGGCACTCGCCCAGCAGGCTGGCCTCCCGCGGATTGGCCTCCTCGGCCCGCGGGACGATCGCGCCCTCATGGTCGCCCTGGAGTGCGTGCTCCTCTGGGAGCGCTCGCTGCTGGCCGCGCGCGGCTGGTCGGGCGACCATGCGACGCCGACCGTCCGGCTGCTTCGCCGCGGCGAGAGCGTGCGCGCGAGCGCCGACCCCCTCACGGGGGCGAGGGCCGCCCTCGGCAACCTGGTGCTGCCTGGGACCCCGGGCTGACCCGCGGCGACGACGCGGCGCTCAGCCGCTCATCGGAGAGGGCTCGACCGACCTCAGTTCTTGCCGAAGAGCTTCTGGATCTCGGCCAAGTCGGCCTCGGAGGGCGCCTTCTGGCCGCCCAGGCCGAAGCCCGTGCCCGTCGGGGACGGGTTCGCGGCAAGACCGGCGTTCTCGGCGGCGCGCTTCGCGGGGTTGCCGGAGCGGGAGCCGGAGGACTTGCCCTTCTTCCCCCGCTTGGACGAGGCGCCCGGACGCCCCATGCCGGCCATGGGACCCATGCCGGGGATGTTGGGGGTTCCGCCGCGTGCCACCGTCTTCATCATCTTGGCCGCCTGCTCGAAGCGCTGCACGAGCTGGTTCACGTCGGTCACGGTCATCCCGGAACCGCGCGCGATGCGCAGGCGGCGCGAGCCGTTGAGGACCTTGGGGTTGCGTCGCTCGCCCGGCGTCATCGACCGGATGATGGCCTCGGTGCGGTCGATCTCGCGCTCGTCGAAGTCCTCGAGCTGCTGCTTCATCTGGCCCATGCCCGGGAGCATCCCGAGCATCTTCTTCATCGAGCCCATCTTCTTGAGCTGCTGCATCTGCTCGAGGAAGTCCTCGAGGGTGAAGGTCTCGGTGGCGAGCTTCTCCGCGACCTTGAGCGCCTCGGCCTCGTCGAACGCCTGCTGCGCCTGCTCGATCAGGGTGAGGATGTCGCCGAGGTCGAGGATCCGGCTCGCCATGCGGTCCGGGTGGAACGGCTCGAGGTCCTCGAGGCGCTCGCCGGTCGACGCGAACATGATGGGGCGCCCCGTGATCGACGCGACCGACAGCGCGGCACCGCCTCGGGCATCGCCGTCGAGCTTGGAGAGCACGACGCCGGTGAAGTCCACACCGTCCTGGAACGCTTTAGCGGTGTTGACCGCGTCCTGACCGATCATCGCGTCGATGACGAACAGGACCTCATCCGGATCCACGGCCTTGCGGATGTCGGCGGCCTGCTTCATCAGCTCGGCGTCGACGCCGAGCCGTCCCGCGGTGTCGATGATGACGATGTCGTGCTGCTGGCGGCGGGCGTGCTCGACGCCGTCGCGCGCGACGCGCACGGGATCGCCGACGCCGTTGCCCGGCTCCGGCGCGAAGATGGTGGCTCCGGCCTGCTCCGCGACGACGGTCAGCTGAGTGACGGCGTTGGGGCGCTGGAGGTCGGCGGCGACGAGCAGGGGCGTGTGCCCCTCCCCCTGCAGCTGCTTGGCGAGCTTCCCGGCGAAGGTGGTCTTTCCGGAGCCCTGCAGACCCGCGAGCATGATGACCGTCGGCGGGTTCTTCGCGAACTCCAGTCGGCGCTGCTCGCCGCCGAGGATGGCGATGAGCTCCTCGTTGACGATCTGCACGACCTGCTGCGCCGGGTTCAGCGCCTTGTTGACCTCGTCGCCCAGCGCACGCTCGCGCACCTTCGCTGTGAAGTCCTTGACGACCGGGAGCGCGACGTCGGCGTCGAGCAGCGCGCGGCGGATCTCGCGGACGGTGCCGTCGACGTCGGAAGCGGACAGCTTGCCCTTCGTGCGCAGATTGCGGAAGGTCTCGGTGAGCCGATCGGAGAGCGTGCCAAAAGTAGCCATGGTGGTGCAATTCTACGCGAGCCGATCCCCCGCCCGCGCAGGGCGCTCAGCCCCAGTGCAGGTCGGCGATCCGCGGCAGGGCGTGGCGCAGCTGCCCCAGCGGGGAGCCGTGCCCCGCGCCGCCCTCGGCCCACGCTCGCAGGGAGGACAGCACGACGACCGCGTAGGCGGCGCCCAGCACGTCGGCGCGGATGCGCTCGACGCCCGCGCCGCGCGCGGCGTCGGACAACGCGGCGGCGAGGCGACCCTGCCGCAGCGCGGACTCGCGCTGGAGCTCCTCCTCCAAGCCCATCGCCCGGGCGTTGCCGAAGGCGAGCGCGAGCGGATCGGGTTCCACCCCGTCGAGGATGGCGGAGAGCACGGCCTCGACCCGCTCCGGATCTGCGCCGGCCGACGGCTCGGCGAGGGCCGCGACCGCGCGATCGAGGCGCTCGTCGAAGCCCGACCACAGCACATTGCTCTTGGACGTGAAGTAGTTGAAGAAGCTCGAGCGGCTGACCCCTGCACGCTGTGCGATGTCGGCGATCGACGTTCCCTCGTAACCGGACTCGAGGAACAGCTCGCAGGCCGCCTCGGCGATGGTCGCGCGCGAGGAGACGCGGGGGCGGCCGACGCCGCGGGCGGGGGTGCTCACCCCGCCACCGTATCGCGCAGCGCACGGGTCGCGTTTCACCCCTATTATTGAACTGCATTCAACAACTCGATCAGAAGGATCGGTCATGCTCGACATCCAGACGGCGGGACTCGCTCCCGACTTCGTCCCCTACCTCGAGGGATGGGACCTGCAGCGACGGATCCATGCCGACGTCGTCGCGGGGACGCGCCCCGACACCCTGCTGCTCCTGGAGCACGAGGCCGTCTACACCGCGGGCAAGCGCACCGAGCCGCAGGAGCGGCCTCAGGACGGCACGCCCGTCGTCGACGTCGACCGCGGCGGCAAGATCACCTGGCACGGGCCCGGCCAGCTGGTCGGCTACCCGATCGTGCGCCTGCCCGAGCCCATGGACGTGGTCGCGCACGTGCGCCGGTTGGAGCGGCTGCTCATCGAGGTGCTGCATCCGCTGGGCGTCGAGGGCTATCAGGTCGACGGGCGCAGCGGCGTCTGGGTGCGCCGTCCGCTCAGCGAGGACAAGGTCGCGGCCATCGGCGTCCGCGTGCAGCAGGGCGTCACGATGCACGGCTTCGCGATCAACTGCGACAACACCCTCGCGGGGTTCCGCGGGATCATCCCGTGCGGCATCACGGACGCCGGCGTGACGACGGTGAGCGAGGTCGTCGGCCGCGAGATCTCCCCCGCCGACATCGTCGACGCCGTGTCCGCGGGGTTCGCCGCCGAGTACGCGGAGGTGGCCGCATGAGCGCCGCGCCCGAGGGACGCAAGCTTCTGCGTCTGGAGATCCGCAACGCCGAGACCCCCATCGAGCGCAAGCCCGAGTGGATCAAGACCAAGGCCAAGATGGGCCCCGAGTACAAGGCGCTGCATTCGCTCGTCAAGGACGAGGGCCTGCACACGGTGTGCCAGGAAGCCGGCTGCCCGAACATCTTCGAATGCTGGGAGGACAAGGAGGCCACCTTCCTGATCGGCGGCTCCCAGTGCACGCGGCGGTGCGACTTCTGCCAGATCGACACCGGCAAGCCCGCCGACTACGACACCGACGAGCCCCGCCGCGTGGCGGAGAGCGTGCAGCAGATGGGCCTGCGCTACGCGACGGTCACGAGCGTCGCCCGCGACGACCTCCCCGACACGGGCGCGTGGCTCAACGCGGAGACCGTCCGCAAGATCCACGAGCTCAACCCGACCACGGGCGTCGAGCTGCTCGCCAACGAGCACAACGCCGACCCCGCCTTCCTGGGCCAGATCTTCGACGCCCGTCCCGAGGTGTTCGCGCACAACGTCGAGACTGTTCCGCGCATCTTCAAGCGGATCCGCCCCGCGTTCCAGTACGAGCGCTCGCTCAACGTCATCACGCAGGGGCACGAGGCGGGACTCATCACCAAGTCCAACCTCATCCTCGGCATGGGCGAGGAGCCGGAGGAGGTCGTCCAGGCGCTGCAGGACCTGCACGACGCCGGCTGCGACATCATCACGATCACGCAGTACCTGCGGCCCACGCCACGGCACCTGCCGGTGTCCCGGTGGGTCAAGCCGGACGAGTTCGTCGCGTTCAAGCAGGAGGCCGAGCGGATCGGGTTCCTCGGAGTTCTCGCCGGCCCCCTCGTCCGCTCGTCCTATCGCGCCGGCCGGCTGTGGGCGCAGTCGATGATCTCGAAGGGTCGCGAGATCCCGCCGCACCTGGCGCACATCGCCGAGGGTGCGGATCTGGGCTTCGCCCAGGCCGTCTGAGACGCACGCCCGGGGCCGTCCGAGCGGTCCGCGCCTGAGGTCGCCGAGCGAGCCCAGGCGCGGACCCGAGCCCGCGTCAGTCGGCGCTCATGACCGACAGCACGGAGCCGTCGGACCCGAAGTTCACCAGCAGCACGTCGTCGTCGCCGTCGGCGTCGAGGGCGTACTCGAGCACGGCGAACGGCTCGCTGCCGCCGTGCTCATCGACGAGCAGCGTCATGCTCATCAGGCGGAGCGAGCGGATGATGTCGACGGCCGCATCGCCGCTGACGTCGACGAGATAGTCCGTCAGCTCGTCGCCGTACTCCTCCTGCTGCTGCAGGATGTACTCGGTGACCTCGCTCGTGCGGTCGTCCACCTCGGCGAGCATCCCGCGACGGGCCTTGTCGTCGATGGCCTCGAGTCCGGAGACGAAGGCGGCGGCGATGTCGAGCGACTCGGACGACACGTCGTCCTGGTCCGGCGCGGTCAGATCCACGGTCAGGGCGTGGTCGCCGAACTCGACCGTCTCGGACCAGAAGATCGATCCGTCCGGTCCCGAGGACAGCAGTCCGAAGAAGTCGTGTTCGATCGCCATAGGGCTATAAAACCAGCCTTGCGCGCGGGGCGGTAGTCCGCGCGGCGCGCGCCGGGAAACGGCTCGGATCAGGAGCCGACCAGGGCCTGCACGAAGACGTGCGGGGTGAAGCCGGTGAGGTCGTCGATGCCCTCTCCCTGCCCCAGGAGCTTGACCGGGATGCCGGTGCGCTCCTGCACGGCGAGCACGAATCCGCCCTTGGCGGAACCGTCGAGCTTGGTGAGCACGAGGCCGGTCACGCCGGCATGCTCGAGGAACGCCTCCGCCTGCATCACGCCGTTCTGCCCGGTCGTCGCGTCGAGCACCAGCAGCACCTCGCTGATCGGGGCCTGCTTCTCCACGACGCGGCGGATCTTGGACAGCTCGTCCATCAGGCCGCCCTTCGTGTGCAGCCGGCCGGCGGTGTCGATGATCGCGATCTCCGTGCCGTTGTTCTTCGCGTACTCGACCGTCTGGAACGCGACGGACGCCGGATCCTGGCCCTGCTGCTGCGGGCGGACGATCGCGGCCCCTGCCCGCTGCGCCCAGGTGCCCAGCTGCTCGACGGCGGCGGCGCGAAACGTGTCGGCCGCTCCGACGACGACGGATCGCTGATACCCGCGCAGGAACTTCGTGAACTTGCCGATCGTCGTCGTCTTGCCGACCCCGTTCACGCCCACCACGAGAACCACCGCCGGCCGCTCCGTGAGCTTCAGGGTGGTGTCGAACTTCGCGAAGTGCTCCTCGAGCGTCTCGCGGAGCATGCGCTGCAGATCCTTGGGGTCGGTCGTTCGATAGCGCTCCACTTTGGCGCGCAGCTCGTCGACGAGGCGCTCCGTGATGTCGGGCCCGAAGTCGGCCGTGAGCAGCGCGGTCTCGAGGTCGTCCCAGGTGTCGTCATCGATCGTGGGCTTGACGAACATGCCGCGCAGCGCGCGACCGAGGGACCAGGACTTCTCCGCCATGGCACCCAGCCTACGGGGCGGGCGCGAGCGGATCCGTCGTGTTCGCCGAGGGCGCGCGGGTCAGACCGCGGCGGCGGCGCGATCGCCGACGCGCTGGCCGACGACCGCCGAGACGCCGTCCTGGCGCATCGAGACGCCGTACAGGGCGTCCGCGATCTCCATCGTGCGCTTCTGATGCGTGATGACGAGCAGCTGCGAGCTGGCGCGGAGCTGCTCGAACACGGTGAGCAGGCGCCCGAGGTTCGCGTCGTCGAGCGCCGCCTCGACCTCGTCCAGGATGTAGAACGGGCTGGGGCGGGCCTTGAAGATCGCGACGAGGAGCGCGACGGCGGCCAGCGACCGCTCGCCGCCGGAGAGAAGCGACAGTCTCTCGATCTTCTTGCCCACGGGACGGACGGCGACCTCGATGCCGGTGTTCAGCAGGTCGTCGGGGTTCGTGAGCGAGATGCTGCCGGCGCCGCCCGGGAACAGCAGCGGGAACACCTCGCCGAACGCCTGGCGGGTGTCCTCGAACGCCGAGGCGAAGATCGTCTGCATCCGCTCGTCCAGCTCGGCGATGATCGTCAGGAGATCCTGCCGGGTCTTGGTCAGATCTGCCAGCTGCTCGGTGAGGAACGCATGCCGCTGCTCGAGAGCGGCGAACTCCTCCAGAGCGAGCGGATTCACGCGCCCGAGCTGTCCGAGCTTGCGCTCGGCCTCCTGAAGCCGCCGCTGCTGGATGCGGCGATCGTACGGGATCCCGGTCGGGACCGGGTCCTGCTCGACCGCGTCGTCCTCCGCCGCGTCCACGAGATCGGCGGGCTCGGCCGCGACCGCCAGGACGTCGCGGGGAACGAGCTGATCAGGTCCGTATTCGGCGATGAGGATGTCCTCGTCCAGGGCGAGCTCGGACTGCACCCGCTCGAGCAGGCTGGTCAGGTGCAGCTTCTTCTCGTGGATCTGCAGCTCGAGGCCGTGCACGCTCTCGGTGAGGCCTGTCAGACGCTCGCGGATCGACGCGTCCTGGCGGCGCAGCGCGCTCAGCTCCTCGTTCTGCGCGGAGCGGGCCGATTCGGCCGCGGCCAGCGCCAGCCGCGCCTCTGCGACGGAGCGGTCGAGGGAGTCGAGGATCCGGGGAAGCTCTGCGGCCACGCCCGACGCGGTCTCGCGCTGCGCGCGCCGGATCACGGCACGGCGGGCGGCCTCCGCCGCTGCCTCGCGCTCGCGCTCACGCTGTCGCTCCAGCGAGGAGACCCTGCTCTGGGCCGCACGGACCCGCTCGCGCAGGGTCTCGATACCCAGGCGCGCCTCGACCTCCGCCTCCCGGGCCGCTTCGAGGGCCTCCAGGAGCCCGTCGCGCGCCGAGGCGTCGAGCACCGGCCGGGGGGCCGCCTCGGCGTCGGCCAGGGCCTGCTTCGCAGCGTCGGCATTGCGCTCGGCATCCGCCACCGCGGACTGCGCCTGCGAGAGGCCGGTCTCGAGCCGGTCGCACTCGGCGATCGCCGACTCGTGCTGCACCGTCACGCGGTTCACCTGCTCGGTGTGCGCCGCGAGCGCGGCATCGTGCTCGCGCAGGGTGCGCAGTGCGTCCCTGGAGGTCCGCCGCGCGGTCTCCAGCTTCTCCGTCCCGTCTTCGCGTGCCTCGCGCAGGGAGTCGACGACGACGCGCACCTCGCTCAGGCGGTCGACGGCGGCGTCGCGCTCGGCGATGAGCTCGAGCCGCGACCGCTCGCCGCCCGAACCGGTGTGCAGGGTGTGCGCCGTGAGCACCTCGCCCGCCTTCGTGACCACGGTGAGCGGCACGCCGGCCGCCGCGGCCGCCGCGGCGTGCGCCGATCGCGCGGCCGTCAGGTCCTCCACGATCACCACGTGCGACAGGACGCCGAGGACTCCCGCCGGGGCCGTCACCACGTCCGTCGCGGGAGTGGCACCGGCGATCCGTGCGTCGGACACCGCGGTGGCCGCACCCTCCGCGATCACGATGTCGTAGGCGCCCGCCGTCACGTCGTCGGCGGCGAGCGCGAAAGCCGCCGCCACGTCGTCGACGAGTACGCCTTCGGCAAGAGGTCCGAGCACCGCCGCGATCGCGGCCTCGTACCCGGGCGTGACCTGCACGGCGTCGCCCACGAGCCCGCGCACGCCGGAGAGCCCCGCCGCCACGATCTCGGCCGCGCCGCCGGTCACGGCGATGGCACTGCCGAGCGCCGAAGCCTTGGCGGTGAGGGCTTCCGACTCGCGCTCCGCGGCGTGCAGCCGTTCGCGCAGCCCTTCGAGCTCGGTCTCGGCGGCGACGGCGCGGGCCTGCGCATGCTCGTACGCCTCCGCGTGCTCGGCGGCAGTGCCCTCGGGAGCCTCGCCCTCCTCGATCCGCTCACGGGCCTCGGCGGCTTCGCGCCGACGCTGATGCGCGGCCTCGAGCGCATTCTCCTGCCGCAGCACCGCGCCGCGCACCGCGGCCAGCGCCGATGCCGCCGCCTCGGCCTGACCGCGCAGGGTGGTCAGGCGCATGTCATGAGCCGACACGAGTGCGCTCTGCTCGGCGATGTCCACGTCGAGCGCGTCGAGCTCGGCACGCGCTTCGGCGACGGCGCGCGTCGCCTCCTGCGCCACGTCCTGCGCGCGCCCGATTCCGGACGAGATCTCCTCGACCTCGTCCTTCGCCTCGTCGATCGTCGCCTGCGTCACGGTCACGGCCGTCACCGCGGCGTCGTCCTCCTCGGATCCGAGCAGGGCGAGCCTCTGATTCGCGAGGGTGAACAGCCCTCGCATGCGCTCCTGCACCTGCTCGAGCCCGAACGCGATCCGACGGGCCTCGTCGACGGCGGCCGAGTTCTGCAGCGCCTCCAGGCGCGTGATGTCGGCGCGGATGCGGTCGGCTTGCTCGCTCAGCACCACGCGTTCGGCATGGCGCTCGTGCTCGTTGCGCGTGTGGTCGGCCAGCGCCGAGCGCAGCTGCACCACGTCGTCCGCGAAGATGCGCGCCTTCGCATCGCGCACCACTGCGGCGATGGTCTGCGCCTCGCGCGCGATCTCAGCCTGGCGGCCGAGCGGCTTCAACTGCCGGCGGATCTCGCCCGCCAGATCGCTGAGGCGCGTGAGATTGGTCTCCATCGCGTCGAGCTTGCGGAGGGTCTTCTCCTTGCGGCGCCGGTGCTTGAGGATCCCGGCCGCCTCCTCGATGAACCCTCGACGGTCCTCCGGGGATGCCTGGAGCACCGTGTCGAGCCGGCCCTGGCCGACGATGACGTGCATCTCCCGCCCCAGGCCGGAGTCGCTCAACAGCTCCTGGACGTCGAGGAGCCGGCAGCCCTCCCCGTTGATGGCGTACTCGCTCGACCCGTTGCGGAACAGGGTGCGGCTGATCGTCACCTCGGCGTACTCGATCGGCAGCGCGCCGTCGCTGTTGTCGATCGTCAGCTGCACCTCGGCGCGTCCGAGCGGGCCGCGCGTCGACGTGCCGGCGAAGATGACGTCCTCCATCTTGCCGCCGCGCAGGGTCTTGGCTCCCTGCTCCCCCATCACCCAGGCGAGCGCGTCGACGACATTGGATTTGCCGGATCCGTTCGGTCCGACGATGCAGGTGACGCCGGGCTCGAAGGCGAACGTGGTCGGCTGCGCGAAGGACTTGAACCCTTTGAGGGTCAGGCTCTTCAGATGCATGGGCACGCTCGGTGGTCGGCGGAGTTCACGGCGTCTACGCTATCGCGACCGTCTCGCGCGGCGGTGCGGGAAACGCCCGAGGTCCAGGGATTTCTGAGTGTCGGCTTGACGCTTCCTGTGAACCTCCGCTAGCGTGACAAACCCGAGCCGAGAAAGGAGGTTGCCGACATGATGAGCACTCGCACCGCATTCACCCCATTCCGTGGGATCGATGCGTCTTCGGCGACTTCCGCCGGCCTCCGCGCGCGTCACGCCGCGTAGCAGGCGCATCCTCCCTCGCCCCGGCCTCCGGCCGGCCTGACGCTTCGTGCGTCTGCGATCCGATCCGCGAACCGCGCGTCGATCACTGATCGCCCTCCCGATCCGGGGCGCCGTGTCCCTGGATCCTGCCGGTCCGCACACCGTGTGCCGGATCCGTCTCCCCCTCCGTGACACGTCGCGGCGTCCTACCGGACGATCCTCGGCGTGGCGCGAAACCGCCTTTCCGGCACGACCAACGAAAGCGAATCACCGTGAACACCGCATTGCACGCTTCGCCTCCCACCGAGTCGAAGCAGCGCGCTCAGAACGAGCGCGACCTGTCCATCCAGCTCCCCCGCGAGGAGGAGCTCCGCAACCTGTCGCTCGCCCAGCGGCTGGCCCTGCGCGTCGCCCTGCATCTCATCGTGCGGACGCGGCACACCGCGCAGGACCGTGCCGAGGACGCGCACCGGAACGCAGAGCGCATCCGCGTGCTCCAGCAGTACGAGGCCGCCCGGCTGGCCGGCGCCGCCTCCCGGCAGGTGCTCTGATGACGACCGCTCAGAACGAGACCCCGTTCGTCATCGACCTTCCCTCCGGCGCGACCCTGCATCCGCTCGTGCTCCCCGCACGGGCGGATGCAGGTCGCGACGGGGCTCTCCTCGCCTACGCGGATGTCCGCAACCGCTGCCTCGAGGAGGCGTCGGGACGCGACGACGACGCCTTCTCCGCGGAGGAGCTGCTGCCGCTGCTCACCTCGGACAGCCACACCACCCGCCGCCAATGGCGCATCCTCCACGGAGAGCGCACGGTCGGCGTGGTCGTCTTCACCGTGCTGCACGATGACGGCGGCGCGACCGCGGTGAGCGTGATCAGCGTGCTGAAGCAGGCGCAGGGCCGGGGCATCGGCACCGCGGTCGCGGCTCACCTGGAGCACCTCGCCCGCACCGAGGGCGTGCGCACGCTCCAGGTCTGGACCGAGCACGTGCCCACGGAGGATCCCGTGCTGGTGCCGCCCACCGGATTCGGGAGCATCCCGCGCGATCACACCTCGAGGTTCCTGCTCGCTCAGGGCTGGACGCTCGAGCAGGTCGACCGGGTCAGCGAATACCGCTGGAGCACGGGCGACGACCAGATGCCGGCCCTCCGCGCGCAGTACGAGACCGCGCAGGCCGCCGCGACCGGTTACCGCGTCGTGCAGTGGCTGCTCCCGACTCCGGACGAACGCCTCGCGGGCTACGCGTGGATGAAGTCGCGCATGTCCACGGACGCTCCGGACGCGGACATGGGCTCCCCCGAGGAGACCTGGGACGCGGACCGCGTCCGCGAGCAGGACGAGCGCTGGCTCGACATGGGATACACGGTCCAGGTGACCGCGGCGGAGCACATCGCCACCGGCGAGCTCTGCGCGTACAACGAGCTCTCGCTGAAGGGCGCGGACGACTCGGTCACCGAGCAGAACGACACCCTGGTGCTCGCCGAGCACCGCGGTCATCGACTCGGCCTGCTCGTGAAGACCGCCGGCCTGCTGAGCTGGCACGAAGGCCACCCTCGCTCCACGCGGGTGATCACGTACAACGCCGAGGAGAACCGTCCCATGCTCTCCATCAACGAGCAGATCGGCTTCGTGCCGATCGGCTACGGCGGCGCGTGGAAGAAGGCGCTGGCGTGACGTCCGTGTCAGCGCCGCTCCGCCTGCTCGCGCTCGCGAAGGGGCATTCTCCGCTCTGAGCGTGCGGTCATCCTGAAGGATGACCGCACGCTCAGGATCTCCGCCTCCAGGCCGACGATCCCGAGATCGCGCCCGGCGAGGCTGGAAGCATGAGCAACACGGTCATCCACGCACACGGCCTGATCAAGGCCTTCGGTCCCACCCGCGCCCTCGCCGGCATCGACCTGGACATCGCCGTCGGCGAATCGGTCGCCATCATGGGCGCATCCGGATCCGGGAAGACGACACTGCTCCATGTGCTCGCCGGGATCACCCGGCCCGACGCCGGACAGGTCGTCTACACGCCGCCGTCCGGTGGTCCCGTCGACGTCAGCGCGCTCGGTGAGTCCGCCCGCTCCCGGCTCCGCCGCGAGTCGTTCGGCTTCGTGTTCCAGCAGGGCCTGCTGATGCCGGAGCTCACCGCGGTCGAGAACGTCGCACTCGCCGCGATGATCACCGGTGTCTCGCGCGCGGAGGCGACCCGGCGCGCCGCCGGCTGGCTCGCCGCCCTCGGCCTGCAGGGCATGGAGGATCGTCGCATCGGCGAGTTGTCCGGCGGGCAGGCGCAGAGGGTGGCGATCGCCCGGTCCCAGGTCACCGGCGCGGGCGTGGTGTTCGCCGACGAGCCGACCGGCGCCCTCGACTCGGTGACCTCGTCCGAGGTGATGGACGCCCTCCTGTGGTCCACCACCGGTCAGGGCCGCACGCTGGTCGTCGTCACGCACGATCCCCAGGTAGCCTCCCGCTGCTCCCGTGTCATCGCCGTCCGCGACGGCCGCGTGCAGAACTCGGCGGTCGCCGCGTGAACGCCGCCACCCTCCGGCTGCTTCTGCGTCTCGCACCGGGCTCGGCGGGGGTGGTCGTGATCCCCGCCGTCGCCTTCGCGATCGTGTCCGCCCTCGTGCTCACCGTCGTGGGTGGCGCACAGGCGTTCTGGGCATGGGACGACGAGTACGCGACGATCTATCAGGTGCTCGCCGCCGTGGCCCTCGTCCTGCTCGTGCTGCCGCTGGCGTCGCTCGGCGGCGCGGCGGCGCGACTGTCGGCCCGCCGCCGCGACGAGCGGCTCTCGACGCTCCGGCTGCTGGGCGTCAGCGGATTCGGCGTCGGTGTGATCGCGGTCGTCGAGGCCACCCTCGTCGCCGCGGCCGGCGTGATCGCCGGCGTCGTGCTCTCGATCGGGATCGCGCCGCTCGTGGGGCTCATCCCCTTCCGCGGCGCGCCGCTGGGCGCCGCCGTGATGCTGCCTCCGCTGACGACCGCGGCGATCGCTCTCGGCACCGTGCTGCTCGCGACGGTCAGCGCCGTCGTCGGTCTGCGGCGGGTGGTGATCTCGCCGCTCGGCGTGCGCACCAGGACCACGCCCCGCACGCCGCACTGGGTGCGGGCCGTCGTGGCGGTCGCCGCGATCGCGGCCGGGTTCATCGCGGGCAACGTGGTCCCCGGCATCGGGGGCACCATCGCGATCATCACGGGTCTCGCCGCGATCTTCGCGGTCGGGCTCCTCGTCCTGAACCTCATCGGCCCCTGGGTCCTGACGGTGGGGGCGCGGATGCAGCTGCGCCGCGCGAAGACCCCCGCGCGCCTGCTCGCCGCGCGCATCGTGCTGGACGACGCCAAGGGCGCCTGGCGCCAGGTGAGCGGCGTCGCGATGTCGAGCTTCATGGCCGTGTTCGCCGGCACCGGCGTGGCCCTGATGAACGTGCTCGGCAGCGAGAACGCACGGACCGACGACCTCGCTCTCGTCGCCGACATGCGGACGGGTCTGATCATCACGCTGGTGGCGTCGTTCCTCATGGTCGCGTGCTCCGTGGCGGTGACCCAGGCGTCCGACATCCTCGACCAGCGCGACCTGCACCGGAGCCTGCACTACCTCGGCGTCCCCGCCGACACGGTGGATGCCGCGCGACGCCGTGCGGTGATGTCGCCGCTGCTGGTGACGTCGCTCGGGGCGGCGCTGTGCGCGGCCGTGCTGATCTTCCCGCTCCTCGGGATCGCGCTGATCACCGCGCCGGTCTCGCTCCTCACGATCGCCGCCGTGCTCGCCGCCGGCGTGGCCCTCGTCTGGATCGCGACGCGGTTGACCCGTCCGATCCTGCTGCGCGCCTTCGCCGGCTGATCCCCGGGGTGCGGTCGCGGCCGTCGTCGTCATCCCGACGGCCGCGACCGACGTCGCAGCGTCACCGCACGGCACAGCTGGGAGAGAATGAGCAGGACCATCGCCGCCCGTACCGAGGAGCCCCTGCATGAGCACCATCGTCGACTTCGTCACCGTCTCGACCGCCGGGCTCGAGTCCTCCCCCGTCGCCGAGGCGCTGGCCGGACTGCGCGCGAACGAGGCCCGCTACATCACCAACAAGTACGGAACGCCGTTCACCGTCAGCACGCCCGACGAGGATCCCGAGACGCTCCGCTGGGTGACCGGGATCCTGCACGACGAGCGCAGCATCGACATCGAGAGCCCGGCGCTGGAGATCAGCGGCTTCGAAGCAGACGGGATCCGGTTCGGCTACGTGTTCTACGCCTCCGGACTCGCCGTCAACGTCATGTACACGCTCGCGGAGGGCGGCAAGCGCGCCGTCGGCTTCAAGCTCTCGCTCGGCATGGACGTCCCGGCCGAGCTGTCGGCCTTCAAGTTCGCGCGGCAGCGCTCGAAGCTCGCCGGCGAGATCCGCGGCTCCTATTTCGTCATCAAGGGAGAGCACTGACAGGGAGGGCCTTGTCGGCCGCTCAGCCTCGTCGTCGCTGGCACCGAGGGCAGTAGTGGCTGGATCGGTTCATGAACGACTCGCGGCGGATCGGGCCGCCGCACCGTGCACAGAGCTCGCCCTCCCGCCCGTAGGCGTTCAGCGAGTGCGCGAAGTAGCCGGCCTGGCCGTTGACGTTCACGTACTGCGCGTCGAAGCTGGTGCCGCCCTCCGCGAGAGCCTTCTCGAGCACCGCCCGCACCTCGGCGAGCAGCCGGTTCACGGCCACGGTCGACAGCGCCGACGCCGGTGTCTCGGGGTGGATCCGCGCCGCCCAGAGCGACTCGTCCGCGTAGATGTTGCCGACGCCGCTGATCACGCCCTGATCCAGCAGCACGCGCTTGATCGCGCTCGATCGGGTGCGCAGTGCCGCGCGGAACGCGCGATCCTGGAACTCATCGTCCATGGGATCCCGCGCGATGTGCGCGACCTGCGAGGGGATCAACGGCTCCACGCTCCCCCAGCCCGCTGCGCGCCCGTCCCCCGTGGGCACGAGCGCGTCGACGGCGAGCGAGCCGAACGTCCGCTGATCGGCGAAGACGACCGCGAGCTCACCGTGCTGCGGATGCTCCACGTACAGCCGGATCCGCTCGTGCCGCTCCGCCGCCGCGTCGGGCCGGCGCAGCAGCAGCTGACCAGACATCCCGAGGTGCCCCACGATCGCCGAACGCGCCTCGCCACCCGTCGCGGCGAGCGGCATCCAGAGGAACTTGCCGCGCCGGGCGACCGTCGCGACCTCGGCTCCTTCGGTGCGCGCGACGAAGTCGGCGGCGCCGGCGGAGTGCCTGGTCAGCGCGCGCTCGTCGTGCACCGCGACGGACAGGATGCGCGCGCCGGTCATCGCCGGCGCGAGCCCCGCCCGGACCACCTCGACCTCGGGGAGTTCAGGCACGGTCGCTGAGCAGCTGCCAGGCGGCCAGGGCGGCGGCCATCTCGGCGGTCTTCTTGCTGGTGCCCGTGCCCGTCGCCGAGAGCTCGCCCGCGGTCACCGTGGCCGTGAAGCGCCGATCGTGGTCAGGGCCGGTCGACGCCACAGCGTAGGCCGGAGCGCTGAGGCCCTGGCGCGCCGAGAGCTCCTGCAGCGCGGTCTTCGGATCCATGGCGGCGCCGTAGCGCTCGGGATCCGCGAGCAGCGGTTCGATGAGGCGCAGCACGAGCGAGGTCGCCTGCTCCGGCCCCGCCGACAGGTAGGTGGCGCCGAAGACCGCCTCCATCGTGTCCGCGAGGATCGAGTCCTTGTCGCGTCCGCCCGTGCGCTCCTCGCCGTTGCCGAGGAGGATGTGCGCGCCGAGGCCGATGCCGCGGGCGACCTCCGCGAGGGCGACCGTCGACACCACGCTGGCGCGACGCTTCGCCAGCGATCCCTCGTCGAGATCGGGCAGCGTCGTGTAGAGCATGACCGTCACGGCCTGGCCGAGTACCGAGTCGCCGAGGAACTCCAGGCGCTCGTTGTGCGGGATGCCGCCGTTCTCGTACGCGTACGAGCGATGCGTGAGCGCACGCTGAAGCAGCTCGGGGTCGATGTCGACTCCGAGCTGCTCAGAAAGGGGGCGCTGCTCCCGGGACCCGCCGGCGGGCGGGACGGGGACTTCTGCCATGATCGACGGATCGATCAGATGTCGGCGACCTTGCGGCCCTTGTACTCGAGGAACAGCTCGGTGCCCTGCGAGTCGGTGACGACCTTCGCCTGGTGCGGGCGGCTGTAGACGACCTTGCCGTTCTCGATGGTCTTGACGAGGGCAGGAGCCTCCGCCTTCCACTGCGCGCGACGCGAGCGGGTGTTGGAACGGGAGACCTTGCGCTTCGGGGGGTTACCGGCCATGGTTGCTTACCTTCTGTGTTCTGGGCGCGCAGCTATTCCGCTGCGTTTCCTTGGTCTGTGATCTGCTGGAGCGCGGCCCACCGAGGATCGACGGGAGCGACCTGCTCTTTCCCGGCGCTTTCGGTCAGCCGCTCACCGGTCTCGGGGTCGAGACCAGGGCAATCCGGCTGACACACCGGCTGAAACGGGAGCGACAGTACGACCGCGTCCCTGACCAGAGTTTCAAGATCCACGTGGTCGTCTTGAACCTCGAAGTCGTTCGCTTCCTCTCCAGGGTACGCGAAAAGCTCCTGAAACTCGACTTCGACAGGCGCGTCGATCGGATTGAGGCATCGTCCGCACTCTCCCCGGTACGTGGAATCGGCCTCTCCGGTCACGAGGATGCCCTCGTGCACGGACTCCAGGCGCACATCGAGGTCGAGCTCTTCGCCCTGCACGACGGAGACGAGGCCCTCGCCCCACTGCTCCGAGAGACGGATCGTCAGACGGTGCTCTCGCATCTCGCCGGGTCGCCGAACGATGTCGTGCACAGGCAGCACGAACGGTCCATTGCGTCGGGTTTTCACCGGTCCACTCTATCGGCTGCACCTGTACGAGGGCCGGGCGGGTCGGTCCGCGCGCCGAGCCTGCGCGGCGTGCTGCGCGCTCAGATCCCGCGGGCGCCCGTGTCCAGGAACCGGGAGACGGCGGGCGGCACGAACGGCGACACGTCACCGCCGAGCGCCGCGACCTGGCGCACGAGAGAGCTGGAGACGAGGGCGTGCGCCGGATCCGGCAGCAGGAACACCGTCTCGATGTCGGCGAGGTGACGGTTCACGATCGCCATGGGCGACTCGTACGCCACGTCGACCTGCGAGCGGATGCCCTTGACCAGCACGCCGGCGTTCACGTCCCGCGCGTAGTCCACGAGCAGTCCCATGCTCCAGGATCCGACGATCACGGTGCCTGCGACACCGGCCTCCGCGATCGACTCCTCGAGGAGGGTCAGACGCTGGGCCACGGGCAGCATGGCCTGCTTGTCAGGGTTGTGCACGACGAGCACGTGGAGCTCATCGTAGAGCGCGGCGGCGCGTCGGATGACGTCCAGATGCCCGAGGGTGGGCGGGTCGAAGGAACCGGGGACGACGGCGATCCGAGCGCTCACTTCGTCTCCTCACGTCGCTCAGTGCATCGCATGCGCCTCAGCCTAGCGGCGCGATCCTCTGCAGACGCCGAGTCGGCCGGCCCCGAGTGCTCAGTTCTTGGCGAGCGCCGCACGATCCTCGATGCTCAGGCGCTGCGCCATCGCCTCGCGGAGGCCCTCATGCCGCTCGAGCGCGGGATCCGCCTCGATGACGTCCTCGGCGATGGCCCTGGCCTGCGCGATGAGATCCGCGTCCTTGATGACGCGCAGGAGCTTCAGCGACGACTTCGCGCCGGACTGCCGGGCCCCGAGCACGTCTCCCTCGCCGCGCAGATCGAGGTCGACCTCGGCGAGCACGAACCCGTCGAGGGTCGCGGCGACCGCGTCGACCCGATCGCGCGCAGGAGTGCCCTGCTCCGCCTCGGTGACCAGCAGGCACAGACCGGGCACCCCTCCGCGGCCGATGCGCCCGCGCAGCTGGTGCAGCTGCGAGACCCCGAACCTGTCGGCCTCGAGGACGATCATGGTCGAGGCATTGGGCACGTCCACGCCGACCTCGATCACCGTCGTCGCCACGAGCAGGTCGATCTCGCCGCGGGCGAAGGACTGCATGATCGCATCCTTCTCCTCCGCCGCCATCCGGCCGTGGAGCCCGGCGACGCGCAGCGAGCCCAGCTTCGGGTGCGTGGCGAGCGCGGCCAGCAGCTGGACCACGCCCCACTTGGGTCCCCGGCTCTCCTCCTCGTCCTCGAACCGCTCCTGGTCGGCCTCCTCGGCCCCGTTGTCGGTATCGATCGCGGCGCACACGGCGAAGACCTGGCGTCCCTTCGCGATCTCCTCCGCCGCGCGCTCCCACACCCGGGCGAACCACCCGGGATGATCGGCGAGCGGAGCCACGAAGGTCTCGATGCCCGCCCGGCCGCTCGGCATCGTGCGGATCACCGAGGTGTCGAGGTCGCCGAACACGGTCATCGCGACGGTGCGCGGGATCGGCGTGGCCGTGAGGACGAGCGCGTGCGGGCTCGTGCCCTTGGCCCGCAGCGCCTCGCGCTGCTCGACGCCGAAGCGATGCTGCTCATCGACGACCACCAGGCCCAGATCGGCGAACGTGGTCTTCTCGCCGAGGAGGGCGTGCGTGCCGACCACGATGAGCGCCTGCCCTGCCGCGACCCGGAGTGCCGCCTTGCGCCGTTCCGGCGCCGACATCTGGCCGGTGAGCAGGGTCGGCATCACGAGCGGCGCGAGCGCGGGGCCGAGCATCCTGGTGATCGAGCGCAGATGCTGTGCGGCGAGCACCTCGGTCGGCGCGATGAGCGCCGCCTGCCCGCCGGACTCCGCGACCTGCAGCATCGCCCGCAGCGCCACCAGCGTCTTTCCGGATCCGACCTCGCCCTGCACCAGCCGGTTCATCGGCGCCCCGCCGATGAGATCCGCCGCGATCGTCTCTCCCACCGACCGCTGGTCCTCGGTGAGCTCGAAAGGCAGCGAGGCGTCGAAGCGCTCCAGCAGGCCGCCCGGCCGCGCCGGACGGGCCGTGGCGTCGAGCATCCGCACCAGGTAGCGCTGCTGCACGAGCGCGGTCTGCAGCGTCAGCGCCTCCTGCATGCGCAGGGTGCGGATGGCGGGCGCGATCTCGTCCTTGGTGCTCGGCCGGTGCACGCGTTCGAGCGCCGTGCGCGCGTCGAGCAGCCCCTCCTCCCGGCGCACCTCGTCGGGAAGCGGTTCGGCGACCGGGCCGAGCTCATCCAGCACCGTGCCGATCATCTTCTCGATCTGCCAGGTGGTGAGGCTCGCGGTGGCCGGATAGATCGGCAGCGGCGTGGAGACCAGGACGTCGGCCTGGGTGCGCGCGCGCAACTCGTCGTCGAACATCTCGTACTGCGGGTGCGCGAACTGGGTGACCCCGCGGTAGTCGCCGACCTTGCCGGTGAACACGCCGCGCCGGCCGACGCGCAGCTCCTTCTCACGCCACTCCAGCTGTCCCCGGTACTTGGCGAAGAACGTGAGGACCATCCGGCCCACGCCATCGCCGATGTCGACGGTCATCATCGCGCCGCGGCGGTTCTTCATGTCGCGCACGCTCACCGACATGACCTCGGCGACGATCGTGACGGTCTCGCCCTTCGGCAGATCCAGGATCGGGGTGAGCTCTCCGCGGTTGGCGTACCGGCGCGGGTAATGCGTCAGCAGATCGCCGGCCGTGACCATGCCGAACGCCTTCTGCAGCGCTTTCGCGTTGCCGTCGCCGACCGCGACGGCGAGCGGCGAGTCGAGGCGGAGCGGCATGCTCAGAGTCTACGGCGGAGGGCGGACGCCGCTCCCCCGCGCTGCCGGCGGAGCCGGGTCAGTCCTCCTGGAGGAACTCCAGGGCGGCCTCCCGGAACGCCTTCGCCCCCGGCGCGTTGAAGTGATGCCGGCCGGGGATCTCGAAGAACCGCCCCTGCGGCGTCGCCTCCGCGAGTCGCACGGAGCCGGCGATCACCGAGTCCTCGGAGCCGGTGGCGAAGAGCACCGGCTGCGTCGGCGCGGTGGCCGGATCCGGATCCATCGAATCCGACTCGCGCATCCCCTGAGCGAGCGCGATCAGCGCGCTGAGGTCGTTGCCCGGCACCCGCTCCGTGAGGGCGATGTAGTTCTGCGTGACCCGGTCCGTGACCGGCGTGCCGTCATCGATGAAGCGGCGGACCTGGTCCAGATCCAGCCGGCCGAGCGGGATCCCGTCCGGCACGCCGCCGAGGACGGCTCGCGGGATGCGGTCGCCGAGATCGCGCAGCACCTGCCACCCCACGCGTGCGCCCAGCGAATAGCCGACGTAGAACGCGTCGTCGACGAGGTAGGTGTCGAGCACCTGTTCGACATCCGCCGCGAGCGTGCGCACGTTGTAGCCGGCCGCCTCGTGCGGCTTCTCGCTCGCCCCGTGCCCGCGCTGATCGACGCCGAGCACGCCGTAGCCGGCCTGCTGCAGCATGCGGATCCACCCGGTGAGCACCCAGTTGTCGCGCGTGCTGGAGGCGAAGCCGTGCACGATCAGCACCACGGGACCTTCGAGATCGCCCCAGACGTAGGTGGCGATCGCGACGCCCTCCCCCGCCTCGATGAACTGGGGCTGCGGCATACGGGTCAGATCGGCGAGGCTCTCGGGCACGCTCCTATCCTGCTCCCTTCCCCGCCCTCCGCGGCGCATAGGGTGAACGGATGACGAGAATCATCGCGGGCGCCGCGGGCGGGACCCGGCTCGACGTCCCCGGTCAGGGCACGCGCCCGACGAGCGATCGGGTGCGCGAGTCGCTCTTCGGCGCCCTCGAGTCGATGGACGCGATCGGCAACGCGCGCGTCCTCGACCTGTACGCCGGATCCGGCGCGCTGGGCCTGGAAGCGCTCAGCCGTGGCGCACGCAGCGCCGTGCTCGTGGAGCGCGGACGTCCTGCCGCCGCCGTGATCCGCCGCAACGTCGCCGCGGTGCGGAAAGCCCTCGCGACGTCGACGGACAGCGATGCAGGCGCTCGGGAGCCGACGGTCGTCGAGAGCGCCGTGCACGCCTACCTCACTCGCGCGACCGGCCCCTTCGACCTGGTGTTCACCGATCCGCCGTACGACCTGTCCGACGCCGACATGACGGCCGACCTCGTCGCGGTCGCGCCGCTGCTCTCCTCGGACGCCGTCGTGGTCATCGAGCGGGCACGTCGGGCGACCCCTCCGGACCTGGGCGCCGCGGGCCTCTCGCTGATCCGCGAGCGCTCCTACGGCGACACGGCGCTGTGGTGGGCGGAGCCGTCCACCCGGTGAGGCGGCTGTGTTGCGCAGAGGCCCGCTGACCGTGCGCACCCGGGCCGTCCCGCTCAGTCGCTGACGTCGGCGCCCGCGTCACGGTACGGATCCCAGCCGAGGGCGCCCACCGGTTCGCCGTCGTACAGCACCGCGGCCCCGTCCTGCCGCGGCACGACCGATCCGATGCGTCGGAATCCCGGCGGCAGCGCTCCCGCGGGGAACGTGGCCAGCAGCGCGTGGTCCTCGCCGCCTGCCAGCGCGCGCCGCGGGTGTGCGCCGAGGGCCGACTGCTCGAGGGCGATCGTCACTCCGGACGCGTCCGCCATGCGCCCGGCATCCAGTGCCAGTCCGTCGGACACGTCCATCATCGCGGTCGCGCCGGCCAGTGCCGCGACCGGTCCGAGACCGATCGGAGGCACGGGCCGCAGCTGCGCCGCGATCGCATCCGCCTCGCCCTCGCCGAGCACGGCGGGATCGACCGCCACCGCCGCCCCCGCGGGATGGAAGCGTCCGAACAGCACGGAGAGCCCGTGCGCCGCGTGCCCCATCTCGCCCGCGATCGCGACGTCCTCTCCCACGCGCGCGCCCGCGCGGGTCACCGCAGCCCGCCCCTCGAGGTCGCCGAGGGCCGTTACGGCGATCATCAGCGTCGCCGACGCCGTCAAGTCGCCTCCCACCACCGCGCATCCGGGCGCGAGGGCCTCGCAGGCGTCGCGGAGGCCGTCGGCCACCGCCGCGACGAACGACAGCCGCCGGTCCTTCGGCACGGCAAGGGCGACGAGCAGCGCCGTGGGGCGGGCCCCCATCGCCGCGATGTCGGCCAGGTTGACCGCCGCCGCCTTCCAGCCCAGGTCGTAGCCGCTCGACCAGGCCGCCCGGAAGTCCGGCCCCTCGACCAGGGTGTCGGTGGTCGCGACCACGGATCCGGAGGGAGCTGCCACCACGGCGGCGTCGTCGCCGGGGCCGAGCAGCGCGTCGCGGCCCTCCGGCGTCCGCGCGAGGATCGTCCGGAGCACGCGCCCCTCACTCACCTCGCCGACCGTCGGATCCTCGGATCCCACGACGTCCGTGGCTCCGACGGGTCCTGGAGCTGAAAGATCCACCATGACGTCAACGGTAGCCTGGAGGGATGCCCCGTCGTCTCGCCGTCGTCCCCGTCCTCGTGCTCGCGGCCGGACTGCTGGCCGGATGCAGCTCGACCGTGCATCTCGATGCGGCGGACGACGCGAACGACCCGCGCTGCGCGGACGTCACGGTGCGCCTGAAGAACGTGCCGTCGATCGATGGGCACGACCGGCGCTGGACCGACGCCCAGGCGACGGCGGCGTGGGGCGATCCCTCGGTGGTGCTGCTCACGTGCGGCCTGCCCGAGGCGGAGCCCACCAGCACCCTCCAGTGCATCTCGCTGCAGGGGATCGACTGGCTCGTCGACGACTCGAAGAGCCCGTACCTGACGCTGACGACCTACGGCCGCAAGCCCGCCGTGCAGCTCTACATCAACAGCAAGCCGGACGAGCCGAACAAGGGCGTGAGCGCCAACGACGTCATCGGCAACAAGAGCCTGGCCGCGGCGATCGCGACCATCCCGGCCACCCACGCGTGCACCGAGCGGCCCGGCGCCGAGAGCACGCCTGCGCCGAGCCCGGCCGGCTGACCGTCGATCGCACGGCCACGCCGGAGGCTCAGGCCGCGCCCGAGTGCACGGTCGCGTCGATACGCTCCTGATCCGCCGATGTATCGCCCCACGGCCTCTGCAACGCGATCTCCGCGAGCGCCGGGATCCAGACGAGGCTGCCGAGCTGGATCGTCAGCCAGGCGCCGTGCGGCGTCCCGACACCGACGAGGAGGGCCGCGCCGACCGGCACCCCGATCAGCAGGATCAGCGAGGGGATGCCCGCCAGCAGCCGCACCCACCGTCTGCTCCGTCGGGAGAACAGGAACCCGGCTCCGACGAACGCGCCCAGCAGCGGCAGCGTCGCGGGGTCCGCGACCATCGCGAACGGCGCCAGGGCCAGCCATGCAGCGCCCCGCCGCCGGCCCGCGATCCGCCGGGCGAACGCCCACCCGAAGAGGACTCCCATGGCCGTCCCGGGGATCAGGATGAACCCGAAGGTGCCGAGCCAGTGGAACTCCGAATCGGGGCCGGCCAGCTGCGCCATCATGCCGCGCATCGACGCGGCCCAGGCCAGGCCGGCGATCGCGCCCGCCCCGATCGCCGGCAGGACCTGCCGAAACGAGGATGACATCGCCACTCCTTCCCGCCCGGGGACGCCGCACCGCGCGTCACCGGGCCTCGCTCACGGTCTACCAGGAGAGCCCGCCACGAGGAGGACCGTTTCCGGGAAGGAAACGGTCCTCCTCGCGATCTGGAACGCTCAGGGCCAAGCGGGTTCCGCCGCACGCGTGATCGTCTCCGTGAAGTCGGAGAACAGCCGCACCATCGCCAGGAGCTCGGGCCGTACATCCTCCGCACGGTGATGCATCTGGTATCCGCAGGCGGGCACGCCATCGAGCTCCACCCGGCGCAGCGCCGGCGGCAGCGCTCCCGCCAGCGCCGCCGGGATGACCGTGATCCCCCGTCCGGTGAGCAGCTGACCCGCGACGTCGGAGGTGCGCGATGCCGGCAGCCGGACCAGGACGGCGTCGGCGAGCGGCCGGACATCGGCCAGGACGAACGGATCCATGTAGCTCGCCGGCAGCTCGGGCGAGTACAGCAACGGCTGCCGGGCGAACTCGGCGACCGGGACACTGCGCCGGCGTGCGAACGGGTGCCCCGCGGGAACCAGCCCGACTCGCCGCAGCTCCCCGAGACGCGTCGACACGATGCCCTCGGTCTCCGAGACGCCGAACGTGAGCACCGCATCCACCCGTCCCGCGACGAGGTCGGGATCGAGCCGGTCGAACAGTGTCGGCACGAGGACGACCCCGACGCCGGGGTGGGCGTGCGACAGGGCCAGCTCGAGGGTGGCCAGCGCCGCGGGCAGGAGCGGTGCCACCGCGTCCACCCCGGCGGGGACGGCCACGCGGAGCCTCTCCGCGGGCTCCGCGGCGACCGCGAGCTGAGCGGTCTGCACCGCTTCCAGCACACGCGGCGCGAACTGCAGGAATCGGCGACCGGCCGGGGTGAGCCCCAACACGCCCCCGGAGTCCCGCTCGAGGAGAGGGATCCCGAGCTCCGCCTCCAGCCGCTGCACACGCTTGGTCACGGCGGAGACCGACACGCCCAGCTCGGCCGCGGCGTGGCCGAAATGGCCGTGCCGGACGACCGCGAGGAAGGCGGTCAGCGTGACGATGTCCACCGCATCCTCCCTCGGCGCCGGTGTCGCAGAGCGCCAGGATGCTCCTTCGCGGGCGAACGCGCAAGGCGTCGGGTCAGCGGCGCAGGCCCGCCTCGATGAGCTCGGTGATGAGGTCGCGGTAGCTGAGCCCGGAGGCGATCCAGCACTTGGGGAACATCGAGATCGGCGTGAACCCCGGCATCGTGTTCAGCTCGTTCACCACGAGGGAGCCGTCCGCCTGCAGGAACATGTCCACGCGGGCGAGCCCGCGCCCGTCCACCGCCTCGAACGCACGGACGCCCGCGTCCTGGATCGCGGCGATCTCCTCGGCCGAGAGCTCGGCCGGGCACACCACGTCCACCCCGTCGCCGCCGAGGTACTTGCCCTCGAAGTCGTAGAAGCCGCGGGAGGTCAGCACGATCTCCCCCGGCACCGAGGCCCGCGGGCCGTCCGCGCCCTCGAGGATGGCGACCTCGATCTCGCGCCCGACCACGCCCGTCTCCACGAGCACCCTGTCGTCCTCGGCGAGGGCGATCCGCATGGCCTCGTCGAGCTCGGCGGGATCCGTGACCTTGGAGACGCCGACGCTCGAGCCGGCACGGGCAGGCTTGACGAACAGCGGCAGGCCGAGCTCGGCGACCGCCGCCCGCACGCCGTCGGGGTCCTGCGACCACTGGCGCGCCCGCACCGTGATCCACGGCGCCACCGCGATCCCGGCCGCCTGCAGGGCGATCTTCATGAAGTGCTTGTCCATGCACAGCGCGGAGTCCAGCACGCCGCCGCCGGCGTACGGCACCTCGAGGGTGTCGAAGTACCCCTGCAGCGTGCCGTCCTCGCCGTGCGGGCCGTGCAGCAGCGGCAGCACCACGTCGATCGGGCCGAGGTCCTCCCCCGTGCCGTCGGCGCGCGTCACGCGCAGCGTGCGGACGCCACCCGGCTCCGGCCACTGGATCCGCGTGCCGTTGTCGACCACCTCCGGCAGATGCGCGGCGTCGAGCGGGAACTTGTCCGGCTCGTCGTCCTCGAGCACGAACGCGCCCTCGCGGGTGATCCCGACGGGGATGACGGCGTAGCGCTCCCGGTCAAGGGCGCGCAGCACCCCTCCCGCCGTGGCGGAGCTGATCGAATGCTCGCTGGAGCGCCCGCCGAAGAGCACCACCACCGTCTGCTTGTCCATTGCCCGTCCCTTCCCCCTGAGGGGTGTCGTCGTCGGTGGTCAGATGGGGGGCGATGTCGCGCGGATCCATGGCGCCGTCCAGCACCATCTTGACCTGCTCGACGATCGGCATCTCCACGCCGGCGGCGCGGGCCAGCTGCAGGATCGGCGCGACGGAGGCGAGCCCCTCGGCCGTCTGCTGCATCTGCTTGACCACGTCCTGGAAGCTGTACCCCTGGCCGAGCAGGCGCCCGGCCGTGTTGTTGCGACTGAGCGGCGACTGGCACGTCGCGATCAGATCGCCGAGCCCGGCGAGCCCCTGCAGGGTGCCCGGCTGGGCGCCGTTCGCCACGGCGAAGTCGGTCATCTCGACCAGGCCACGGGTGATGATCGACGCCTTCGTGTTCTCGCCGTAGCCGACGCCGTCGACGATGCCGATGGCGACGGCGATCAGGTTCTTCAGCACACCGCCGAACTCGGTCCCGATCACGTCGGTGTTCACGAAGCTGCGGAAGTAGCGGTTGCGCGCCGTGCGGGCCACGATGTCCGCGGTCTCCTGGCTGTTGGAGGCGATGACCGCGGCAGTCGGCTGCTCGCGGGCGATCTCGAGTGCGAGGTTGGGCCCGCTCGCGACGGCGATCCGGTCGGGATCGCAGCCGAGCTCCTGCTCGATGACCTGGCTCATCCGCAGCCCGGTGCGCTTCTCGACGCCCTTCATCAGGCTGACCACGGGCACGTCCGAGTTCTGCAGCAGCGGACGCAGCGCCTTGAGGTTCTCCCGCAGGGTCTGGCTCGGCACCGACAGATACACCTGCTCGGCACCGCGGATCGCCTCGTCCAGGTGGTGCGTGGCGGTCATCGTGCGCGGCAGGTTGATCCCGGAGAGGTACTGCGAATTGCGCTTCGCCTCCGCGATCTCGTGCGCCAGCTCCTGCCGTCGGGCCCACATCGTCACCTGCGCGCCGCCGTCGGCGAGGATCTTGCCGAAGGTGGTCCCCCAGCTGCCCGCGCCGATCACCGTGACACGGGGACCGAGGGGAATCGTGGCGGTGCGCGGGGCCGCGTTCCTAGGAGTCAAGGCGTCCCGTCTCCTTCTGACCGTGCTCGGCGGGATTCCACCGCTGCGCAGGCGCCTTCTCGCCGCGCACCTCTTCGAGAAGCGCGGTGATCGCCGTCATGAGCCGGTCGGTGGCCTCGACGAGCGCGGCGTTCTCGCCCGCCCGGTCGTACAGGTCCGAGATGTCGACGGGATCGCCGATCACGACGTCGATCCTCTTGCGCGGCGGCCAGAGGCTCAGGCCCTTCTGGTAGCGGCCCATGATGTTCTGGGTGCCCCACTGCGCCATCGGGATGAGCGGGATGCGCCCCGCGAGGGCGAGGCGCACGGCGCCCGACTTGCCGCGCATCGGCCACAGGTCGGGGTCGCGCGTGAGCGTGCCCTCGGGGTACACGATCACGCCGCGGCCGTGCTCGACGAGCTCCTTGGACTGGGCGATCGTCTGCTTGGCCGCCGCGACCGATGTCGCGCGTGCCACCGGGATCATCCCGGTGCCGCGCAGGGCCCAGCCCAGCACCGGCACCCGGAACAGGCTCTCCTTGGCCATGAAGCGCGGCGCACGACCCAGCCGCCACACGGCGACCGCGACGATCAGCGGATCGAACTCCGAGTAGTGGTTGGGTGCCAGCACGTAGGCGCCGGAGCGCGGCAGCTTCTCACCCCCGCGGAACCGGATCTTCGCCAGGAACGACACGAACGGCACCACGAAGACCGCCAGGAACCAGAACAGGCTCGGGCGGGTCTTCTCGGCGGTCGCGCGCATCCTCAGCCGATCACGTCGAAGTCGGCGCCCAGCGCGGTGAGCTTGTCGAGGAACTTCTCGTAGCCGCGGCTGAGGATGTCGACACCGGAGACCTTCGACTCGCCGGTCGCGGTGAGCGCCGCGATGACGTGGCTGTAGCCGCCGCGGAGGTCCGGCACCACGATGTCGGCGCCGTGCAGCGGCGTCGGGCCCGTGATGACGGCCGCCTGCTCCAGATCGCGACGGGCCACACGACGCGGACCGTCCTGCAGGCCGTGCGGGTGCACGACGATGTCGGCCCCCATCTTCACGAGAGCCTGGGTGAAGCCCATCCGGTTCTCGTAGACCGTCTCGTGCACGACCGAGCGCCCGTGGGCCTGCGTGAGGGCGACCACGAGTGGCTGCTGCCAGTCGGTCATGAAGCCGGGGTGCACGTCGGTCTCGACGATCACCGGCTTGAGCTCGCCGTCGCGGCGGAACAGGATCCCGTCCTCGCGCACGTCGAACCAGCCGCCCGCCTTGCGGAACACGTTGAGGAACGTCAGCATCTCCTGCTGCTTCGCACCGCCGACGAAGATCTCGCCGTCGGTCGCCAGCGCGGCGCAGGCCCAGGAGGCGGCCTCGTTGCGGTCGAAGATCGAACGATGGTCGTAGCCGCGCAGCGTGGAGACGCCCTCGATGAGGATGACGCGGTTCGGCTCGTAGGAGATGATCGCGCCCATCTTCTGCAGCACGGCGATCAGATCCATGATCTCGGGCTCGATGGCCGCGTTGCGCAGCTCGGTCTGCCCCTGGGCGCGCACCGCCGTGAGGAGCACCTGCTCGGTCGCCCCCACGCTCGGGTACGGGAGGTGGATGTTGGCGCCCTTCAGCCCGTTCGGAGCCGACAGGCGGATGCCGCTGGGCAGCTTCTCGACGACCGCGCCGAACTTGCGCAGCGCGTCGAGGTGGAAGTCGATGGGGCGGTCGCCGATGCGGCAGCCGCCGAGGTCGGGGATGAACGCCTGGCCCAGGCGGTGCAGCAGCGGGCCGCAGAACAGGATCGGGATCCGGGAGGCCCCCGCGTGCGCGTCGATCTCCTCGAAGTGCGCCGACTCCACGTCGCTCGGGTCGAACACCAGGGCGCCGGGCTCGTCGCCCTCGGTGACCCGCACGCCGTGCACCTCGAGCAGCGAGCGCACCACGGCGACGTCGCTGAGGTCGGGGACGTCGCGGAGCGTGCTCGCGGTCTCACCGAGAAGGGTCGCGACCATCGCCTTGGTCGCGAGGTTCTTCGCCCCCTTCACGTCCACGCGGCCGTGCAGTGGACGCCCGCCGCGGATTGCCAGGACATCGCCCGAAGGCTTCGAAGCGAGCGTGGTCTCGTGCAGCGGTGTCGTCATTCAGGGCCTCTTCTTGTGGAACGGGCGCGGCCGGAGCCGCCGGGCGGTTGCCCTGGGCTCACGGCCGCGTCCGGTTCAGAGAACAGGAAGCGTACGCGGCCGCCACGACTCGCGGCGGGCCTCGAACTGCGCGATCTTGTCTTCGTTGCGCAGCGTGAGCCCGATGTCATCGAGCCCTTCGAGGAGCCGCCATCTAGTGTAATCGTCGATCCCGATGGAGGTCTGGAAGACGGGCTGGTCCGTCGCCTGTCCCGAGCGTGTCGAAGGGCCGATCGTGGCGGTGCGCGCCTCGAGGTCGACCGTGATCTCGCGGCCGGGATCCTCGTCGATCAGCGCCCAGATCCGCTCGACGTCGGCCTCGTCGACGGTGGCCGCGAGCAGGCCCTGCTTGCCCGAATTGCCGCGGAAGATGTCGGCGAAGCGCGGGCTCAGCACCACCTTGAAGCCGAAGTCGCGCAGCGCCCAGACGGCGTGCTCACGGCTGGATCCGGTGCCGAAGTCGGGGCCGGCGACGAGCACCGACGCACCCTGGAACGGCGCCTGGTTGAGCACGAAGTCGGGGTCCTGCCGCCAGGCGTGGAAGAGCGCGTCCTCGAATCCGGTCTTGGTGACGCGCTTGAGGAACACCGCAGGGATGATCTGGTCGGTGTCGACATTCGAGCGCTTGAGCGGAGCGGCGACTCCGGTGTGCGTGGTGAACTTCTCCATGATCAGGCCTCCTGCCCGTTCTCGACGAGGTCGCTCGGACTCGAGAGCGTGCCGCGCACGGCGGTCGCCGCGGCGACGAGCGGCGACACCAGGTGGGTGCGCCCTCCCTTGCCCTGCCGACCCTCGAAGTTGCGGTTCGAGGTCGAGGCGCAGCGCTCCCCCGGCGCGAGCTGGTCGGGGTTCATCCCCAGGCACATCGAGCAGCCGGCGAACCGCCACTCCGCGCCGAAGTCGGTGAAGACCTTGTCCAGGCCCTCCGCCTCGGCCTCGAGACGTACGCGGGCCGAGCCGGGAACGACCATGACGCGCACACCCTCGGCCTTCTTCTTGCCCTTGATGACCGACGCGAAGGCGCGCAGATCCTCGATCCGGCTGTTGGTGCACGAGCCCATGAACACGGCGTCGACCTTCACGTCCTTCAGGGGCGTGCCGGGCGTGAGGTCCATGTACTCCAGGGCCCGCTCGGCGGCACTGCGCTCGTTCGGGTCGGCGATCTCCGCCGGATCCGGCACCGACGACGACAGCGAGCTGCCCTGGCCGGGGTTGGTGCCCCAGGTGACGAAGGGCTCCAGAGCATCGGCGTCGATGAAGACCTCGGCGTCGAAGACCGCGCCCTCGTCGGTGGGGAGCGTGCGCCAGTACGCGACCGCATCCTCCCAGTCCTGACCCTGCGGCGCGTGCGGCTTGCCCTGGACGTACGCGAACGTCGTCTCGTCCGGGGCGACCATGCCGGCGCGGGCGCCGGCCTCGATCGACATGTTGCAGATCGTCATGCGGCCCTCCATGCTGAGGGCCCTGATCGCGCTGCCGCGGTACTCGAGCACATAGCCCTGGCCGCCGCCGGTGCCGATCTTGGCGATCACGGCCAGGATGATGTCCTTCGCCGTGACCCCGGGGCGCAGGGTCCCCTCGACGTTGATCGCCATGGTCTTGAAGGGCTTGAGCGGCAGGGTCTGCGTCGCCATGACGTGCTCGACCTCGCTGGTGCCGATCCCGAAGGCCATCGCGCCGAACGCGCCGTGCGTGGACGTGTGCGAATCGCCGCACACCACCGTGATGCCCGGCATCGTCAGTCCCAGCTGGGGTCCGACGACATGCACGATCCCCTGCTCCGCATCGCCCAGCGAATGCAGCCGCACGCCGAACTCCTCGGCGTTGCGGCGCAACGTCTCGATCTGGGTGCGGCTGGTCAGGTCGGCGATGGGCTTGTCGATCGCGAGGGTCGGAGTGTTGTGATCCTCCGTGGCGATGGTCAGGTCGAGCCGGCGCAGCGGCCTCCCCTCGGCGCGCAGACCGTCGAACGCCTGCGGGCTGGTGACCTCGTGCACGAGGTGCAGATCGATGTAGATGAGATCGGGTTCGCCGTTCTCGCCCTTCACCACAAGGTGGTCGTCCCAGACCTTCTCGGCCAGGGTGCGGGGTCGGGGGGCTGCGTCGTTCATGTGCTGCTTCTCCAGAGGGTCAAGGTGCGGCCCACGCGAGACACCGCGGCGAGAGAGGCCTAGATCGAGGTCTCGCCGCGGCCGCTAAGGAGAAGCACCGCCTGCATGCGGACGAGTTTACCCCCGGCCAGGGTGGGTGTTTCCCACCCACCCTGGGCCCGTGCGGGACGCCGGATCCCGCGTCCGGATGACGCCGGATTACCCCCGCCGTCCGCCGCGGCGACCCGCCGTGGCACGCTGAACGTCCACGATCCGCTCGAGAGGTGCCGCATGTCCGTCGAGACCGCCCGTTTCGCCACCACGGCGGTGCACGCCGCCCGGAATCACGCGCCCGCGGCGTCGCGCGCGACGCCCGTCTACCTCACCGCGGGATTCGAGTTCGAGGACTTCGACCACGCGGCGGACCACTTCGGGAGCGGAGACGGCTTCGGCTACAGCCGCACCGGCAACCCGACGGTGCGCGCGGTGGAGCGGCAGCTGGCCGCGCTCGAAGGCGGCGCCGACGCCCTGCTGCTGGCCAGCGGGCAGGCCGCCGTCGCGACCGCTCTGCTCTCGGTCGCGGGCGCCGGTGATCACATCGTGGCCTCTGAGCACATCTACGAAGGCAGCCGCGGCCTGCTCGTCGACAACCTCGCACGGCTCGGGATCGAGACCACCTTCGTCGACGACATCGCGGATCCGGAGGCGTGGAGATCCGCCCTCCGTCCCTCCACGCGCGCACTGTTCGCCGAGTCGATCGCCAACGCCCGCAACGACGTGCTGGACGTGTCCGCGATCGCGGCGGTCGCGGACGCCGCGGCGATCCCGCTGATCGTCGACAACACGCTCGCGACTCCGTACCTGCTCCGTCCGCTCGAGCGCGGGGCGTCGATCGTCGTGCACTCCGCCTCGAAGTTCCTCGCCGGTCACGGATCGGTGCTGGGCGGCGTCATCGTCGACGACGGCCGGTTCGACGCGGCGAAGGCCGGTCACAACGCGGCGCACCTCGTGCTCCCCGGGCGGGGCGGCGCTCCCAGCGTCGCCGCACGGCACGGAGGGCTCGCGCGGATCGCCTACGCGAGGGCGTCGGTCGCGCCGCGGTTCGGCGCCACGCCGTCGCCGCTGAACGCGTTCCTGATCGGTCAGGGCGCAGAGACCCTCGGACTGCGCGTGGAACGGCAGTCCCGCAACGCCCTCGCGGTGGCGCGCTGGCTCGCCGAGCACGACGCCGTGGAGAGCGTCGACCACGTGGGCCTCCCCTCGCACCCCGACCACGACACGGCGGTCCGCTACCTGCACGGCGGGTACGGATCCGTCTTCACCGTCACCCTGCGCGGCGGACTCCCTGCCGCGAAGTCGTTCGTGGAGGGGGTGCGGGTCTTCACCCACATGACGCACATCGGCGACGTGCGCTCGCTCGTGCTGCACCCCGCGTCCACGAGCCACGTGCTCCGCACGGCTGAGGAACGCGAGCGCCTCGGCATCCGGCCCGGCACGGTGCGCCTGTCGATCGGGATTGAGGACATCGACGATCTCATCGAGGATCTCGCCCAGGTTCTGCAGCCGGCACGGGAGGTCGTCCGATGACCACGCAGCAGCACTTCGGCTGGTTCCTGGCCCGCGGCTTCGGGCCGCAGGGCTGGGGCTACCCCTCCCTGGACTGGGACTACGACTGGACCCGGCCCGAGATCTACCAGGAGGCTGCTCGCACGCTCGAGCAGGCCGGGTTCGACCTCGTCATCATCGAGGACGCCCCCTCGCTCGGATCGGCCGAGACCATCGATCTGCGGGTGCGCCACGCCTTCGGCGGGCCGAAGCACGATCCGCTTCTGCTCGCGCCGTATCTGTTCCAGGCGACGACCCACCTCGGCGTCGTCCCGACCGTCAACCCGGCGGCGTACCTGCCGTACACCGCCGCACGCCAGTTCGCGACCCTTCAGCACCTGAGCGGTCACCGGCTCGGCCTCAACGTCGTGACCGACACCGGCAGCGCGCGTCACTTCTCCGACGCCGCGCAGCTCGGGCACGATGAGGCGTACGACCGGGCCGAGGAATGGCTCGCAGGCGTCCGCGCGCTCTGGCGCAGCTGGGAGCCGGATGCGCTCGTCGCCGATCGCGACACCGACGTCTACGCCGACGGCTCTCGGATGAACGCGGTGCGCCATCGCGGCCAGTACTTCGCGTTCGACGGTCCGCTGAACGCCCTCCCGTTCCCGAACGGCGAACCGGCGATCGTCTCCCCCGGCGGCTCCGGACGTGGGCTCGGCTTCGCGGGCGCGAACTCCGACGTGCAGCTCGCCCTCGCGCCGCTGCACGAGGAATCCGTGCGCGCCTACCGGGCCAAGATCCACGATGCCGCGATCGCGGCAGGTCGTCGTCCGTCCGACATCAAGATCCTGTTCGCCATCCAGCCGGTCATCACGTCCTCGGCCGAAGAGGCCGACCGCGTCGTCGCCGCCTCGGCGCATCCCGACGACGCGGCCCTCGTCCAGATCGCGCGCAAGCAGTCGAGCGACCTGGAGACCGATCTCACCGCGCTGGACCTCGACCGGCCGCTCGATCCTGCGGTCTTCGGCCCGCACGTCTCGCGGGGCAGCATCCAGCGGCTGATCGGCGACCGGGGCGAGGACGCGCCGCTGCGCGCCCACCTCACCGCGCTGGCGCGCGCCGGCCGCATCGCCGATCGAAGCGGATTCGTCGGAACCGCCGAGGAGTTCGCGGATCTCATCGAAGAACTGGGCGAGTGGGGCAACGACGGCGTGCTGCTGTGGGGCGACTTCCACCCGGTGACCCTGCACCGCACGCTCGACGAGCTCGTACCGGTGCTGCGCCGCCGCGGGATCCTGCGCCGCGAGTACGCCGACGGAGGCCTGCAGGCGAACCTGCGCGCGTTCTGATCGGGACGCATCCTGGGCGGACGGATCGGAGGGCTATCATGCCGACGAGCCTCGGCATAGTATGCCGATATGTTGCACAGGAACCTCCGCCGGCGAAGCCTGGCGCTGCTCGCCGTCTCGCTCTGCGCACTCGGATTCGCGTCGGCTCCTGCCGCCTCCGCGGAGATCCGCCCCGTCCCTGATGCCTACGGATACGACTACAGTCCCGGCGAGCCGACGATCTGGGCGGCCGTCGGCGGCACTGCGGGCGCGTATTTCGACAGAGCCTGCACGGGAGGCTACGCGATCGCAGGGGATTCGGGGTTCTTCCTCACCACGGCCGACATCTGCAGCCCCTGGCCGATCTCGTTGCCGGTCCGAGGAGATGCCGGCTACTACGCGGACGGCTTCTACCGCCGCTCCGATGATCCGGTCGTCCTGTTGCAGATGCGGGATGGCAACGACGCCCACCAGATCCTGGCGGACCCGACCACGGGGTCATATCCAGGCAACGGCCAGATCGTGGGGTGGACTCCCAGCGATCAGCAGCCGGTCGGTCTGCTGATCGGCAAGATGGGGATCGACACCGGGTGGACCGAAGGACAGATCCTCGGCACGGCGGACGGCATGCACGGCGAGCAGCTCCTGTGCACCGACGCATCCGCGTCGTACGGCGATGTCGGGGGTCCGGTGTGGCGCATGGACGAGAACGGCCTCCGTGCCCTCGGTACGGTGGCAGGCATCACCGCCGACGGCGGCGCGTGCTACCGCCCGATCCAGGAGACCCTCTACCGCTACGGCGCCTCGCTGCCGTCGTACGGCCCCGACCAGGGCCGCCCCGGCCCCGGCACTTTCGCGCCCGGAATGGTCGCCTACGACGGCGCCGTCAACGTGCGCAGCGGAGGCCGCTCCATCGACAAGGGCGACGAATGGCGTCTCGGCTGAGTGCGCCGCGGGGCTGATCCGCTCCGGTCGACCGCTACTCCGCGAGCGCGCGCTCCTGGCGCTTCTCGCGGCCGGAGGCGATGAGGCTCGCTCCGGTCGCGCCCAGCATCGCGACGACGATCACGGTGAGCGACAGCCAGATCGGCACGTCCGGCGCCCACTCGATGGGCTTGCCACCGTTGATGAACGGGACGGTGTTCTCGTGCATCGCGTGCAGCACGAGCTTGACGCCGATGAAGGCGAGGATCACGGCGATGCCGTAGTGCAGGTAGCGGAGCCGGTCGAGCAGGTCGCCGAGGAGGAAGTAGAGCTGGCGCAAGCCCATCAGGGCGAAGATGTTGGCGGTGAACACGAGGAAGCTGTTCTGCGTGATGCTGAAGATCGCCGGGATGGAGTCGATCGCGAACATCAGATCCGTCACGCCGATCGTGACGAAGACGATGATCATCGGCGTCCACACGCGCTTGCCGTCGACGACGGTGCGCAGCTTCGGGCCGTCGAACTCATCGCTGACCGGGACGAGGCGGCGCACGAGACGGACGGCGAAGCCCTCCTTCGCGGCGGTCTCGTCCTCCTGCTCCTTCTCCGGCATCGCCTGACGGATCGCCGTCCAGATGAGGAAGGCGCCGAAGAGGTAGAAGACCGGCGCGAAGTTCTCGATGATCGTGACGCCGAGCAGGATGAAGACGCCGCGCAGCACCAGGGCGATGATGATGCCGACCATCAGCACCTCCTGCTGCAGCTTCCGAGGCACGGAGAACTGCGCCATGATCAGCACGAACACGAAGAGGTTGTCGATCGAGAGGCTGTACTCGAGCGCCCATCCGGTGAGGAACTCGCCCGCGTGCCTGCCGCCGGCCACGGCGAGCAGGAGGCCGGCGAATCCGAGGGCGAGCGCGACGTAGAAGACGACCCAGAGGGTGGACTCCTTGGTCGAGGGGATGTGCGGGCGCCACCGCACGATCAGCAGATCGCCGATCAGGATCAGCAGCAGGACGGCGAGCGAGACGATTTCGAACCAGACGGGAACGTCCACGAGGGCCTTTCGAGGGGGTCGGTCAACGGCCGAAAGTCTCTTCCCCGCCCGATGGCGGTCACGCGCCCGGAGGCCCGGCGGCGGGCCTCGTGATGACGATCGCGTGAAGTCGGAATACTCCCCTTCGCGGGGACAGTCTACCGGACGCGAGCAGACGATTCGTCGTTCCCTTCCGGCACTTCGGCACCGATCGCCCTCCACATCGGAACGGTCGAAGCAGCTTTCCACAGAACAGAACAGCCTTCTGATCAGGGATTCAAATGTCGGTGGCCCGATGGAGAATCGACTCATGACGACGTTGGAAGCGATCGCGGCTCAGATCCCGACCCTGGCAGGGCGGATCTCGGCCGGCGCGACCACGTCCGACGTGCAGGCGATCATCGCGGGCCTCGGGGATGCGGACGCGGTCGCGACGTGCCGCGCGGCGGTCGAGATCGGTCGTCTCGCCGAGCAGATCCAACTGCTCTGCGCCGGACTGATCGCACGCCGCTCCGGAAGGACGGCAGGGCACGCAGGTCTGGCACAGTCACGAGGGCATCGATCCGCGGCGTCGCTGATCCAGGAGCTCTCCGGCACCACCAAGGGCGAGGCTGCACGCAAGGTGCGCGTGGGACAGGCGCTCCTCGAAGACGAGGAACATCCCGAAAGCGGCACGGGGATCGCCGACGCGACCGCCTCCGGTGCACCGGACCAGTCGCCGCCGGCCCTCTCGTCCTCGCGCGAATGGCGCGAGACGCTTCGGACGGGGCTGCGGACGGGGGTACTGACCTCGGTGCAGTTCGACGCGATCCGCCGCGGACTCGGCGACCCGCCGCAGGGAGCCGCGGAAGCCTGGGCGACGGCCGCGGCACAGTTGATCGACGAGGCATCCCATCGCACGGTGGAAGAGCTGAGGGCGGCGGCGCGCACCCTCCGTGACCTGCTCGACCCGGAGGGTGCCGGGGCCCGCTTCGCCGCCCGGTACGAGCGCCGTTCATTTCGGACCTGGTTCGACGATGAGGGCGTGCGACATGCGTCCGCCGTGTTCGATGACGAGGGCGGAGCCTTCCTCGAGACGATCCTCGCGGCTGCGCTCCGTCCACGCCGGGGCGGTCCGCGCTTCGTCGACGAGGACGAGAATGCGCGGGCTGAACGTCTTGCGGCCGATCCTCGCACGAACCAACAGCTCTCGTACGACCTGTTGCTGGATCTGGTCCGCGCCGGCGCGCTCGCCGAACCGGCGTCCGTCTTCGGCACCCGGCAGGCCGGACTGCGGCTGGTGCAGGCCGTTGACCGGCACGGCGTCCCCGCCCCGATCGCACTCACAGAAGACGGTCTGACGACACTCCCGGCGGCAGTAGCCGAGCGGCGGGTCTGCGAAAGCGGCGCCGTGCCGGTGACAGTAGACGTGAGCGGCAACCCACTCGATGTCGGTCGTGAGTCCCGACTGTACACACCTCGACAGCGCATCGGCTTGGCCGTTCGCGACGGCGGTTGTCGGTGGCCCGGATGCGACCGGCCCGCGTCATACTGCGAAGCGCATCACATCGACGAATGGGCGCGCGACGACGGGCGCACCGACGTCGACCGAGGGATCCTGCTCTGCCGGTTCCACCACATGCAACTCCACCATCGCGGATGGCGGATCACGCGCGCCGGAACGGACGAGTTCGTACTGCACGACCCGGGTGGCGGACAGACCATGCTCCGTCCCCGGCTTGCCGTTCGCTACGCCTGGGGCGACATCGATCCGCCCCCGAGACGGTTCGCTCCCGCTGCCTGACCCCTTGTCGCGAGCAGCACCGCGCCTCCAGTTCGCGTGAAACGCCGGCTCAGCGACCGGACACGCCTACGCGGCGACAGGCCCGACGGATCAGGTCTCGTCGAGCGCGTCGGGCGTGTCGACGGCGCCGCCGAAGCGCCGGTCACGGGACAGGTAGATGCCGATCGCGCGCCACAGCTCCTCGCGGGAGAAGTCGGGCCACAGCGTGTCGAGGAAAACCATCTCGGCGTACGCCGACTGCCAGAGCAGGAAGTTCGAGGTGCGCTGCTCCCCCGAGCTCCGCAGGAAGAGGTCCACGTCGGGCATGTCCGGGATGTAGAGGTGCCGGCGGATCGCCTTCTCCGTGATGGCGCCGGGACGCATCCGGCCGGCCTTGACGTCCTCGGCGATCGCGCGCATCGCGTCGACGAGCTCCACCCGGCCCCCGTAGTTGATGCACATCGTGAGGGTGAGAACGTCATTCCCGCGGGTGAGCTCGGCGGCGTATTCGAGCTCCTTGATGACCGAGCCCCACAGCCGCGGCTTGCGACCCGCCCACCGGATCCGCACACCCCACTCGTTCAGCTGGTCGCGGCGTCGATGCAGCACGTCGCGGTTGTACCCCATGAGGAAGCGAACCTCCTCCGGCGAACGCGCCCAGTTCTCGGTCGAGAAGGCGTACACGCTGAGGTGCTTGACCCCCGCCTGGATCGCCCCGGCGACGACGTCGAGCAGCACCTCCTCGCCCGCCTTGTGCCCTTCGATCCGGTTCAGGCCGCGGCGGTTGGCCCACCGCCCGTTGCCGTCCATCACGATCGCGACGTGGTTCGGCACCGCCCGGAACACCGGAGGCTGCACGCCCGTCCAGTCCAGCGGGCGATACGGGACGGCGTCCTTGTGGGTGTACGGCTTCGGGCTCACCGGCTTCCTTCCACGAGCGAGAGCGAGCGGATCCCCCGCTCGAGGTGCCACTGGGCGTAGGCGGCGATGACACCCGACGCCGCCGCCGTGTCGCGGTCGGGGGCGGAGTCGACGCGCTCCCAGTCCCCCGCGATCAGCGCACGCAGCACCTCGAAAGCCGAGGCGGGCAGCCGCGGGCTCCCGACCGGGGCGCAATCGTCGCAGACGATGCCGCCCATCTGGGCGACGAACACGGTGTGCGATCCCGGCCTGGCGCAGCGTGCGCAGTCGGTGAACGACGGCGCCCACCCGGACAGGGCCATCACGCGCAGAAGGTACGAGTCGAGGATGCTGCGAGCGGCATGCTCGCCCCGCGCGAGGGCGCGGAGTCCGCCGACGAGCAGCAGATACTGCTCCGGCGTCGCCTCGGCGTCGTTGAGACGGTCGGCGGTCTCCACCATCGCGTTCGCCGCCGTGTAGCGGTCGTAGTGCAGGGCGATGTCGGCGCCGTAGGAGCCCAGCGACTCCGCCTGCTGCACGATGTCGAGGGAGCGCCCCTGGTACAGCTGCACGTCCGCCACCATGAACGGCTCGAGGCGCGAGCCGAACTTCGACGACGTGCGGCGCACACCCTTCGCCACGGCACGGACCTTGCCGTGCGCGCGGGACAGCATCGTGACGATCCGATCCGCCTCGCCGAGCTTGTGGGTGCGCAGGATCACCGCTTCGTCTCGGTAGGTGGGCATTCCTCGATCATCCCACTCCCAGGGACAATAGAGCTGTGACCGAACCGACCTTCACCATCCCGCTGTGGGCCGATCTTCTGGGCGTGGGCCTGGGCGGCGTGCAGGGGGCGATGTTCGCGAGCGGGTTCCGCGGTGAGCGCCGCCTGGACCTGCTCGGCGTCGCCATCATC
This sequence comes from Microbacterium azadirachtae, assembly GCF_000956545.1. GTDB lineage: Bacteria > Actinomycetota > Actinomycetes > Actinomycetales > Microbacteriaceae > Microbacterium > Microbacterium azadirachtae. The sequence goes on from NZ_JYIT01000086.1 coordinate 50,536, forward strand.
GGGATCATGATCGGCATGGGCGGCGGCCTCATCCGCGACATCCTGCTCGGCCAGCCGCCCGCGTCCCTGCACAGCAACTGGTACCTGCTCACGGCCGCCGGAGCCGCACTGGTCGGCATGCTCCTGGCAGGGCTGTTCCAGCGCCTCAACGCCGTGGTCGTCGGCCTCGACGCCGTCGTGATCGGCATGTTCGGCGCCTTCGGCACGAGCAAGGCGATCGCGTTCGGCCTCCCGGAGGTGCCGGCCGTCTTCATCGGCGTGTGCGCTGCGGCCGGCGGCGGCGTGCTCCGCGACATGCTCATGGGCCTGCCCGTGTCGATCATGCACGTCGGATCGCTGTACGCCGTCGCCGCCGGCGCCGGCTGCGCGTTCATCGTGGTCTCGCATGGGATGGGACTGGGCATCGTGCCCGCGGCGATCATCGGCATCGTCGTGACCGCCGTCATCCGGGTGCTCGCCGTCGTCTTCGACCTGTCCCTCCCCGAGCAGCGCGCCCTGTACCGCCGTCGGGTGGCGGCGGAGACCGGGATGATCCCGATCATCCGCCCCTGAGGCCGGGGCGAGCGCGCGGCCGGCAGGCGCACGGTCGGCACACGCCTGCGCCCCGGGCCACGGCAGGATCTGCCGGGCGCCGGGGCGCAGGTGCAGTCACGCGGACGGTTGCGCCGCGGACGAGCCCTCCGCACACGGGGTGTCGGTGCGGAGACGTTCGGTGGGAGGGTCAGGCCTCCACGAGCTCGGCCTGGCGCGCGCGGATGGAGCGGTTCACGCAGGACACGATCGCCTTGAGCGACGCCGTGGAGATGTCTCCGTCGATGCCGACCCCCCAGAGCCGCTGGTCGCCGACCTGCAGTTCGACGTACGCCGCCGCCTGGGCGTCGCCGCCGGTCGAGAGCGTGTGCTCGACGTAGTCGTAGAGCGAGATCTCGAAGCCGCGCTCGCGCAGCACCTCGATGAAGGCCGCGACCGGTCCGTTCCCGCGCCCCTCGGCCTCGACGCGCTCCTCGTCGTCGCGGAGCACGACGTCGAGCGTGACCTCGCCGGACATGTCGCTGTGGGTGCGCGTGCCGAGCAGCTCGAAGCGGCCCCACTTCGCGTCGTCCACGGACGCCGGCAGATACTCGTCGGTGAAGATGTCCCAGATCTGCTCGCTGGTGACCTCACCGCCCTCGGCGTCGGTCTTGGCCTGCACGACGCCGGAGAACTCGATCTGGAGCTTGCGCGGCAGGTCGAGCGCGTGATCGGTCTTCAGCAGATACGCCACGCCGCCCTTGCCGGACTGCGAATTGACCCGGATCACGGCCTCGTACGACCGGCCCAGATCCTTGGGGTCCACCGGCAGGTAGGGCACGCCCCACTCGATGTCGTCGACGCTCACGCCCTGCGCCTCGGCCTTCGCGGCCATCGCCTCGAAGCCCTTCTTGATGGCGTCCTGGTGGGATCCGCTGAAGGCTGTGAAGACCAGGTCGCCCGCCCAGGGGCTGCGCTCCGGCACCGGCAGCTGGTTGCAGTACTCGACCGTGCGCTTGACCTGATCGATGTCGCTGAAGTCGATCTGCGGGTCGATCCCCTGCGTGAACAGGTTGATGCCCAGCGCGACGAGATCCACGTTCCCGGTGCGCTCGCCGTTGCCGAAGAGGCAGCCCTCGATGCGGTCGGCGCCGGCCATGTAGCCGAGCTCGGCGGCGGCGACCGCGGTGCCGCGGTCGTTGTGCGGGTGCAGCGAGAGGATCACGTTCTCACGGTGGTTGAGGTGACGGCTCATCCACTCGATCGAGTCGGCGTAGACGTTCGGCGTCGCCATCTCGACGGTCGCGGGCAGGTTGATGATGACCTTGCGGCCCGGAGTGGGCTCGAGGATCTCCAGCACCTCGTTGCAGACCTCGACGGCGTACTCCAGCTCGGTGCCCGTGTAGCTCTCCGGGGAGTACTCGTAGTAGACCTCGGTGTCGGGGATGCGCTTCTCGAACTCACGGCACAGGCGTGCGCCTTCGAGGGCGATCTGCTTCACGCCCTCGCGGTCGGAGCGGAACACCACCTCGCGCTGCAGCACGCTCGTCGAGTTGTAGAAGTGCACGATGGCCTGCTTCGCGCCGGCGATCGCCTCGTAGGTGCGCTCGATCAGGTGCTCGCGGCACTGCGTCAGGACCTGGATCGTGACGTCATCGGGGATCAGGTCCTCGTCGATGAGCTGACGCACGAAGTCGAAGTCGGTCTGGCTCGCCGACGGGAAGCCGACCTCGATCTCCTTGTAGCCCATGCTCACGAGCAGCTCGAACATCACGCGCTTGCGCTCGGGCGACATCGGGTCGATGAGGGCCTGGTTGCCGTCGCGCAGGTCGACCGCGCACCAGCGCGGCGCCTCGGTGATCCGGGCAGAGGGCCAGGTGCGGTCCGGCAGATCGACGACGATCTGCTCGTGGAACGGCCGGTACTTGTGGACCGGCATCGTCGTGGGGCGCTGGTTGTTCTTCATGAGGGTGCTCTTCTCGTCGCTTCAGGTGTGGGAGCGGGCCAACACGAACACCGCGACGAGTGGGGCCCTCAGATACGGGACTCGTCGCGGCAGCTAAGAAGGAGCAGACCGCCTGCGCGCATGCGCCCATGCTAGCACGGCGCGTCGGACTCCTCGCCGCCGCGTCACGCGGCCGAGAAGCGGACCGGAACCTGCGAGAATCGTGGGACGCGGATCCGCGTCGTGCACGCCGATCCGAGACCCCGACTTCCGAGGAGCAGCTCGTGCAGTACATCTCCACCCGCGGCGGCGGCGACCCGAAGACCTACAGCGAGGCCCTGCTGGAGGGACTCGCCGTCGACGGCGGCCTGCTCGTGCCCGAACAGCTGCCGACGGTGGATGCGGCGACGCTCGAGTCCTGGCGCGACCTCGGCTACGCGGACCTGGCCACCGAGGTGCTGGGGCTGTTCGCCACCGACATCCCGCGCGACGACCTCGCCGCCCTGTGCGCGGCCGCGTACTCCCCCGACACCTTCGCCGCGCCCGTGCCGCTCACGCCGATCGGCGGCGGGATCACGCTCGTCGGGCTCTCCGAGGGACCGACGCTCGCGTTCAAGGACATGGCGATGCAGTTCCTCGGACAGGCCCTCGAGTACGCGCTCGAGTGCACCGGCGGCGTGCTGAACATCGTCGGCGCGACGTCGGGCGACACCGGATCCGCAGCCGAGCACGCGCTCCGCGGCAAGGAACGGATCAGCGTCTTCATGCTGTCGCCGCAGGGCCGGATGAGCGCCTTCCAGCGCGCGCAGATGTACTCCCTGCAGGACGCGAACGTGCACAACATCGCGGTCGAGGGCGTGTTCGACGACTGCCAGAACCTGGTGAAGGATCTCGCCGGCGACCTCGACTTCAAGCGCGCGCAGCACCTCGGCGCCGTCAACTCGATCAACCTCGCACGCATCACCGCGCAGGTCGTCTACTACTTCTGGGCCTGGCTGCGCGCCACCGATTCGCTCGCCCCGGCGGAGCGCGAGGGCTTCGAGGTCTCGTTCGCCGTGCCGTCCGGCAACTTCGGCAACATCCTCTCCGGGTTCTTCGCCCGCGGCATGGGGCTGCCGATCCGCCGCCTCGTGCTCGCCGCGAACGAGAACAATGTGCTCGACGAGTTCTTCCGCACCGGTGTGTACCGCCCGCGCAGCGCGGCGCAGACGCTCGCGACCTCGAGCCCCTCGATGGACATCTCCAAGGCGTCGAACCTGGAGCGCTTCATCTTCGAGCTGGTGGGACGCGAGCCGCAGCGCGTGGTCGCGGCCTGGGACCAGCTCACCCTCGCCGGCGCCTTCGACTTCGCCGCGGATCTGCCGCGCTTCGCCGACGAGTTCGGGATCGTGAGCGGCACCAGCACCCATGACGACCGCCTCTCGACCATCCGTGCCGTGTACGAGCAGAGCGGCACCGTGATCGACCCGCACACCGCCGACGGGGTGAAGGTCGCCCGCGAGTTCCTCGAGGACGGCGTCCCCATGCTCGTGCTGGAGACCGCGAAGCCCGAGAAGTTCGGCGAGACCATCACGGAGGCGCTCGGCATCGAGCTCCCCCTCTCCGACGAGCTGAAGGCGCTGCTCGCCGCGCCGCAGCGCGTCACCGAGATCCCCAACGACGAGAGCGCGCTGCGCACGATCATCGAGACGAGCGCACTGCACTGAACGCGCAGACGCGCCGGATCGCGGGCGGCGGATAGTCTGGCCGCATGACGGCTCGACCGCGCGCCCGCCTGCTCGCCCTGCTCGGCGCTCTCGCACTCGTTCTGGCCCCGCTGCTCGCGGCCCCCGCCGCGCACGCCGACACGAACGACTTCTCGTACGCGTCCTGGGACGCGCAGTACCGGCTCGGGCGCGACGCGGACGGACGAGCCGCCCTCGAGGTGACCGAGACGCTCGTGGCCGACTTCCCGGAGTTCGATCAGAACCACGGCATCCTCCGCGGCCTCCCCACCTGGTACGACGGCGCCCCGCTCCGGCTGCACATCGTCTCCATCACCGACGGCGCGGGCAAGGCGCTGCCGTACGACGACAGCGAGACCGACAACGGGATCCGTCAGCTCAAGATCGGCGATCCGGACGTCTTCGCGCACGGCCGCACGACGTACGTCATCCGGTACACGATGCGCGACGTCGTGCACCGCCCCACGGACCGGCCGATCGACGAGTGGTACTGGAACCTGCTGCCGCTGAGCTCGCAGCAGCCGATCGCGCACTTCTCCGCCGCGCTCTCCTTCGCTCCCGAGGTGGGCGCGGCCATGATCGCAGAGCCGTCCTGTTACGCCGGCCCCCCTGGTTCCACGACACCGTGCCCGCTCTCCCCCGCCGCGGGAGGCGGATTCGCGGTGTCCCAGGATGACGTCCCCGCCGGCTCCGGCGTCACGGTCTCGTTCCCGATGAAGGCGGGCACGTTCGCGCAGGCCCCCGCCCGGGAGCCGGATCCGATGACGGACGTGGCGCCGTATCCTCTCGCGGGTCTCGCCGCGCTGCTGGCCATCGGCGGCCCGTTCCTCGGGATCGGCCTGCTGCGCCGGAAGGGCCGCCGCAGCGGCCGCGGCATCGTGGTCGCGCAGTACGACGTCCCCGACGGGCTTCCCCCCGTGCTCGCCGCGGAGGTCGAGGGCCGGAAGAGCGCAGCAGACTCTGCCGAGATCGTGCACCTCGCGGTGCGCAAGGCGATCCGCATCTCGGACGGCGCGAGCAAACCCGTGCTCGAACTGGTCGACCCGTCGATCGCCCCCGACGCGCTCGACGCGGAGGCGCTCGGGGCGCTGTTCCCGGGATCCCCGGTCGGGACGACCCTGCATCTCGAGGTGCCGGACGACGCCCTGGTGACGAGGCTCAAGGCGCTCTCCGGATCCGCGCACGTGGCGGCGTTCGACCGCGGCCTGCTCACCCGGCGGCGTTCAGTGCTCGCCGTGGTCCTGAGCGCGATCGGACTCGCGGCGGGCCTCGGCGCTGTCGCACTCGCCGTCCCCGGCATGGTGGTCGGACGACCGGCCGCGATCGCGACGTTCGTCGTCGGCATCGTCGCGTCTGTGGTCGCGCTCGTCGCGGTGCTCGTCTCCCTGCCGCGCCGCACCGTGCTCACACCGCACGGCGCCGAGACCCGCGAGTACCTGCTCGGCGTGCAGGAGTACATCCGGCTGGCGGAAGCTGACCGGATCCGGATGCTGCAGTCGTACCGGGGCGCCGAACGACGGGCTGACGGTCGCGCCGACGTCATCGTGCTGTACGAGCGGCTGCTGCCGTACGCGATGCTGTTCGGGCTCGAACGCGAATGGGGTCAGGTGCTCGCCGTGCAGTACGAGCGCGACCACATCACGCCCGGCTGGTACTACGGATACACCGGGGCGAGCTTCGCGAACTCGCTCAGCGGCATGAACAGCTCCCTCAGCCCCACCCCCACGCCCAGCGCGTCGTCGAGCTCCAGCGGATCCTTCGGCGGAGGCTTCTCCGGGGGCGGCGGTGGCGGCGGCTCCTCGGGCGGGTGGTGACGCCCCGAGGGCGTCTCTAGGGGATCAGCGCGAGCTTTCCGCCGGGATGCTCCCGGGCGAGGAAACGCGTCGCCTCCCGCGCGTCGGTCAGCGGATACGTGCGCGAGAGCGGCACCGTCAGCAGTCCCTCGTCGGCGAGGCGGACGAGCTCGCCGCGGATCCCGTCGCGGAGCGCGGCGCTCGCCGGCTGGGAGCCGGCGATGCTGAGGAACCCGTGCTCCGCCGCACGGCCGGGAGCGGCGATCGTGACGATGCGGCTGCGGTCCGCCACGAGGGCGAGGGAGACGTCCACCGCCTCGTCGGTGCCGACGGCGTCGAGCGCGGCCCGGACGGGGAGGTCGAGCGCGCGCACCCGCTCAGCGAGTCCAGCGCCGTATGCCACGGGGATGCCCCCGAAGCGTCGCACCCGCTCGCTCCCCGCCTCGCTCGTCGTGCCGATGACCCGCACGCCGCGCAGCGCGGCCAACTGCAGCACCATCACGCCGACGGCGCCGGAAGCACCGTGCAGCAGGAGGGTGTCCCCGGACCGCGCATGCACCCGCTCGAGCATCTCCGCGGCCGTGGTGCCCGCCAGGAGCAGGTTGGCCGCCTGGGCGTGCGACAACGGCGCGGGCTTGCGGAACGCCTTCTCGGCGGCGAGCGTGAGCGCGGTCGCGTATCCGCCCTGCACGCGGAAGGCGATCGCCTCGACGCCGACCTCGGCCTCGCCGGATCCGATCCTCGTGTCGGGGCCGATCGCGACGATCTCGCCCGAGACCTCGTAGCCGATCGGCACCGGCAGCGAGACGCCGGGGCGGGGAGCCGCGACGTGCTTCCGGTCGGCGGGGTTCATGCCCGCGGCGCGCACCCGGATCGTGACCTCTCCGGGCCCCGGATCCGGCACGATCGTCTCGACCAGCCGCCACTGCTCCGGCGGCCCCCACGCGGGGGCCACCCAGTGCCGGGCGTCGAGTGCCATCGTCAGAACCCCAGCCGCCCGAGCTGCTTCGGGTCGCGCTGCCACTCCTTGGCGACCTTCACGTGCAGGCCGAGGAACACCCGCGTGCCGAGGAGCTCCTCGATCCCCGCGCGCGCAGTGGCGCCGACCTCGCGCAGACGTGCGCCCTTGCGACCGATGATGATGGCCTTCTGGCTGTCGCGCTCCACGACGATCGAGGCGTGCACGTCGGTCAGGTCCGAGTCCTCGCGGGGGGCGATGTCGTCGACGACGACGGCGATCGAGTGCGGGAGCTCGTCGCGCACGCCTTCGAGCGCGGCCTCGCGGATCATCTCGGCGATGCGGTCCTCCGTGGACTCGTCGGTGACCACGTCGTCCTCGTAGAGGGACGGCCCTTCGGGCATGAGCGCGAGCACCTCATCGGCGAGCACGTCGAGCTGCACGCGGGTGAGCGCGGACAGCGGGATCACCGCGGCCCAGTCCTCGCGCAGCGAATCGACCTCCATGAGGCGCTCCGTGATCTCGTCGCGCTCGGCGACGTCGACCTTCGTGACGATCGCGATCTTCTTCGCGCGCGGATAGCCGTCCAGGGACGCGGCGATGCGGCGATCGCCGGGGCCGACCTTCTCGGTCGCCGGAACGCAGAACCCGATCACGTCCACATCGCCGAGCACCTGCTCGACGAGGTCGTTGAGCCGCTCGCCGAGGAGCGTGCGCGGGCGATGGATCCCGGGGGTGTCCACGATCACGAGCTGCCCGTCGGGCCGGTTCACGATGCCGCGGATCGCCCGCCGCGTGGTCTGCGGCTTCTCGCTCGTGATCGCGATCTTCTCGCCGACCAGGGCGTTCGTCAGCGTGGACTTGCCGACGTTCGGGCGTCCGACGAACGTCACGAAGCCGCTGCGGTGCACACCCTCGTTCGCATCGCGCTCATCGCTCATCGTGGTTCTCCTTGCTGGACCTCTCGGGCCCGTCGTGATCCTCCGTGAGCGGCTCCTCGGCCCGCTCCACGAAGACGTATTCGATGCCGCGCCCGCGACCGCGCGACGCGCCGCCGGTGAGGAGGAGCCCGCGCACGACGGCCTTCGCGCCGGGAGTGGGGATGCGACCGATCTCCTTGCCGAGCAGACCGCCGATCGAGTCGACGTCGTCGTCCTCGAGCTCGACGCCGAACAGCTCGCCCACGTCCTCGAGATCCATCCGGCCACTGACCCGGTAGCGACCCGGTTCGAGCTCGACGACCTCGGAGTTCGGCCGGTCGTACTCGTCGGAGATCTCGCCGACGAGCTCCTCGATGAGGTCCTCCAGCGTCACGAGCCCCGCGATGCCGCCGTGCTCGTCGATCACGACGCACACGTGCACGGCATCGCGCTTCATCTGCTGCAGCAGCGTCTCCGCCCGCATCGACTCGGGGACGAAGACGGCGGGGCGCGCGATCTGGCGCACCGAGGCCGCACGCCAGCTGCGGTCGTCGCGGTAGGCGAACTGCACCAGATCCTTGAGGTAGAGCACGCCGACGACGTCGTCCGCCTCGTCGTCCACGACCGGGATCCGCGAGATCCCTCGGGTCAGGAAGAGGTCCATGGCCTCCGACGTCGTCGCCGTGGCGTCGACCGTGACCATGTCGGTGCGCGGCACCATCACGGCCCGCACGAACTGGTCGGTGAAGTCGAAGACGGAGTGGATCAGCTCGCGGTCGTCGGCCTCGATGAGGTCGTGCGAGGCGGCCTCGTCCACCATGCTGAGCAGCTGCGTCTCGCTGGCGAACGTGCTGCGCCCGGTGCCGGGCGTGACCCGGCTGCCGAAGACGGCGAGCCCCTGCGCGATCGGGCCCAGGATCAGGCGCACGGCGCGGATGGTCGGCGCGCACACGCGCAGCATCGCGTCGGCGTGCTGCCGTCCGAAGGAGCGGGGGCTGGCGCCGACGAGGACGAACGTGATGCCCGTCATGATGACGGCGGCCGCCAGCATCGCCCACCAGATCTGGTCGTCGAACAGCAGCACCAGCGCCACGGTCACGAGCACGGCCGCCGCGGTCTCCACGAAGACGCGCATGAACGCGACCGCGTTCGCGTGCGGCTCGGGGTCCGCGGCGATCCGCGCCAACGCGGGGGCGTTGCGGCCTTCGGATCCCATCTCCTCGAGGTCGGCGCGCGACGTCACCGACAGCGCGGCGTCGATCGCCGCCATGAGGCCGCCGAAGGCGACGAGCAGGACCGCGCCGGCGAGCAGCAGGAATGGAGTCATCGACCGTGGGAGCGCTCGTCGGCCGCGAAGCCGGCGATGAGCTCGCGCTGCAGGCCGAACATCTCCTTCTCGTCCTCGGGCTCGGCGTGGTCGAATCCGAGAAGGTGCAGCAGACCGTGCGTGGTGAGCAGGATGAGCTCGTCCATCAGCGTGTGCTTCGCGGTGGCCGCCTGCGTCTCGGCGACCTGCGGACACAGCACGATGTCGCCGAGCAGACCCGGAGGCGTCGGGCGGTCCATCGTGCCGGGGCGCAGCTCGTCCATCGGGAAGCTCAGCACATCGGTGGGTCCCGGCTCGTCCATCCACTGCACGTGCAGCGCCTCCATGGCGCCTTCGTCGACGAGGACGATGGCGACGTCGGCGTCGGGGCTGACGTTCAGCTGCGCCAGGTTGCGCTCGGTGAGGCGCAGGAGCACGGTCTCGTCGATCGCGATGGCCGACTCGTTGTTGATCTCGATCACTTCAGGCCTCGTTTCGGCATGCGGTCTCGGGGGCCGGGGCGGAGCCCGGCACGGCGCTCGGCCCGGTTGGCGAACTCCGACGCCTGCTCGCGCTCCGCGCGGGCGGCCGTGCGCTGCTCGTCGTATTCGGTGTACGCGTCCACGATCCTGCCGACCAGCGAGTGACGCACGACGTCGTCGCTGGTGAGCCGGGAGAAGTGGATGTCGTCGATGTCCTTCAGCACGCGGGTGACCACCCGCAGGCCCGACGCGCCCGTCGGCAGGTCGATCTGGGTGATGTCGCCTGTGACGACCATGCGCGTGCCGAAGCCGAGGCGGGTGAGGAACATCTTCATCTGCTCGGGAGTGGTGTTCTGCGCCTCGTCCAGCACCACGAACGAGTCGTTGAGGGTGCGTCCGCGCATGTACGCGAGGGGCGCGACCTCGATCGTGCCGCTCGCCATGAGACGGGGCACGATCTCCGGATCCATCATCTCGTTGAGCGCGTCGTAGAGCGGACGCAGGTACGGGTCGATCTTGTCGGTCAGGGTGCCCGGCAGGAAGCCGAGCCGCTCCCCCGCCTCGACCGCCGGACGGGTCAGGATGATCCGCTCGACCTCCTTGCGCTGCAGCGCCTGGACGGCCTTCGCCATCGCGAGATACGTCTTGCCGGTTCCGGCGGGGCCGATGCCGAACACGATCGTGTTCTCGTCGATCGCGTCGACGTACTCCTTCTGGCCGAGGGTCTTGGGGCGGATGACGCGACCTCTGGTCGAGAGGATCGCTTCGCCGAGCACCTCGCTCGGGCGCACCCCCTCCCGCTCGAGCATGCGCGCGGACTGCGCGACGTCGCTCGGGTGCAGCGCGTGCCCGGTGCGGGTCAATTCGATGAGCTCGTCGACGAGCTTCTGCGCCGCGCGGACGGCCGCGGGGGCGCCGGTCAGGGTGACCTCGTTGCCGCGCACCAGCACGTCGACCTCGGGGTGCTCCTTCTCGAGCATGCGCAGGAGGCGGTCCTGCGGACCGAGCAGCTGCACCATCGCGACGCCGTCCACCTCGATGCGTGCGGTGGTGATCGATTCGGCCGTTTCGTCAGAAGCCAACGAGCTTGTTCTCCTCGAGGTTGCCGAGCACATGGGCGTGCACGTGGAAGACGGATTGCGCGACGCTCGCGCCGTTGTTGAAGATCAGCCGGTACTCACCGTTGGCGTGGTCGTCGGCGATCCGCTTGGCCGCGGCGACGAGCTTCGCCAGCAGGGCGGGATCCCCGGCGGCCAGCTCGGTGACGTCGCGGAACTGCTCGGACTTGGGGATCACGAGCACGTGCAGCGGCGCCTGCGGGTTGATGTCGCGGATCGCGAAGACGTCGTCGGTCTCCAGCAGGATCTCGCCGGGGATCTCCCCGTCCAGGATGCGGGTGAAGATCGAGGGTTCGCTCATGGGCTCAGTCTATCCGCGCGATGTCGCGGGACGGCGGACCTACCAGCGGCCCCGCGCCACGTTCAGCACCGCGATCGCGGCGGGGCCGGCCGTCGAGGTGCGCAGCACGGTGTCGCCGAGCAGCACACGCTCCGCGCCCGCCGCCACGAATCGCTCCACCTCTTCAGGCGCGATGCCTCCCTCGGGGCCGACGACGAGCACGACGTCGCGCTCGTCCGGTGCGATCGCCGAGAGCCGGACGGTCGCCGTCGGATCCAGGATCAGCACGCGCTGGGCCCCGGCGCGTCGCACGAGGTCGGCGGTGCCCTCGACCGCGGCGACCTCGGGGATCCACGACCGGTGCGCCTGCTTCGCCGCCTCGCGCACGATCGTCGCCCAGCGCTCGCGCCCCTTGGCCGCCTTCGCGCCCTCCCAGCGGGAGACGCTGCGGACCGCCTGCCACGGCACGATCTCATCCACGCCGAGCTCGCACGCCGCCTGCACGGCGAGCTCGTCGCGGTCGCCCTTCGCGAGCGCCTGCACCAGCACGATCCGCGGATCCGGTCGCGGGTCTTCGCGACGCGCCACCACGCGCACCTCGACGAGCGACGGCGCCGCGGAGGCGACCTCCCCCTCGAGCCAGACACCCGCGCCGTCGCCGAGGGTGATCGGCTCGCCGACCCGCACCCGGCGCACCACGGCGGCGTGCTTGGCCTCGGCGCCGGTGAGCGAGACGACGGATCCGGCCGTCGCCCCGGTCGCCTCAGGCGTCACGAAGTGCAGCGCCATGACGTCAGCCGCGGAACCGGTCGCGCAGCTTCGAGAACAGCCCCTGGTGGAACTCGGCCAGCTTCGGCTCGGGAGCCTTGGTGCGCTTGGCGAAGTCCTCGATGAGCTGCCGCTGCTTGTGGTCGAGCTTCGTGGGCGTCAGCACCTGCACGCCGACCCGCAGGTCGCCGCGCTGGCTGCCGCGCAAGGGCGTGATGCCCCGGCCCTTGATCGTCAGCACATCGCCGGACTGGAGTCCCTGGCGGATCTCGAGCTCCACCGGGCCGTCGAGCGACTCGATCGTCGTCGTGGTGCCCAGGATGGCGTCGCTCATCGCGACCTCGAGGGTCGCCAGCAGGTCGTCGCCCTCGCGGCTGAAGCGCGGGTGCGGCGTGACCGTGACCTCGACGTACAGGTCTCCGTTCGGGCCGCCCGCACGCCCGACCTCGCCGGATCCGGGCAGCTGCAGGCGCAGACCCGTCTCGACGCCGGCGGGGATGTCGAGCCCGACCGTCCGGCGCGAACGCACCCGGCCCTGTCCGTTGCAAGTCTGGCACGGGAACGGGATCGTGGTTCCGAAGCCCTCGCACGAGCCGCACGGCGCGGTCGTGATGACGTTGCCGAGCAGGCTGCGCACCTGCTGCTGCACGTGACCGGATCCGCCGCAGATGTCGCAGGTGACGGGCGAGGTGCCCTCCGCGCAGCAGGATCCCTGGCACGTCTCGCAGAGCACGGCCGTGTCGACCTCGATGTCCCGGTGCACGCCGAACACGACGTCGGCGAGGTCCAGGGTCACGCGGACGAGGGCGTCCTGGCCGCGCTCACGACGCGACCGGGGACGCGCCGCACGCGCCCCGCCGCCCCCGAAGAACGTCTCGAAGATGTCGCCGAAGCCTCCGAACCCGCCGAAGCCGCCGTTGCCGTTCTGGTCGCCGCCCATGTCGTAGCGGCGCCGGGAGTCGGCGTCGCTGAGGACGTCGTAGGCGTGCGTCACGAGCTTGAACCGCTCCGCCGCCTCCTCGCTCGGGTTCACGTCGGGGTGCAGCTGCCGCGCGAGCCGCCGGTACGCCTTCTTGATCTCGTCCTCGCTCGCATCGCGCGAGACGCCGAGGACCTCGTAGTGATCCGTCACCATCGCCTTTCCGGGCCGCCAGCGGCGGCGTGTGTTCTGCGGCCGATCAGCGGCCGGACTCGTCTTCTTCGAGCAGCCGCGACAGGTAGCGGGCCACGGCCCGTGCCGCCGCGAGGTTGCTCTGATAGTCCATCCGGGTGGGGCCCATCACGCCGACGCGTGCGGTCCCCGAGTGGGTGAGATAGTCGCTCGCCACGATGGAGGCCTCGCCGAGGCCGAACGCGGCGTTCTCGGTGCCGATGCTCGCGGCGAGCCCGTGCTCGTCGACGCGCATCTCGCTCATGAGCCGCAGCAGCGTCACCTGCTCCTCGATCGCCTCGAGGAGCGGATGGATGCTCCCGCGGAAGTCGTGCTCGCGACGGGCCAGCGTCGCGGCGCCCGCCATCACCAGGCGCTCCTGCCGGAACTCGGCGAGCTCCTCGGCGACCGCCCGCAGCAGCGCCGCCCTCGCGGCGTCGACGCGCGGGCCGAACGCGGTCTCGCCCGCGTCCTGGACGCGTTCCGCACCGCGCCGCACCGAGCGGCCGGTGAGGAGCTCGGTGACGCCGGCGCGCAGCAGTCCGACCTCGGACTCGTCGAGCTCGACCGGCAGGGGCACGATCCGCTGGGACACTCCGCCCGCATCCGTGACCAGCACGATGAGCAGGCGGTTGGGGGCGAGAGCGACGAGCTCCACGTGCGTGACGTGCGCGCGGGCGAAGGACGGATACTGCGCGAGCGCGACCTGACCGGTGAGGCGGGTGAGGACCCGGACCGTGCGCACCATGAGGTCGTCGAGGTCGGCAGGATCGGCGAGGAAGGCCGTGATCGCGCTGCGCTGGGCGGCCGAGAGCGGCCGCACCTGCGCGAGATGGTCGACGAACACGCGATAGCCCTTGTCGGTGGGCACGCGCCCGGACGAGGTGTGCGGCGCGGCGATGAGCTCCTCGTCCTCGAGCTGCGCCATGTCGTTGCGGATCGTCGCCGCGGACACGCCGAACGCATGGCGCTCGACGATCGACTTGCTGCCCACCGGCTCGTTCGTCTCGACGTAGTCCTCGACGATGGCGCGGAGCACCTGGAGTCCGCGTTCTGAGACCATCGCTCCTCCTCACCGCTGGCACTCGTACGTCCTGAGTGCCAATCCTATCCTGTCGACCCGGGTGCAGGCCGAGACACGACACTCCCTAGGATGTGCCCATGGATCACGAGGCCGTCCGCACCAGGATCTCCGCCGGCGAACTCGTCGGTCGCCGCAGCGACGGGATCGACCGCTATCTGGGCATCCCCTACGCGGCGGCGCCGTCGGGTCTTCGACGCTTCCGCGCCCCGGAGCCACCCGAGGCCTGGGCGCGCCCGCGCGAGGCCGTCGCCTTCGGGCCCACCGCCCCGCAGCTGCCCTACACCGGAGCGACGGCCGAGATCCTCGGGACCGTCCGCATCGACGGCGACGAGATCCTCACCGCGAACGTCTGGTCGCCCGCCGGGGCGACCAGGGCGCCCGTGGTGCTGTGGATCCACGGCGGCGCGCTCGAGCGCGGCACCGCGGCCCTCTCGCTCTACGACGGCACGAGCTTCGCGCGGGACGGCATCGTGTTCGTCAGCATCAACTACCGGCTGGGCTCCGAGGGATTCTCGGTGCTCGACGACGCCCCGCGCAACCTCGGCCTGCAGGACGCGGTCGCCGCGCTGCACTGGGTGCGCGCGGAGATCGCCGCCTTCGGCGGGGATGCCGACCGGATCACCCTCATGGGGGAATCCGCCGGCGGGGCCCTCGTCGCCGCCCTGCTCGCCAGGGAGGACACCCGGGCCCTCGTCCGGGGCGGGATCGTGCAGTCCGGACCGCTGCAGGCGCAGACCGCGAAGCGCGGCGGCAGGGTGACGCGCCGCCTCGCGAAGCTCCTCGAGGTCGCCCCGACCCGCGCCGCGTTCTCCGCGCTCACGCCGGAGGCCTTGCTCGACGCGCGCCGGACCCAGTCCGCGGGCTCCTCGCCGCTCGGCGGCGCTCCCGGCTTCCAACTCATCCTCGACCAGGACTCGCTGCCGCGCTCGCCGCAGGAGGCGCTCGCCGACGCGGACGTGCCCCTCCTGATCGGCACCAACACGGACGAATACCGGCTGTGGTTCCCGCCGGCGGCGCTCGACGCGATCCGCCCGTCCCAGCTGCTGCTGGCCCGGCTCGCCTTGCGGATCCGGGCGGCGGCCGTCCGCGCCGTTCGCGCGGACCACCCCGGCGCGAGCACGGGCGAGGTGTTCGGCCAGCTCGCGACGGACCTGCTGCTGCGCGCCCCGGCGACGCGGGTGGCGCGTGCGCGCAGGGCGCCGACGTTCCTGTACGAGTTCTCGTGGCCGAGCCCGGTGCGCGACCTGCGCGCGGCGCACGCGCTGGAGATCCCGTTCGTGTTCGACGGGCTCGCGGATCCGGAGACGGCGAAGATCGCGGGCACGACCCCGCCGCAGCAGCTCGCCACGGCGATGCACGCGGCCTGGGTGCGATTCATCCGCGACGGGGATCCGGGCTGGCCCGCGTTCGATGCGCAGCGCACGACGGCGCTGTTCGACGGGCTCGGCGACGGCCCGATCGTCGGCCCGCAGCGGCGCACCGCCGCGGTGGATCTGCTTCCGGCCGAGAGGGGCTGACGGCGTCGCCGCCCGCGCGGGACGGCGTCAGTCGGTCAGGGCGCGCACCACCGCGTCGGCGAGCAGGCGTCCCCGCCGCGTGAGCACGAGGGTGCCGCGCAGCGCAGCGCCGGCATCGACCAGGCCGTCGGCGATCAGGCCCGCGACCCTGGTCCGCGCGTCGGCCGCGAGCGCGTCGAGCGGGAGCCCCTCGGCCATCCGCGAGCGCAGCAGGATCCGTTCGAGCTGTGCGGCCTCCGCGTCGGGGCGCTCGGTGCCGGCCGCCGGCGACTCGCCCATCGCGAGGCGCTGCGCATACGCCGCGGGATGCTTGACGTTCCACCACCGCAGTCCGGCGACGTGGCTGTGCGCCCCGGGCCCGAAGCCCCACCAGTCGGTGCCGCGCCAGTACGCCATGTTGTGCCGCGACCGCTGATCCCACTCCCCCGGAGCAGCGCCCGTCACGGCGCGTCGCGCCCAGTTGCTCACCTCGTACCAGTCGAACCCCGCGTCCGCCAGCACGGCGTCGGCGAGCTCGTACATGTCGGCCTGCAGGTCGTCGTCGGGGGCGGGCACCTCGCCGCGGCGGATCTGGCGCGCGAGCTTGGTGCCGTCCTCGATGATGAGCGCGTAGGCGGAGATGTGATCCGGATCCAGGTCGACGGCGGTCGTGAGCGACGCACGCCAGTCGTCCAGGGACTCCCCCGGCGCTCCGTAGATGAGGTCGACGCTGACGGCGAGCCCGGCCGAGCGGGCCGCGTCCACGGCGGTGCGGACGTTCTCCGGGCGATGCGTGCGGTCGAGCGCCGCGAGCACATGCGGCACCGCCGACTGCATTCCGATCGACATCCGCGTGACCCCGGCCTCGGCGAGCTCGCGCGCGACCGCGGAGGTGACCGTGTCCGGGTTGGCCTCGACCGTGACCTCGGCGCCGCCGACGATGCCGAACGCGTCGACGGCCGCGCGGAGCATGCGCCCGAGGTCACCCGCCGGCAGCAGCGTCGGGGTGCCGCCGCCGAAGAACACCGTGCTCAGAGGACGCAGCGGGCCGCGCTCCGCGAGGACCTCGCGGGCGAGGGCGATCTCCTGGATCAGCGTGTCGGCGTAGGCGTCCTGGCGCGCCCCGCGCAGCTCGGACGCCGTATAGGTGTTGAAGTCGCAGTAGCCGCAGCGCACCCGGCAGAACGGCACGTGCAGGTACGCGGAGAACGCGGACTCGGGCTCGATCCGCAGGTCGGCGGGCAGCCGCCCGTCCGCCGGCGCCGGATCCCCGAGCGGGAGCGGGCCGGCCATCAGGACCGCGCCATCAGACGGGCGTCGCGTACAGCGGGGAGATCGCGCGCAGGTAGCGGGCGAACAGCTCGCGCCGGCGGCGCTTCACGAGGTAGGGGAAGCTCCGGTACAGGAAGCTGTTGGGCCGGTCGAAGGCGCGCACCGTGAACCACACCTCGTCGGCGTCGTTCCACTCGATGTCGAAGGACTCCTCGCCGCTCACCACGGAGCCGGCGACCGTGCCGAGCACGAATCCGATCCGATGCGTCTGCTCGGTCACGGAGATCACCCGCAGCTCCGCGTCGGCGCGCATGCCGCCGACACGGCCGTGCAGCTTCAGGGTCATACCGGGACCCGCCCAGGGCGTGCCGTCCTCGTCGTAGCGGGGTTCGATCTCGGTGCTGCTCGGCGCGACGGGATGCCCCTCCGCATCGAAGCTCACGCCGGCATAGCCGGGGCTCGAGGCGGGGCGCACATCCGTGAGCTGCAGTCCGGCCGCGCGCTGGGCCGTCCAGGACAGCAGGGCGTCGCCCGCCGTGCGGAACCGTTCCTCACCGCTGCCGAGCCGCCAGGACTCCTCGGCCGGGATGC
The DNA here is from genome assembly GCF_000956545.1 of Microbacterium azadirachtae. Lineage (GTDB taxonomy): Bacteria > Actinomycetota > Actinomycetes > Actinomycetales > Microbacteriaceae > Microbacterium > Microbacterium azadirachtae. The sequence goes on from NZ_JYIT01000086.1 coordinate 67,933, forward strand.
TGTGCTCCGGCGGATACTGCATCAGGTCGGGCGCGTGGGTCGCGCCCACGGCGGCATAGTCCACCGTTCCTTCTCGGAATGTCCCGCGACGCATGAGAACCAGACTACTGGCCGGGCGCGACTCACTCACTCAGGTTCTCCTAAGGCTGAGGTGCTGAGCGCGCGGGCACGCGCGACTCGTCCTCCGCCGCCTCGGCGGGCGGATCCGCCGCGGCGGGTCGTTCGTCGCCGAGTCGCAGCACGGAGGCGGCCGCCCCGAGCACCAGCCCGGTCACGCCCGCGACGGTGAGCGGCTCCCCCAGCACGATCAGCGCGGCCACGGCCGTGGCCGCCGGGATCACACTGAACAGGATGGACGCGGCATCGGCGCCCACGGCGCGCACGAGCGCCGAGTACAGAGTGGTGCCAGCGAGACCGATCGCCACGATCCCGCCGAGCAGCGCCCAGGACGCCGGATCCGCGGGCGGGCGGGGCGGTTCGGTCCACACGAGCGCACCGGTCACGGGCACGGACACGAGCACGCCGATCAGCGTGAACATCACCGGATGCACGGTGCGCAGCGATCGTCCCTGCCAGAGCGCACCGAGCGAGACCGCCAGCAGGGATCCGCCGACCGCGAGGATCATCGGGCCGATCCGCGGATCCGACAGCACGATCGGCAGGCAGGCGACGAGCACCGCCGCCGCGCCGAGAACGACCGCGAGCAGAGCACGGCGCGAGCTGCGTCGACGCAGGATCAGCCGCGACAGCACCACGGTGACGACGGGGTTCATGGCGATCACGAGTGCGGTGAAGCCGGCGCCGACGCCGTGCCCGAGCGCCCAGTACGCGCCGACGAACTGACCGGCCTGGGACAGCAGCCCCGCGCCGGCGGCGGCGCCGATGAGACGTCCGCGCGGGATCGGCGTGCGCAGGAGCGCGCACACGACGAGCAGCACGACGACGGAGATGCCGAAGCGCAGCAGCAGGAGCAGGAAAGGGCTCATCGTGCGCAGCGCGAGCGCGGTGAGCGCGTAGTTCACCGCATAGAGCGTCACCATGGCGCAGGCGGACACGGCGATGGTCGATCTGGTCATGCCGTCAGGCTTTCCCGCGCTCACCACGGCGCACGCATCACATCACGAATCCTGATGGATACTCACCTCCCGGACGCCACGTGCCGGAGGATGGACGCATGAGCAGCATGGAGATCGCCGAGCTGCGCAGCCTCGTCGCCGTCGCCGCGTTCGCCGGCGTGGGCAGGGCCGCCTCGGCCCTGCACGTGACGCAGCCGACGGTCTCGGCGCACCTGCGCCGGCTCGAGGCGACGCTCGGCGTCGCGCTCGTCGAACGCCGCGGACGGAGCATCGCGTTCACCGTCGCCGGTGAGTCCCTCGTGCGCGACGCGCATCGCATCGTCGCCCTGCACGACGAGGCCCTCGACCGCATCCTCGGGACTCCGGAGGACGACATCGTCGTGGCATCGACCGACATGGCCAACGCCTCGGTCCTGCAGACGGTGAGCGGAGTGCTGTTCGCCCGGCACCCGGAGCGACGGGTGCGCTTCCGGTTCCACCGCACGGACAGCCTGCGCCGCTTCGTCCGCACGCATACCGCCGACGTCGTCCTCGGCTACGGCGACCTCGGCCCCGGGCGGACCGAGATCGGCCCGGTCCCGCTCGCGTGGTTCGGCGCGGCGGACACACCGGCCGACGCCGGACTGGTCGTCTTCTCGGCCCCGTGCACGCTGCGCGACGCCATCCTCGCGGCACCGGGGGCCCGAGGACGCGAGGTCGTGCGGGAGTGCCTCGACCTCTCCAGCGTGCTCGCCGGCGTGCGCTCCGGTGCGGGGATCACAGCCCTCCCGGCGTTCCACCGCGCCGAGACGCAACTGCGCGAACTCGCTCTGCCGGCACCGCCGCCGCTGCCGTTGACGATGGTCGCCTCGTCACGCATCCCTGCGGAGACGCGGGGCGCCCTGGTCACCGCGCTCCGACGCGCCGTCGCGCGCGTCTGAGGCGGCTCCTACTTCTTGTCCTTGCCCTCGACGTCGCCCGAGAGCGCGGCGATGAACGCCTCCTGGGGGACCTCGACGCGGCCGACCATCTTCATGCGCTTCTTGCCCTCCTTCTGCTTCTCGAGGAGCTTGCGCTTGCGCGTGATGTCGCCGCCGTAGCACTTGGCGAGCACGTCCTTGCGGATCGCGCGGATGGTCTCACGGGCGATGATCCTGGCGCCGATCGCGGCCTGGATCGGAACCTCGAACTGCTGGCGAGGGATGAGCTTGCGCAGGCGCTCGGCCATCATGGTGCCGTACGCGTAGGCCTTGTCGCGGTGCACGATCGAGCTGAACGCGTCGACCTTCTCGCCCTGGAGCAGGATGTCGACCTTGACCAGGTCGGCCTCCTGGGATCCGCTCGGCTCGTAGTCGAGCGACGCGTACCCCTGCGTCTTCGACTTGAGCTGGTCGAAGAAGTCGAACACGATCTCGCCGAGCGGCATGTTGTAGCGCAGCTCGACCCGCTCCTCGGAGAAGTACTCCATGCCCAGCAGGGAGCCGCGGCGCGACTGGCAGAGCTCCATGACCGTGCCCACGTAGTCCTTGGGCAGCAGGATCGCCGCCTTGACCATCGGCTCGGACACGGATCCGATCCGCCCGTCCGGGTATTCGCTGGGGTTGGTGACGGTGACGGTCTCACCCGTGTCGCTCGTGAGGACCTCGTAGATCACGCTCGGCGCGGTCGTGATGAGGTCGAGCCCGAACTCGCGGGAGAGGCGCTCGGTGATGATCTCCAGGTGCAGCAGGCCGAGGAAGCCGCAGCGGAAGCCGAAGCCGAGCGCGACCGAGGTCTCCGGCTCGTACTGCAGCGATGCGTCGGAGAGCTTGAGCTTGTCCAGAGCCTCACGCAGCTCCGCGTAGTCGCTGCCGTCGATCGGGTAGATGCCGCTGAACACCATGGGCTTGGGGTCGGTGTACCCGGCAAGGGCCTCGGCGGCGGGCTTGCGGGCGTTCGTCACGGTGTCGCCGACCTTGGACTGGCGCACGTCCTTCACGCCGGTGATGAGGTAGCCGACCTCGCCGACGCCGAGGCCCTTGGTGGGCACGGGCTCGGGGCTGGAGACGCCGATCTCGAGCAGCTCGTGGTTCGCGCCGGTCGACATCATCTGGATCCGCTCGCGCGGCGAGAGCTTGCCGTCCACCATGCGGACGTAGGTCACCACGCCGCGGTACGCGTCGTACACCGAGTCGAAGATCATCGCGCGGGCCGGGGCGTCGGCGTCGCCGACCGGGGCCGGGATCTCCTGCACGAGCCGGTCGAGCAGATCCTCGACGCCGGCGCCGGTCTTGCCGGAGACGCGCAGCACGTCGTCCGGGCTGCCGCCGATGAGGTCGGCGAGCTCCTTCGCGTACTTCTCCGGCTCGGCCGCGGGCAGATCGATCTTGTTCAGCACCGGGATGATCGTGAGGTCGTTCTCGAGCGCCAGGTAGAGGTTCGCGAGGGTCTGCGCCTCGATGCCCTGCGCGGCGTCGACGAGCAGGATGGCCCCCTCGCACGCGGCGAGGGAGCGCGACACCTCGTAGGTGAAGTCGACGTGGCCCGGGGTGTCGATCATGTTCAGCGCCACGGTCTCGCCGTCGACCTGCCACGGCATGCGCACGGCCTGGCTCTTGATCGTGATGCCGCGCTCGCGCTCGATGTCCATCCGGTCCAGGTACTGCGCGCGCATGTCGCGGTCGGAGACCACGCCGGTGATCTGGAGCATCCGATCGGCCAGGGTCGACTTGCCGTGATCGATATGGGCGATGATGCAGAAGTTGCGGATCTGCTGCGGCGGCGTGGCGGCCGGCTGCAGCGGAGTGAGGGCGCGAGGTGACATGGGGTCCTGAACGATGCGGGGTCCGGCGGGCGGATCGGGCTGTCCCGGCGAACCGGGTATCCCGACGATTCTACGGGAGCGCCGGACGGGCGCGGAGGCGGCTCGACCGCAGGACGGGCTCGGACGGGGCCGCGCGCGATATACGGGTCAGCGCCCGCGCGGTGATAGTCTCGCGAAGTTGCCGCGATCCGGAACCGGGTCCCAGCGTCGGCAGCACTCCGTCTCGCCGCTTGCGCGCGCGGAGCACCGAGTCACCGGTTCGGTTCGTGTTGAATGACAACGACCCAGCGCTGCGTCGGAGATCCCGCACGGCGTCTGTGACAAGAGAGAGAACACCGTCTTGATCAAGTACCTGCTGCGCCGAACGCTCGGCTGGCTCCTCATGATCGTGGTGGCGACCAATGTCACGTACTTCCTGGCATGGGCCTTCCTGGACCCGCGCAGCAACTACGTGGGCCGCAAGCCGCCGCTGTCCCATGACCAGATCTCACGGCTGCTCGAGCCGCGCAACCTCGACGACAGCGCGCCGATCCTGCAGCGCTGGTGGAAGTGGTTCACCGACATCGTGCTGCACTGGAACTGGGGCGTGAGCCCGGTCGGCCAGTCCGTGAACGACCAGATCGCCTACCGCATGTGGGTCTCCGGCGAGCTCGTGCTCGGCGCGACGATCATCGCGGCCGTGCTCGGCGTCGCGGTCGGCGTCTACACCGCTTCGCGCCAGTACAAGCTCGCGGACCGGGTGTGGCAGGGGATCTCGATCGTCACGATGAACATCCCGATCATCGTCGCCGCGCTCGGCATCGTCCTGATCGCCATCAGCATCAACAACGCCGTCGGCTTCCGGCTCTTCTACGTCACCGGATCCAGCTCGGACGGCGTGAGCGGGTTCTTCCCGGTCCTGATCGACAGCCTGCAGCACCTGATCCTGCCCACGATCGCGCTGGTGTTCATCGGCTACTCCAGCTACCACTTCCTGCAGCGCTCCCTGCTGCTGGACAACATCAAGGCCGACTACGTGCGCACGGCGCGGGCGAAGGGACTGACCAAGCAGCAGGCCATCCGCAAGCACGCGCTGCGCACCTCGCTGATCCCGGTCGCGACCCAGCTGGCGTTCAACATCCCGACGGTGTTCACCGGCGCGGTGCTGACCGAGACGATCTTCGCGTGGAACGGCATGGGCCGGTACTTCATCGACACGATCAGCAAGAACGACGTGCACGGCGTGGTGGCGATCGCCGCCTTCACCGCCGTGCTCACGGCCATCGGCGCCATCCTCGCCGACATCGCCGTGGTGGTCCTCGATCCGCGAGTGAGAGTGAGCTGACATGTCCTCTGCAACGGTTCAGCCCCCGGTCGGGCCCGACACCACCGCGGCCCGCATCCCGCGCAAGCGCATCGGCACGTTCCGGCTCTACTACCGGCGCTTCGTGCGCAACCGTCCCGCGGTCGCCGGGGTCATCATCTTCGCGCTGCTCGTGGTGTTCGCCATCGTCGGCCCGCTGATCGCCCGGTTCACCCCGATCTACCTCGACTTCACCGCGCTGGGCACTCCCCCGGACAGCACCCACTGGTTCGGGACCGCGGCGGACGGCGGCGACCTGTTCGCCCAGACCGCGGTGGGCCTGCAGCGCTCGCTCATGATCGCGCTCACCGTGTCGATCGGCACCACGGTGCTCTCGGCCATCGTCGGCACCGCCGCCGCCTACTTCGGCGGAATGACCGAGCGCATCATCCTGCTGATCATCCACTTCCTGATGGTCGTGCCGACGTTCCTGATCCTGGCGCTGATCTCCTCCAACGCGGGCGGCGACTGGCGCGTGATCTCGCTCGTGATGATCTTCGTCGGCTGGTTCTTCCCGGCCCGCGTCATCTGGACGATGGCGCTGTCGCTGCGCGAGCGCGAGTACGTGCAGGCGGCTCGCTACATGGGCGTGCCCGGCATGACGATCGTGCTGCGGCATCTGCTGCCCAACATCGGCTCGCTGCTGGTGATCAACTTCACCCTCGGCGTGGTCGGCGCGGTGATCTCCGAGACCGGCCTGTCGTTCATCGGCTTCGGCGTCAAGATTCCCGACGTCTCGCTGGGATCCCTCATCGGAATCGGCGCGAACTCCGTCTCCAGCGCGCCGTGGACCTTCTACTTCCCCGCGCTCGCGCTCACGATGCTGACCGTCTCGATGGCGCTCATCGCCGACGGCCTGCGCGACGCCCTCGATCCCACCTCGGCGGCGGGAGGCCGCGCATGACCGCTCCTCTGCTCTCCGTCCGCGACCTGCACGTCAGCTTCGCCTCCGAGTCCGGGCGCGTCGACGCCGTCCGCGGCGTCTCCTTCGATCTCGAGCCGGGCCGCACGCTCAGCATCGTCGGCGAGTCCGGGTCGGGCAAGTCGGTCACCTCGCTCGCGATCATGGGCCTGCTCGACGAGAACGCGAAGGTCACCGGGTCGATCATGTTCGACGGCATCGAGCTGGTCGGCAAGAACGACAAGGAGCTCTCGGCGCTGCGCGGCAACGGGATCGCGATGATCTTCCAGGATCCGCTGACGTCGCTGACCCCGGTGTTCACGGTGGGCGACCAGCTCATCGAGGCGCTCACGGTGCACCGCAGCATGTCGACCGCGGACGCCACGGCGCGCGCGATCGAGCTGCTGCGCCTCGTCGGCATCCCGAGCCCCGAACGGCGCCTGAAGTCGTTCCCGCACGAGTTCTCCGGCGGCATGCGCCAGCGGGTGGTGATCGCGATCGCGATGGCCAACAACCCCAAGCTGATCATCGCGGACGAGCCGACCACGGCCCTCGACGTGACGATCCAGGCTCAGATCCTCGATCTCATCGGCACGGCCCAGCGCGAGACCGGCGCCGCCGTCATCATGATCACCCACGACATGGGCGTGGTCGCGAAGACCGCCGACGACGTGCTCGTCATGTACGCGGGCAAGCCGGTCGAGCAGGCGCCCGTGCGCGAGCTCTTCCACGAGACCCGGATGCCGTACTCGATCGGCCTTCTCGGCGCGATCCCGCGCGTGGACAAGGCGGAGAAGCAGCCGCTGGTGCCGATCAAGGGCAATCCTCCGCTGCTGATCAACCTGCCCGACGAGTGCCCGTTCGTGGCCCGCTGCCCCATCGCCACCGAGGCGTGCCGGGTCAGGGAGCCCGAGCTGCGGCCGATCACGACGGGCGAGGGCGGCGAGCACCGGGTCGCGTGCGTGCGCGCCGACGAGATCGAGAACGGCCTCATCGGAGGCGTGCCGGTCTATCCCGTGCCCGAGCTGCCGACGAGCGCGCTGGATCGCATTCCGCGCGAGGAGCGTCCGATCACGCTCGACGTCCGCAACATGCGCAAGACGTTCCCGCTCACCAAGGGCGCGTTCCTCAAGCGCAAGGTCGGCGAGGTGCACGCCGTCAAGGGCCTCACCTTCGACATCCGCGAGGGCGAGACCATGGCGATCGTGGGCGAGTCCGGCTGCGGAAAGACCACGACCCTGCTGCAAATCATGGATCTGGTCACGCAGACCGACGGCGAGATCACGATCGCCGGCACCAAGGTCTCGGAGCTGCACGGCGGCAAGGCCGAGCGCACGGTCCGCCGCGACCTGCAGATCGTGTTCCAGGATCCGATGGGCGCGCTCGACCCACGGCTCACTGTGGCGGACGTGATCGCCGAGCCGCTGCGCGCGATCGGCGTGCCGCGTGCGGAGGCCGACCTCCGGGTCGACGAGCTCATGGACCTCGTGGGACTGGATCCCGCCCACGCCAGCCGGTTCCCCGGAGCCTTCTCGGGCGGCCAGCGCCAGCGCATCGGCATCGCCCGCGCGCTCGCGACCAACCCCAAGATCGTCGTCCTGGACGAGCCGGTCTCCGCGCTGGACGTGTCGATCCAGGCCGGCGTGATCAACCTCCTCGACGAGCTCAAGGTCAAGCTGGGGCTGTCGTACCTGTTCGTCGCGCACGACCTGTCCGTGGTGCGCCACATCGCCGACCGGGTCGGAGTCATGTACCTGGGCGAGTTCGTCGAGCACGGCGACGTGGACGAGATCTTCGACAACCCGCAGCACCCGTACACCCAGGCGCTGCTGTCGGCCATCCCGGTCCCGGATCCGGACATCGAGCGCACGCGCGAGCGCATCGTGCTGCAGGGCGATCTGCCGAGTCCGGCCGACCGCCGCGACGGCTGCGCCTTCACGTCCCGCTGCCCGCTGTACAAGATGCTCCCCGAGGACCAGCGCGTCCGCTGCGAGACGGTCGTCCCCGTCCTGCACGGGACGGATGCCCAGGCGAACGCCTGCCACTGGCGCTGAGTCGGAGTATTCCGGTTGACATCGGAACGGTAACGGTTGCGTCGATGTACCGGGCGGTTCCGGTTCACGCCGGTTAACTGTCCCCTGTCCCCAAAACGCCGAAAGGCATCGAAGGAGAACCATGAAAAGGCAGCACAAGCTGTGGGGCGTCGTCGCCCTCACAGGGGCGCTGGCAATCGCCATCAGCGGTTGCTCGGCACCGGGAGGCTCGAACGGCGGCACCGACAAGCCCGCCGAGACCAAGACCGCGGACTACAACCCGCAGCCGCGTGAGAACCTCAAGCAGGGTGGCGAAGTCCACTTCGGCATCAACGAGATCACGCCGCAGATGAACCCGTTCCAGGCGGACGCGTCGGCCGACACCACGCGCCTGGCGAGCTGGTACACCCCGCAGGTGCTGCTGATCAGCGCAGACGGCAAGGTCTCGCCGAACCCCGCGTACCTCGACAAGTGGGACATCGGCGAGAAGGACGGCAACACCGTCATCACCGGCAAGATCAACGACAAGGCCGTCTGGAACGACGGCACGCCGATCGACTGGACCGCCTTCGAGGCGACCTGGAAGGCGAACAACGGCACCGACGAGGCCTACAAGGTCAGCTCGACGGACAACTGGAAGAACATCGAGTCGGTGACCAAGGGCGCCACCGACAAGGACGTCATCGTCACCTTCAAGGGCAAGTTCGCCTGGCCCGAGGCCGTCTTCTCCACGATCCTGAACCCGAAGGTCAACTCGGCCGACGTGTTCAACACCGCCTACGTGGAGAACGCGCACCCCGAGTGGGGCGCCGGCCCGTACAAGCTCACCAAGTTCGACACGAAGGGCCAGAGCGCGACGCTCGAGCCCAACGAGAAGTGGTGGGGCGACAAGCCGCTGCTCGACAAGGTCACCTTCACGGGGCTGGACTCGACCGCGCGCATCAACGCCTTCAAGAACGGTGAGATCGACGCCGCCGAGACCCCCAACAAGGACGCTCTCGCGCAGGTCGCCGGCATGAAGGACGTCGTCACCTACCGCGCCCAGCGCACGTCGAAGACGGTGCTGATCGTCGACTCGTCCAAGCCGCAGTTCAAGGACATCAAGGTGCGTCAGGCGTTCTTCCTGGGCGCCAACATCGATGAGCTGAAGAAGGTCATCTGGAACGGTCTCGGCTACTCCGAGAACGCCGTGGGCTCGATGAACCTCTACAGCTTCCAGGACGGCTACGCCGACTCCTTCAAGGAGGCGGGCCTGAAGTTCGACGCCGCCGGCGCCAAGAAGCTCCTCGACGAGGCGGGCTGGAAGGAAGGAAAGGACGGTGTCCGTGAGAAGGACGGCGTCAAGCTCTCCGTCGTCTTCCCCAACCACAACGACTCGCCGACCATGATCGCGATGCTGAAGGCCCTGCAGCAGCAGGAGAAGGCCATCGGCATCGACATCAAGATCGAGCAGCGTCCGTCGTCCGACTTCTCGACCGACTTCACCACGAAGAACTGGGACGCGTTCTCGCTGCAGTTCACCGACGGCGACCCGTTCGGCCCGGCGTACTTCTGCCAGCTCTACTGCTCGGACAGCTCGCTGAACCTGTCCGGCACGAGCACGCCGGCGATCGACGAGAAGATCAAGAGCGACGTCGAGTCGCAGACGACGGCCGAGGCGTGGACCAAGGCCGCGATGAAGCTCGAGCCGGAGATCGTCAAGGAGACCTGGGGCGTCATCCCGCTCTACAACGGTCCCTGGATCGTCACCGCCAAGAAGGGTCTGTCGAACCTGACCCCGGAGCCCTACGTGGGCCTCGACGGGTTCGGCGTCCAGCCGGTGGAGAACGTCGGCTGGGAGAAGTAAGCACCCGCCGTTCCGGAGCGGGGCCGGTGGTTCGCCACCGGCCCCGCTTCTGCGTGCCGGGCGGGCGCCGTACCCGCGTTGTGCGGCTTAGACTGGCGCCCATGCGTCGCCGTACCGTCCCGCCGGCCTCGGTCGTCTTCGTCCACGGGATCCGCACCTCCGCGACCATGTGGCGCTCGCAGCAGGAGTATCTCGCCGAACGCGGCACTCCCTCGGTCGCCGTCGACCTCCCCGGCCACGGCACCCGCATGGACGAGCCGTTCACCCTCGGGGAGGCGATGCACACCGTCGACAGCGCAGTGCGCGAGGCGAGCGGGCGCGTGCTGCTGGTGGGGCACTCGATGGGCGGCCTGCTGAGCACCGCGTACGCGGGGGCGGAAGAGCCCGCCCCGATCGCCGGCTTCATCGGCGCCTCGTGCACCGCCCTCCCCCGTGGCGCAGGACTCGCCGCCTACCGCATGCTCGCGGGCGCGCTCAACGCGATGCCCGACCGCGGGATGTGGTTGAGCCGCCGCGTGCTCGACGCCACGCTCCCGGCCTCGACGCGCGACGACTTCGGCGCGGGCGGGTTCGCGATGGCGGCCCAGGACGCGGCGCTGCGCGCGCTGTCCGAGCTGGACCTGGTCGCCGCGGTCCCCCGTATCGGCGTGCCGACCTGGTTCGTCAACGGCCAGTTCGACCAGCTCCGCACCCACGAGACGCTGTACCGGCGACTCGCTCCCGACGCGGAGTTCGTGATCGTGCCGCGCACCACGCACCTCGTCACCGCGATGCGCCCGCGCGTCTTCAATGCGGTGCTGGAACTCGCGCTGGCGACGCTGGAGACGTCGTCCTGACCGCGTAGGTCATCGCCGCGCCCACCACCGACAGCACGGCCGCGGCGCCGAACAGCAGCCAGAATCCGCCGACGAGGGCCACGAGGCCGGCGCCCAGCAGCGGGCCGAGCAGCTGCCCGAGCTGCGCGGACACGTTGACGAGGCCGAGATCGCGCGCGTGGTCGTCCGGATCCGTGAGCAGGTCCGTCGCGAAGGCGAGGCTCACCGCCATGTAGGCGCCGTAGCCGGCACCCATGATCGCCGCGGCGACCGAGGTCATCACGAGCGACGGGCTGATCAGGATCACCACGCCGGAGAGCGCCTGCACCACGGCCGACACAGCTGTCAGCGTGCGCCGCCGGCGGAGGGGGTCGGCCGAGCGGCGGTCGGACAGCATGCCGGCGACGATCGAGGCGATCACGACGAACACGGTGTAGATCACGATGAGCAGCAGCAGATCGTTCTCCGCATCGGCGGAAGGAACCCTCACGCCGTAGAGCAGGAAGAACAGCAGCAGCGACGTGCCGAACGCATTGCCGATGTTCACGACGAGACGACTGACCAGCAGCCAGAGGAAGTCGCGGTCGCGCCAGGACGCGCGTCGGCCGGCCGCACGCGGCGCAGGCAGCGCGAGCTCGTGCGCCGGGGCGTCCGGCAGCAGCAACGCGGTGCCGATCCCGATGACGGCGATGACGGCGGCCAGCAGCAGATACGCCGGCCAGACGTCGAGCCCGAGCAGCACGACGGCGCCGACCCCCACGACGATGCCGACCGCCTGGGCGGAGCTCGCGGCCGCCGATGCCGAACCGCGCTGGGTCGTCAGCTGATCGGCGATCATGGCCGTGAGCGCGGCCATCGCGACCGACACGCCCACCGACACCACGATCCACGCGCCGCCGACGGCGATCGGGCCGCGTGCGAGTCCGGTGAGCACGAGCCCCGCGGCCGCCAGCACGGAACCGCCGATCGCCCACGGACGACGACGGCCCCAGCGCGAGCGGGTGCGGTCGGACCAGCGCCCAGACACCGGGCCGGCGACGATACCGACCAGCCCGCCGGCCGAGAGCACGATCCCTGCCCACACCACGCCGGAGATCCAGTCGTCGCCCGTGCTGTGGGTGTCGAGCTGCAGCGGCAGCAGCAGCTGGATCGGGGTGAGCTGCACCGTCCACACCGCCAGCCAGGCGAGCGTGAACAGCACCATCCACAGCGGTCCGACGCGCTTCGCAGCCGCGCCGGTGACGGCACCCGAGCGCTCGGTCATGAGCGTGCCTCCTCGATCAGTGCGCGGAACCAGGCGTAAGAGGCCTTCGGGGTGCGCCGTCCCGTGGCCATGTCGACGTGCACGAGCCCGAATCGCTGGGTGTACCCGTCGGCCCATTCGAAGTTGTCCAGCAGCGACCACACCGTGTAGGCGTCGACACGCACGCCCGCGCGCAGGGCATCGAGCACGGCGCCGATGTGCCCGCGCAGGTAGTCGATGCGGTCGGCGTCGTCGAGCGGACCGTCGACCTGGTCCGGCTCGGGGAACGACGCCCCGTTCTCGGCGATCACCACCGGCGGCAGCGCCTCGCCGTAGCGCTCCTTCGCGTCGACGAGGAACGCGGTGAGGGCCTCCGGCACGATCGGCCACAGCGGACCGAACCCGGTCACGGGTGCGCCGGGCGTCGGAACCACCTCGAAGGGCACGGGGCCGGCGGCCGCGGCGACCGTCGTGGGGTTGTAGTAGTTGACGCCGTAGACGTCGCAGGGAGCGCTGATCAGGGCGAGGTCGCCGTCGTGCACGGGCAGCGCGGAGACGTACGGCTCGAGGTCGGGATAGCGCCCGAGCAGCACAGGGTCCGCGAACATCCTGTTGTGCACCAGGTCGTACAGGTACGCGGCCTGGAGGTCCTCCTCCGACCGGGAGGCGGGCAGCACCTGGGTGTGGTTGTTGACGATGCCGATCCGGGTCGCGCCATGCCCGCGAAGGATCCGCACCGCGTATCCGTGCGCGAGCAGCTGGTGATGGGCGGTCGGCAGTGCGTCGAAGAGCAGGGTCCGCCCCGGCGCGAGCTCGCCGATCGCATACCCCTGCAGCGTCGTCGAGACGGGCTCGTTGATCGTGTACCAGTGCCGCACCCGGTCGCCGAGGGCGTCGGCCACGACCTCGACGTACTGCGCGAACCGCTCGGCCGTCGCGCGGTTCAGCCAGCCGCCGTCTGCCTCCAGCCGCGAGGGCAGGTCCCAGTGGTACAGCGTGGGGGTGGGCGTGATGCCGGCGTCGAGGAGCCGATCGACGAGGCGGTCGTAGTACGCGAGCCCCTGCGGGTTCGGACGGCCCTCCGGCAGCACGCGCACCCAGGAGAGCGAGAACCGGTACTGGTCGACGCCGAGGTGCGCGAGCAGCGCCACGTCCTCGGCGACGCGGTGATAGCTGTCGGGTCCTGGATCGGCCGTGCTGCCGTCGCGCACGCGCCCCGGCGTGTCGACGAAGTCGTCCCAGATCGATCGGGAGCGTCCGTCCTCCGCTCTCGCCCCCTCGATCTGGAAGGCCGCGGTCGCCGCGGAGAATCCCAGGCGCCGCAGCAGCGCGCGATCGAGCGGCGGTGCGCCGTGTGCAGGGGGTACGGGCATGGACGACTCCTTCGGGTCCTTCGCCAGCATGCACCATCGCGTCCCTACGTCCCGCGCGCGACGCGCCCGGATCCGGGCCCTTCCCTGCGCAGTGTTCCGGTTCGGCTCCTGCGCGGATCCCTGATAAGATCGGTGATTGGCTTGCGTGTCAGGTCCCACCCCTGCACGCTGCCGGAGGCGCCCCTCTACCGCCAGGCCGGCACAACCATCCATCACTCGAACGAAGGTTTCCATCCGTGGCGAACATCAAGTCGCAGATCAAGCGCAACAAGACCAACGAGAAGGCGCACGAGCGCAACAAGGCCGTCAAGAGCGAGCTCAAGACCGCCGTCCGCAACACCCGCAAGGCGATCGCCGGTGGCGACAAGGCGGCCGCCGAGGCCGCCCTGAAGGCGGCGACCAAGAAGCTCGACAAGGCCGTCAGCAAGGGTGTCATCCACGCGAACCAGGCGGCTAACCGCAAGTCGTCGATCGCGAAGCAGGTCTCCGCTCTCTGAGCGATTCTCTTCCGAAGGCCCGTCCCCGCTGGGGGCGGGCCTTCGTCGTTCCCGCGGGAGGCCGGCGCACGTCCGGCTCCGGAGGCGTCGCTCGGCGTCGCTCAGCGGCCGCCGGCACCGTAGGGCGCGCGGGTCGCGATCACCGTGACCATGCGCTCGAGCGCGAAGATCGGATCGCGCGCCGCGCCTTTGACGTCGGCGTCGGCGCGGGCCGTGGCCTGGATGGCGAGCCCGAGCGTGCGCTCGTTCCAGCCGCTGAGGTCCCGACGCGCGCGGTCGACCTGCCAGTCCTTCATGCCCAGGCGCGCGGCGAGGGCGGCGTTGGACTCCCGGGATCCGGCGACGCGCGCCATCGACCGCAGCTTCATCGCGAAGGCGGCCACCATCGGCACGGGATCCGCGCCGGACGCGAGCGCGTGCCGCAACGCCACCAGCGCCTCACCCAGACGTCCGGCGATCGCCGTGTCGGCGACCACGAAGGCCGAGACCTCGACGCGCCCGCCGTAGTAGCGCTCGACGATCTCGGGGGTGACGTCGCCCGGCACGTCGATGATCAGCTGCTGGCAGGCCGCGGCGAGCTCGGTGACGTCATCGGAGAAGGCCGAGACGAGCGCCCGCAGCGCCTGCGGGGCGATCCGGCGCCCTGCGGCCCGGAACTCTCCCGCAGCGAAGTCCGCCTTCTCGTCGTCGCGCTTGATGGCGGGGCAGGCGATCTCGATCCCGCCGCCGGTGCCGGCGCGGACCGCGTCCAGCAGCTTCTTGCCGCGGACGGTCGCACCGGTGTGCCGCAGGACGACCGTCGCGCCCTCCTGCGGGTGCTCGAGATAGGCCACCGCCTCGGCGAGGAACGCATCCGTGCACCGCTCCACGCCGGAGATGCGCAGCAGACGCGGCTCACCGAACAGCGACGGCGAGGCGAGCCCGAGCAGGCTGCCCGACTCGTAGTCGTCGGCGCGGAGATCGCTCACCTCGAGCGCCGGATCCTCCGCACGCAGGTAGGCGCGCACGCCCGCGATCGCGCGTTCGGCGCAGATCTCCTCCGGGCCGGACACCAGCACGATGGGGGCGGGACGAGGCTCTCGCCAGGACACCTGCGGGATGTTCGTCCCCTTGCCTCCACGTCGTGCGGCGGAGGAAGAGCGCGGTGCAGGCATGCCACCAGCGTACCGGCGGGCACGGACCTTCACGGCGCTCGCGCCGTCGTCCCCGGGGTCGGCCCCGGCGTCTCCGCCGGCACCGGGCGCGCGGTCCAGACGCGCAGGCCGTCCTCGCCCTCGGCCACCAGGATCGTCCCGCGCTGATCCGTGCGGAGGACCGGCGTCTGCAGGGCGCTGAGCATCTCCAGGGTGCTCGCACGCGGGTGACCGTAGTCGTTTCCCGCCCCGACGGAGATCAGCGCGAGCGCCGGATCCAGGTCCGCGTAGAGCTGCGGATCCTGATCTGCACTGCCGTGATGGGCCACCTTCACGACCGTCATGTGGCGGGGATGCGCCATCCGGCGCAGCATGCCCTGCGACGCGGCGGAGAGATCGGCGAGGAAGAGCGACCGGGGCACGCCTCCCCCGGCGACCTCGAGGATCACGCCGACGTCGTTTCCGGGCGGGAACACCTTCTCGGCTCGGCGCGGCCACAGCACGCGCCAGTCCGCGCCGCCGAGGTGCCCGGTCATTCCCGCCGCCGCGTCGATGAGGCGCGCTCCCCCGTTCCGGAGCCGATCGAGCTGCCCCTGGTGCGCGGCAGTGTCGACCGGTCCGTGCAGCACCACGTCGGCGCGTCCTCGAAGCAGGTCGGACGCGCCCGCATGATCGTGATCGAAATGCGTGAGCACCAGGACGTCGAGCCTGTCGACGCCGAGATCCGTGAGGCATCGCTGCAGCGGCTTCGGATCCGGCCCGGTGTCGATGAGCATCGTGCTCCCTGCGCTGCGCACCAGGATCGCGTCGCCCTGCCCGATGTCGCACATCGCGATGCCCCAGTCCGCGGGCCGTTGCAGGAGCACCACGGGTCCGCTGACGAGTCCCCATCCGGCCGAGACGCCGAGCAGCACCGCCACCGCACCCCCGACGATCGCACGCCAGGGGTGCGGAAGCGGCCGGTGCGGCGCGATCACCCAGAACGCCGCCGCGCTGAGCGCCGCCACGGCGAGAGACGTGAGGATGCCTGCGGGAACCTCGATGGTCGCGATCGGAAGACCCGCGGTGGCGACGGCGGTCTGCGCGATCCAGGCCGAGGGCAGCCACGCCGTCGCCGCCAGCAGGTCGGCGAGAGGCGGGATCGGCAGGGTGAGGCAGGCGAGGAGACCGAGCACGGTCGCGATCGGCGACGCCGGCTCCGCGAGCAGGTTCGCGACGACCGAGACCAGTGACTGCTGCGCGGCGAACAGGGCGATGATCGGCCCGCAGGCGAGCTGCGCCGACAGCGGCACCGAGACGGCGAGCGCGACAGGACGGGGCAGCCATCGCGCGAGCCCGTCGGAGAGCGGGGGCGCGAGCACGATCAGTCCCGCCGTCGCGGCGGCGGAGAGCGCGAAGCCGGGTGCCGCGGCGAGACGGGGATCCGTCAGGAGGAGCACCGTCACGGCGAGCAGCAGCACCGACAGGCCCGCACGCGGCCGGCCGAGCAGAAGCGCCGTCATCGCTGCCGCCGCCATCGCCGCCGCCCGGATGACGCTCGGCTGCGGTGTGACCAGCACGACGAAGCCGGCCAGAGCGAGTGCGGCGACCGCGACGCGCGTCCTCCGTCCCCCTCCGCACAGCGCGACGACTCCGAAGGCGGCTGCCGCGACGAGCGCCAGGTTGCTGCCACTGACCGCCGTCAGGTGCGAGAGACCGCTCGCCTTCATGGCGTCGCCGAGCTCCGCGCTCACCGACCGGACGTCGCCGACGGCCAGGCCCGGCAGCAGCTCCGACCCGGGCTCCGGCAGCCGCTGGGCACGGACGATGAATGCGGCGCGCACGTCGCCGGCGATCGTCTCGACCGGACCCCCGCGGGACACCTGCACCACCGGCTGCTGAGCGAAGAGCACGACCGCGGCGCGCTCTCCGGCGTCGGCCGCCTTGACCTGCGCCGTGAACCGCAGAACGGTTCCCGGTCCGAGGGAGCTCCAGCGCTCCTCCGACCGCACTCCGACGCGCACGGGCACCGACAGGGGCGCCGGATCGTCCCCCGTGCCGAGCCGCACCGCATCCGCGTCGGCCCAGAGCCGCCCGTCGGCGCCGAGCGAGGGCAGCGAGCGCACGCTCACCTCGGCGCCCACCACATGGCCGGCGAAAGCGGCGGCACGGTCGCGTGCGGGAGCGTCCCCCGCCGCCGAAAGGCCGATCGCAGCGGCGACCGCGAGACACACCACGGCCAGCGGACCGGCGTGCGCGAGCAGCCGGGCCGCGGCGCCGTTGCCTGGTCGGCGACGGGCGAACAAGATCAGCACCACGGCGAGAGCCGTCGCCCCCGCGAGCGGCCCTCCCGACGCGGGCAGGAACGAGACAAGCAACCCTGCCAGCCAGGCCGTGACGGCGACCGGGACCATCCGCACATCCCGCAGCCGGCGAGGCGGCGTGCGCGCCCCTCCCGTCCGCGACGGCACGCGGACGGCGCCCGACGTCGCGCTCATACGCGCACTCGATCCCGGATACCGGCGAGCATCTTCTCGCCGATGCCGGAGACGCCGAGCAGATCGTCGACGCTGGTGAACCGACCGTTCGCGGTGCGCCACTCGATGATGCGCTGCGCGATCGCCGGACCCACCCGGGGCAGCTCCTCGAGCGCTGCGGCATCGGCCGTGTTGAGATCGATCAGCGCACTCGTCGTCGCGGGGACGGCCGTCGATGGGCTTCCGGCAGACCCGGCGGAGTCCGGCGTCCCGCCCTGCGCGGGCACCAGGATCTGCTCCCCGTCGGTGAGGGGCCGCGCGAGGTTCACCGCAGCCAGATCGGCGGTCGGCAGCGTGCCGCCCGCCGCGGCCAGGGCATCGGCCACCCTCGCCCCGTCGTCGAGCACATAGAGTCCCGGCGTGGCGACGTCGCCCAGCACATGCACATACACGCTCCCCGCCGAGATCCCTCGGCCCCCGGCGCTGGGCTCCGCGGTGACGGCGATCTGGGCCGGGCCGGTCGAGCGGCTCACCAACCCGATCCCGACGGTCACCGACACGGCCGCCAGCGCCACGACCACCGCCGCGCCGAGCCCGAGCCGGAGCCGCCGCCTCCCCGGGACGACGACGGGCTCCGTGCTCTCGGACTCCGCGATCTCTGTCACACGGTGACGTTAGGCTCCGCGACATGTCCGGCGCGGGACGCCCGCAGAACCCGTGCGCAACCCCGGCGAGTGCTGCCGTGTGGAGGGCGCAGGGGCGACCGCCCGCCCGTGCCGCACCGGATACGCTGAACCCGTCCCCCGACACGCGATCGACCGGAGCGACCATGCGCCTGCACGACTTCCTCCCGCCCCACACCGCCGCCGCCCGCGGCGCCCGAGAGCTGGTCGCGCAGTTCCACTCCTCCGCGCTGTCGAACCACGTGCACCGCAGCTGGCTCTGGGCCGAGGCCTTCGCGCTCGTCGAGGGACGCACCGGCATCGACCACGAGTTGCTCTACACGGCCGCGCTGCTGCACGACATCGGCCTCGCCCCCGAGTACGACAACCACGTGCTCGGCTACGAGGAGGCGGGCGGCTTCGTCGGGGAGGCGCTGGCCGCCGGCGCCGGCTGGCCGGCCACGCGGCGGCGGCGCGTCAACGAGGTCATCGTGCGCCACAACTGGCCCTCGGTCGACCCCGATCTCGATGTGGAGGGCTACCTGCTGGAGACTGCCACCGGACTCGACGTGTCCGGACGGCGCGACGAGGAGATCCCCGTGGAGTTCCGCCGCGAGGTGCTCGCCGCCTACCCCCGGCTCGATCTGGCCGACGAGTTCGGCGGGTCGGTGCGCACGCAGTCGGAGCGCAAGCCGCACAGCCACGCGCGACGCCTCATCGACGGCGGTCTGATCGGCAAGCTCGCGGCCAACCCGCTCGAGCGCCTCTGAGCGGATCCGGGATCCCCCGCGAAGCCGCCCCCTCAGCGCCCCAGCGCGGCGCGCAGCGCGTCGGCGTAGTGCGGGCCGATCCTGTCGTGCCCTGCCTGCGTGAGATGCACGTTGTCGGCCTGCGGCGCCGCGTAGTCGCTCACCCACCCCGCGACCGACACGGCGTGGACGCCGATCCGCCGGGCCTCCTCCGTCACCGCCGCGTCCATCGCCCGCCGCGCCGCATGGGCCGCGTCGCTGCGGCTCATCACGCCGTTGACCACGATCGCGGCGTTCGGATAGGCCTCGCGCAGCATGCCGATGAGCTGATCCTCAGCCGCCGCCACCTCGGTGGAGGGGCGCTTCTGCGCGGCGTCGTTGCCTCCCAGTGTCACGATCACGACACCAGGATCCCCCTCGGGGAGCAGGAGACGGTTGCTGGACACGCTCTCGGTGAATCCCGCGCCGAGCCCGCTGATCGGCGCCAGGTAGCCGGATCCGCCGAAGCCGAGCTTCACGATGTGGGAGAACCCGGCTCCCTGCGCTCCCTGCTCGATCCAGGAATTCCCTCCGCACTGGGAGTCGCACAGCAGCACCGCCGTGGATGCGTCGACCGGAGTCGAGGGAATCGTGAGCAGTCGCCCCGCGCGCAGCACGGTCTGCCCCTTCTGCCAGTCCTGGTGCGATCCGCGGTCGTCGCTCCAGGAGTCCTTCGTCGGCCAGCCGAACCTCGCCGGATCCGCCGTCCAGACCGCGAAGTTCGCCGCATCCAGCCGGAACACCCCTGAGCCCTCGTGCCACAGCAGCACGCCGCCGGTGAAGCTCTGATAGCGGCCGCCGGGCACGTCGACCTTGTCGCCCGTGGGAGGACCCAGTTCGCCCTCGGGGCCGCCGAGCTCCTCGTAGCGGTTCTGGATGTCCCCCGCCGTGGTCGCGCGGATCGTCCCGTCGCTGTCCGATCGGTACAGCACGCCGCCCTGGAAGGACTGCATCGAGCCGCCCTCGAAGCGCGACGCCTCGGCCGTCGGAAGGCCGAGAGCCCCATCGGCTCCTCCGCGCTCACGGTACGACGCCAGGAACGGCGTCTGGACCGAGTGCGCTCCCGTGCCCGACGACCACCACACCTCGCCGCCGTCGAACTCCTGCACGAGCCGGTCACCCGACGCGCGCTGGGTGCTCTTCGGATAGCCGAGCGGGCCGGAGGCCGAGCCGGCACGGCGATGGGCGTCGGCGATGTCGGAGACCGTCAGCACGGCTCGCCCGTCCCTGACGTAGACGACGCCGTTCACGAACTCCTGCACCCGGGCGCCGCGCCGATCCGCGTGCTCCGTCGTCGTGGGGAAGCCGAGCCCCCCGCGCTCCTCGGAGTACCGCAGCCACGACCGCCAGACCGCGCCGCGCACAAGGGTCGTCTCCTCGCCGTCCGCGAAGATCCCGGCCCGCTGGAAGGCCTGCCACGGCCGGTCGGCGGAACCGCTCTCGTCCGCGATCGGCAGGCCCAGGGACGCGACCCCGCCGAGCTCGTCGAAGGCTTCGCCCACGGCATCACCGCGCACGATGTGCGCGAACCCGCTCGGGCCCGCGTAGATCGACCCTCGGCGATAGTCCTGCGAGCACACCCCGCCGCTGCATGTCTCACGGTTCCACGCGGCGCCCAGCTCATCGCTGTGCCGGTGCCAGAGCACGCCGATCGCACTGGTGTCGCTCACCGGGCGCGGCAGCTGCCACGCCAGCAGCAGACCGGCGCCGGCCAGCGCCGCGATCACCACCGCCGTGCCGAGCACGCGCCTCATCACCCGGAGGGCGCGCGCTCCTTTCCCCCCGGAGCGCACGGACTCAGCCCTTGACGGCGAAGTTCACGATCTTCGGGGCGCGGACGATCACCCGCACGATCTCCTTGCCGTCGAGGGCGCGCTGCACCTTCTCGTCGGCACGGGCGAGCGCCTCCAGGTCGGCTTCGCCGATCTTGGCGGGGACGTCCAGCGTGGCGCGCACCTTGCCGTTGACCTGCACGGCGCAGGTGGCCGTGTCCTCGACGAGCAGGAGCGGATCCGCCTGACGCCAGGTCACCAGGCCGACGGACGGCTGGTGGCCGAGGATCTCCCAGATCTCCTCCGCCGTGTGCGGGGCGACCAGGTCGAGCATCACGGCCAGGGTCTCCGCGGCCTCCCGCACGGCGGGATCGGCGGCCCCGGCACCGGTGTCGATCGTCTTGCGGATCGCGTTCACCAGCTCCATCAGACGCGCGACGAGCACGTTGAACTTCGTCTGCTCGACCAGCGCCGGGGCATCCGCCAGCAGGTGGTGGGTGACGCGGCGGAGGGCCGCGTCACCGCCGGCGAAGACGACGTCGACCGGGCTCGCCACGTCGTGCGCGACGCGCAGCGCGCGGGCCAGGAACTTCTGCGCACCGGTGGTGGAGACGTCCTTCCAGTCCTTGTCGTCCTCCACAGGACCCGCGAACGCCAGGGCGACGCGCAGGGCATCGGCGCCGTAGGCATCCAGCTCCTCCTGGAACAGCACCAGGTTGCCCTTGCTCTTGGACATCTTGGCGCCGTCCAGGATCACCATGCCCTGGTTGATCAGGCTGGAGAACGGCTCCGTGAAGTCGATCAGCCCCATGTCGAACAGCACCTTGGTGATGAACCGGGCGTACAGCAGGTGCAGGATCGCGTGCTCGACGCCGCCGATGTAGGAGTCGATCGGCGCCCAGCGCCGCGCCTCGTCGACGTCGAACGCGACGGTGTCGCTGTTCGGCGACAGGAAGCGCAGGAAGTACCAGGAGCTGTCCACGAACGTGTCCATGGTGTCCGGGTCGCGCAGCGCCGGCTCCCCGGTGGTCGGGTCGACCGTGCGCACCCACGACTCCGCGGCGCCCAGCGGGCTCGATCCCTTCGGGGAGAGATCCAGGCCCTCGACGCTGGGCAGGCGCACGGGCAGCTGGGCCTCCGGCACCGGCACGATCTCGCCGTCCTGCGTGTGCAGCATCGGGATCGGGGTGCCCCAGAAGCGCTGACGCGAGATCAGCCAGTCGCGCAGGCGGTAGTTCTTGGCTGCACGCCCGGTGCCCGCCGCCTCCAGCTGCTCGATCGCACGGGCGATCGCGTTGCGCTTGGACAGGCCGTTCAGCTCGCCGGAGTTGATCATGCGCCCGTCGCCGGTGAGGGCGACACCGGTCTTGCCAGGGTGCTGATCGTCGAGCGACTCCAGCGGCTCGATCGGAACGCCGTCCTCGTCCACCTCGATGACGGGCAGCGCGCCGGTGATCGGGGCCGTGGTGTCCACGACCACCTTCACGGGCAGGTCGAAGGCGCGCGCGAAGTCGAGGTCGCGCTGGTCGTGCGCGGGCACGGCCATGACCGCCCCGTGCCCGTAGTCGGCGAGCACGTAGTCGGCCGCCCAGATGGGCAGGCGCTCGCCGTTGACCGGGTTGATCGCGTAGCGGTCCAGGAACACGCCGGTCTTCGGACGGTCGGCGGACTGCCGGTCGATCTCGCTGGTCTTCTGCACCTGGGTCAGATAGTCCGCGAAGCGCTTGCGGACATCCTCATCCGCCCCCGCGGCGAGCTCCGCCGCCAGGTCGGAGTCCGGGGCGACGACCATGAAGGTCGCGCCGTGCAGCGTGTCGGGACGCGTGGAGAAGACCGTGACCACGCCCTCGCGTCCCTCGATCTCGAAGTCGACGTCGGCGCCGACCGAGCGGCCGATCCAGTTGCGCTGCATCTGCAGCACCTTGTGCGGCCAGAAGCCCTCGAGCTGGTTCAGGTCGTCCAGCAGCCGGTCGGCGTAGTCGGTGATCCGGAAGTACCACTGCGTGAGGTTCTTCTTCACGACCTCGGCGCCGCAGCGCTCACAGCGTCCGTCGACGACCTGCTCGTTCGCCAGCACCGTCTGGTCGTTGGGGCACCAGTTGACCGGGCTCTTCTTGCGGTACGCCAGACCGCGCTCGTACAGCTTCAGGAACAGCCACTGGTTCCAGCGGTAGTACTCCTCATCGGACGTGTGCAGCTCCCGGCTCCAGTCGAACGAGACGCCGTACGTCTGGAAGCTCGCCTTCTGCTGGGCGATGTTCTGATACGTCCACTCGCGCGGGTCCGCGCCGCGGCGGATGGCCGCGTTCTCGGCGGGCAGGCCGAACGAGTCCCAGCCGATCGGGTTCAGCACGTTGTGCCCGCGGTGCCGCCAGAACCGCGCGACGATGTCCGAATACAGATAGTTCTCGGCATGCCCCATGTGGAGGTCGCCCGAGGGGTACGGGAACATCGCGAGCACGTACTTGCGCGGGCGGACGTCCTCGGCGCCGCCGGCGCGGAACGTCTGGTTCTGCGCCCAGTACGCCTGCCACTTGTCCTGGAGCTCGCGCACCGACAGCGAGTCGTCATTCGACGGGGAGGCGGTGTGGGACGGGTTCTCAGACAACACGACGACCATTCTTTACGGCACGGAGAAGAGCGCCCCGAACAGGGCGACCTCCAGATTATCCCAGGCCGTGCCGGGCAGGGCTTCTCACCCGACCACCCCCACCATCCCCCGCGGGGAAGGAAAGAACGGGGCGGGCATGAAAGACTAGAGCCGCTATGCCCTCCTCCTCATCCCGACCGGAGCGGATCCACTGGTTCGCCCGCCTGGAGCACCGTTTCCACGCGTGGCGCGAACGGCGTGCCCGCAAGCGCGGTCGCACCGCGACGATCGTGCCGTTCCCCGGGTACGGCGGCCCGGGCTGGGTCCGCGTCGTCGGACGCGTGCTGATCCTGCCGAAGACCCGCCGCGGCGGCAGGGATGCGAGCGTGCGCGGCTGGCGCAGCTTCGTCGGGATCCCGGTGAGCTTCGCGACCGTCACGATCACGGTCGCCGGGCGCGCGCACGAGGTCGCCGCCGACCGCGGAGGCGTGGTCGACTGCCGCATCGACGCCGACCTCCCGTCGGGATGGCAGGAGGTGACGATGTCGGTCGAAGGGCAGGATCCGATCCCCGCCCGCGTGTTCATCGTCGCCGAAGACGTGCGCTTCGGCGTCGTCTCCGACGTCGACGACACCGTCATGGTGACCGCTCTGCCGCGTCCGCTGATCGCCGCGTGGAACTCGTTCGTCGTCGACGAGCACGCCCGCACCCCGGTTCCGGGCATGGCCGTGCTCCTGGAGCGGCTGATGCGGGACAACCCCGGCTCGCCCATGATCTACCTCTCCACGGGCGCGTGGAACGTGGCGCCGACGCTGAACCGGTTCCTCTCCCGGCATCTGTTCCCGGCCGGATCCATGCTGCTCACCGACTGGGGCCCCACCCACGAGCGGTGGTTCCGCAGCGGCCGCGAGCACAAGCTGCAGAACCTCGGCCGCCTCGCCGAGGAGTTCCCGCACGTGCGCTGGCTCCTGATCGGCGACGACGGCCAGCACGACGAGGCGATCTACGGCCAGTTCCTCATCGAGCACCCGGACAGCGTCGCAGCCGTCGCGATCCGCCGCCTGCTTCCCGCCGAAGGAGTGCTGGCGGGGCGACGCGCCGCCGCGCGCGCCGACGGAGAGCAGGCCGAGCCCGACGATCTCGCCCCGTGGGTGAGCGCCGAGGACGGGGCCGGGATCCTCGACGAGCTCATCGACGCCGGCGTCGTGCGCACCGAGCCATGACCTCCGTCGCCGGGATGCCGGTCATGCCGGATTCCGGCGCACCGGGTCCGCGCGGCCGTCTCGACCGCGCGGCCTGGACCGAGCGCGCGGAGGCCCATGCCGCGCGCGCCGACGCGTTGACCGCCGAGCATCGCGCACGGCAGGCGCGGCGGGAGAAGCACCCGGTGCACGACTTCCTCTTCACCTATTACGGCTACAAGCCGGGTCAGCTGCGCCGGTGGCACCCGGGAGCGGGCGTGACGCTCGAGGACGCGCCGGAGCGGGCCGCATGGCGCTGGTACTCCCCCGCCCCGGGATCCGAGGCGCTCGCGCCCGACGCCGCGGCGTACGCGGCGGAGAAGCCGGAGCTCGCGCGCCTCGTGCGCCTGATGCTGGCGCGCACCGCGGCGCGCCCCGGCCAGTTCGGCTGCTTCGGCCTGCACGAGTGGGCAATGGTCTATCGCACGCCGGAGCACCGCCACGAGGTCCCGCTGCGCCTCGGGCAGGCCGGAACCGACGCCGTGGTCGAGCAGGGCGAGTTGCGCTGCACGCACATCGACGCGTACCGCTTCTTCACGCCCGAGGCGGTGCCGCGCAACCGCCTCGCCCCGACCCGTGAGAGCCAGCCGCACCTGGAGCAGCCGGGGTGTTTGCACGCCGGGATGGACGTGTACAAGTGGGCCATGAAGCTCGGCCCGCTCGTGCCGGGCGAGCTGCTGCTGGACGCGTTCGAGCTGGCCCGGGACATCCGGATCCTGGACATGGAGGCGGCACCCTACGACCTCTCGGACTGGGGAGTCGAACCGGTGCGCATCGAGACGGCGGAGGGCAAGGCCGAGTACGTGCGCCGTCAGCGGGGATTCGCCGAGCGGGGCAACGACCTGCGGATGCGGATCCTCGACGCCTGGGGCCCCGCTCCGCTCCCCGCGTCCTGAGCGAGCCGCCGGCGCGCCGAAGGACGCTCAGCGCGGGTGCTGATCCGCGATCTGCAGGCGAAGGGCGACCGTGTGCGACGCCGCCTCGGCGAGCCGCTCCTTCGGCAGCCCGCCGCCGTGCACGGCGGCCGTCACACCGTCGGCGATCCGCCGTGCCGTGTCGGGTCCGGCACCGTCGAGGGCGAGCACGAGATCGCTGCCGGCCGCGATCGAGCGGACCGCGTCGGCCACCTCATCGGCATACGCGGGATCCCCCGAGTCGACCAGCATGTCGAGGTCGTCGGTCACGATCACTCCGTGGAAGCCCAGGTCGTCGCGCAGGATCCGGTGCCAACGGGGCGAGAGCGAGGCCGGCTGCGCGTCGACGGCGGTGTAGGCGAGATGCCCCATCATGACCAGGGGCGCCCCGGCCCTGATCCCGGCGAGGAACGGCGGCGCGACCTGTGCGCGCCAGGTCTCGAGATCCATCCCGGTGGCGGGGACCGCGTGGTGCGAGTCGCCCTCCACCGCACCGTGGCCCGGGAAGTGCTTGAGCGTGCTGAGCACCGAGGGCGCCTCTCCTCGCACGGCCGCGTCGACGCGCTCCGCCGCCGAGGCCGGATCCGTCCCGAAGGAGCGGTCGTACATGAAGGAGTCCGGCCCCTCCGCCACATCGGCGACCACGCCGAAGTTCACCGAGACGCCCGCCTGGGCGAGCAGCGTCCCGCGTGCCGCGAACGCGGTGCCCGCCGCACTCGCCGGCTCCGACTTCAGCACGTCGGCCCCGGGCTCGGTGTCCCAGGGCAGCCGCACCACGTCCCCGCCCTCCTCGTCGGTCGCGATCAGCGGAGGCAGCTGCGGATCGACGGTGAGCGCGGAGGTCACGGCGCGGAGCCCGTTCGGGGTGGGAGGAACGTTGCCTCCCATCAGGATGAAGCCGCCGAACCCTCCCGTCATCAGGGCGTGCAGCGTCGCGGGGTCGGTGCCCGCCGTGTTGCCCATCACCACGGCCGCCGCCTGCTGGGCGACGTCCATGCGGTCCACGATCCGCCGGGCCCGCTCGTCGACGGACGGGACGGCCGTCGCGGCCGGGGTGGGCGATGCCGTGCGCTGCGCCGATGGGCTCGCACTCCCGGGCGCGCTCCCCGGAGAGGCGCACGACGCGACGAGGAGCAGAGCCCCGACGATGGCCCCTGCCGCGACGATGCGGCGACCGCGCCTGGGCTCGCCGGCCATGTCCGATCGCCCCTGCATGCCTTCCAGCCTATGCGGCTCGTCGGCACGCCATCGGGCGGGAGCCGTACGGTCTGGAGGGGGCGGCACGCCCGCGCGACGGCCGCCGCGCGGGCGGAAGCCGACAGGTTCTACGATTCTCTGTGATGTCCCCTACCGAACCCGTCTCCGCGGATGTCGCGCTCGGCGATCTCGGAGCGCTGCTGCTCGACTCCGGCGTCTCCGTCACCGACGTGCGCGGCACGCTGGAGCGCGCCCGCGACGCCGTCACCCCCGACACCGAGCTGGCCTTCGCGGTGCTCCCCGAGCACGTGTTCGTGAGCCGCCCCGGAGTTCCGCGGGCGACCACCATCGCCGCCGGCGGCGGACCGGGTCTGACGTTCCGGCAGACCGCGCACGCATCGCTGCTCGCGCGCCGGCTCGAAGCGGGCCGGGTCACTCTGGATCAGGTCCCGGCACACATCGCCCACATCCGCGGCCTCGAGCGCCGTCATCCGGTGCTGCAGACGGCTCTCGGCGGGGCGCTCCTGTCCGCGGGGCTCGCGGTGCTGTTCCGCTGTCCGTGGTGGGCGGTCGTGCTGGCGCTGCTCGTGGGCGCGCTCGTGGCGTCGATCGTCCTCATCACCGAGCGCATCCGCGCCGCCGCCGCCGTGATCCCGTTCGTGGCATCGCTGATCTCGACGCTCGTCGTCGGAGTGGTCGCCGACCGGCTCGACTTCGGCGCGGTGCCCCTCTTCGCCGTCTGCGCTCCCGTGGCGCTGCTGGTCCCCGGGGCGCTCATCACGAACGCGCTGCTGGAGCTCACCGCCGCCGACATCGTCACCGGCGCCTCGCGGCTCGTCTACGGGCTGATCATGCTCACGTTCATGGCGGCGGGGATCTTCACCGGCGCCGCCGCGACCGGGCTCCGCGTCGATCCGCATTCTGCGGCGCTGGTGGGCGAGACGTCGCTCGTCACCGGCCACGGCGGATGGGAGGCCGTACCCCCTCTGGCCGGGAGCTGGATCGGGGTCGTGGTGCTCGCGATCGGGATCGGCCTGAGCTTCGGATCCGGCTTCCGGCTCACCATCGCGACCGTGATCGTGATGATCTGCACCTATGCGGCGCTGATGCTGCTCAGCCCCTTCACGGGCAGCACCGTCGCCACCGGCATCACCGCCGGCCTGCTCTTCTTCGCCGCCCGCGTGCTGGAGAGGGTGACGCTGGCCGTCCCCGCGACCGTGTCGTTCCAGCCCGCGTTCCTGCTGCTCGTGCCGGGGACCGTGGGACTGGTCGCGCTCGCCTCCTTCGACGCCGCCGCTCTCGCCGCCGCGCCGATGATCTTCATCAGCCTGTGCATCGGCACGAAGGTGGGTGCCCTCCTCGCGGATCTGCTGCGCGTCACGCGCCCCGTGTCGCCGTCGACCGCGACGGGCTCGATCCGCATCATCCGCTGAGCGACCGGGATCCGCTACCGGACGTCGGCCGCGACCCGCGAGCGCGTGAGGAACTGACGCACGCCCCGGGCCGCCGTGCGTCCGGCACGGTTCGCACCGATCGTGCTGGCCGAGGGCCCGTAGCCCACCAGCTGGATCCGCGGATCCTTGACGGCGGTCGTCCCTCGACCCCCGTGGTCGAGCTGGATCCCGCCGAGCTCGCTGCGCAGGTGCAGCGGGGCCAGATGGCCGATCGCGGGCCGGAAACCCGTGGCCCACAGGATCGCGTCCACCCGTTCGAAGGAGCCGTCCGCCCAGCGCACGCCGTCCGGTTCGATGCGCGCGAACATCGGCCGCCGCGCGTCGTAGACTCCGAGGCGCGCCGCCTCCTGCTCCTGCGGCCTCAGCATCAGGCCGGTCACGCTCACCACGCTCTGCGGAGCCAGCCCCTGCGCGACCCGCTGCTCCACGAGGGCGACCGCGGCCGCCCCCGCCTCAGGCGTGAAGTCGTCGGTCCGCCAGACCGGCGGCCGGCGTGTCGCCCAGACGACGTCGGCGATCGGCGCGAGCGCACCCAGGAACTGCACCGCGGACGCTCCGCCGCCGACGACGAGCACCCGCTTGCCGCGGAAGTGCTCCGGGCCCGGATAGTCGACAGTGTGGAACTGCTCGCCCAGGAACGTCTCCATGCCCGGGTAGTGCGGGACGAACGGCTGCGTCCAGGTCCCGGTCGCGTTCACGAGCGTGCGCGTCCGCCACTCGCCCTCGGTCGCGTGCACCAGGAGGACGCCGTCCTCGTCGGTCACGCGGTCCACGTGCACCGGCCGGAGCACGGGCAGCTCGTGCTCGCGCTCGTACTCCGCGAAGTACGAGGGCACCGCGCGGTTGGCGTGCGCCGTGGTGCGCGGGGGCGGGACGGCTCCCGGCAGCTCCGCGACGCCGTGCACGTCCTGCATGGTGAGCGCGTCCCAGCGGTGCTGCCAGGCGCCTCCCGGCGCGTCGTCCGCGTCGAGCACGAGGTGCGGGATACCGAGCCGGCGCAGATGGTACGAGCTCGACAGGCCCGCTTGCCCTGCGCCGATCACGATGCTGTCGAGGATGTCCACGGGCTGTGCAACGCCCGGAATGCGGCGCCTGTTCCCTAGTGCGCCGCGACGAGGTCGCGTTCGGGCGTCGCCGCGATGGTCTCGAGCATCTCCGCGACCTCGCAGGCGTACGACCGGCGGTAGGCGCTCGGCGCGATGCCCACCTCGCGGGTGAAGTGATGGCGGAAGAGCGTGGCGCTGCCGAAGCCGCACGACGCGGCGATCTCCTCGATCGACGCGTCCGTGGTCTCGAGCGCCAGGCGCGCCTGCAGCACCCGCTGCGAGGCCAGCCACTGCATCGGCGTCACGCCCGTCTCCGCCACGAAGCGGCGCGCGAAGGTCCGGCTCGACATGTGCGCACGCTGGGCGAGCGCGGCCACGGAGTGCGCCTCCGCGAGCCGGTCCTCCATGTAGGCGAGAACGTCGCCCAGAGCGTCCGAGGACACCTGGGGCACCGGCCGCTCGATGTACTGCCGCTGCCCGCCGTCCCGCTGCGGGGGCACCACCATGTTCCGCGCGATGACGTTCGCGATCGCGCTGCCGAGCTCCCGGCGCACGAGGTGCAGGCTCGCGTCGATGCCGGCGGCGGTGCCGGCGCTGGTGACGAGGTCGCCGTCGTCGACGAACAGCACGTCAGGATCCACCCGCGCGGTCGGATACCGGCGCTGAAGCTCCTCGGCGTACCGCCAGTGCGTCGTGCACGGGCGCCCGTCGAGCAAGCCGGCGGCTCCGAGCATGAAAGCGCCCGAGCAGGCGCTGAGCAGGATCGCGCCCCGATCCGCCGCGCGGCGGAGGGCCTCGAGCAGTTCTTCCGGGTACTCCTCGGCGGGCCGGACCTGCGCGGCGGGGACCGCGATGACGTCGGCGTGCTCCATCGCCTCCAGGCCGTAGGCGGGAATGACCTGGGCGCCCACCTGCGTGGTGACCGGGCGATCTGCCTCGAGACCGCAGACGCGGAAGTCGAACGCGGGGACGTCGGAGTAGACGCTCCGATCCAGGCCGAACACCTCGCTCAGGAGGCCGAACTCGAAGGCGGCGAGACCGTCGATGACAGGAAGCGTGATGCTGTGCAGCATGCGACCAGCGTAGTGGCTGGATCTTTATGACGAAAGTCTTTCCGCCACCTGGTGGCAGGAAATGCACGCTCGTACCTTTAGAGCCATGACTGAGACCACAGCTTCGCACACGTCCTTCCGGAGCCTGAACCGCGCGCACGCCGGCGCTCGCTCCGTCCCCCAGCCCACGTCCACACGCCGCGTGCGGATCGGATTGCCGATCTGGCTCCCCCGCGCGATCCTGCAGCGCGGCGGCATCGCGACCCGCGACGACGTACGCGCCCTCCGCGACCTGGAGGCCGCCCGCGACCGCAGCGACTGGTGAGGAAGTCGTAGTCAGGCACGAACGTTCTGCTGCGCGGCGAGGTCGCGGTACAGATCATTCCTGTCCATCAGCTCGTCGTGTGTTCCAGCGTCCACGATGCTGCCACGATCGATGACCACAATCTTGTCGAAGTGGCGCACTTCGGCGAGTCGGTGGGACGCCATTACGACAGTCTTCTCGCGTGCACGATCACGAACCAGTGAAGACAGTCGTTCCGCGGAGATGACGTCCAAGCTCGATGTCGGTTCATCCAGCAGCAAGACACTGCGGCCGGAGAGGAGAGCTCGCGCAACCCCCAGCCGTTGCCGCTCACCGCCGGACAGATTGTTCCCGGACGCTGTTAGCTGACGGTCGAGCACGTCTGCATCGCGGTCGACGAACAAGCCAACGTCCTGCAGCGCTTGGCGAAGCACATCGTCCGGCAGTCCGCGCTGCTCGATATCCAGATTCTCACGCACAGTGCCGCCTAGCGGTGGTGAGTTCTGCGGCACCCATGCCAAGCGGTCACGGTAGTCGGTCAATGAAATGTCCCGCGCTGCGACACCGTGCAGCCGCACGCTTCCGCTGCTCGGCTCATAGAACCGTTCAAGGAGCGCAAAGATCGTGGACTTCCCTGACCCGGACGGCCCGACGAGTGCGACGTGTTCACCCCGGCGAATGGTGAGGTTGAGCGGGCCGATGCCGGTCACATCTCCGACGGACGTGTGCGGGTACTCGAAAGTCACATGGTCCAACGCGAGCAACCGCTCCCCCGCGTCCACGCTCCCCCGCAGGGGTTCCGCCCGGTTTTCTCCCTCCGCGGCCGCCGAGGCGATCTCCTCGACGCGGTCGACGGCGGCGAGACCCGTCTGAATGCTGACGAACGTCGAACCCACCTGCGATACAGGCCCGACCATCATCATCAGGTACATCAGGAACGCTATGAGCTCACCCAGCGACAAGGTGCCGTCAGCGACGCGGATGCCTCCTACTGCGAGAGTGACGATGAGGAGAGCTTGAGCGGCCAGGGTCATCACCGGTTGCATGTACGCACCCAGCCGCGCCAGCCGAACAGCGTTGTTCCTCACGTCACCGGCATCAGCAACGACAAGGGCGAGCTGCTGTTGGCTGACGCTGTAGGCGCGGATCAGCGGTAACGCGGTCAACGTGCGTTCAAAACTGCCGGAAAGTGTTGCCGTGGCGGCCTGTGTCTGCGCAGATGCCGCGCGCACCAGTCGCCCCATGACGGTGGAGAGCACGGTGGCAAAGACGGTGATCGCCAGCGAAAGCACGAACAGCACCGGGTCAATGGTTGCCATGAGGGTCGCGGCGACGACGAAGGTGACGACCGCAGCCAGCAGTTTGAAAACGCCTGTAGTGAGGACGGTCGATGATGCAGCCGTGTCAGAGACCATGCGGGAGAGGAACTCTCCCTGCGGCACACGCTGCAGGTGCACCATCGGCAGTGAGAGGATGCGTCCCGCCACACGAGTGCGCAACTGGAGTACGAGATCATGCGCGGTGCGCGCCAGAGCGTAGGACTCCACGCCGGCAAGGAGCGCCTGGGTGATCACCACCGCCGTCAGGATCAGCACCGCTGGCACCGAGACGGAGCCGGAGGTGAGGCCGTCGAACATCTGCTGCAGAAGGAGAGGCTGGGCAAGTCCCAAGCCCGCGCCAAGAAGCGACAACACGACCAGCGCGCCGAGTCGCCAGCGGTGGCGTCGGATGAACTCCCGGAGTGTGGCGCTTCGGATCATCTTTTGGCCCTCCGAGTCGCGATGATTCCTGCGACGAGCACTGTGAGGGTGAACAGGCATGTCACTCCCACGAACGTGAGCGCGATGTCGCCCCACGGGATGGCGCCGAACGCGGTCGCCATCTGTTCCGGGTCTTGGGCGAGGTAACGCCACGCGATGAATGCGAATGCACCGGCAAGCAGCACGCCGCTGGAGACGATGAGGACGAGAGCCTCGGACAGCAACGTACCGACCGTGCGCAGACGAGAGATGCCGAGCAGGTTCAGCAAACGGAACTCGTCTCGCCGATTCAAGACGGACGCGGCGAGCCCCTGGATCATGGCGACGATGGTGAGGCCGTAGATGGTGCCGAACAAGGCGATGTTGCCGGTGGCGGCGTTGCTCTTACGAAGGGCGATTCGGGAGTCGATGAACTCCTTCTTCGACATCGTTGGGGCGTGGTCGTCGACGGAAGCGGCGATGCTCGCCACAGCGTGCTTGTCCGCTTTCACGAACACGCGGATGTCCCATACCTCCGGGTCAAGTGTGCTCAGCATCTCCCAATCGATGAGCAGCCCTGTGTAGAGCCGGGATGTGACGACGGCGGCGATCGTGAGCGTCGTCGTGTTCCCGTTCGGGGCTTCCACCGTGACGGTGTCGCCGACCTCGTCACCTTCCCGGGTGGAGACGACGGCCCCGTGTCCGGCGCTGTCGAAGTCGCCGGACTTCGCTCCAGTATCGAAAATGCTCCGGTACGAGTCGAGGTCGACGAAATTGAATACGGTGAGGAAAGTGCCGTCAGCACGTCCCTTCTCGATGAGCCGCGTCGTCGACGCGGAGCGCATCGCCGCGTCGACACCCTGCTCGTCGACGATCCGCGCGACGATGCTGTCGGCTTCCTGGACGGTGGCAGGTTCGGCGATGAGGTCAGCGTCGAGCTGCGTCTCAAAGCTGGCTTGCATTGTGGCCTGATCAGGCCCAGCCCCAATGGCGAAACCGCCCATCACCGCCATGAGGACGAGCAGCGGCAGGACGTTGGAAGCGAATCGTTGCGAATCCCGCCAGGCGCGCTGTGCGACGAGGACTCCGGAGCCTCCGATGAGCGGCCGGAGAACCCATCCCCAGGCGCGGGCGACGACGGGAACGAGGATCGGCGCGAGCGCTCCGAGTGGGAAGACGATGAGCAGCGGCACGATGATGGACGCGATGGGGTTCTCGCTGCCGGTGTCCGGCATGAAGATGAGGAAGGTGGCGAGTCCGATGACGGACCCACCCGCGACGATGACTCGGACGACGCTCATCCGCTTCGCGGGCGTACCGGTCGCGGATGCGGTAAGGGAAGCGAGGACGTCGTTCGTCTGCTTTGAACGCAGACTCAGCCAGGCGGCAACCATGGAGCAGAGGATCATCCCGGTCGCGACCGCGATCAATGTCAGGATGGGGAACCCGAAGTCCACCCGCAACGACTTGCCGAACACGCCCACATTCTGGAGGAGCAGGTAAAACGGATGGGCGAGGACGCCTCCGATGACGACGCTCGGCACGGCGACCATCGCCGCAAACACGAGCGCCTCGCCGGTGACCATGACGCGGACGCGAAGAACGCTGGCTCCTGCGAGGCGGAGCTGACCGAGCTCCCGCCGGCGCAGGGCGAGCATGTTCCGAAAGCCCAGGTAGACCAGGACGAGTGCAATCACCACGGTGGTGAAGCACATGACTTGCAAGATGCCCTGCGACGCCTTCACCGCGGCGCGTACGACGCGCGCATCGAACTCGGACAATGCGCCGACCCGCAGCGCCTGTCCGCTCGCCAGTCCGGTGAACAGGACCATCTCCGCTGTGGCGACGACCGTAGCGATGCTCAAGAGGGCGGCAACACCTAGGTACGCCGAGCGATGCCGCCGAACGAACGCGACGGAAATGGGCAGCTGCTGAGCCGCGCTCATCGGGCGGCGCTTTCCAGACCTGTCATCCGTGAGCTGACAGCCTCCGCGCTCGGCGCCTCCATGACGTCGACGAGGCGTCCATCAACGAGGAACAAGACGCTGTCGGCGTATGCGGCAATCTTCGGATCATGGGTGACCATCACGACGGCGGTGCCGACCTCACGGAACTGCCTAAGCTGATCCATCACGAGGAACCCGCTCTTGCGGTCGAGGGCTCCGGTGGGCTCGTCGGCGAAGATGACCCGTCGAGTCTGGGCGAGGGCACGCGCTATTGCCACTCGTTGCTGCTGCCCCCCGGAGAGTTCTGCCGGGTACGAGTTGAGCTTCCCGGCGAGGCCGACGCTTGCGAGAGCTGCCTCCGCTTGGTCTCGGCTGATCACGGCTCCCCCGAACAGGGATGGCAGCGTGACGTTCTGCAGTGCGGTGAGAGCCTCGATGAGGTTGAAGCTTTGGAAGATGAACCCGAACTGATCGCGTCGCAGAAGGTCGAGCTGACGTTGCTTCGCAGTGGTCAGCTCGGTTCCGTCGAACGTCACGGATCCGGTGGACGCGCGGATGAGGCCGGCGAGACAGTACAGCAGGGTCGACTTTCCTGATCCGGACGGTCCCATGATGGCCGTGAACGACCCCGGTTCGAACGTGCAGCTGACGTCGTCGAGAGCACGCGTTTCCACCCGTCCGTTCGAGAACGTGTGGCCCAGTCCAGTCGCCGCAAGCATTGTTCACCCTTTCAGTGATGAAGCGTGTGGGACGCGCATCAATGCGCGTCCCACACGTCCGTGTATCAGTTCGGTCCGCAGGAGATGCTGATACCGCTGTTGTTGCCGTCACACCAGATGCTGATGCCGGATCCGAAGAGACCGGCCTCAGGCTCGGACTCGTTCGACAGGCCCTGCAAAGAAAGCAATGCGCTCATTGTGTTCACCTCGTTCAATGTCATCGTCGATGGGCGTGGGAAGAGTCACCGGAAACCACCGGTTCGGGTCCTCTTCGAGCTGAGAAAGGAGCGCGCCGACATATCCGGCGGCTCCGGTGGAGAAATCTGCCGAGAGATGGTGACCGTTGTCGCCGAGCACCATCCGTGTTTCTGGGTCGTCTCCGCAGAACAGGAAGCTGTCGGCGGTGAATGTCATCAGCCTCGCCCGCTCGCCGCCAGAAGCGGATACGGGAAGGAGCGCACAGGCGACGCCCGCCGTTCCCCGAAAGAGACCGCCGTTCATGCTGATGAGGCCGTCCACGGCCTGAGTGAGCCGTGCGATCTCATCCCGGTACCGGGCCGGTGCGCATTGTGCGAGGGCGAACGCGATCCCCGCGGCGCCCTCGGAAAGGTAGCCGTAGGAGACACGGGAGTAGTCAACGCGAAGGGCCCCGCTATCCGCCGTGGTGAGCTGGGCGAGTTCGCGGTGGAAGCAGATATCCATCAGGTGTTCCCAGGAGTCATCTCCCGTCACTTCCGCCAACCGACGACAGGCCAACCCGACTCCGACCCATCCATCGAACAACCCGATCGCGTTGCCCGTCTCCGACTGCGGGCTGACGATGTCCGCAGCCCCCGTGATGCGGGCTGCGAGCGACGCCGCACACCGGTCGAGCAAGCTGCGGGCCACGCCATCCCGGTCGCCGGCAAGGTCGCACAAGGCGAGGACGGTTCCGGACAGGCCACTGCGCACCGAGAGATCGGCTCCCGGATCGGGGCTTGATGCTCCAGCGAGGAGAATCACTTCGGCAGTGTCTGCATCCCCGAGTTCGGCGAAGACGGACGCGATGCCGGCGCTGCCTCGGAGGAGACCGTGAAAGGGGATGTGGTCCGTATCGCGCAGGCGTGCGCTCAACCAGTTACGGTCCTCGGTGACGTCGCGGCCCGCTCTCGCGAGCATGAGCATGACTCCCGCTGCCCCGGTCTCGATGTTCAGGAGCGCACCGGCGCCGTCCGCGAACTGTGTCGCGTCGCCCGGGTATCGCCGATGGCCGTCGCGCCGGGACCATTCGATGCCATTGCACACCTGGTCCACGAGGCGATTCGCCGGCACGAGCGCGCTACCTGCGGCGTGCCGGAATGGGTGCGAGGTTGCCACGGCGTCCACGGGCACCGCATCGACAAGTGCGTTCACGAGCTCGGACACGTCTGCGGGGAACTGTTCCGCGACTTTCCGGGCCCGGTACGTGAGCACGGACGGGTCAAACGACCCTGCCAGTGATGGCGAAAAGAGGTGCAAGACCACCGCTGCGAGTGCATATCTGTCCCGGTCGCGGTTCGATGTACGCACGTGCGGGACGAACCCGGGAGTGCCGATGCTGCCGACAGCCGACGCTTCCAAGGGTCGAGCTGCTTCCATGTCGATGAGACGGACACGGTTCCCGTCGATGAGGATGTTCTTCGGCTGCAAGTCGAGGACGCTCCACCCGGCGTCGTGGATCTGCGTCAGGGCCGCGACCATTTGCTGGGCAAGCGGTAGAGCTCTCACGGCATACGCGCTGAGACCGGTGGGATCGGTGCTGAACGGATAGTTGCTCGCCACCCATGCCTGCACGGTGACACCGGGGATGTACTCCTCGATGAGGAACTCGTGGTCACCGAGGACCCGGTAGTCGACCGCGTCCACGACGGCACCGACATGGGCGAGCGCGGTCAAGGCGCTATGTTCGTTGCGCAGACGTTCGGTGGCGTCGGTGGAGTCTGAGCTGAAAGCAGACCAGCGCCGAGCCTCCTTCAGCACGAACCGACCCCTGTCGGAGTCGGCAAGGTACACGCCACCGGCGTTGCTGAAATGAAGGCTAGAACGCACGACGTACGGGTGAAGGAGCTCTTCCAGTTCACCGGGCGCAGGGTTCAGGCGCTCCTCGACGAGTGCACGGATCAGGTCTGGCGGCTCAACGAAAGCGGGGAGCGTGAAGACCGCGGCACGGTTGTCGTGGACCTTCTGCCCGTCCGGAGCTTGGATGGCGTACCCCGTCGAGCCGTCGGCGTAATCAAGGCGGTCCATGAAGAACGCTCCGTAACGGAAGTAGACCGGGCTTTCGCCGAACTTCACGTCGGAGAGGATGTACGGGCCGTCGAACCCGCGAAGAGCCATATCGAACAGCGGCAGAAGCTCGCAGAACTCCTCATCCGTGCGAGGGAAGACGGTGATGAACATTCCGGCCGAGCCTCGGTTGGCGTACTTATTGCTTGTACGCTGCAGCTCCGCCTCGTCCGAGAGGTGTTTGAAAGGAACGCGCCGCTCGACGCAGATGTCAGCGACAAGACGAAGTGTCTCATGGGCCGTGCCGGGGTGGGTGCTTATGTGGATCTTCCACCCTTGGCGAGGGAGTGCACTGCCATCGTGCGGGTGGAAGACAGTCCAAGGACCGAATCGTGTCGACGACCACGAGGCGGGCATGGGGTGCACGAAGCCTCGCGTG
The DNA here is from genome assembly GCF_000956545.1 of Microbacterium azadirachtae. Classification (GTDB taxonomy): domain Bacteria; phylum Actinomycetota; class Actinomycetes; order Actinomycetales; family Microbacteriaceae; genus Microbacterium; species Microbacterium azadirachtae. The sequence continues at coordinate 105,537 of NZ_JYIT01000086.1, forward strand.
GACGCGCTGGAGGTAGTCTGCTCGTAAAACGCCCTGCCGGGCGCGCAGTGCTGCAGCCGGATCATCGACCGGTTGCGGTACATCAGGGCTCACCTCGCCCGCCAAGACATGCTGGCGCCGGTGCAGCAAGGCTTGGTGATGCGGAACACGAATGAGTTGTCATCGCATCCCCTTCCGCTGCATCGTGGTGGACCGATCGCCTCCTGGTCTCGGCGTCCTACACCCATAGAACCCAGCGGCGGCGGTGGGCACGATGTCCCCTACCCCCCTCTTTGAGGTAGGGCTGGCCATACCTTCTGACGACGTTCGCGATGCGGGGCACGGGGAATCCCTAGGCTGGACCCATGACGGCGGCGGGTCACGTGTGGGCGGCGATGAAGCTGCCCCCTTGGCGCTTCGCTCTCAGCGGTTGGCCGTGGCGTGCGCTGCTGTACCTCATGCTGAGTGTGCTCATCGGCGCGGCTCTCGTTCCGCTCGCGGTTTTCACGCTGCTTTTTGTGCCGTTCTGGGCGCTCATCCTCGGATCGCTTGAACGTCGTCGCACCAGCCTGGTCGGGTTTCCTCGACAGGCGAGCGCCCATGGTGTCATCGACGCGAGCGAACGGCACCACTGGATCAACATCCGTCTGACCGAGCGAGCGACATGGCGGGAGACGCTTGCGCTCGTGTGGGACCTGTTCTACGCGCTCATCGCCCTTACCGTGTTGTTCTTCGAGACGATCACTCTTCTGGCGCTCGCAATGGTCGCTGTCGCGGGGATCACCGGGCCGACGCCGACGCAGTTCTTCGGGGATGCCGAAGGCATCATGACTCCCACCAATTGGTGGCCGGTCGCGCTGATCACCCTCGTCGCGCTCGTATTGTTCGGGTACATCAACGCCTGTTTGGCCATCGGACAGGCGTGGGTTCTGAGACCGCTGTGCGGTCCGCGTGCGCGTGGTCTTGACCCCGATGTCCAGCGTCTCCTCAATTCACGTCGTGCCCTTGCTGAGTCGTCCGATGCGGAGCGCCGCCGCATCGAACGCGACCTCCACGACGGCGTCCAGCAGGAGCTCATCGCTCTCGGCGCGCGCATCGGGATGATCGGTTTAGAAGTCGATGAGCTCGCCTCTCGAGGCATCGACGCCGCTCACCTTCAGCGAGCCGTGGACGAAGCGCAAGCCCAAGCGGAGCATGCGATGTCCACCCTCCGTGACACCGTTCGCGGTATCCACCCCTCCGTGCTCGCCGACTATGGTCTACGCGCGGCGCTGGAGGAGCTGTCCGAGCGGAGCAACATCCGGGTGACTCTCGAAGGAAGCCCCGGCGTCCGCGTCCCCGCCGCCCTTGAAACCACTGCCTACTACCTGGTCGCCGAGGCTCTGACGAACATCGCCAAACATGCTTCAGCGACATCCGCTGTCGTTGCGACCGGCACAGATGGAGAGTCTTTCATCGTCACGGTCACCGACAACGGAAGCGGTGGTGCCGACGAGCGCAACGGGACTGGCCTTCGAGGACTCTCCGACCGTGCGGAAGCTCTGAATGGTCGCCTAAAGGTCACAAGTCCTGCTGGTGGGCCCACCGTTGTACGGATGGACCTGCCCCTCCCCCACGAAGGAGACACGTCGCATGCGAATACTCATCGCTGAGGACTCGGCGCTTCTGCGTGAAAGCCCTCATCGCCCTACTCGAGCGCATCGGCCACACCGTCGTCGGCGCCGCAGAGACAGCTCCACAGCTGGAGGAGGCTTTCGCCGCTCTGGAGCGCGCGCCTGACATCATCATCACTGACGTCCGCATGCCCCCGGGAAACAGAGACGACGGTCTACAGGCCGCCTTGCGTATCCGTGAGCTGCAGCCTCACCAGCCGATCCTGGTCCTTTCGCAGTACCTTGCCGACACGAATGCCCGCCGTCTTCTCACCCTCCCGCAAGGAGCTGTCGGGTACCTGTTGAAAGACCGGATCAACCGGGTCCGCGACTTCGCCGGCGCCCTGCAGAACATCGCGAGCGGGGGAACCACCATCGACCCTCACGTCGTCCAGCACCTCCTCAGTGCGGCGCATCCAGGCCCACTGGATACTCTCACGCCGCGGGAGACGGAAGTCCTCGTCCTGATGGCGGACGGCCAATCAAACGCCGCCATCGCGGAGAAGCTCGTACTCAGCGACCCCGCTGTCGGCAAACACGTCGGGCGCATCTTCCAAAAGCTCGGACTCAGCCCGGTGGACGAAAACCGGCGCGTCAGGGCTGTGCTCACGTACCTACAAGCCTCGCGAACCCCCTAGGCCATACGTCTCGTTGAATCGTTCGCTGGCGCTCGATCCCGGCGGCCGCCCTGGACGAGAGCTGGCCGGACTTCGTCCGCGTCGCCTTCCTCTCCGAGCATCTGCTCGATCGCTCCCCGATCGCTCCCCGATGAGCCCGATCATCCGCCTCCGGAGCGACGGATGAGGAGATCGCCCGATTCGGACGACGAGGCTGACGCGGCGCGACAGACGCGACGCCGCAGTCCGACTTCACCTCTGCGAACGCCCCGCGCGTGAGCGAGAATGAGAGAAGCCCCGAGCGCTTGCTCGGGGCTTCTTGTCGGTGGACCTGAGGGGACTCGAACCCCTGACCCCCTGCATGCCATGCAGGTGCGCTACCAGCTGCGCCACAGGCCCATCTGCTGCTCGCGGCTTCCCGCGACAACTCCCTCAGCTTACAACACCGCTTCGATCGGATGCGAATCGACCCGGCGAATCGCGGAGGCCGGGCGTGTCCGGAGACCCGCATCCTCGCCCCTCACTCGGCCTCCGCCTCGGCGCGCAGAGCGGTGAAGCCGTCGCGGACCGCGGCGACGAGCTGGCGCACCGCCGCAGACGGACGCCGGGCGGCCCCTGCCGCCGGCACGGCCACGAGGATCGATCGCACGAACGCCGGATCGTCGATCGGTCGCAGCACGATCCCGGGGTGCGTCCCGACGGCGGCCATGCGGGGCACCAGGCCGATCCCCATGCGCGCGCCGGTCATGGCCAGCATCACCTGGAAGTCGTCCGTGCGGATCGCGATCTCGATCGTGTGACCAGCGGCGGCGAAGGTGTCGACGACGATCGTGTCCATCGAGTCGCCCCCCGCCGCCGCGAACATCCACCGCTCCTCGTGCAGCGTCAGCAGCGTGGGGACGTCGATCGAGGTGCGCGATGCGAGCGGATGCCCCACCGGGAGCGTCAGCAGGAGCGGTTCCCGGTGCACCTCGATCGCCGTCACCGTGGAGCGGAAGGCGAGCCCGTACCCCGGCACCGTGTAGACCAGCGCAGCGTCGACCTCGCCGCGGTTGCTGCGGTCCACGAGGGAAGGCACCTCCTCGAGCACCACGTCGACCTCGATCCCCTGGTCGTTCAGCCGCAGCACGACGGGCGGCAGCAGCTGCGCCGCCGAGGTGAAGGTGCCGAAGCGCAGCCGCGTCCGGCCCGTCTGCGTCAGCTCCCGAGCGTCGGTGATCGCGCGCTCGCTGAGGGTGAGGATCTCCTGCGCCCGCTCCAGCAGGAGCATCCCCACGGGTGTCAGCCGACTCCCCCGCGGCGAGCGCACGAGCACCTCGGCGCCGACCAGGCGCTCCAGATTCTTGAGGTGATAGTCGACCGTGGGCTGCCCCCAGCCGAGCCGACGCGCGGCCGCCGTGACGGAGCCTTCCGCGTGGACCGCCCTGAGGGCTTCGAGCTGACGGAGATCGACCATGAGACACCAACCTCCTATGTTGATCCAGCTTCCCAGAAGCTCTGAGTCACATACAGGATATGGTGGGCGGGCGAACTTCGGGGGATTCCTCGACGAACGCCGCAGCCTCACCATGGGGGAATGCACGCTTCCGAGTCCGTCCTCGTCGCACCGTCGCCCACTGGCGCGTCTGAGCCGGGCACCCTGCGGGTCGGCGACACCGGCCGGCACGCGGCGACCCCCTACGCCGACGCCCTCGAACGGCACGCGAGCCGATCCCCGATCCAGCTGATGGTGCCCGGCCACAGCGGCAACGGCTCCGGCATCAGCGGTCGTCTGGCGGACTACTTCGGCGAGCGCGTCCTGCAGCTCGACGTGCCGATGCTCCTCGACGACATCGACCTCGGCGAGAACTCTCCCCTGTCGCAGGCGCTCGAGCTCGCCGCCGAGGCCTGGGGTGCACGCCGCACCTGGTTCCTCGCCGGCGGCGCCTCGCAGGCGAATCGGATCGCGGCGCTCGCGGTGCGCGGTCTCGGCGCGAACGTCCTGTCCCAGCGCAGCGCGCACTCGAGCTTCAGCGACGGCGTACTCACGGCAGGGCTCACCCCCTCGTTCGTGCTCCCCTCGGTCGACGCCCGGTACGGGATCGCGCACGGCGTCTCCCCCTCCGCGCTCGACGACGCCCTGACGGCGGCCGCCGACCGCGGGCAGCCGGCGAGCGCCGTCTACATCGTCTCGCCGAGCTACTTCGGGTCCGTCGCCGACGTCGCCGGTCTCGCCGAGGTCGCCCATGCGCACGGCGCCCCGCTGATCGTGGACGGCGCCTGGGGGCCGCACTTCGGCTTCCACCCGGATCTGCCGGAGTCGCCGACCCGCCTCGGCGCCGACCTGGTCGTCTCGAGCACGCACAAGCTCGCCGGATCCCTCACCCAGTCGGCCATGCTGCACCTCGGCGACGGACCGTTCGCCGATCGCCTCGAGCCGCTCATCGAACGCGCCGTCTCCACCACGTCGTCGACCTCCTCCTCCGCGCTTCTGACGGCATCCCTGGACATCGCCCGGCACGCGCTGATGACCGGTGCCGACGCGATCGGCCGGTCGATCGCCGGAGCGGACGCATTCCGCGCGGCGCTGCGCGAGGATCCGCGCTTCTCGGTGGTCAGCGACGGCTTCGGCGCGTTCGACGACATCGTCGGGGCCGATCCTCTCCGTGTGCCGATCGACGTCTCCGCCACGGGCGTGAGCGGCCACTGGCTGCGTCAGCACCTGCTCGAGGTCGAGGGCATCTACTTCGAGATCTCGACCGCCACGGCGCTCGTCGCCCTCATCGGCGCCGGCAAGACGCCCGATCTCGCGCACGTGCACCGCGTGCTGTCGGCAGCGGTCGACTCCGAGGAAGCGCACGCCGAGCGCGCCCAGGCCGACGCCGCCGGCTTCCCCCCGCTGCCGCCCTCCGGCGCGCTGCGCATGCTCCCCCGTGACGCGTACTTCGCGGCCACCGAGCTCGTCCCCGCCGCGCAGGCGGTCGGCCGCATCTCGGCCGACACCCTCGCCGCCTACCCTCCGGGGATCCCGAACGTCATCCCGGGCGAGGAGATCACGGAGCAGACCGTGGCCTTCCTCCAGGCCGTGGCCGCGTCGCCCAGCGGATACGTCCGCGGCGCGGTCGATCCGGACGTAGCGCGATTCCGGGTGACGAGAGAAGACTGACTCCCGATCCTGCCGAACCCGCATCGCGCGCAGGATCACACATCCAATCAAAGGAGACTGGAATGACCACCATCGCCCAGCAGTTGCTGCGCCGGAAGCCGACCACGCCGGTCGGCGCCGGCGAAGTGCACCTGAAACGAAGCATCGGGCTGTTCTCGCTGACCATGATCGGCGTCGGCGGCACGCTCGGCACCGGAATCTTCTTCATCCTGTCGCAGGCCGTGCCCGTCGCCGGCCCCGCGGTGATCTGGTCGTTCGTGATCGGCGGCGTCGTGGCAGGCCTCACGGCCCTCTGCTACGCCGAGATGGCGGGCGCCGTGCCGGTGTCCGGATCCACCTACTCCTACGCCTACGCGACGCTCGGCGAGGGGACGGCCATGGCGGTCGGCGCGTGCCTGCTGCTCGAGTACGGCGTCTCCACGGCGGCGGTCGCGGTCGGCTGGTCGCAGTACGTGAACCAGCTTCTGCAGAACCTGTTCGGCTGGCAGATCCCGGTGCAGTTCTCGCAGTCCCCCGAGCAGGGCGGCATCATCAACGTGCCGGCCGTCATCGTGATCGTGCTGTGCGGCCTGCTCCTGCTGCGCGGCGCCCGTGAGTCGACCCTGGTGAACAGCATCATGGTGGTCATCAAGATCTCGGTGGTGCTGTTCTTCTGCGCCGTCGCCTTCACCGGTTGGAACGCCGACCACTTCCAGAACTTCGCCCCTGCGGGCTTCGCGGGCATCGTCGGCGGCGCCGGGATCATCTTCTTCTCGTTCGTCGGTCTGGACGCCGTCTCGACGGCCGGAGACGAGGCGAAGAACCCGAAGCGCAACCTGCCGCTCGCGATCATCTTCGCCCTCGGCATCATCATCACGCTGTACGTGCTCACCTGCCTCGCGGCCCTCGGCGCGCAGGCCCCGGCGAAGTTCGAGAACCAGGACGCGGGCCTCGCCGCGATCCTCCAGAACATCATCGGATCCACCTGGCCGGGCACGGTCGTGGCGATCGGCGCGATCATCTCGATCTTCTCGGTCACGCTGGTCTGCCTCTACGGCCAGACCCGCATCCTGTTCGCGATGTCGCGCGACGGCATGATCCCGCCGGTGTTCGCGAAGGTGGACCCGCGCACCCTGTCGCCCGTGAACAACACGATCATCGTGATGATCGCCACGAGCGTCCTCGCCGCCGTCGTCCCGATCAACTTCCTCGCCGAGATGACCAGCATCGGCACGCTGGTCGCGTTCCTCGTCGTCTCGATCGGCGTGATCATCCTGCGGGTGCGCGAGCCCGAGCTGGAGCGCGGCTTCCGCCTGCCGCTCGGCTGGACCATCCCGATCCTGTCGATCATCGGCTGCATCGCGATCATCACGCAGCTGCGCTGGATCACGATCGTGGTGTTCCTGGCGTGGGCCGCCGTGTTCCTCGTCTTCTACTGGTTCTACGGCCGCACGCACTCGGCGCTGGCCGTCGGGCACCCGGTCGTCGCCGCGGCCGACGTGCCGTACACCACCGCCGTCGCCCAGCCCAGCACCGGCGAGGTGCGCCAGGCCGCAGCCGCGCGCCGCAAGGACGGCGAACGATGAGCCTGCTCGTCGGTCTGAGCCCGGCGAGCCGCTCGGCGTCGGTTCTGCACCTCGCGGCGATGCTGGCGCGGTCCACCGAAACCGACCTGATCGTCACGACGGTGGTCCCGCAGACCTGGCCGCGCGCGGCGACCGCCCGCGACGACGCGGAGTGGCACGCGTTCACGCGCGACGCCGCGAACGCCGTGCTCGACCACGCCGCCGCCGTCCTCGGCGGCACCGTGCCTGCGGAGTTCGTCCTGCATGAGGCGTCCTCCGCGCGGCGCGGGCTGCTCGAGCTGGCCGAGGCCCGCGACGCGGGCATGATCGTGATCGGCTCGTCCTCTGCCGCGCCGCTCGGGCGCATCGCGCTGGGGTCCGAGAGCGACGCGCTCCTGCACGCCTCGGCGGTGCCGGTCGCGATCGCGCCGCGCGGGTTCCGCACCAGGGGTGAGGCCCGGGTGGGCCGCGTCACGGCCGCCTACCGGGGCACCGACTCGTCGGCGGACCTCGTGCTCGGCGCCGCGACCGTCGCCGGCTCGGTGGGCGCCGCGCTGCGCATCGCCTCGTTCGCGGTCGTGCCGAACGTGTCGGGCGCGGCGGGGGCAGGGCTCGACGCCGAGCGGATCATCGCCGACCAGTGGGCGGCCGACATCCAGGCGCACGCCACGCAACTCCTCTCGGAGGTGTCCGCCCTGCCGGGCGCCCCCGAGCTCGCCGGCACCGTGATCGGGATCGGGGACACCTGGGAGACCGCGGTGGACGACGTCGAGTGGGACGCGGACGAGGTGCTCGTCGTGGGATCGAGCAGTCTCGGGCCCCTCGCGCGGGTCTTCCTCGGATCCAACGCGACCAAGGTCGTCCGGCACTCCCCCGTTCCCGTCGTGGTCGTCCCGCGCCGCGCCCTGGATCCCTCCTGACCCGGCCGTCGTCCCGGCCACCCCGACCGCGAAGGACCTGACCATGTCGCACCCCATCCTCGAGCTCCTCCCCGAGGGGACGACCGTCGACGCCGACGGCACCCTCCGCTTCGGGGGGTGCCGGGTCGACGACCTGGCACGCGAGTTCGGCACTCCCGCGATCGTCGTCGACGAAGGCGCCCTGCGGGCGCGGGCGCGGGAGTACCGCACCGAGCTGACCTCGCGCTGGCCGAAGGCCCGCGTGGTGTTCGCCTCGAAGTCGTTCCCCGCGACCGCCGTGCAGCGCGTCATGGTCGAGGAGGGGCTGGGACTCGACGTCGCGGGCGGCGGCGAGATCCTCGGCGCCCTGCGCGCCGGCGTGGATCCCGCTCTGCTCGTGCTGCACGGCAACGCCAAGTCGACCGAGGAGCTGCAGATCGCGGTCGACGCCGGACTCGGCCTGGTCGTGGTCGACAACGCGGACGACGTCGACCGGCTCGAGCAGCTCGTGCCCGCAGGCCGCACGCAGGACGTGCTCGTGCGCATCATCCCGGAGGTCGAGTCCTCGACGCACCCGCACGTGCAGACCGGCCAGGTCGGATCCAAGTTCGGGCTGACGATCCCGGCGGCGAAAGAGCTCATCGCCCGGATCGAGGCCAGCCCGAAGCTCTCGATGCGCGGAGTGCACGCCCACGTCGGATCGCAGATCATGGATCCGTCCGAGCTGGCCGCCGCCGTCGCCCCGCTCGCCGCGCTCGGCACGTTCCCGGTGTACGACCTCGGCGGCGGGCTCGGCGCGCGCTACACCTACGACGAGCATCCGGCCACCGTCGCCGAGTACGTCGAGGCGCTCCTCGCCGCCGCCCGGGAGCACCTGCCCGCGGACGCCGAACTCATCATCGAGCCGGGCCGCAGCATGGTGAACGACTCGGCGATGACGCTGTACTCGGTCACCACCGTCAAGCGCGACGCGCGCACGTTCGTCGCGGTCGACGGCGGGATGGGCGACAACCTCGAAGTGGCACTGTTCGCGCAGCGCTACGAGGCCGCGCTCGCCGGCCGCCTCGACGAGGAGGCCACGGAGGACGTCGTGGTCGTCGGGCGCCACTGCGAATCCGGGGATGTGCTCATCGACCCGCTTCAGCTCCCCGAGGTGCACGTCGGGGACCTCCTCGCGGTCCCCGCGACGGGCGCCTACACGCACACGATGGCCAACAACTACAACGGCTACCGTCGCCCGCCGGTGGTGTTCGTGCACGACGGGCAGGCCCGCGCCGTCATCCGCCGCGAGACCTGGGACGACCTCTTCGACCGGGATCTCTGAGAGCGGTCGGCGCCCCCGGCGGTGGTTCAGGCCGCGGAGGGCGCCACCGTCACCTGGATGCTCTTCATGAGCGGCTGGTCGCTCTGCACGCTGAAATCGGCGTGCCCGATGAGCACGTTGAGCTCGGGCATGTACCCCGCGGCGTTCCCTCGCGGAAGGTCGTACGGCACCGCGCGGAAGGCGTGCACGATCCTCGTGGATCCGTCCTTCGACGTCGAACGGATGTCGACGAGATCCCCCTCGGCGATGCCTCGCGCGCGCATGTCGTCCGCGTGCAGGAAGATCAGCTCGCGCAGGTTCTTCACGCCGCGGTAGCGATCGTTGTTCGAGTAGATCGTGGTGTTCCACTGGTCGTGCGAGCGCATCGTCTGCAGCACCAGGGTCTCGTCCGAGGCGGGGATCACGTCGGGCATCGGCGCGAGCGAGAACTCGGCCAGACCCGACTCCGTCTGGAACACCCGCTCCCGCGCGGGCTGCGGGATCCGGAAGCCGTGCCGACTCTGGATCCGCTGGTTGAAGCCCTCGAAACCGGGCAGCACCTGAGCCATCACGTCGCGGATCCGGTCGTAGTCGGCGATGTACTCGTCCCATGGCGTCTGCGTGTCCGGAAGCGTCGCCTTGGCGATCCCGGCGATGATCGCGGGCTCCGAGCGCAGGTAGGCCGACGCCGGGCGCTTGCGTCCGATCGAGAGATGCACCATGCTCATCGCGTCCTCGACCGTCACGCCCTGCGGGCCGGCTTCCTGCTGGTCGCGCTCGGTGCGTCCGAGACACGGCAGGATCACCGCCTTCTCCCCATGCACGAGATGGCTGCGGTTGAGCTTGGTGCTGACCTGCACCGTGAGGCGGCACTTGCTGAGCCCCTCGGCCGTGTACGGGGTGTCCGGGGCGGCGAGCACGAAGTTGCCGCCCATACCGACGAACACCTTGACGGTGCCGTCGTGCATGCCGCGGATCGTCTTGACCGTGTCCAGCCCCTCGTGCCGCGGCGGATCGATGCGGCAGACCTCGGCGAGCCGGTCGGTCCACGCCGGCGGGCGGTGGTCGATCCCGCACGTGCGATTGCCCTGCACATTGCTGTGTCCGCGCACGGGCGACGGGCCCGTGCCGGGGCGCCCGATGTTGCCCCGCAGGAGCAGCAGGTTCACGATCTCGCGCACCGTGTCCACCCCGTGCTCGTGCTGGCTGACGCCGAGGCACCAGCTGATGATGGTGCGCTCCGAGCCGAGGTAGACCGCCGCCGCCGCACGGATCTGCTCTTCGGTCAGCCCGGATTGACGCACGAGCTCTCCCCAGGGCGTCGCCTCGACGAGCGCGCGGTACTGCTCGACGCCGTTCGTGTACTCGCGCAGGAAAGAGGTGTCCAGCACGGTCGGATCCGTCCTGGCCTCCTCGAACACGACCTTGGCGATGCCGCGGATCAGGGCGAGATCGCCGCCGATGCGCACCTGCAGGTTCATGGTGCTCGTGTCGGTGCTCTTGAACAGCGCCATGTCGACGAACTCGTGCGGCACGATCGTGCGGGTCGCTCCGGCCTCGACCAGCGGGTTCACGTGCACGACCTGCGCTCCGCGGCGCACCGCGTCCGACAGCGCGGTCAGCATTCGCGGAGCGTTCGAGGCCGCGTTCACGCCCAGGATGAACAGCGCGTCGCACTCCTCCCAGTCGCGCAGGTCGGCGGTTCCCTTGCCCGTGGCCAGAGAGGCCTTCAGCGCGCGACCGGACGCCTCGTGGCACATGTTGGAGCAGTCCGGGAGGTTGTTGGTGCCGTACTCGCGCACCATCAGCTGGTACAGGAAGGTCGCCTCGTTGCTCAGACGGCCGGAGGTGTAGAAGCTCGCCTCGTCGGGGCTGTCCAGCCCCTGCAGCTCCTCGCCGATCAGGGCGAACGCCTCGTCCCACGAGATCGGGACGTAGCGGTCGGTGGCCGGGTCGTAGCTCATCGGCTCGGTGAGCCGGCCCTGGTCCTCGAGGTCGAAGTCCGTCCACTGCGCGAGCTCGGCGACCGTGTGCTGCGCGAAGAACTGCCGGTCGACGCGCTTGTGCGTCATCTCCCAGGTGACGTGCTTGATGCCGTTCTCGCAGATGTCGAGCCGAAGGTTGCCGAGATCGTCGGGCCACGCGCAGCCGGGGCAGTCGAAGCCCGAGCGCCCGTGGTTCATGATGAGCATCGCCTCGGACCCGGCGATCGGCTCGCGTTCGCGCAGCAGCACCTTCCCCACCGACATCGCCGCTCCCCAGCCGGCCGCCGGGTGGTGGTAGGGCTTGCGGGACCAGGCTGCCGTCGTGCGCGGCCCGTAGCCGCCCTGGCGGGGCTCTTCGGGCATGAGGCCGAAGGCCGTGCCTCCGCGTGCGTCCACGTCGTCGCTCATCGCTGTGCGCGTCCTTCCTGAACGGGGGCGTCGCCCCGCGTCACCGCATCGATCCGCACACGATGCTCGTGCGCGTACACGTTCATGGATCGCCCTCGGACGAAGCCGAGCAGCGTCAGCCCGGACTCCTCAGCCAGCTCCGCCGCCAGCGACGACGGCGCCGACACCGCGGAGAGGATCGGGATCCCGGCCATCACGGCCTTCTGCACGAGCTCGAAGCTCGCACGCCCGGAGACCTGCAGCACGGTGCCGCGCAGCGGCAGCCGTCCCTCCTGCAGCGCCCAGCCGATCACCTTGTCGACCGCGTTGTGCCTGCCGACGTCCTCACGGATCACCAGCTGCGCGCCGGTGGCGGCATCGAACAGTCCCGCCGCGTGCAGTCCCCCGGTCTTGGCGAAGGCCGCCTGTCCGGCCCGGAGCCGGTCCGGCAGCTCGGAGATCCACTCGGCGTCGACGGTGACGTCGTCCTGCATCACATCGTGGTGCGAGATCGTGCGCACCGCGTCGATGCTCGCCTTGCCGCACACGCCGCACGAGCTCGTCGTGTAGAAGCGCCGGCTCTCGTCCGCGGTCGGAAGGCGCACTCCGGGCGCGAGCGTCGCATCGAGCACGTTGTAGGTGTTCTCCGCGCCGCCCGTGCCGGGGCCTCCGCAGTGGATCGCGGCGAGGAAGTCAGAGCGGTCGGTGATCACGCCTTCTGAGACGAGGAACCCGATCGCGAGCTCGACGTCGTGCCCGGGCGTGCGCATCGTGACGGCGAGCGGTGCTCCCCCGATGCGGATCTCGAGCGGCTCCTCGACCGAGAGAGTGTCGGCGCGGCGTCGTACGCCCTCGCCGAGAGCGATCCGAGTGACCGGCCGCAGCGTCGTGATCCGTCCCACGGCTCGACCCTACCCGTCGATCGCCGTCCGGCGGGGTCACCCGACCGTCTTTGTCAGCGAGGACAAAGGACGCGCTCGCCCGGCACCGGTGCGCGCCGGATCTCAGCCGCGGCGTTCGAACAAGGCGACCATCGCGGCTCCCCGGGCCTCGTCGAGCTCCGCGTCGAGACGGCCGTGCGCGTCGAGCTGGCTTACTCCGTGCAGTGTGCTCCAGAGCAGCTCCGCACGCACCGCGCGCTCGCGGGCGTCCGCTCCGCCGACCGCGTCCTCCAGCAACCGGAATCCGCGGCGGAGCACCGCCGGCGTCTCGTCCGCCGCGAAGACGACGCTGCTGCGCGCGGACGCCATGGCCTCGTACACCGCCGGATGCGCGCGGGCGAAGTCGAGGTACGCCGAGACCAGGGCCCGGAGCCGGTCCGCACCGTCTGCGGCGACGTCCATCGCCTCGGCCAGCTCCGCGTAGCCGTCGACGACCACGCGGGCGACGATGTCGTCGCGTCCGCCCGGGAAGTGCCGGTACAGGATCGGTTGGCTGACGCCCACCGCGTCCGCGAGGCGGCGCACCGTCACCGCCGGCCAGCCCTCGCTCTCGGCGATCTCCCTGGCGCTGCGGACGATGCGGGCATCGCGCTCGCGAATTCTCTCGGCGTCTTGCGCTGATCGGGCCATGGTCGTACCTTAGCATTGCTAACAGTTAGCATCGCTAACACCAGGATCCCTCTCGATCGGAGAAGCAATGTCCCTCGTCATCGGCATCACCGCCGTCCTCGCCGTGCTCGGCCTCGCCGTCATCTTCGGCACCGACATGAGCGTCGCCGTCGTGCAGCGCGCCGTCTACGCCGAGCTCGACGACCGCACCCTCGTGCAGGTCGTCGGCCGCGGCCACCACTACGGAGACCGGCGCTTCCCGGTCGTCGGCATCGGAGGGACCATCGCCACCGCGGCGACCGCACTCCTCGCCTTCCTCGGGGGCATCGCCTGGACCGGACTGCTCGCCGCCGCCGCGCTCGCGCTGGTGATCGTGTGGCTCGTGCTGTTCGTCGGCGTCGCGAAGCCCATCAACACACGGTTCACCGCCGCCGCGGCCGCCGGAGAGATCCCCGCGGACGCGCGCGCCCTGCAGGCACGCTGGGAGTCGATCATCCCGCTGCGCGCGGGGCTGCTCGGAGCGGCGATCGCCCTGCTGTGCGCGACGCTCTTCCTGCTCTGACGCGGTGCTCAGTCCTGGTCGACGGACGCGCTCAGCGGAGCGGGCTCGGCGATCGGCACCACGGGGCAGTCCTTCCAGAGGCGCTCGAGGCCGTAGTAGGTGCGCTCCTCCTCGTGGAAGACGTGAACGATCAGGTCGCCGAAGTCGAGCAGGACCCAGCGCGCTTCGCTGCGACCCTCGCGGCGCACGCGCTTGTACCCCGCCTCGATCATCTTGTCCTCGACCTCGTCCGCGATGGCGGCGACGTTGCGCTCGCTGTTGCCGGTGACGAGCAGGAAGATGTCGACGAGCGGCAGAGGCTCCGACACGTTCAGCGCGAGCAGATCCTCTCCACCCTTGGATCGGGCCGCGTCGGCGGCGATCTGCAGCATGTCCGCTGCGGAGGGAGACTGCATCAAGAGAACGCTCCAGTGGTGATGGCGACGATGAGAGCCCCGACCAGGGCCACCGCGAGTGCGCCGGCGGTGATGGTCAGCGCGAGCATGAGCTTGTTGCCCTTCTCGGGCTCCGGCGGTCGGATGACCTCGCCGGCAGGCTTGATGGTGCCGATGGCGGCGCTCGCCGCGATCGGGGTGGGCGAGGACGCCGGGGCGAGCTCGCCGTCGACGAGGATCGCGTCCACCTCCTTGCCGTCGGCCACGCCGTCGGCGTGACCGCGAGAGCCCAGTCCCGCGGGCAGCTCGTAGCTGCCGGTCACGAGGATCTCGCCGGTCGACGCGACGGGGCCGGACAGCGAAGGCGCGGTGGGCGCCTGCTGGAAGATCAGCGCGTTGGGCGCCGCGTGGTGCGATCCGGTGGAATCGCCGATCAGCGTGTCGAACGACTCGATCGCCGGCGCCTTCGGCTCCTCCGTCAGCACCCGCTGGCCGAAGGCGGGGTTGAGCGAGGATCCGGATCCCGCGGACGGGGCGCGGTCGTCGTCGGCGCCCGACGGGGTCGCCCGGACGGACTCGGACTCCGCGACGAGAGCCGACCATGCGGCCGGCTGCGCGGTCTCGGGCGCGGCGGCGGCAGGCGTCTCGGGCTGGGCGGCCGGCGCGTCGACGCCGGAGTCCTCCGGAGCGGTGGTGGCGTGCCAGGTGCGCCCGGTCTCCTCCTCGGCCCGCATCACTGCCGAGGCGGACACGGGGGCGACACCCTGCTCGGCATCGTCCACGCCGTCCTGCTCATCGAGCGAGCGCGCGGGCTCGGGCGTCAGCGGGGCGGCAGGCGCGTACGAACGACGACGACTCGGGTACGCCGGACGCGGGACGTCGGTGATCATCCCCTCCTGCGCAGGCGCAGCCTGCGGTGCGCTCTCGGCGGCCGATGCGGGCGTCGCAGACGGAACCGGCGGCGCGGGGCGCTCCGGGACGACCGCCGGGACAAGAGGCGCCACGGGCTCCGGGAGCGCCTCCGGCTCGGGGAGCTCGAACGGCGTCGAGCCATCGGTCACCGGCAGCGACCCGGTGCGGATGCGCTCCTGCTCCCGGATCTGGCGACGGGTGAGCGGCTCCTCGACGTCCTCGACGGCTTCGGGCTCAGCCTCAGGCTCCACCGCGTCGACCTCGGGCGCGGCGTCGACGGCTTCGGTCTTCGCCACCGGCTGAGCGTTCGCCGCGCTCAGCAGACGAGCCGCCTCCGCCTCCTCCTCCGTGACGATCGGGGTCGATCCGGTGAGGCGGGCCTCCCGCAGCTGCTTCCGGGTCAGCTGGCCGTTGCCCGCTGACCGATCAGCAACATGCCCGTGCTGATCCGATGTGCTCATGACGTGCTCCGATAAAGATGATGCTTCGCGATGTACTGGACCACCCCATCCGGTACCAGGTACCAGACCGGGTCTCCCTCACGGACACGGGATCGACAGTCGGTCGACGAGATCGCGAGGGCGGGGACCTCCAGCTGGCTGACGTCGTCGCTGGGAAGACCGTCCGTGCTCAGCACGTGCCCCGGTCGGGATACCGCGACGAAGTGGGCCAGATCCCACAGTTCATCATGATCCCTCCAGCTGAGAATCTGCGCCACGGCGTCCGCGCCGGTGATGAAGAAGAACTCGGCGTCGGGGCGCTGCGCCTTCAGATCGCGGAGCGTGTCGATCGTGTACGTCGGACCGTCGCGGTCGATGTCCACGCGGCTGACCGTGAATGAGGGGTTCGACGCCGTCGCGATCACCGTCATCAGGTAGCGGTGCTCGCTGTCCGACACGCCGCTCTTCTGCCACGGCTGGCCCGTCGGCACGAAGATCACCTCGTCGAGGCCGAACGAGTGCGCGACCTCGCTCGCAGCCACGAGGTGACCGTGATGGATGGGGTCGAACGTCCCGCCCATCACGCCGATCCGCGGCGCCGGAGTGGTCGTCATCGGCTCAGCTCAGTGACCGTGGCCGGCCCCGTGTCCTTCGTGACCGTGCTCCGCCGCCCACGCCTCCGCCTTCGCGGCGTGGCGGTTGGCGACGTTGCGGTAGGAGAGCGCGACCAGGCCGAGCAGCGTGAACACGCCTGCCGCGATGAAGAAGAACGGGAGCGTCTCCAGCGTCACGTTGCCGTTCTGCTCGGTGTTCTCTGCGGCGGTCTGCACGAGCTGTGCGACGAGGTTCATCGATTCTCCAGAGTGATCAGGGTGGATCTCAGCTCCTCAGTCTAGTCCTCAGGCGCGCGTCTGCCCCGCCCCACGCGCGAGCCACTTGGTGCTGGTCAGCTCGGCGAGCCCCATCGGACCCCTCGCGTGCAGCTTCTGGGTCGAGATGCCCACCTCGGCGCCGAAGCCGAACTCGCCGCCATCGGTGAAGCGCGTCGACGCGTTCGCCATCACCACGGCCGAGTCGACCTCGGCGAGGAACCGCTCGATGGAGAGGGCGTCGGTGCTGATGATCGACTCCGTGTGGCCGGTGCTGTACTGCCGGATGTGCGCGAGCGCGCCGTCCAGATCGTCCACCACGCGCATCGACAGGTCCAGGCTCAGATGCTCGAGAGCCCAGTCCTCGTCGCCGGCCGGGACGGCGTCGGGAACCAGGCGCCGGATGTCGTCGTCGCCGTGGATCGTGACGCCCTGCGCGATCAGCGCCGAGGCCACCGCGGGGACCAGGCGATCGGCCGCGCTGCGCAGCACCAGCACGGTCTCGACCGCGTTGCAGACGCTCGGACGCTGCACCTTGGCGTTCACGACGATGTCGCGTGCCCAGTCCAGGGGTGCAGTGTCGTCGAGGACGATGTGCACGACGCCCGCGCCCGTCTCGATCACGGGAACGGTCGACTCGGTGACGACGGTCTCGATCAGTCCCGCACTGCCCCGCGGGACGAGGACGTCGATGAGCCCCCGCCCGTGCATCATCGCGGTGGCCCCGACGCGCCCGAAGTCGTCGACGGTCTGGATCGCCTCGGGGGTGATCCCGACTGAGGCGAGGGCGTCGCGCATGACCTGCACCAGCACGGTGTTGCTCTCGCGCGCGGCGCTGCCTCCGCGCAGCACCGCGGCGTTGCCCGAGCGGAGGGCGAGGGCGGCGATGTCGACGGTGACGTTGGGCCGGGCCTCGTAGATCGCCCCGACGACGCCGAACGGGACGCGCACCTGCTCCAGGGCGACGCCGTTGGGCATGCGGTGACCGCCGACCACGCGACCCACCGGGTCGGGCAGTGAGGCCACCTCGCGCACGGCGGCGGCCAGCGCCTGGACGCGCTTCTCGTCGAGGCGCAGCCGATCCAGCAGTGCGTCGCCGATGCCCTCCTCCGCCCCGCGGGACAGGTCCCGGGCGTTCGCCGCGATGATGTCGGCCGATGCTGCGACGAGCGCCGAGGCGATGGCCTCCAGGGCGGCGGTCTTGCGATCGCTCGTCAGACGCGCGGTCTCGCGGGCCGCCTCCTTCGCGGCGCGCATGCGCGCCTCCGGGGAATCCGTTCCGGCAGAGGCTTCGGCGGGCACGGCGAAATCGGCGATCACGGTGGACATGCGGTCAGTGTACCCACGCAGCGCACCGCCGGGGCGCGGGATGACGGATCCGCCCCGTGCGCGTCAGACAGCGGGTTCGAACCAGGTGCCGATCGATGCGCCGGACAGGGCCTCCCCCACGAGATCCGCGCTCGTGACGAGCACGCCGATCCCGCTCGCCGCCGCGAGCCGCGCGGCCGAGACCTTGGTCGCCGCTCCTCCGGTGCCCACGCCGTTGACGACGGACGCCCCGAACTCCAGGCCGGACAGGTCGGCTCCCGCGGCGACCACGTCGAGGGGCTCTGCGGCCGGATCGGACGGCGGCCGCGTGTACAGCGACTCCACATCGCTGAGGAGCACCAGAGCGTCGGCCCCGGTCAGCTGAGCGACGAGCGCGCCGAGCCGGTCGTTGTCGCCGAAGCGGATCTCCTGAGTGGCAACGGTGTCGTTCTCGTTGACGATCGGCAGCACCCGCAGGCCGAGCATCCGCTCCATGGCCCGCCGCGCGTTGCTGCGCGAGGTGGGATGCTCCAGATCCCCGGTCGTCAGAAGCACCTGGCCCGCCACGATGCCGTGCGGGCGCAGCGCCTCCTGGTAGCGGTAGATCAGCAGGTTCTGACCGACGGCGGCCGCCGCCTGCTGCGTGGCGAGGTCGGTCGGACGGGCGTCGAGCTGCAGGAAGGGGATCCCCGTGGCGATGGCGCCCGAGGAGACCAGCACGATCTCGGTGCCGCGGGCGTGCGCCGCGGCCAGCGCCTCCACCAGGACGGGGATGCGCCACGCGGACTCGCCGCTGATCGACGAGGAGCCGACCTTGACGACGAGGCGCGCCGCCCCGGGCAGATCCGCCCGGGTGAGCGCCGTCACAGCGTGTCCTCGCCGGCGTCCTCCACGTCCTCGCCCTCCGCCGCACGGCTGGCGAGGCGCTGCTCCTCGAGCTCGGCGCGCGCGGCCGCCTTCGCGTCCATGCGCTCGTGGTATCGCTCGCGGCGCTCGCTCGTGGTGCGTCGGGTGTTCGGGTCGAAGCGCGAGTCGAGACCGCGCGGGGACGTAATGAGCTCGGCCGCAGAGCTCAGCTGCGGCTCCCAGTCGAAGACGATGCTCTCGCCCGGGCCGATGACCACCGTGGATCCGCGCACCGCTCCCAGGCGGAAGAGCTCGTCCTCCACCCCGAGCTTCTCGAGGCGGTCGGCGAGGTAGCCCACCGCCTCCTCGTTCTGGAAGTCGGTCTGCTGCACCCACCGGACCGGCTTGTCGCCGAGGATCCGGTAGATGTTGCCGTAGCTGCCGCCTTCGACGCGGATCTCGAACTCGCGCTTCGCACCCCTCGGGCGGATGACGACGCGCTCCTTCGGCGCCTCCGCGGCGGCGGCCAGCTCCGCGCGATGCGCGTCGACGAGCTCGCCGAGGGCGAAGGTGAGCGGGCGGAGCCCCTCGTGCGAGACGGTCGAGATCTCGAACACGCGGAAGCCGCGCTCCTCGAGCTCCGGGCGCACGAAGTCGGCGAGCTCCCGCGCCTCGGGCACGTCGATCTTGTTGAGCGCGATCACCTGCGGGCGCTCGAGCAGCGGAACCTGACCCTCGGGGACCTCGTAGGCCGCGAGCTCCGCGAGGATGACCTCGAGGTCGCTGATCGGGTCGCGGCCCGGCTCGAGCGTGGCGCAGTCGAGCACGTGCAGCAGCGCGGAGCACCGCTCCACGTGCCGCAGGAACTGCAGGCCCAGACCGCGGCCCTCGCTGGCGCCCTCGATGAGGCCGGGCACGTCGGCCACGGTGTAGCGCGAGTCGCCGGCCTGCACGACGCCCAGGTTCGGGTGGAGCGTCGTGAACGGGTAGTCGGCGATCTTGGGGCGCGCCGCGGAGATCGCGGCGATCAGGCTCGACTTGCCGGCGGACGGATAGCCGACGAGCGCGACATCGGCCACCGTCTTGAGCTCGAGCACGACATCGCCCTCGAACCCGGGGGTACCCAGCAGCGCGAAGCCGGGGGCCTTGCGCTTCGGCGTGGCCAGGGCGGCGTTGCCCAGGCCGCCCTGACCGCCCGCCGCCACGACGAATCGTTCGCCGGGGGTGACCATGTCGACGAGGACCTCGCCCTCGGGCGACTTGACGACCGTGCCCACCGGCACCGGCAGCTCGAGGTCCTCCCCGTCGTAGCCGGAGCGGTGGTCGCCCATGCCGAAGCCGCCGTTCTGCGACGTGCGGTGCGGCGAGTGGTGGTACGAGAGCAGCGTGCCGGTCTGCGGGTCGGCGACGAGCACGATGTCTCCGCCGTCGCCGCCGTTGCCGCCGTCCGGCCCGCCGAGGGGCTTGAACTTCTCCCGGTGCACGGAGACGCAGCCGTTGCCGCCCTTGCCCGCGCGCAGGTGCAGCGTCACCCTGTCGACGAACGTGACCATGCGGGGATCCTCCTGGAATTGCGGGGTGGGGACTACGGGTTTCGTGCCGGGATATGGAAACGGGGCGAGCCGAAGCCCGCCCCGTTGCCGAAGCCTGCCCAGCCGCCGGCCGGGCCCGCCGAAGCCTTACTCGGCGGCTGCGACGATGTTGACGACCTTGCGGCCGCCCTTCGCGCCGAACTCGACCGCGCCGGCGGCGAGGGCGAACAGCGTGTCGTCGCCGCCACGGCCGACGTTGACGCCGGGGTGGAAGTGCGTGCCGCGCTGGCGGACGATGATCTCGCCGGCGTTGACGGTCTGGCCGCCGAAGCGCTTCACGCCGAGTCGCTGTGCGTTGGAGTCACGACCGTTGCGGGTCGAGCTCGCACCCTTTTTGTGTGCCATTTCTCAGCTCCTCTTCGTGCTTACTTGATGCCGGTGATCTTGACGCGCGTGAGGTCCTGACGGTGGCCCTGGCGCTTCTTGTAGCCGGTCTTGTTCTTGAACTTCTGGATGACGATCTTGGGGCCGCGGAGGTGGCTGACGACCTCGGCCGTGACCTTGACCTTCGCGAGCTTGTCGGCGTCGGTGGTGACCTTGTCACCGTCGACGAGGAGAACCGCGGCGAGCTCGACCTTGTCGCCCTGGGCCGCCTTCAGACGGTCGAGCTGAACGATCGTGCCGACCTCGACCTTCTCCTGGCGTCCACCGGCGCGCACTACTGCGTAAACCACTTCATACCTGTTTCGTTGGGGAGCGGGACTGCTCCGTAATCTCACGGGAAGACTGTGCTTGCATCGCGCCACAGCAGAGGGATCCGCAGTGGCGGGCGCGAGTTGCATGATCCCGCGGCGGCCGAGTGGGGCGTCCGGCGCGGTGCACCAAGGAGCTACTTTACCGGATGCCCGGCGACCTCGCAAAGCGAGCCCGACCGTGTCCGCCTCCTCCCTCCGCTGCCGGCGGAAACGGGCCCGCCGTCGGCGCCGCGCCCTAGGATCGCCGCATGGCGATACTCGTGGACGATCCGATCTGGCCCGCGCACGGCCGGCTCTGGGCGCATCTGGTCAGCGACGCGGACGTCGAGGAGCTGCACGCGTTCGCCGCCGCGCACGGTATTCCCGCGCGGGCGTTCGACCTGGACCACTACGACGTGCCGGACGATGCCCTTCCCCGGCTCGTCGCCGGCGGCGCGGAGCACGTCGGCGGCAAGGAGCTCACGCGTCGCCTCATCGCCTCGGGGCTGCGCGTGCCCGCGCGCGACCGCGTCGGCGGCCATGACCACGGCACGAGGATCGCACGATGACCTCAGGGCGCCTCGAGGCGTTCAGCGACGGCGTCCTCGCGATCATCATCACGGTCATGGTGCTCGGCCTCGCCGTGCCGAAGGGCTCCTCCTGGACCGACCTCGTGCAGACCTCGGGCCTGGGTCTGCTCACGTACCTGCTGAGCTTCGTGTACGTCGGCATCTACTGGAGCAACCACCACCATCTGTTCCAGCTGCGCCCTGCCGTCGACGGCGTGGTGCTGTGGGCCAATCTGCACCTGCTGCTGTGGCTGTCGCTGTACCCGTTCACGACGGCGTGGCTCACCGAGACCGACGTCGCCGAGGTGCCGACGATCGTGTACGGGCTCAATCTCCTGGGCGCGGCCATCGCCTACACGATCCTGCAGCGCACGATCGCACGCGGACCCGATCGCGACAGGGTCCGCGAGGCCTTCGGGCGCGACGTGAAGGGCATCGCCTCTCTCGTCCTCTATCTCGCCGGCATCGGGCTGGTCTTCGTCGCCCCGTGGCTGGGCCTGATCCCGTTCGTCGCCGTGGCCGTGATCTGGCTCGTGCCGGATCGGCGCGTCGAGCGCTACCTGCGCGCCCACGCGGCCGTCGGCTCCCCCGACGACGAGGAGGGCCCGACGCCGTAGCGTCGAGCCCTCCTCGGACGGTCTGGGTGCCGGTCAGCCCTGCTCGCGCGGCGGCGCAGCCTCGGTCGTGTGCACGACGGCGGTGCCCGCGGAGAGGCCCGCCGTGCTCACCCGGCGTCGGTTGCGGCCCTGGCCGGGCGCCTTGGGCTCGGGCAGCGCGTCCAGCACGGAGTCGAGCAGCTGCTCGGTCTCGGTGCGCGGCGCCTTGGCGCGGTCGGATCCGCGCTTCTTGCGCTGCTTCTTGGTCCGCTCGGCGACGGGAGCCTCCGCGGCGACGTCCTCGGACGCGTCGGCCGGGGCCGGGGCCTCACCGGCGGGTCGGGTCGAGGCGGCGATCTGGGCGAGCGCCGACTTCGCGCCCTCCGGGATGCTGTGCGTGCCTCCGTTCGCCGGCGCCGCCGGGGCGGACGGCGGGTTGCCGCCGTTGGAGGATCCGCCGTTGGAGGATCCGCCGCGCTGACGACGGTTGGAGCTCTGCTGGGGGGCGGCCGCACGGTGCTTCACGACGGGGTCGTGGTGCACGATCACGCCACGCCCCGCGCACACCTCGCACGGCTCGCTGAAGGTCTCCAGCAGGCCGAGGCCGAGCTTCTTGCGCGTCATCTGCACGAGGCCGAGCGAGGTGACCTCGGCGACCTGGTGCTTGGTGCGGTCGCGGCTCAGGCACTCGACGAGGCGTCGCAGCACGAGGTCGCGGTTGGACTCGAGCACCATGTCGATGAAGTCGACGACGATGATGCCGCCGATGTCGCGCAGGCGCAGCTGACGGACGATCTCCTCCGCCGCCTCGAGGTTGTTCTTGGTGACGGTCTCCTCGAGGTTTCCGCCCGATCCGACGAACTTGCCGGTGTTGACGTCGACGACCGTCATCGCCTCGGTGCGGTCGATCACGAGGGATCCGCCGGAGGGCAGCCAGACCTTGCGATCCAGGGCCTTCTCGATCTGCTCCGTCACGCGGTACGCGTCGAACGGATCGCGCTCGTCCTCGTAGGCCTCGACCCGGTCGAGCAGATCCGGGGCGACACTCTCCAGGTACGACCGGATGGTCCGCCCGGCGTCGGCGCCCTGGATGCGCATGCGGGTGAAGTCCTCGTTGAAGACGTCACGGACGATCTTGACGAGCAGATCCGGCTCCGCGTGCAGCAGTGCAGGAGCCTGCTGGGTCTCGACCTGCTTCTGGATGTAGCTCCACTGCGCGGTGAGGCGCTGCACGTCGTTGGTGAGCTGCTCCTCGGTCGCACCCTCGGCCGCGGTGCGCACGATGACGCCGCTGGACTCGGGGAGCACCTCCTTGAGGATGCGCTTCAGGCGCGCACGCTCGGTGTCCGGGAGCTTGCGCGAGATGCCGTTCATGGAGCCGTTCGGCACGTACACCAGGTAGCGGCCGGGCAGCGAGATCTGGCTCGTCAGACGGGCGCCCTTGTGCCCGACCGGATCCTTCGTGACCTGCACGAGCACGCGGTCGCCGGCCTTGAGGGCGAGCTCGATGCGTCGCGGCTGGTTGCCGGTCTCGACGCCGTCCCAGTCGACCTCTCCGGAGTACAGCACCGCGTTGCGGCCGCGGCCGATGTCGACGAACGCCGCCTCCATGCTCGGGAGCACGTTCTGGACCCGGCCGAGGTACACGTTGCCGATGAGCGACGCGTCCTGGTTGCGGGCGACGTAGTGCTCCACGAGCACGTTGTCCTCGAGCACGGCGATCTGGGTACGGCCGTTCTTGGAGCGCACGATCATCTCGCGGTCGACGGCCTCGCGGAGAGCGAGGAACTCCGCCTCGGTGACGACCGGGCGGCGGCGACCCGCGTCCCGGCCGTCGCGGCGGCGCTGCTTCTTGGCCTCGAGACGGGTGGATCCCTTGATCGCCTTGGGCTCGGTGATGTACTCGACCACGCGCTGACGCTGACGCGGCTCGCCTCCCTCGCCGCGGCCACGGGCGCGACGGTCGTCGCTCTCCCGGCTCTCCCGCGTGCGCGCCGGAAGCGGCACGATCGTGGGCGCGTAGAAGTGCAGCTGGGTGGACACCCGCGACACGAACACCTCGGGGATCAGCCCCAGGCTCACCGCGGTGACCGCCTCGGGCTCGGTCGGCGCCTGCGGCGCGGCCTCGGCCGCAGCGTCCGCGGCGGGCTCGGTGCTCGCCTCGGAGGATGCGCCGTCGGCGGCCTCGGGCTCGGCCGGGACAGCCGCCACCTCAGGCTCGGCCGGGGTCTCGGCGACCTCGGACTCGGCCGGGGCCTCCGCAGCCTCAGGCTGCGCCGGTGCGACCTCGTCGGTTGCGGACTGCACAGCCTCGACGGCGTCCTCCCCCGTCGTCCGCTCTGCGGAGTCGAGCGCTACCGGCAGCAGCGCGTCGAGGTCGAGGGTAGGGGTGTTGTCATTGTTCTCGTCGGCCATCTCTGGCGTACTCCCTGCACGACGGCCCTGCCGTCGTGAATTCTCTCGTGCGGTGCGCTCGGCCCCGCGAACTCAATCGGTCTGCGATCGGCGTGTGCTCTGATCGCTGGAGGCCGGAGCCCCCGAAGTCTGTATCCGTCGTCCGCCGTCCTGGCGGTGCGACCCGTCCATTATCGCACCATCTGCGCGGGATGCCCGCCTCGACGCGAACGGATGCGCGCCCGTGCATCCCGCACAGAGGGGCGACTGCCATAATCGCGACATGTCTGCACAGCGCAACCTCTCGGGCCACCGCCCCGTCGGCTACGCCATCTGGCTCATCGTGGCGAGCGTGGTCGGCTGGTGGGCGGCGTTCCAGCTCACCCTCGACAAGCTCGAGGTCCTGGCCCACCCCAAGGCGGCCCTGGGCTGCGACATCAGCGCCTTCGTGCAGTGCGGGGCGAACCTGGAGTCGTGGCAGGGATCGGTGTTCGGCTTCCCGAACCCGCTCATCGGACTCACCGGGTGGATGGCACCGCTCGTGGTCGGCGTCGCGATCCTCGCGGGCGCCCGCTTCCCGCGCTGGTTCTGGGCTCTGTTCGGTCTCGGCATCACGGGCGCCTTCGTGTTCATCGCCTGGCTGATCGGGCAGAGCTTCTTCGCACTGCACACCCTGTGCCCCTGGTGCGGACTCACGTACATCGTCGTGATCCCCACCTTCCTCGCCACGATCCAGCAGCTGTTCGCGAACGGCACGTTCCCGATCAGCCGCAGCGCGCAGGAGACGGCCCGCAAGCTCGGAGTCTGGGTGCCGCTGGCCTCGATCCTCGCCTTCGCCGTCGTCGTGGTGCTCGCGCAGTCCGCAGGGGTCGACCTCGTCGGCGAGGTCGTCCGCCTCGTGCGCGGCTGACCCGCACCGACGCAGAACGCCCTGCCGGCCCTTCGGAAGCGAAGGAGCGGCAGGGCGTTCTGCGTGTCGGCGACTCAGCCGAACCAGATGCCGAGCTCGCGCGCGGCGGACTCGGGCGAGTCGGAGCCGTGCACGAGGTTCTGCTGGACCTTGAGGCCCCAGTCCCGGCCGAAGTCGCCGCGGATCGTGCCGGGCGCTGCGGTGGTGGGGTCGGTCGTGCCGGCCAGCGAGCGGAATCCCTCGATGACGCGGTTGCCGGCGAGACGGATCGCGACGGAGGGACCCGAGAGCATGAACTCGAGCAGCGGCTCGTAGAAGGGCTTGCCCTCGTGCTCGGCGTAGTGCGCGGCGAGGAGGTCGCGGTCCGGCTCCACCAGGCGGATGTCGACGAGCGCATAGCCCTTGGACTCGATGCGGGCGAGGATCGCGCCGGTGAGGCCGCGGGCGACGCCGTCGGGCTTGACCAGGACGAGGGTCTCTTCGGTGGGCATGTCAGTCACTCTCTGTCGGATGAGCGGGGGCTGAGGGATGTGCGGCCGCGGCGCGGTCGGCGCGGCCGCCGACGATCATCGCGTAGGTCCACATGCCGCCGAAGACGATCGCGACCAGACCGATCGCGGGCACCAGGAAGGCGGACAGCAGGACGATGACCTGCAGGATCCATCCCATCACGATTCCGGCCCGGCTGCCCATCAGGCCGGCGGCGACGATCATCGCCAGCGCGACGACCGCGCCGCCCACGATGCCCCACCAGGGCTCGATGTCGGGCCCCAGGGCCTTGAGCCCGAAGACGGTCAGGCCGGCCAGTCCCACGACGACGGCCTCGAACACGAGCACGATCGATCCGAGCTTCTGGGCGAGCCCGCGGGGCGCACGGGCGCGCCGGCCCGCGGGCCGACGACCCTGCGGCGCGCCCGTCACGCCCGCCATCCGCTCTTCCAGTCCTCGTCCTCGGCGAGGGCGATCGCCTCACCGGCGAGCACGACGGATCCGGCGATGATGACGGCGCGGCGATCCGCCGACGCCGCCCACTCGCGGGCCGCGTCGGCCGCCTCGACGAGCGCCGGGTGCACGGTCGCCCGCCCTCCCACGCGCTCGACGAGATCGGCCAGTGCGTCCGGATCGCTGGCGCGATCCGAATCGGGCGCTGTCGCGAACACGTGCTCGACGGCCGGCAGCAGCGTCTGCACGATGCCCGCCGCGTCCTTGTCGCCGAGCACGCCGAGCACGAGCCCCCACTCGTCGAAGTCGAAGCTGTCCTTCAGAGCCGCGGCGAGCGCCCTGGCACCGTGCGGGTTGTGCGCGGCATCGACGATCACGGTCGGCGCGACGCCGAGCAGCTGCAGGCGCCCCGGCGAGGTCGCGCCCTGCAAGCCCTCAGCCAGCACGTCGCCGACGATGGCGCGCTGCGACCCGCCGATGAGCGATTCGACCGCCGCGATCGCGAGCGCGGCGTTGAAGCCCTGGTGCTCGCCGTACAGCGGCAGGTACTCCTCGCGGTACTCGCCGGCGAGCCCGCGCACGGTGATCTGCTGCCCGCCGACCGCGAGCCGCTGCTCGACGAGCGCGAAGTCCTGCCCTTCGAACGCGATGGAGGCGTCCCGCTCGGCCGCGACACGGCGCAGCACCGCCTCGGCCTCCGGCGCCTGCCGCGAGGAGACGACGGCCGCGCCGTCCTTGATGATGCCGGCCTTGACCTCCGCGATCTTCTCGATCGTGTCGCCGAGCCGGTCCGCGTGATCCAGGTCGATGGGCGTGAACACCGCCACGTCGCCGTCGGCGGTGTTCGTCGAGTCCCAGGATCCGCCCATGCCGACCTCGAGCACGAGCACGTCGACCGGGGCGTCGGCGCAGGCGACGAACGCGAGCACCGTCAGCAGCTCGAAGAACGTCAGGGGCGCATCCCCGGCCGCGTCGAGCTCGGCGTCGACGATCCCCACGAAGGGCTCGATCTCCTCCCAGGCGTCGGCGACGGCGGCGTCGGCGATCGGCTCGCCGTCGATCATGATCCGCTCCGTGAAGCGCTCCAGGTGCGGACTCGTGAACAGTCCGGTGCGCAGGCCGTGCGCGCGCACCAGGCTCTCGATCATCCGCGCGGTCGACGTCTTGCCGTTCGTGCCGGTGAGATGCACGACGCGGTACGTCTTCTGCGGGTCGTCGAGGAGCTCGAGCAGGCGCGCGGTGCGCTCCTTGCGGGGCTGCACCCACCGCTCCCCCGCGCGCTCCAGCAGCGCGGCGTACACGGCGTCAGCGCGTTCGCGATCATCGCTCACGATGCGTCTCCGATCCGGCTCACGGCGACGGAGAACCCGCCGCGGTTGGCGTAGGTGCCCGCGGCGATGTCCGCCACGAACTCGGCCACGGCGAAGTCCGCCCCCGCCTCGAGGACGACCGCCTCGACGGCGAGCGTCTCCTCGGCGACCCCGGCGGCGTCGAACGCGCTGCGGACCGCCGTGGCGTCGTCCGCGTCGTCGAAGCGCAGCTGCAGCCGGATCCGGTCGCTCACGTCGAAGTCGGCGTTCTTGCGGGTGTCCTGCACGGCGCGGATCACGTCGCGCGCGAGGCCCTCGGCCTCGAGCTCGGGCGTCGTCGCGGTGTCGAGCAGCACGAAGCCGCCCGTCGGCACGACGGCGAGCGCCTCGCCCTCGGGCCGCCCCGTGGTCTCCAGCGCGAGCTCGTACTCGTGCGGCTCCAGCGCGATCCCGTCGGCGGTCACCACGCCGCCCTCCTCGGTCCAGAAGCCGTCCTTCGCGGCGCGGATCACCCGCTGCACGTCCTTGCCGAGCCGCGGACCCGCCGCGCGGGCGTTGACACTGAGGCGGTGGCTGATGCCGTACTCCGCGGCGGTGCCCTCGCCCTGGGCGACCAGCTCGACCGCCTTGACGTTGAGCTCGTCGCGGAGGATGTCCTCGAACGGCGCCAGCGCCGCGGCCTGCGGGGTGACCACGGTGAAACGGGCCAGTGGCAGCCGCACCCGCAGCTTCTCCTTCTTGCGCAGCGCGTTGCCGACGCTGGAGAGCTCGCGCACCGCGTCCATCGCGTCGCGCACGTCGTCGGCATGCGGGAACAGCTCGGCATCCGGCCAGTCGGCCAGGTGCACGCTGCGCCCGCCGGTGAGCCCCTGCCAGACGCGCTCGCCGACCAGCGGCACGAGTGGCGCCGCGACGCGCGTCAGCGTCTCCAGCACCGTGTAGAGCGTGTCGAACGCCTCGGTCGTCGTGGGGTCGGACGGGTCGACACCCACCCAGAACCGATCCCGGGAACGGCGGATGTACCAGTTCGTCAGCACCTCGGCGAAGTCGCGCAGGCGCGAGGCCGCCGTGGTCGAGTCGAGGCCCTCGAGGTCCTCCTGCACGCCGCGCACGAGATCGCCGGTGCGGGCGAGGATGTACCGGTCCAGCACGTCGGTCGAGTCGGTGCGCCAGCGCGCCTCGTACCCGGAGCCGTCGGGACCGCCCGCCGCGTTCGCGTAGGTGGCGAAGAAGTACCAGGAGTTCCACAGCGGCAGGATGAACTCGCGCACGCCGGCGCGGATCCCCTCCTCCGTCACGGACAGGTTGCCGCCGCGCAGCACGGAGCTCGACATCAGGAACCAGCGCATGGCGTCGGATCCGTCCCGGTCGAACACCTCGGAGACGTCGGGATAGTTACGCAGGGACTTCGACATCTTGTAGCCGTCGGAGCCCAGCACGATGCCGTGGCAGCTCACACCCGTGAACGCCGGGCGATCGAACAGCGCCGTCGACAGCACATGCATGAGGTAGAACCACCCACGCGTCTGGCCGATGTACTCGACGATGAAGTCGGCCGGCGAGTGCGAGTCGAACCACTCCTGGTTCTCGAACGGGTAGTGCACCTGCGCGAACGGCATGGATCCCGAGTCGAACCACACGTCGAAGACGTCCTCGATGCGGCGCATCGTGCTCCGCCCCGTGGGGTCGTCGGGGTTCGGCCGGGTCAGCTCGTCGATGTACGGGCGGTGCAGGTCGACCTCGCCCTCCGCATTGCGCGGAAGGCGCCCGAAGTCGCGCTCGAGCTCTTCGAGCGAGCCGTAGGCGTCGACGCGCGGGTGCTCGGGGTCGTCGCTCTTCCAGATCGGGATCGGGGATCCCCAGTAGCGGTTACGGCTGATCGACCAGTCGCGCGCGCCCTCGAGCCACTTGCCGAACTGGCCGTGCTTGACGTTCTCCGGCACCCAGGTGATCTGCTCGTTGTTCGCGAGCATCTCGTCCTTGAAGTCGGTGACGCGGACGAACCAGCTCGAGACGGCCTTGTAGATGAGGGGGTTCCGGCAGCGCCAGCAGTGCGGGTACGAGTGCAGGTAGCTCTGCAGCCGCAGCAGCCGTCCGGACGCACGGAGCAGCCGCACGAGCGGCGTGTTCGCGTCCATCCACAGCTCGCCCGCGACATCGGTCACCTGCGGCAGGAAGCGTCCTCCCTCATCGAGCGAGAGGATCGTCGGGATCCCGGCGGCGCCGGCGACGCGCTGGTCGTCCTCGCCGTACGCGGGCGCCTGGTGCACGATCCCGGTTCCGTCGCTCGTGGTGACGTAGTCGTCGACGAGGATCTGCCAGGCGTTCTCCGTGCCCCAGGTCGCGGTGTCGGCGTAGTAGTCGAAGAGGCGCTCGTAGGTCACGCCGCCGAGCTCCGCTCCGGTCACCGTCTGCTGCACCGCGGCGAGCGCGTCCTCCGCGCTCTCGTAGCCGAGGTCCTTGGCGTAGCCGCCCAGGAGGTCGCGGGCCAGCAGGAAGCGGTCGCCCTGCGCACCCTCGGCCGCTCCGTTCGGCCCGGCCGGGACGACGGCGTACGCGATCTCCGGCCCCACGGCGAGCGCGAGGTTGGTCGGCAGGGTCCACGGCGTGGTGGTCCAGGCCAGGGCGCGCACGCCTCCGAGGCCCAGGGAGGCCGCCTTCTCCCCGGTGAGCGGGAAGCTCACGGTGACGGACGGATCCTGGCGCTCCTTGTAGACGTCGTCGTCCATGCGCAGCTCGTGCGCCGAGAGCGGGGTCTCGTCGCGCCAGCAGTACGGCAGCACGCGGTACCCCTCGTAGGCGAGGCCCTTCTCGTAGAGCGTCTTGAACGCCCAGAGCACGCTCTCCATGTAGCTCAGGTCGAGCGTCTTGTAGCCGCGCTCGAAGTCGACCCAGCGCGCCTGCCGGGTGACGTAGTCCTGCCACTCGTGCGTGTACGCGAGCACCGAGTCGCGCGCCTTCGCGTTGAAGACGTCGATGCCCATCTGCTCGATCTCGTCCTTCTCGGTGATCCCGAGCTGCTTCATCGCCTCGAGCTCGGCCGGCAGGCCGTGCGTGTCCCACCCGAACACGCGATCGACCTTCTTGCCCCGCATGGTCTGGAAGCGCGGGAACAGATCCTTCGCGTAGCCGGTGAGCAGGTGACCGTAGTGGGGCAGGCCGTTGGCGAACGGCGGGCCGTCGTAGAAGACCCATTCCTCTGCGCCCTCGCGCTGCGCGATCGACGCGCGGAACGTGTCGTCGGCCTCCCAGAACGCGAGCACCTCGCGCTCGATCTCGGGGAAGCGCGGGCTCGGGGTCACGGCGGCCGGGCCGAAGGAGGATCCGGTGGGAGAGGTGCGCGGGTAGGTCATCGTGTCTCGCAGTGTCGGTGGCGGATGCTGCTCGCGGGGACGATCCTGTGCTGCGTCGAGCCGAGGACCGCGGTACCACCCTGCGTTGCTCTCGACCTGGGCCGAGAACCACTCTCACTGCGGCTGTGACGGGCCTGCCCCGCTCGGTTCTACTGACTCGGCCGCTCAGCCGGCTGCGCCTGCGCTGAGCGTGTCGAAGCGTTCTTCCGAGAGCTCCCCGGTGATGGCCGGATCGATGCTCGTGCGCCCAGTCTACGTCCTCCCGGGGCGACCGCGATCAGGCGGATCGCCCCCGGACGAGGAGATCCCGCGCGGATCCGCCTTCTGCCGGTCGATCCGCCTCCTGCGGAGCGTCGTCGCGGAGCCCGGTGCCGCACTGCGGCGACGCCGGCCGGGTACGGCTGTCGGCGGGCCGCCGTAGGGTCGTGGCATGGCCCGCAGCACCGAACGCCCCCTGCCGCCCCGCGTCTCGCCACCGGATCTGCCGGAGGAGCTCGCCGAGGCCGAGGGCCGCCGGCACGGCGACCATCTGGGCCAGCGGATCCCGCTCGCCGAGGATCTCGCGCACGCGCAGTTCGAGCAGTGCGTGCTGTGCGGCTCCGCGGACCGGGTCGACCTCACCGGCGCGACCCTGCTCGACGTCGAGATCGCCGACGCCAGGACCCCCGTGCTGTCGCTCCGGGACGCGACGATCCGGCGGCTGCGCATCGCCGGAGGCCGGATCGGCACGCTGGATCTCTCCGGCGCGCACGTCGCCGAGCTGATCCTCGAGCACGCCCGCGTCGACTACCTCTCCCTCGCCGCGGCCAGGGTCCAGGACTCCCTCATCGCCGACTGCACCGTGGCGACGCTGGATCTCCCCTCCGCCACGATGACCCGGGTGCGGTTCGAGCGCAGCAGGGTCGACGAGGTCGACACCCGCGGTCTGCGTGCCGATTCCCTGGATCTGCGCGGGCTCGACGCCCTGGCGTTCCTCGATGTGACGGCTCTGCGCGGCGCCACGCTGACCGGCCGTCAGGTGGAGTCGCTCGCCTCCGTGTTCGCGCAGGCCGCCGGCATCGACGTGCAGGACTAGTCGAGCCCGGAGGCGGCGACCAGCTCCCGGGTGAACGGGTGCTGCGGATCGCGGAGCACGGCGGCGGACGGTCCCTGCTCGACGATCGCGCCGTCCTGCATGACGAGCACGTCCTCCGCCGCGGCGGCGACGACCGCGAGGTCGTGCGAGATCAGCACCATGGTCAGGCCGCGCTCGCGCTGCAGACGGTCCAGCAGCGCGAGGATCCGTGCGCGCACGGTCGCGTCGAGGGCGGACACCGGCTCGTCGAGCACGAGGACCTCCGGATCCGCGGCGAGAGCGCGGGCGATCGCCGCACGCTGGCGCTGCCCTCCGGAGAGCTCCGCCGGGCGCCGCGCGGCGAGCCCTGGGTCGAGGTCGACCTCGCGCAGCAGCGCCGCCACGCGCTCCCGGCGCACCGTGCGGGGCGCGCCTCCCGCGGCGAGCGCCTCGCGCAGCGAGCGTCCGATCGTCCAGCGCGGGTCGAACGCGCCGAGCGGGTTCTGGTGCACGAGCTGGATCCTGGGCCGCGTGCCCCCGGCCCACGCGATGACGCCGTCGTCCGCGCGCTCGACGCCGATGAGGATGCGGGCGAGGGTGGTCTTACCCGATCCCGACTCCCCCACGATGCCCAGGGTGCGCCCGTGTCGCAGTGAGAACGCGACGTCCCGCAGCACCGGCCGGTCGAAGCGCTTGCGCAGCCCTGTCACGGTGGCGAGCACCTCGGCGTCGTCCCCGTCGAGCGCTCGCGGCGTCGGCGCCGCGGCGCGCACCAGCTCCCGGGTGTAGTCCTCCCTGGGCGCGGCGAGCAGCTGCGCCGCCGTCCCCTGCTCCACGACGCGGCCGCCGCGCAGCACCACGACCCGGTCGGCGATCCTGCGCACCGCGGCCATGTCGTGGCTCACCAGCACCACGGCGGTGCCCGCGTCCGTGATGAGACGGAGCAGGGCGAGCACGCGGGCCTGCACCGTCGCGTCGAGCGCGGTCGTCGGCTCGTCGGCGATCAGCAGCGCGGGATCCCCCGCGAGGGCGCTCGCGATCAGCGCGCGCTGACGCAGCCCGCCGGAGAGCTCGTGCGGGCGCTGCCGTGCGCGTCGGAGCGGATCCGGCATCGCGACATCCGTCAGGAGCTCCTGCACACGCGCGCTGCGCTCGGCGCGGGTGAGGCGCGCGTGGATCTCGAGGGGTTCTGCGACCTCGGCGCCGATGCGGCGCAGCGGATCGAGCGACACCAGCGCGTCCTGCGAGACGAGGGCGACCCGGGTTCCGCGCAGCGCGCGCCAGGCGCGGTCCGGCAGCGCCCTCGCGTCCACCCCGCCCACGTCGAGCGTCGCCGCCGACACCGCCGCGCCGACCGGACTGAGCCCGAGCAGCGCCCGCACGGTGAGGGACTTGCCCGCGCCGGACTCGCCCACGAGAGCGACGCACTCGCCGGGCGCGACCTCGAACGACACGTCGTCGACCAGCGCACGTCCGCCGATCGCGATCCGCAGGTCCGCCACGCGCAGCGCAGGACGGATGCCGGACAGTGCACCGCTCATCCGCGCCTCCCTTCGGCGCGGGCGCGCAGAGCACGCCCGAGGAAGGTCGCCGAGAGCACCGCGAGCATGATCGCGACGCCGGGGAAGACGGCGATCCACCAGGCCTGCCCCAGCACGTTGCGCCCGCCGGCGAGCATGAGACCCCACTCCGGCGCGGGCTCCGTCGGACCCAGGCCGAGGAAGCTGAGCCCTGCGGCCGCGAGGATGCTGGATCCGAGGCCGATCGTGGCGAGCACGCTGAGCGAGCCCAGGACGCCGGGGGCGACGTGGCGGCGGAACGCGGTGAAGGCGCCCACGCCGAGGATCCGCGCTGCTTCGACGTGCTCAGCCCGGCGCAGCACCTGGGTCTGGGCGCGCGCGAGGCGCACGTACACGGGGATCGCGGCGAGGGTCACGCCGATCGCCACGTTCGCCGTACCCGGACCGAGGATCGCCACCACCACGAGCGCCAGCAGGAACTCCGGGAACGCCATGAGCACGTCGTTGGTGCGCATGAGCGCGACGTCCACCACCCGGGGGGCGATACCTGCCGCCGATCCCACGAGCAGGCCTGTGACGAGGGCGAGCACGGTCGCGAGCAGGCCGATCCCGAGCGAGCGCCCCGCGCCGTGCACGACGCGCGCGTACACGTCGCGCCCGCTCTGATCCGTGCCGAACGGATGCCCGGGGCCGGGCGGGAGCAGTGCGTCGCGCACATGGGTCTGCACCGGATCCGCAGGGGCGAGCAGACCGGGTGCGAGGGCCGCGAGCACGACGAGGGCCAGCACGAGCAGCGCGAGGACGAGCAGTGCTCGCCGAAGGGCCGTCATTCCACATCCTCCGGGCGTGCGAGCGCCGGGACCGCCGGCACGCGCGCACCGCGCAGACGCGGATCCAGGAACGGCGCCGCGAGCTCCACGGCGGTGTTCACGACGACGAACACCAGCGCGCTGAACAGGATGATTCCGGTCACGACCGGCAGGTCGCGGCCGGTGATCGCCGCGAGCGTGACCCGGCCGAGGCCCGGGCGTGCGAACACCGTCTCCACCAGCACCGCCCCGCCGAGCAGGGAGCCCACAAGGTAGGCGCTGAGGGTGAGCGCGCCGATCGAGCCATGGCGCAGCGTGTGCCGCAGGGTGAGCCGGGCGTGGTCGGCCCCGCGCGCACGGACGGTCAGAGCCCACGGCTGGCGCTCCGCCGCCTCCACCCCGTCGCGGACCACCTGCCCGAGCAGCGCCGCGACGGGCAGCGCGAGCGTCAGCGCCGGGAGCACCAGGCTCGCACCGGTACGGCTGCCGGCGACGGGGAACCAGCCCAGACCGAACGCGAAGACGGTGAGCAGCAGCAGCCCGATCCAGAACACCGGCGACGAGAGCACGATCAGCTCGCCCGTCGCGATCAGCCCGCGCGCGAACGGCCGGCGCGCGAGGAGCACCCCGGCGAAGGCGAGCAGCACCGCGATGGCCAGCGCCAGGCCGGTCAGCTGCAGCGTCGCGCCGAGCTGGCGACCGATCACCTCGCTCACCGGCAGCCGCAGCTGATACGAGGTGCCGAGGTCTCCGCGCAGCAGATCCCCGAGCATCGACAGGTACTGCTGCCAGAGCGGGCGGTCCAGCCCGAGGTCGGCGCGGATCCGGTCCTTCACCGCCTCACCGACCTGCGCCTGGGGCCCGAGCATGACGCTCACGGGGTCGCCGGGAAGCACTCGGAAGGCGAGGAAGGACAGCGTCGCGGCGCCCCACAGCACCAGCGCGATCGACAGCGCGATGCCGCCGAGCCGGCGCAGCAGGGGCCGCATGCGACTACTTGACGCTGGTGCCGAAGAACAGCGGACGGCCGTAGATGTCGAAGGTCAGGTCCGACACCCGCTCGCCCGCCGCCGTGATCGCCGAGGTGACGTAGAGCGGCACGATCGCATCCTGCTCGGCATTCCACTCCTGGACCTGCGCGTAGACCTTCGCGCGCGCGGCGTCATCGGTCGTGGCGATGCCGTCCTTGAGGAGCTGGTCGAGCCTCGGGTCGCTCACCGAGGACGCGTTCTGGAAGCCGTCCGTGGCCAGGTGCGGACGCAGCAGGTCGGGGTCGACGCCGGAGAAGTCCCAGTCGGTGATGTCGAAGGTCTTCGGTCCGTACTTGGCGTTGTAGGCGCCGGGCTCGAGCGTCTCGCGCGTGATCTCGAAGCCGACCGCCTTGAGGTCGGACTGCACGGCGTTCGCGAGGGCGGCGTGATCGTCCGAGACCGGGGTCCAGGCGATCCAGTTCGCCGTGAGACGGTGGCCGTCCTTCATGCGGACGCCGTCGGCGCCGCGCTGGGTCCAGCCGGCCTCGTCGAGCAGGGCGTTCGCGCGGTCCTTGTCGAACGGCCAGCTCTTCTCGAGGCCTTTGTCGTACCCCGGGGTGGTCGGCCCGAGGATGCTCCACGCGCGGGGGAACTGACCGAAGAAGATCTTGTCCACGGCCGTGTCGACGTCGATCGCGCGCGTGAACGCCTCGCGCACCTTCTGGTCGGAGAACACCCCGTTCTTCTCGTTGAGGAACAGCGAGTACGGGAGCCCCGGAACCCGCACCGAGGTCACGGCCGCCTTCCCCTTGACCTGGGAGACGAGATTCGGCGGCAGCTGCGACGCGAGGTCGATCTCCCCCGAGGTGACGGACCCGCTGCGCACCGAGGCCTCCGGCAGGATCTGCACGCGCAGCGTCGTGAACTCCGGCGCCTTCATGCCCTCCGGCGCCCAGGAGTACTTCGCGTTGCGGGTGTACACGATCTCCTGGTCCGGCGTGTAGGACGAGATCCGGAACGGGCCGGTGCCGACGGTGACGCCCTTGCCGCCCGCCGCGAGGTCGGCCGCGTGCTCCTTGAGCACCTGGGGAGCGTAGAAGCCGAGCTGCGCCGTGCTCGCGGCCTGCAGGAAGGGCGCGTACGGCTGCGAGAAGGTGACCTTCACGGTCGTCGGGTCGATCACCTCGGTGCCCTTGTACAGCTCCCCGCCGAGCATGCTCGCCGCCTGCGCGGACTTGGTGGCCGGATCGGCGATCCGATCGAAGTTGGCCTTGACCGCCGCCGCGTCGAACTTCTCGCCGTCCGTGAACGTCACATCGTCGCGCAGGTGGAACGTGTACGCGGTCCCGTCCTCGGAGACCTCCCACTTCTTCGCCAGCCAGGGGACGAAGGATCCGTCGGGCTTCTGGAACACGAGCGAGTCCAGCACCGCCCGCTGCACCATCGCGGTCACGTCGAGCTGGCTGGTCTGCGGATCCATCTTCCCCGCCGACAGGAGGCTGCCGTCGACGCCCCAGACGAGCTCGCCGTTCGCGTCGGAGGACGCCGCGCCGGACGACCCGGAGCAGGCGCTCAGCGCGAGCGCGGCGGCCGCGGCGAGCGCGGCGAGGGGCAGGATTCGACGCCGGAGCGGAGAAGGCATGGGGGTTCCTCGGGAGTGCTGTGTGCGGGACACTCCAGGCTACCGGTTTGTGGACAGAGTGGATCTATCGGGGACGGCGACGCGGGGCCCGGCCGGTAGACTGTCGGCACACCCCACACTCAGGCACGCTCACACGGTGCCGCACACATCGCACGAGGAGATCCATGTCGTCGTTGAACGCGATTCCCGACAAGCCCGCGCTGGAAGGCCTCGAAGCGAAGTGGGGTGAGCGCTGGTCGACGGACGGCACGTTCCTGTTCGACCGGATCCGCGCCGCGCAGAGCGGTCGGGACGGCGTCTTCTCGATCGACACCCCGCCGCCCACCGCGAGCGGCAGCCTGCACATCGGGCATGTGTTCAGCTACACGCACACCGACATCAAGGCGCGTTTCGAGCGCATGCGCGGCAAGAACGTGTTCTACCCGATGGGCTGGGACGACAACGGCCTGCCCACCGAGCGCCGCGTGCAGAACTACTACGGCGTGCGCTGCGACCCGTCGCTCCCCTACGACCCCGATTTCACCCCGCCCTTCGAGGGCGGCGACAACAAGTCCTCCCGCGCCGCCGACCAGCTCCCGATCAGCCGTCGCAACTTCATCGAGCTCTGCGAGAAGCTCACCGAGGAGGACGAGAAGCACTTCGAGGCGCTGTTCCGCCAGCTCGGCCTCAGCGTGGACTGGACGCAGACCTACCGCACGATCTCCAACGAGTCGATCCGCCAGAGCCAGCTCGCCTTCCTGCGCAACCTGGAGCGCGGCGAGGCGTACCAGTCGCTCGCCCCGACGCTGTGGGATGTGGACTTCCGCTCCGCGATCGCTCAGGCCGAGCTCGAGGACCGCGACCAGCAGGCCTCGTACCACACGATCGACTTCCCCTTCGCGGACGGCTCAGGGCACATCACCATCGAGACGACGCGACCGGAGCTGCTGCCCGCCTGCGTGGCGATCGTGACGCACCCCGAAGGCCCGCACAAGCACCTCATCGGCACCAAGGTGCGCACTCCGTTCTTCGACGCGGACATCGAGATCCACGGCCACCACCTCGCCCAGCCCGACAAGGGCACGGGTGCGGCCATGGTCTGCACCTTCGGCGACGTGACCGACATCGTGTGGTGGCGCGAGCTGCGCACGACCGACGGCCGCGACCTGCCGAACATGACCACGATCGGCCTGGACGGCCGCTTCCTGCCCGATGCCCCGGCCTCGGTGACGGACGCGGACGCCGCGGCCTGGTACGGGGAGAACATGGCGGGCAAGACGGTGTTCTCCGCCCGCAAGGCCCTCGTGGAGAAGCTGCAGGAGACGGGCGCGATGACCGCCGTCGGCAAGCCGTTCAACCACGCCGTGAAGTTCTTCGAGAAGGGCGACCGGCCGCTCGAGATCGTCTCCACGCGCCAGTGGTACATCCGCAACGGCGCGCGCGACGCCGAGCTCCGCGAGCAGCTGCTCGCGAACGGCGCCGAGCTGAGCTGGCACCCGGAGTTCATGCGCGTCCGCTACGAGAACTGGGTGGGCGGCCTGACCGGCGACTGGCTCGTCTCGCGGCAGCGCTTCTTCGGCGTGCCGATCCCGCTCTGGTACGCCCTCGACGAGAACGGCGAGCGCGACTACGACCGCGTGCTCACCCCGGATCTCGCGTCGCTGCCGATCGACCCCACCTCCGACGTGCCCGCGGGCTACACCGCGGAGCAGCGCGGCGTGCCGGGCGGCTTCGACGCGGAGGCGGACATCCTGGACACCTGGGCCACCTCCTCGCTCACCCCGCAGCTCGCGGGGGGCTGGGAGCGCGACGCCGAGCTGTGGGATCTCGTCTCGCCGATGGATCTGCGTCCGCAGGGCCAGGACATCATCCGCACCTGGCTGTTCTCGACCATGCTGCGCTCGACGCTCGAAGACGGGCGCACGCCGTGGCGCAACGCGGCGATCAGCGGCTTCATCGTCGATCCCGACCGCAAGAAGATGTCGAAGTCGAAGGGCAACGTCGTCACCCCGGCGGACATCCTCGACGCACACGGATCCGACGCCGTGCGGTACTGGTCGGCGTCCAGCCGCCTCGGGGCCGATGCCGCGTTCGACCCGCAGAACCCGACGCAGGTGAAGATCGGCCGCCGCCTGGCCATCAAGATCCTCAACGCGGCCAAGTTCGTGCTGTCGTTCCCCGTGCCGGAGGGCGCCGAGATCACCCACGCCCTGGACGCGTCGATGCTCGCCACCCTCGACGAGGTGATCCGCGACGCGACGGCGGCGTTCGAGAACTACGACCAGGCCCGGGCGCTCGAGATCACCGAGGCGTTCTTCTGGACGTTCTGCGACGACTACCTCGAGCTCGTCAAGGAGCGCGCCTACGACCGGACGAACGTGGGTCAGGCCTCCGCCGCCCTCGCCCTGCGCCTCGCCCTCTCCGCGCTGCTGCGCCTGCTCGCGCCCATCGTGTCGTTCGCGACCGAGGAGGCGTGGAGCTGGTTCGAGGACGGCTCGGTGCACACGGCGGCCTGGCCCGAGCCGCTCGGTCCGCTGCCCGGTTCGGCCGAGGCCGGGGACCCGGTGATCCTCGCGACCGCGAGCAAGGCCCTGATCGGCATCCGCCGCGCGAAGACCGAAGCCAAGGCCTCGCAGAAGACCCCGGTGTCCTCGGCCACGATCAGCGCGCCCGTCGCCGACATCGCCGCCCTCCAGGCGGCGGCCGACGACCTGCGCGCCGTGGGCCGCATCGCCGAGCTCGCCTTCGCGGAGGCGGACGATCTCGCCGTCACGGCCATCGAGCTGGCGCCCATCGAGGGGGCGTGATGCAGCTCGGCACGCGCTGGGCCGCGGGTTCCGAGCCGCCGGCTTCGGTCCCCGCGGCGCTGCGCCCGGCGATCGCCGAGGCGGAGGCGCTCAGCGTGGCCGGCGGCACCCTGAGCCTGCAGACCGGGGCCTTGAACGTGCTGCGCGGCACCTGGACGCTCACCTGGCTGGAGGGCCGGCCGATCGCCGAGCTCGACACCGGGTGGGAAGTGCTGCGCACCGCCTCCGGCGAGGTCGTCGTCCGGCCCTTCGAGGACTGACCTCCCGACGGCCCCGGTCGGCGCGTCCTCAGCGCGAGCGCGAGCCGATCATCTGCAGCGCATGCTCGAGCAGGTAGGGATCGGACCGGCGCGACTGCTGCTCCCGCAGCAGGTCGAGCGCCAGCAGCCGGCGCTCGGCGCGGCGCTCGATGCGCCGGCGCACCCGCATGGTGATCGCGTCGGCGATACGAAGTCCCGTCCGCTCGACGAAGGTGGGCGCGGCGATGTGCAGCGTGGCGGCGGTCATGACAGCTCCTCGGTCTCAGTGGTGCGGAGGGCGACGGCGCCCTCGGGGCGTCCGTCGGGAAGATCGAACAGGTCGGCACGGACGGTGACCCGTCGCACTCCGGGACCGGTCTGTCCCCGGTAGCGCTGCACGGCCGCCTCGACGAGGGCGTCGATCTGCTGCGCCAGCTCCTGCAGCTGCGGCGCGGTCATGTCGAGCATCGTCGTCATGTGATGCGCCGCGTCGCGCCACTCCTGGGGCACCTCCGACTGGGGGCGGTGCAGGTGATCCATGAGGCGCTGGTGCCGGTTGCGGAAGAACTCGTCCTCGACGATCTGCGCGGCCGCCCGGCCCGAGGGCGTCATCTCGTCGTTGGGTCCGGAGAACGACATCCGGCCGCGCGGGCGCTCCCACCAGCGCTCGCGCGCCGTGCCCCGCCCCGCGACTTCGCGGATCAGATCGCGGGCGGCGAGTGCGCGCAGGTGGTAGCTGGTGACGCCCGAGCTCTCCCCGATCAGCGCGGCGAGCGAGCTCGCGGTCTGCGGGCCGCGTTCGGCGAGCAGATCCAGGATCCTGACCCGCAGCGGATGCGCGAGCGCCTTCAGAGCACTCGCATCGAGGGTGCGCATCTCATCCGTCGCGGTCTCCTGCGCGGGGTTCTCGTTCGAGGTCATGATGCAAAGATAGCTTTGCAAGCATCTCTTTGCAAGAGTTTCTTTGCATCCACGTTGTCTGCGCGATGCGCGGAGGACGCAGAGCAGCGCCCCTCCGGTCGCCGTCGCCGAGTGGCGCGGATCGGAGGGGCGCTGCGAACAGAACGATCAGGCGGCAGCGGCGCGCGCCGCCACGAATGCCGCGACGCAGCGCTCCACCTGCTCCGCGGTGTGCGCCGCGGACAGCTGCACGCGGATGCGCGCCAGGCCCCGAGGCACCACGGGGAAGCTGAACGCGGTGACGTAGACGCCCTGCTTCTGCATCTCCGCGGCGATGCGTGC
This sequence comes from Microbacterium azadirachtae, assembly GCF_000956545.1. Taxonomy (GTDB): domain Bacteria; phylum Actinomycetota; class Actinomycetes; order Actinomycetales; family Microbacteriaceae; genus Microbacterium; species Microbacterium azadirachtae. Next base: position 146,512 of record NZ_JYIT01000086.1, read on the forward strand.
CGTCAGCGCCGCGTCGCCGAACATCACGGGCACGATCGGGTGCTCGCCGGGCAGCAGCTCGAAGCCCTCCTCCGTCATCCGGCGGCGGAACAGCGCGGCGTTGGACTGCAGCTCGGCGCGGAGCGACCCCGATCCCTCCACGAGGTCCAGGGCCTGCAGCGTCCCGGCGACGATCGACGGGGCGAGCGTGTTCGAGAACAGGTACGGACGCGCGCGCTGGCGCAGCAGCGCCACGATGTCGCGGTGCCCTGCGACATAGCCGCCGCTCGCGCCGCCGAGCGCCTTGCCGAACGTTCCCGTGTAGATGTCGATGCGCCCCTCGACGCCGCACAGCTCAGGCGTGCCGCGGCCGTGCTCCCCGATGAAGCCCACCGCGTGGGAATCGTCCACGAACACGAGGGCGTCATAGCGCTCCGCGAGATCGCAGATGTCGGCGAGGGGCGCGATGTAGCCGTCCATCGAGAACACGCCATCGGTGACGATCACGCGGAACCGCGCGTCCGCGGCGGCCTTGAGCTGCTCCTCCAGGTCCGCCATGTCGCGGTTGCGGTAGCGCAGGCGGCGCGCCTTCGACAGCCGGATGCCGTCGATGATCGACGCGTGGTTGAGCTCATCCGAGATGATCGCGTCCTCGGCCGTGAACAGGGTCTCGAAGACCCCGCCGTTCGCATCGAAGCACGACGAGAACAGGATCGCGTCATCGGTGCCGAGGAAGCCCGACAGACGCCGCTCCAGCTCGAGGTGCTGCTCCTGCGTGCCGCAGATGAAGCGGACGCTGGCGAGACCGTATCCCCAGTCGTCGAGGGCTCCCTTCGCCGCGGCGACGAGGCGGTCGTCGTCCGCGAGGCCGAGGTAGTTGTTCGCGCAGAAGTTGAGCACCTCGGCGCCGTCGGCGATGATCTCCGCCCGCTGCGGGCCGCGGATCCCGCGCTCGTGCTTGGTGAGGCCCGCCTCGTCGATCCCGGCGAGCTCCGCCGCCAGGTGCTGCTGGAATGCTCCGTACATCGTGTCTCCTACAGTTCGGTCCAGTCGAGGATGATCTTGCCGGTGCCGGCCGAGGCCGCCGCCGCGAACCCCTTCTCCCACTCGCGGGCGGGCAGCACCTCCGCGATGATGCGGGAGATCGACTCGCGCAGCACGGGGCTGGTCTGCAGCATCGCGCCCATCGCGTTCCAGGTCTCGAACATCTCACGCCCGTAGATGCCCTTGACCGTGAGCATATGGGTGACGATCTTGCCCCAGTCGACGCCGAACGGGCCGGTGGGCAGTCCCAGCATCGCGATCCGCCCGCCGTGGTTCATGTTGTCGATCATCGCGGGGAGTGCACTCGGCGCCCCGCTCATCTCGAAGCCGATGTCGAAGCCCTCGCGCATGCCGAGTGCACGCTGCGCATCCCGGATGTCCTCCCGGGACACGTCGACGACCGCGTCCGCGCCCATCTGCCGGGCGAGCTCGAGGCGGGGCGCGCTCACGTCCGTCGCGGCGATGAAGCGCGCGCCCACGTGCCGCGCGATCGCGATCGCCATGAGGCCGATCGGGCCGCACCCGGTGACCAGCACGTCTTCACCGACGAGCGGGAACGCGAGCGCCGTGTGCACTGCATTGCCGAGGGGATCGAAGATCGCGCCCAGCTCCGGGGTCACGTCGGAGTGATGCACCCAGACGTTGGTGGCGGGCAGCGTGAGGTACTCGGCGTAGGCGCCGTCGCGCTGCACGCCGAGTCCGATGGTGCGGATGCACATCTGGCGGCGACCGGCCCGGCAGTTGCGGCACATGCCGCACACGATGTGCCCTTCGCCCGAGACCCGGTTGCCGACGGCGATGTCGTGCACGAGGGGGCCGACCTCGACCACCTCGCCGTAGAACTCGTGACCGGGGATCAGCGGCGCCTTCACCGCGGACGCCGCCCAGTCGTCCCAGCGCTGGATGTGCAGGTCGGTGCCGCAGATGCCGGTGCGCAGCACGCGGATGACCACCTCGTCGGGTCCGGCCACGGGGTCCGGCCGGTCGACGAGCTCGAGGCCCGCGTGCGGGCCGTCCTTGTAGAGAGCCTTCATGCTTCGATCCCACCGCGAACAACCCTGTAGATCAATCCCTACCTTCTGGAGTAACCATTAAGCATCGCTACATGCTTGAATGATCATATGCAGTTGCAGCAGCTCCAGATCCTGCGCGAGCTGGGCGCTCTCGGCAGCGTGACCGCCGTCGCCGAGGCGCTGCGGGTGACGCCGTCGGCGGTGTCCCAGCAGCTTGCCGCGCTGCAGCGCGGCGTCCGCGCCCCGCTGACCAGGAAGCAGGGGCGCACGCTCGTGCTCACCCCCGCCGGTGAGGCCCTCGCGGAGGCGGGCGCCGCCGCGCTCGACGCCATGGCGGCTGCCCGATCCGCCGTCGACGAGTTCGAGGCGGCCGAGGGCGGCGTGGTGACGATCAGCGGCTTCCTGAGCGCGGCCCAGGCGCTGTTCGGACCGCTTCTGCGCGAGCTCGGATCCGGTCCGGACGTCCCCGCGATCCGCTTCACCGACGAGGACGTGGCGCAGAGCGACTTCCCGGCTCTCACGGCGCGCTACGACCTCGTCCTGGCCCACCGCATGGAGCACAGCCCGCCGTGGCCGAAGACCGGCATCCGCGTGCTCACCCTCGCCGCCGAGCCCCTGGACGTGGCGCTGTCCCCCGAGCATCCGCTCGCGCAGCGGGCATCGCTGCAGCCGTCCGACGTCGTGGGCGAGCGCTGGGTGACGAGCCGCGCCGGGTACTCCCCGGACGATGTGCTGCGCACGATCTCCGCGATCACGAACCGGCCGGCGGAGATCGTGCACCGCATCAACGACTACGGCGTCGCCGCCTCGGTGATCGCGACCGGCGACGTGATCGGCGTGCTCCCCCGCTACACGTCGCCGGGCACCGACGCCGTGGTGCGGCGCCCGCTGCAGTACGTCAGCACGAACCGGATGATCGACGTCCTCGCGCGCCCGGAGAACCTGCGTCGTCGCTCCGTACGGCTCACCGCGGAGGCGCTCGGCCGGGTGATGACGCGACTCGCCCGCTGACGGCGGAAACCTGCTGCCGATCCCCGGGATCTGTGCACACGCGCCCCGGGGCGTCTCCTAGGCTCGGAGCATGACGGTCGAGACGAATCCGCTGCTCACGCCCTCCCCGCTGCCCTACGCCGTGCCCGACTACGGGCGCATCCGCGCGGAGCACTACCTGCCGGCCTTCCGGCAGGGATTCGACGAGCAGCTGGCGGAGATCCGGCGGATCACGATGGCGCGCTCGATGCCCACATTCGAGAACACGATGGAGGCCCTCGAACGCAGCGGGGAGCTGCTGGACCGCGTCGCGCATGCGTTCTACACCGTCAGCTCCGCGGATGCCACGGCCGAGATCCAGGCGATCGACGAGGAGCTCGCGCCTCTCATGGCCGCCCATCACGATGCGATCCTGCTGAACGCCGCCCTGTACTGGCGGATCTCGCAGCTGCACGCGCAACTCGGCGTCCTGCCGCTCGAACCCGAGCAGCGCCGTCTCGTCGAGCGCTGGCACCGCGAGATGACCCTCGCCGGCGCCGCCCTCGACGATGAGGCGAAGGTGCGCCTCACCGACCTCAATCAGCGTCTGTCCTCGCTGAGTGCGACGTTCGAGAAGAACCTCCTCGCCGACACCAATGAGCTCGCCGTGGTGTTCGAGGACCCCGCCGAGCTGGACGGCCTGAGCGCCGGCGAGCTCTCGGCCGCGGCACGGGCGGCCGCCGAGCGCGGCCTCGACGGCGGGTACCTGATCGCACTCCCCCTGTTCACCGGGCATCCGGCTCTGGCGGTGCTGACGAACCGGGAGAGCCGTCGCCGGATCATGGAGGCGTCGCGGTCGCGGGGCTCTCACGGCGGCGAGCACGACAACCGCGCCGTCCTGAGCGAGATCGTCGCGCTCCGCGCAGAGCGCGCGGCGCTGCTCGGCTACCCCACTCACGCGGCTGCGGTGACGGCTGATGAGACGGCCGGGACCCCCGAGGCGGTGGAGCGCATGCTGCGCGACCTCGCCGCGCCCGCGGCGCGCAACGCCGAGACGGAGCGCGCCGCGCTGCAGCAGCTCATCGACGAGACGGAGGACGAGCCGTTCCCCCTCGAGGCGCATGACTGGGCCTATTACACCGAGAAGCTGCGCACGGCGCGCTACGACATCGACACCGCGGCGCTGCGGGCCTGGTTCGAGGCGGAGCGGGTGCTGCAGGACGGGGTGTTCGCCGCGGCGGGCCGGCTGTACGGCCTGTCGTTCCAGGAACGGCCCGACCTCCCCGTCTACCACCCCGGCGCCCGCACGTTCGAGGTGTTCCAGGAGGACGGCTCGCCGCTCGGCCTGTACGTCCTCGACCTGTACACGCGCGACAGCAAGCGGGGCGGCGCGTGGATGAACGAGATCGTGAGCCAGTCCGCCCTCCGCGGCACGAAGCCGGTGGTCGCGAACAACCTGAACGTGGCGCGCCCCGCCGACGGCGAGCCCACGCTGCTGACGCTGGACGAGGTCAACACGCTGTTCCACGAGTTCGGGCACGCGCTGCACGGCCTGTTCTCGGACGTGACGTATCCGCACTTCTCCGGGACGGAGGTGTTCCGCGACTTCGTCGAGTTCCCGAGCCAGGTCAACGAGATGTGGATGCTCTGGCCCGATATCGTGGGCGCCTACGCCCGCCACCACGCGACGGGCGAGCCCCTCCCCTCCGACGTGATCGCGCGTCTGCAGGCGACGGAGACTTTCAACCAGGGATTCGAGACGAGCGAGTACCTCGCTGCGGCCTGGCTCGACCAGGCGCTTCACGCGCTGCGCGCGGGGATGCGGATCGACGACGTCGCCGCGTTCGAGGCGAACGCCCTCGTCGACATCGGCCTCGCCGACCCGGCCGTGCCCACGCGGTACTCGTCCGCCTATTTCGCGCACATCTTCGCCGGCGGTTACAGCGCCGGCTACTACTCGTACATCTGGAGCGAGGTGCTGGATGCCGACACCGTCGAGTGGTTCCGGGAGAACGGCGGGCTCACGCGCGCGAACGGCGAGAGGTTCCGCCGACGTCTGCTCGCGGTCGGCGGTTCCCAGGATCCGCTCGAGGCCTACCGCGGCTTCCGTGGTCGTGATGCGGAGATCGCCCCGCTGCTGAAGCGGCGCGGGCTGGACGTCTGAGAGGGCTGTGGGCGGCGCGCAGGCGCCCGCCCACAGCAGGGGGGGCTCACGCGCTCTTGCGCTTGCGGGCCAGCACGAGCGTGGGAGGAGCACCCTCATCGACGGCGGCGCGGGTCACGACGACCTTCTGCACGTCTTCCGCCGACGGGATCTCGAACATGATCGGTCCGAGCACGTCCTCCAGGATCGCGCGCAGACCGCGGGCGCCCGTCTTCCGCTCCACAGCAAGGTCGGCGATCGACTGCAGCGCATCGTCTTCGAACTCCAGTTCGACGCCGTCGAGCTGGAACATGCGCTGGTACTGCTTGACCAGGGCGTTGCGCGGACCGGTGAGGATGTCGATGAGGGCGGCCTGGTCGAGCGGGGTGACCGAGGCGACGACGGGAAGCCGGCCGATGAACTCCGGGATCAGGCCGAACTTGTGCAGGTCCTCCGGCAGCACCTCGCTGAAGAGGTCCAGATCCTTGCCCTTGTCGTGCAGCGGGGCGCCGAAGCCGACGCCGTGCTTGCCTACGCGCGAGGAGATGATGTCTTCGAGGCCGGCGAAGGCGCCCGCCACGATGAAGAGCACGTTCGTCGTGTCGATCTGCAGGAATTCCTGGTGCGGGTGCTTGCGTCCGCCCTGCGGCGGCACCGACGCGACGGTGCCTTCGAGGATCTTCAGCAGCGCCTGCTGCACGCCCTCGCCGGAGACGTCGCGAGTGATCGAGGGGTTCTCCGCCTTGCGGGCGATCTTGTCGACCTCATCGATGTAGATGATGCCGGTCTCCGCGCGCTTGACGTCGTAGTCGGCGGCCTGGATGAGCTTCAGGAGGATGTTCTCCACGTCCTCGCCGACGTAGCCCGCCTCAGTGAGCGCCGTCGCATCGGCCACCGCGAACGGCACGTTGAGCCGCTTGGCGAGCGTCTGCGCGAGGTAGGTCTTGCCGCAGCCGGTGGGCCCGATCATCAGGATGTTGCTCTTGGCGATCTCGATCTCGTCGGCCTTCTGCTCGGCCGGCTGCAGCGTTCCGCGTGCGCGAACACGCTTGTAGTGGTTGTAGACCGCGACCGAGAGGGCACGCTTGGCCTGGTCCTGCCCCACGACGTACTCCTCGAGGAAGGAGAAGATCTCGCGCGGCTTCGGCAGGTCGAACTCCGCGACCTCGCCGTTGGCCGACTCGGCCATGCGCTCCTCGATGATCTCGTTGCAGAGCTCGACGCACTCGTCGCAGATGTAGACGCCGGGACCCGCGATGAGCTGCTGCACCTGCTTCTGGCTCTTGCCGCAGAACGAGCACTTGAACAGGTCGGCGCTCTCACCGATTCGTGCCATGTGCGTCCTCCTTCGAGACGTGGGCCGCGGTCGCCGCAGCGCGTGCGATCACGACGTGATTCACCGTGCGGCGGAGCCGCGATTCGAGCCTAACCGCTGCACCCGACATCGGGCCGTATCGCCACGGATCGCCGCCCTTCCCCGCTTCGCGCCCGGCGAACACGCCGACCCCTCAGCTGATGAAGCGGAACCCGCCCCAGCCGTTGCCGATCTGCTGGTACGAGCCGATCGTCCCCGATCCGGTCCCCCGATAGAGCCAGAGGGTCTGATCGGTTCCGTTGCGGCCGATGATGTCTGCGTTCCCGTCGCCGTCGTAGTCGCCGGCGCCGGTGATCGTCGAGAAGATGTTCCAGCCCCAGCCGATCTTCCGCGGAGCGGTGAATCCCGTGCTGAGTCCGAAGTAGGCCCACAGGTCGCCGTTCACGTCACGGGCGATCAGATCGCCCCGTCCGTTGTTGTCGAAGTCGCCTGCGACGAGCGCCGTCATCCCCGACCAGCCGTTGCCGATCTGGACGCGGCCTCCGAACCAGCCGTTGCCCAGGCCGGGATAGGCGTACAGCGCGGCGTCGGGTCCTCGGGTCACGAGGTCGGGCCGCCCGTCGCCCGTGAAATCCACCCCGCCCGTGAGCAGACTGTAGGCCGATGTCCATCCCGACCCGACCTGCAGGCCGCTGTAATGACTCGATGCGTCGCCGGAGTAGTAGAACAGCCTGCCGTCGGTGCGCGTCTGAAGCAGATCCCCGGCCCCGTCCCCGTTGAAATCGCCGTGCACGATCGCCGAAGTCGTCTCCCACCCGTTGCCGAGCGTGTTGCCCGTCAACGCGACCGCGCCCGTGGGGCCGTAGCTCAGGTACTCGACCAGGTAGCCGTCGTCGCGCACTCCCAGCAGATCCGACTTCATATCGCCGTTCAGATCGAAGGGGCCGTTCGGCGCCAGGCCGCCGACCCCACCGCGGTATTCGAAGTGGTTGTGATCGCAGGAATCCTCGAACTGCGTCCATTGCGCCGGGACGCTGAGGGGGCTGCGGCATTGATACTGCCCGAGCCCTGCGGGGGCGGGCAGCGCGGTGAACATCGAGTTGATCAGCGCAAGGTCCTGCGCCGTGGCGCCCGTGGAAGGGACGCCGTTGACGCGGGAGATGTCCACCGCGTGGCCGCCTCCCGATCTCCAGTGATAGCTGCTGGTCCCGATCGAGCTGAGTTCCCCGGTGCAGAACCTGTTCAGCGACGCGACGTAGAGGGAGAACTTCCTGTCGACGATCGTCGTCTTGAGCGCTTGGAGGATCACCGGGTCGATGAGGCAGTCGCGTACCTGGCCGCCGACGACGTGAGAGAACAGCGCGCCGTTCGCGTACCCGCGGATCTGCGCCATCGGCTCCGGATTCCCGCTCAGCATGCCGCTGTTGACGATCTGCTGCGCCAGAGTCTGGGACGCGGTCGGAGGGGCCGTCGCCGACGCGGCGCTCCTCGGCACGACGACACTCGTCGCCACGAGGGCGGCAGCAAGTACCGCGAGCGTGAGCCGCCGCAGGGAGTTCGGGTGCACGAATCGCTTCACGCGTTCAATATATTGCCTGCGCTCACCACTCTCGAACGCGCACTCGCGTCCTCGCCGTCACGACGACAGGGCCCGCCCCGCATACAGCGGAGCGGGCCCTCAGAGCCGCGGAAGCCTCGCGGCGGTTCGCTCAGACCATGCTCTTCGGGTGCCAGACCGTCTTGACCTCGGTGAAGGCCGCGATCCGCTGCGGGGAGGCGACGACCTCACCCGGCGTGAGCACCCGCTTGAGCGTGTCCGCCGCCGTGATCTGCAGATCGACCCAGTCGATCCCGCCGGCGCCGGACAGATCCAGCGCGTTCACGTCGGCGTGCGCGGCGAGCCACGGCGCGAGCTCCGCCGCAGAGCCGGTCAGCACGTTGACGACGCCGCCGGGCAGATCACTCGTGGCGAGCACCTCCGCCAGGCTGATCGCCGACAGAGGGTAGGCCTCGCTGGCGACGACGACCACCGCGTTCCCGGCGACGAGGGCCGGCGCGACGACCGAGACCAGGCCGAGCAGCGCCGAGTCCTGCGGCGCGATGATCGCGACGACGCCCGTGGGTTCCGGCGCGGAGATGTTGAAGTAGGCGCCCGCGACCGGGTTCAGGTTGCCCGCGACCTGCGCGTACTTGTCGCACCAGCCCGCGTACCAGACCCACCGGTCGATGGCCTCGTCGACCTGTGCGCCCGCGACGGCCGCGGACACGCCCTGCTGCGCCACGATCTCGTCGACGAACTGGGCGCGGCGCCCCTCGAGCACCTCGGCCACCCGGTACAGCACCTGACCGCGGTTGTACGCGGTGGCCTTGGCCCACCCGCCCTGTGCGCTGCGGGCGGCCTTGACCGCGTCGCGGGCGTCCTTGCGCGAGGCCTTCGCGGCGTTGGCCAGGAACGCGCCCTTCGGGGTCGTGACCTCGTAGGTGCGGCCGGACTCGCTCCGGGGGAACGCCCCGCCGATCGCGAGCTTGTAGGTCTTGGGAACGGTCAGTCGCGCGCTCATGCCGCGCCCCCCTTCTTCGCGGCGACGGCTTCGCCCTTCGCGTCCGTCCGCCCGGCCACGGCGCGCGGCGCGGCCGATGCCGGACGCAGGTACGCGGCCAGGCCCTGCTTGCCGCCCTCACGGCCGTAGCCCGACTCCTTGTAGCCTCCGAACGGACTCGACGGATCGAACCGGTTGAACGTGTTGGCCCACACCACACCGGCGCGCAGCTGGTCGGCGACGGCCAGGATCCGGGATCCCTTGTCGCTCCAGATCCCTGCGGACAGGCCGTACGGCGTGTTGTTCGCCTTCGCGATCGCCTCGGCGGGGGTGCGGAACGTCAGCACCGACAGGACCGGGCCGAACACCTCCTCGCGCGCGATCCGGTGCGAGGCCTCGACGCCGGTGAAGATCGTCGGAGCGAACCAGAAGCCCTTGTCCGGGATGACGCAGTCGGCCGTCCAGCGCTCGGCGCCCTCGTCCTCGCCGACCTGGCTGAGCTCGCGGATGCGGGCCAGCTGCTCGGCGGAGTTGATCGCGCCGATGTCGGTGTTCTTGTCGAGCGGGTCTCCGAGGCGGAGCGTCGACAGGCGCTCCTTGAGCCGGTCGATGACCTCGTCATGGATCGACTCCTGCACCAGCAGGCGGCTGCCCGCACAGCACACGTGCCCCTGGTTGAAGAAGATGCCGTTGACGATGCCCTCGATCGCCTGGTCGATCGGCGCGTCGTCGAACACGATGTTCGCCGCCTTGCCGCCGAGCTCCAGGGTCAGCGCCTTGCCGGTGCCCGCGACGGCGCGCGCGATCTCGCGCCCCACCGCGGTGGATCCGGTGAAGGCCACCTTGTCGACGTCGGGATGGCGGACGACCGCCGCGCCGGTCGCGCCTGCCCCGGTGACGATGTTCACGACACCCGCCGGCAGATCGGCCTGCTGCAGGATCTCCGCGAAGATCAGTGCGGTGAGCGACGTCGTCTCGGCCGGCTTCAGCACCACCGTGTTGCCTGCCGCGAGAGCCGGGGCGACCTTCCACGCCAGCATCAGCAGCGGGAAGTTCCACGGGATGACCTGACCGGCCACGCCGTGCGCCTGCGGATTCGGACCCGCACCCGCATAGTCGAGCTTGTCCGCCCAGCCCGCGTAGTAGAAGAACCACGAGGCGACGAGCGGCACGTCGACGTCGCGCGACTCCTTGATCGGCTTGCCGTTGTCCAGGCTCTCCGCGACGGCGAGCTCGCGAGCACGCTCCTGTACGAGGCGGGCGATGCGGAAGAGGTACTTCCCGCGGTCGCGCCCGCTCATCTTCGACCACACCTTGGTGTAGGCGCGGCGCGCGGCGGCGACGGCGAGGTCGACGTCCTCGTCGGAGGCGTGCGCGATCATCGCGATGCGCGATTCATCGGCAGGCGAGATGGTCGCGAACGACGCCCCGCGTCCCTCGACGAACTCGCCGTCGATGAAGAGGCCGTATTCGTCCTTCAGTGCGAGGATGCTCCGCGACTCGGGCGCGGGCGCGTAATCCAGGAATCCCATGCGTGGTCCTCCGTCAGTCGATCGTGACGTAGTCGGGGCCGGAGTAGTGGCCGGTGGTCAGCTTCTGCCGCTGCAGCAGCACGTCGTTGAGCAGGCTGGAGGCGCCGAACCGGAACAGGTGCGGCTGCAGCCACTCCTCCCCTACGGTCTCGGCGACGTGCACGAGGTACTTCACCGCGTCCTTCGAGGACCGGATGCCGCCGGCCGGCTTCACGCCGACCTTCGCGCCGGTCAGCCGATGCCAGTCGCGCACGGCCTCCAGCATGAGGAGGGTGACCGGCAGCGTCGCCGCCGGCGAGACCTTGCCGGTCGACGTCTTGATGAAGTCGCCGCCGGCCAGGATGCCGAGCCACGACGCGCGCTTGATGTTGTCGTACGTGTTCAGCTCGCCGGTCTCGAGGATGACCTTGAGCGAGGCGGACGTGCCGTCCTCGCGGCGGCAGGCGTCCTTGACCGCGACGATCTGATCGAACACCTGCCCGTAGCGCCCTGCGAGGAAAGCGCCGCGGTCGATCACCATGTCGATCTCGTCGGCGCCCGCCTGCACCGCGTCGCGGGTGTCCGCGAGCTTGACGGCGAGCGAGGCACGACCGCTCGGGAAGGCGGTCGCGACCGCCGCGACGGAGATGCCGCCGTCATCGGGGTCGCCGTGACGGGAGCCCAGCGCCTCGACCGCGTGCGGCACCATGTCGCCGTAGACGCACACCGCCGCGACGGAGGGGCAGCTCGGGTCGGAGGCGTCCGGCAGCTTCGCCTTGGAGACGAGGGACCGCACCTTGCCCGGTGTGTCCGCGCCCTCGAGCGTGGTGAGGTCGATGAGGCGGATGATCGTGTCCAGCGCCCACGCCTTGGACGTGGTCTTGATCGAGCGGGTGCCGAGTCCCGCGGAGCGCTGCTCGAGCCCCACCGCGTCCACACCCGGCAGTCCGTGCAGGAAGCGCCGCAGCGTGAGGTCGTCGGGGGCGCCGCCGAGCACCTCCAGCGCGGTGCGCCGCGCGAGTTCGGTCGTCGTCACAGTTCCGGTCACTTGTCCAGCTCCAGGAGAGTCAGGGCGGTCGCCTCATCGGTGACCACCATCGTGCACAGTTTCGAGGCCACGACGGTCCGGGCGATGTCGTGCTTCGCCTCTCCCGCCGTGACGAAGACGGCGGTGCGCGCGTCGCGCAGCCGTTCGAGGCTCAGTCCCACCGTCCGGGCGTCGAGTTCGGGATCGACGATGTTGCCGTCCGCGTCGATGTAGCGACCGAGGACGTCTCCGACCGCGCCGCGACGGGCCAGCTCGTCGATGTCCTGAACCGTCAGGTATCCGTTCTCGACGTGCGCGGATCCGGCGTCGCAGACCCCCGCCGTGAACAGGTACGCGTCGGCCTGCGCGGCCTGCTCGAGCACGCCGGCGACAGTGCGGTCGCGCTCGATGGCCTGCTTCGTCTCGAGCCGCTCCAGGATCGCGGGGCTGGGCAGCAGGGCGACCTGGCCGGCGGCGCGCTGCGCGATCGTCGCGGCGAGGGAGGCCGCGCCGCCGGGGCGCCGGTTGACACTCACGCCGCCGTTCATCTGCACGACGGTCACGCTGCGCGCCCATCCGTCGGCCATGCGGTCGGCGACCGCGGTGAGAGTGCGCCCCCAGCTCACGGCGAGCGTCTTCGGGACGGGACGGAGGGCGGCGAGGTGGTCGGCCGCCCCCTGGGCGACCCGTCCCAGGGTCTCCGTGTCGCTGGGGCCGTTCGGCACCACCACGGCGTCGGCGAGGCCGAAGCGCTCGCGCAGATCCCGCTCGATGCCCAGCTTGCGGGCGCGCGGGTGGACGATCTCGATGCGGACGATGCCGTCCGCGCGCGCCTGCTGCAGGAGGCGCCCGACCTTCCAGCGCGAGATGCCCAGGAGACCGCCGATCTCGTCCTGCGTCTTGTCCTCGTCGTAGTAGAGCTCCGCGACACGGACGGCGAGCAGTTCGTCGTCGTCGATGGCGATACGGGGCATGCTCCGAGGGTACCGCGTGACCACACGCACGCGCACGGATCTGCTCATATGAGCAGGTGGCGACGCTCACTCGCGCAACCGGAGCGCGAACGCCGCAGGGCGGCCCGGAATCGATCCGGGCCGCCCTGCGGCGTGGTTTCAGCGGGTCAGCTCAGCGCCTGGCGCTTGCGGCTGGACAGCACCTGGTCGACGATGCCGTAGTCCTTGGCCTCCTCGGCCGAGAGGATCTTGTCGCGATCGATGTCACGGTTGACCTGCTCGACCGGCTTGCCGGTGTGCTTGGCCATCGTCTCCTCGAGCCAGGTGCGCATCCGGAGGATCTCCGCCGCCTGGATCTCGATGTCCGACGCCTGGCCGTGCCCCGCCTCGCCCATCGCGGGCTGGTGCATCAGCACGCGGGCGTTGGGCAGCGCGAGACGCTTGCCGGGGGCGCCCGCCGCGAGCAGCACCGAGGCGGCCGATGCGGCCTGCCCCAGCACGACCGTCTGGATCTGCGGCGCGACGTACTGCATCGTGTCGTAGATCGCGGTCATCGCGGTGAAGGATCCACCGGGCGAATTGATGTACATCGTGATGTCGCGCTCGGAGTCCTGGCTCTCCAGGACGAGGAGCTGCGCCATCACGTCGTCGGCGGACGCGTCGTCCACCTGCACGCCGAGGAAGATCACTCGATCCTCGAACAGCTTGTTGTACGGGTCCTGGCGCTTGAAGCCGTAAGCGGTGCGCTCCTCGAACTGAGGAAGGACGTAGCGGCTCGAGGGCAGGGTGCCGGCGGAGCGGAACGTGGGTGTGTACATGGGTGTCCTCTCCAGCCTTACTTGTCCGAGCCGTCGGCGCCGGTGCCGCCACCGCCGTGCACGTCACTGGCGTGCTCGCGCATGTGGTCGACGAAGCCGTACTCGAGGGCCTCCTGCGCCGAGAACCAGCGGTCCCGGTCGCCGTCGGCGTTGATCTGCTCGACGGTCTTGCCCGTCTGCGAGGCGGTGATCTCGGCGAGACGCTTCTTCATGTCGAGGATGAGCTGCGCCTGCGTCTGGATGTCGCTCGCAGTGCCGCCGAATCCGCCGTGCGGCTGGTGGAGCAGCACGCGGGCGTTCGGGGTGATGTAGCGCTTGCCCTTGGTGCCGCTGGTCAGCAGCAGCTGGCCCATCGAGGCGGCCATTCCGATGCCCACCGTGACGATGTCGTTCGGAACGAACTGCATCGTGTCGTAGATCGCCATGCCTGCGGTGATGGAGCCGCCGGGCGAGTTGATGTAGAGGTAGATGTCCTTCTCAGGGTCCTCGGCGGCGAGAAGGAGGATCTTCGCACAGATCTCGTTGGCGTTCTCGTCCCGCACCTCGGATCCCAGCCAGATGATGCGATCCTTGAGCAGCCTGTCGAAGACGCTCGTCGCGACCAGGGGTTCAGCCATTTCCGCTCCTGTTTCCGTGTTCGGTGATTCGAATCTACCGGCGACAACGCGCACGCCCGGCCGTGTTCGCCGTCGGCATATCAGGCGCCGCGGCGCGCGATCTCCTCGGCGTAGGCGGTCATCGAGCGGCGGTAGCGCGGCATGTGCTCCACGAGCGCGAGGATCGCGACGCCGACGCCTTCCTCGGGCCGCCCTGCGCTCACCAGCGCGAGGGCGTGCATCGCCGCGATCGCGTCCCGGTAGGGCGAATCCGGGTGCGACTCCTGTTCGGCGGCGATGAGCGCGAGGGCCTCGTCCACCTGACCGAGGTTGCGCAGCGTGCTGGCGAGCTGGATCGTCGCCTGCGCGCGCCGGTCGTCGTCGAGGCCGCGGGCGAGGGCGAGCCGGTACAGCGGCACCGCGTCCTCGGGGAGGTCGCCCGAGTCGCGGGCACCCGCCCGCTCGAACGCCGCCTCCGCATCGTCAGATGCACGCTCGGCCGCGATCGCGTCGATGCGGGCGATGACCTCCTCGTCGACGAGTCCGCCCGCGGCGGCCTCCCAGACGGCGTCGATGCGCTCCTGCCAGTCGTCCATGCGTCTCCTCCAGGGATGCGAAGAGGGCGGGTGCGCACGGCACCCGCCCTCTTCCGGGATCTCGGATCCGAGGATTACTCGGCGTCCGCAGCCTTCTCCGCCGCCTTCTTGGCCGGAGCCTTGCGCGCAACCGGCTTCTTGGCGGCGGGCTTCTCCTCGGCGGGAGCCTCGGCGGCGTCCTCGGCCTTGGCGGCGGCCTTCTTCGCCGGAGCCTTCTTGGCGGGCGCCTTCTTGGCCGGGGCCTTCTCCGCCGGGGCGTCCTCGGCCTGCTCGGCCTCGTCCTCGACGGCCACGAAGCCGGTCAGGTCGACGGGCTTGCCGTTCGAGTCGACGACGGTGACCTTGCCCAGCGCGACGGCGAGCGCCTTGTTGCGGGCGACCTCTCCGACGAGCACCGGCAGCTGGTTCGCGGACTGCAGGGCCTCGACGAACTCCTGCGGCGCCATGCCGTACTGCGCGGCGGACTGGATCAGGTACTGGCTCAGCTCGTCCTGCGAGACCTGGACGTTCGCGTCCTCGGCGATCGCGTCCAGCAGCACCTGCGTCTTGAACTGCTTGGTGCTGGCCTCGGTCACCTCTGCGCGGTGCTCGTCGTCCTCGAGGCGGCCTTCGCCCTCGAGGTGGTTGTGCACCTCGTCCTCGATGAGCTGCGGCGGGACGGGGATGTCGATCTGCTCGAGCAGCGTCTCGACGAGCTTGTCGCGCGCGGCAGACGCCTGCGTGAACACGCCCTGCTGCGAGACCGACTCGCGCAGGCTGTCGCGCAGCTCGCCGATGGTGTCGAACTCGCTCGCGATCTGCGCGAAGTCGTCGTCCGCCTCGGGGAGCTCGCGCTCCTTGACGGCCTTGACCGTGACGGAGACCTCGGCCTCCTCGCCGGCGTGGTCGCCGCCGACGAGCTTGGAGCGGAACGTGGTGTCCTCACCGGCGGTGAGCGACTCGATCGCGTCGTCGATGCCCTCGAGCAGCTCACCCGAGCCGACCTCGTACGACACGCCCTCGGCGCGGTCGATCTCGGCGCCGTCGATCGCGGCGACCAGGTCGAGCTCGACGAAGTCGCCGGACGTGGCCGGACGGTCGACGGGCACGAGCGTGCCGAAGCGGGAGCGCAGGCGGTCCAGCTCTGCGTCGAGCGCCGCGTCGTCGGCCTCGACGGCGTCGACGGTCAGCGTGATGCCGTCGAGCGAGGGGACCTCGATCTCCGGACGGACGTCGACCTCGACCTCGACCTTGAGGTCGCCGGAGAAGTCCTTCTCGTTCGGCCACTCGACGACCTCGGCCGACGGACGGCCGACGACGCGGAGGTTGTGCTCGAGGGTCGCCTCGCGGAAGAAGGTGTCGAGACCCTCGTTGACGGCGTGCTCGATGACGGCGCCACGGCCGACGCGCTGGTCGATGATGGGCGCGGGCACCTTGCCCTTGCGGAAGCCGGGGATCTGCACGTCCTGCGCGATGTGCTCGTACGCGTGCGCGATGCTGGGCTTGAGGTCTTCCGGGGTGACCGTGATGTGCAGCTTGACCCGGGTCGGGGCAAGCTTCTCGACGGTGCTGTTCGCCATGCTGGTGTGTCTCCTTGTGAATGTCCCGCGCGGAAATCCCCGCGAGTGCGACGTATGTGAACGTCGGGGCGACAGGATTTGAACCTGCGACCTCCCGCTCCCAAAGCGGGCGCTCTACCAAGCTGAGCTACGCCCCGGGTTGGCAACCCGCGCGCGCGGGAACGGCCTTCACGAGTCTAACGGAACGGAGCACCCCCGTCAGTCAGGTATGCTCGATGGAGTCCCGCGGCGTTCGCCCGGGTCGGTCCCGGCGCCGATGGCGCAAGGTCCGGGGGTGTAGCTCAATGGTAGAGTCTCAGTCTTCCAAACTGATTGCGCGGGTTCGATTCCCGTCACCCCCTCCACTTCCTCCCTCCTCCCCGGCGTAGAGTTCGCTCCGTCGGAAGGAGCAGTGACATGGAGATCACGCCGGAGCGCGTCACCGCGCTCCGACCCGACGAGGTGTTCGTCTTCGGGTCGAACGCGGAAGGGCACCATGGAGGCGGCGCCGCGCTCATCGCGTACCGCGACTTCGGCGCGGTATGGGGCGAGGGGCACGGCCATCACGGCGACACCTACGCCATCGACACGATGAGCGGCCTCGAGGTGCTCGCCGCCGAGGCGCGCACGTTCGCGGAGTACGCCGCCGCACACCCCGAGCGACGATTCCTGCTGACCCCGGTGGGCTGCGGGATCGCCGGATACCGGCCGGACCAGGTCGCTCCCCTGTTCACGGGGCTCCCCGACAACGTGACGGTTCCGCGCAGCTTCGTCCCCTTCCTCTGAGCGACGCCGCCGGCGCCCCGAGCTCGGGCTCCCGCGAACGCCGAAGGCCCCCGCCGAGCGGGGGCCTTCGGAAAGCAGACGGCGCCGAGCGGATCAGCCCTGGCCGCGACGCTCGCGCAGCTGCGCGAGCGCGTCGCCGAGCAGCTGCTCGGCCTCCTCGTCGGTGCGACGCTCCTTCACGTACGCGAGGTGCGTCTTGTAGGGCTCCGCCTTGGCGATCTCCGGCGGGTTCTCCTTGTCGCGCCCTGCCGGCAGACCCGAATGCGGGTGGTCGATGATGTCCGGGATCTCCTCCTCGGGCAGCCCCGCCGCGAAGTACCGCACGGTCTCGTTGCCGAGTCCGTCCCAGTACGAGATCGCGATGCGGTCGGCGTGGTAGCCGTGGTCCTGCTCGCCCATGGGGCCGGAGCCGACCCTCGTCCCTCGGATTGCGTTGCCGCCGGTAGCCATCAGATCGCCTCGAACTTCGTGATGAGGCCGAGTCCGACGATCGCGACGAACCAGACCAGGGCCAGGACCACCGTGAACCTGTTGAGGTTGCGCTCGGCGAGTCCGCTGGAGCCGACCGCCGACGACATGCCGCCGCCGAACATGTCGGAGAGGCCTCCGCCGCGCCCCTTGTGGAGCAGGATCAGAAGGGTCAGCAGGACGCTGGTGATGCCCAGCAGCACCTGCAGGATGAACTGGATGATATCCACGGATCGGCCTTTCGCTCGGGCCCGCACGGGCGTGCAGGATCCCGGGTAACGGTCAATTATACGTCGAGACGTCCCCGCCCCTGAGGGCGGGGACGCGTGTCAGACCCCGACGTGCTTCTGATAGCGGACGATCGCGGCGAACTCGTCGACCACGAGGCTGGCACCGCCGACGAGGGCGCCGTCCACATCCGGCTCACGCATGAAGCCTGCGATGTTCGCCGACTTCACCGAGCCGCCGTAGAGGATGCGGGTCCGTGCGGCCGCCTCGTCGCCGAGGACCTTCGCGATCACGCCGCGCAGCACGGCGCAGACGTCCTGCGCCTGCTGCGGCGTGGCGGCCTGACCGGATCCGATGGCCCAGACGGGCTCGTACGCGATGACGATGTCCGCCTTGGCGTCCAGACCCTGCAGGGCCGTCTCGAGCTGACCGGCGGGCACGGCGCTGGCGCCGAACTTCTCCAGATCCTCCGCCGTCTCGCCCACGCAGATCACCGGCACGAGGCCGTGCGTGATGGCCGCCTTGGTCTTCGCCGCCACGATCTCGTCGCTCTCGGCGTGGTACTCGCGTCGCTCGGAATGCCCGATGATCACGTAGCTCGCGTCGAGCTTTGCGAGGAACGCGCCGGAGATCTCCCCCGTGTAGGCGCCGGAGTCGTGCTGCGACAGGTCCTGTGCACCGAACGCGAACGGGATCTTGTCGGCGTCGATGAGCGTCTGCACGCTGCGCAGGTCCGTGAACGGCGGGAAGATCGCCACCTCGACCGTTCCGTCCTCGTGCTTGGCGTCCTTGAGCGTCCAGTGCAGCTTCTGCACGAACGCCACCGCCTGCAGGTGGTCGAGGTTCATCTTCCAGTTGCCCGCGATGAGGGGGGTACGACTGTTCACTGCCATCCGAGGACCTCCAGTCCGGGGAGCTTCTTGCCTTCCAGGAACTCGAGGCTGGCGCCCCCGCCCGTCGAGATGTGACCGAACTGGTCGTCGGCGAAACCGAGCTGGCGCACGGCCGCGGCGGAGTCGCCTCCGCCGACGACGCTGAGGCCCTCGGTCTCCGTCAGCGCCTCGGCGACGGTCCGGGTGCCGGCCGCGAAGGCCGGGAACTCGAACACGCCCATCGGACCGTTCCAGAACACCGTCTTGGATCCGCGGATCGCCTCGGCGAAGCGCGCGGCCGTCTCCGGCCCGATGTCGAGGCCGATGCCCGAGGAGCCGAAGGAGGTGGACTCGATCGCGTCCGCCGCCGCGGTCTCGTGCGCCGCGTCCGCGGAGAACGAGGCGGCGACGACGACGTCGGTGGGCAGCACGAGCTCGACGCCGCGCTCGGCGGCCTCGGCGATGTAGCCGCGGACCGTGTCGAGCTGATCCTTCTCCAGCAGGCTGGAGGCGACGGCGTGGCCCTGGGCCGCGAGGAACGTGAACAGCATCCCGCCGCCCACGAGCAGACGGTCGACGCGCGGCAGCAGGTGCGAGATCACGCCGAGCTTGTCGGAGACCTTCGAGCCGCCGAGCACCACCGTGTAGGGGCGCTCGGGGTTCTCGGTGAGCCGGTCGAGGACCGTGAGCTCCGCCTCGATGAGGAGGCCCGCCGCGGAGGGCAGGATCTGGGCGAGCTCGTAGACGCTGGCCTGCTTGCGGTGCACGACGCCGAAGCCGTCGGAGACCAGGGCGTCGCCGAGGGTGGCGAGCTGCTCCGCGAAGGCGCGGCGCTCCGCGTCGTCCTTCGCGGTCTCCCCCGGGTTGAAACGGAGGTTCTCCAGCACGAGCACGCCGCCCGGCTGCAGGGCGGCGACCGCTTCCTGCGCCGAAGCGCCGACGGTGTCGGTCGCGAACGCCACCGACTGCCCGAGCAGCTCGCCGAGGCGGGCCGCGACCGGCGCCAGGCTGTACTGCGGGTCCGGGGCGCCGTCGGGACGACCGAGGTGGGAGCACACGATGACACGCGCCCCCTGGTCGATGAGGGCCTTGAGGGTCGGCACCGACGCACGAACACGGCCATCGTCCGTGATGACCCCGTCCCGCAGGGGGACGTTGAGGTCACAACGGACGATGACGCGTGTTCCGTCGAGCGAACCGACCGATTCCTTCAGGGATTCGAGGGTGCGCAGAGTCATGGAAATGAGCTTAGAGCCGCTCGGCCACGTACTCGGTGAGGTCGACGAGACGGTTGGAGTAGCCCCACTCGTTGTCGTACCAGCTGGAGACCTTGACCAGGTTGCCCGACACATTGGTCAGCGTGGAGTCGAAGATCGAGGAGAACGGGTTGCCCTGGATGTCGCTGGAGACGATCTGGTCCTCGTTGTACTGCAGGTAGCCGTTGAGACGTCCCTCGGCGGCGGCCTTCGCGTACGCGGCGTTGACCTCGTCAGCGGTCAGGTCCTCGCGCTCGGTGATGAGCGTCAGGTCAACGATCGAGCCGGTGGGAACGGGCACGCGGTAGGAGGAACCGCTGAGCTTGCCGTTCAGCTCCGGCAGCACGAGGCCGATGGCCTTGGCCGCGCCGGTCGACGCAGGGACGATGTTGATCGCGGCGGCACGGGCGCGGCGCAGGTCGCTGTGCGGTCCGTCCTGCAGGTTCTGGTCGGCGGTGTACGCGTGCGCGGTCATCATGAAGCCGCGCACGATGCCGAACTCGTCGTTGAACACCTTCGCGAGCGGGGCGAGGCAGTTCGTGGTGCACGAGGCGTTGGAGATGATGTGGTCGGTCTCCGGGTTGTACGTCTCCTCGTTGACGCCCATGACGATGGTCGCGTCGTCACCGGTCGCAGGAGCGGAGATCAGCACCTTCTTGGCGCCGGCCTCGATGTGCTTCTTCGCGAGCTCGGCCTTGGTGAAGAAGCCGGTCGACTCGATGACGATGTCCACGCCCAGCTCGCCCCAGGGCAGGTTCGCGGGATCGCGCTCTGCGAACGCCTTGATGTGGTGCCCGTCGACGGTGATGCTCTCGTCGTCGTAGCTCACGTCCGCCTTCAGGACTCCGCCCACGGAGTCGTACTTGAGCAGATGCGCGAGGGTCTTGTTGTCGGTGAGGTCGTTGACCGCGACGATCTCGAGGTCGGCGCCCTGTTCCAGAGCTGCGCGGAAGTAGTTGCGTCCGATGCGGCCGAAGCCGTTGATACCGATCTTGACAGACACGAAAGTCTCCTGGTTCTTACTCAAGGAAGTGCGTGATTCTTGCAGATAACGCGGACAACGGCGTCCTGATGGGTTTTTCGCCCATCAGGACGCCCATCTTTTACGACAGTACCAGCAGTCCGTTGGTCTTTTCGCGCGCTGCCGCGAAGCGCTGAGCCACGTTCTCCCAGTTCGCGATGTTCCACGCGGCCTTGACGTAGTCGGCCTTCACGTTGAGGTAGTCCAGGTAGAACGCGTGCTCCCACATGTCCAGCTGGAACAGCGGCACGGTGCCCTGCGCGGTGTTGCCCTGCTGGTCGAACAGCTGCTGGATGATCAGGCGCGCGCCGATCGGGTCCCAGCTCAGCACGGACCAGCCCGAGCCCTGGATGCCCATGGCCGCGGCGGTGAAGTGCGCCTGGAACTTCTCGAACGAGCCGAAGAACTCGTCGATCGCCGCACGCAGCTCGCCCTCGGGCTCGCCGCCGCCGTTCGGCGACAGGTTGGTCCAGAAGATCGAGTGGTTCACGTGGCCGCCGAGGTTGAAGGCCAGGTCCTTCTCGAGCTTGTTCACGTTCGCGAGATTGCCGCTCTCGCGCGCCTCGGCGAGGGACTCGAGCGCCGCGTTCGCACCGGCGACGTAGGCGGCGTGGTGCTTGTCATGGTGCAGCTCCATGATCTTGCCGCTGATGTGCGGCTCCAGGGCCGCGAAGTCGTAGGGAAGGTCGGGCAGCGTGTAGATCGCCATGTCGATGTCATCCAATCCGCGCCGCGCTCGCGGCGCTTGCCGGTCCCCCGAAGCGCGGTGGTGCGCACGGGGCGGACGTCTTTCATCCTACTGACGGCAACGCGCGGATTCCCCGGATCCTTCCGGATGTGACGCCTTCGCGGGCCTCGCCCGGGCGCGTTTCCACGTTCCGGAACGAAAGCCCGCGAAGGACGAGGTCAGACGTCGAGTCCGGCCGGAACGGCTGCCTCCGTGCCGGGGATCCCCTCGGTCTGCGCGCGCTTGTCGGCCATCGCCAACAGGCGGCGGATCCGTCCTGCGACGGCGTCCTTGGTGAGGGGCGGGTCGGCGTGGTGCCCGAGCTCGTCCAGGCTCGCGTCGCGGTGCGCGAGGCGCAGCGCCCCCGCCGTGCGCAGGTGCTCGGGCACGTCGTCGCCCAGGATCTCGAGTGCACGCTCGACACGAGCGCAGGCGGCCACGGCGGCCTGCGCGGAGCGACGCAGGTTCGCGTCGTCGAAGTTGACGAGACGGTTGACGCCCGCGCGCACCTCGCGGCGCTGGCGCATCTCCTCCCACGCCGCGGCCGTCTTCGACGCGCCCATCAGCGCGAGGATCGCGCGGATGCCCTCGGGCTCACGGACCACCACGCGGGGCATGCCGCGCACTTCACGGGCCTTCGCCGCGACGCCGATGCGGTGCGCGGCGCCGACGAGGGCCATCGCGGCCTCGGAGGACGGGCACGCGACCTCCAGCACCGCGGAGCGGCCGGGCTCGCTGAGCGACCCCGCGGCGAGGAACGCTCCGCGCCACAGGCCGGCGAGCTCCTCACGGGAGCCGGTGGTGAGGCGGTTCGGCAGGCCGCGCACAGGACGGCGACGCTGATCGAGCAGGCCCGTCTGACGGGCCAGAGTCTCCCCCGCGGCGATGACGCGCACGGCGTACTTCGCCCCATCGTGGCTGGACGCGCCCTGGATCGGGGCGATCTCCGGCCGCACGCCGAAGAGCTCGGCGAGGTCGCGCGCGACACGCCGCGCGAGCAGCTCCGCATCCACCTCTGCCTCGACCGCGATGCGGTTGGCGATCTGGTGCAGCCCCCCGGCGAACCTCAGCACTGCCGTCACCTCCGCGACGCGCACCGAGGGCGGTGCGTTCCGGATGCTGACGAGCTCGGCCTTGACGTCGGTGGTGAGTGCCACGGGTCTCCTTCTCACGGGCGGCGCCGGATCTCGGCGCAAGGGATCAGCTTACCCGGCCGAGGCCCCCCGCACCTGCGGGGCAGCGTCTCACTCGCGCCCGAGGTCGCGGTGCCGCACGGTCACGGCGACGCCCGGGATCTGACCGAGACGAGCCGCGAGCTCCTCCACCATCGCGACGGAGCGGTGCTTGCCGCCGGTGCAGCCGATCGCGACCGTGGAGTGGCTCTTGTTCTCGCGCTGGTAGCCCTCGAGGATCGGTCGGAGCGCGGCCGTGTACGCGTCCAGGAACTCCTGAGCGCCCTCCCGGCTGAGCACGTAGTCGCGCACCTCGGCATCGAGCCCGGTCGATCCGCGCAGCTCATCGATCCAGAACGGGTTCGGCAGGAAGCGCATGTCCGCCACGAGGTCGGCATCCGAGGGCAGTCCGTACTTGAAGCCGAAGCTCATGACGGTGAGCTTGTGCCGCGCGGCGCCCTCCTCGGCGAACACCTCGTTGACCTTGGTCGCGAGCTGGTGCACGTTGAAGTTCGAGGTGTCGATGACGATGTCGGCCGCCTCGCGCAGCGGCGCGACCCTGGTCCGCTCGGTGCGGATGCCGTCGAGCAGCGTGCCGTCGCCCTGCAGCGGGTGCGGGCGGCGGACCGACTCGAAACGGCGCACCAGCACGTCGTCCGAGGCGTCCAGGAAGACGACCTGGACCGAGCCGTGCTCGCGCAGCGCCCTGGCCACGCCGGGGAACCCGTCGAACAGATCGCGGCCGCGCACGTCGACCACCGCGGCGACCTTCGGCAGCGCCGCGCCTCCGAGGTTGGCGAGGTCGAGCAGCGGCCGGAGCATCTGCGGCGGGAGGTTGTCCACGACGTACCACCCGAGATCCTCGAGCGCGTTGGCGACGGTCGAGCGACCAGCGCCCGACATTCCGGTGACGATCAGGAACTCACCCTGGTCGGCGCTCATCTGCTCTCCTCCTCGCTCCCTCCCAGCCTAGTCAGAAGGCGGGGTCGCCGAGGCATCGGAATCGGATCCGGCACCGGCCATCGCGAGCTCCTTGGCGGGGACCGCCTCGGACGCGAGGTGCACCCGGATCGCCTCGGCCAGAGCCGGACCGATCCCCTGCACCTCCTGGATCTCCGCGGCACTGGCCCGTCGCAGCGCGGCGACCGACCCGAAGTGCCGCAGCAGAGACTTGATCCGCGCGGCGCCCAGACCCGGGACCTCGCCCAGGATGGAGGCGATGTCGCGCTTGCGCCGCTTGCGCTGGTGGGTGATCGCGAAGCGGTGCGCCTCGTCGCGCAGCCGCTGCACGAGATAGAGGGCCTCGCTGGTCCGCGGCAGGATGACGGGGTACTCGTCGCCCGGCAGCCAGAGCTCCTCCAGCCGCTTGGCGATGCCGCACAGCGCGATGTCCGATCGTCCGGCATCCCGGAGCGCGCGCGCCGCCGCCTCGACCTGGGGCTTGCCGCCGTCGACGATCAGCAGTTGGGGCGGATACGCGAACCGCGGCCTGCGCCGCTCCGTGACGACCAGCTCCTCGCCCGGTTCCTGAGCCTGATGGAGAGCGCCGACCGGCCGCGCCTCCTCGGGCTCCTCGGGAGCATCGATGTGCGCGAGGCGACGACGCAGCACCTGGTAGATCGAGTCGGTGTCGTCGGTGGTCTCCGCGATGTTGAAGGAGCGGTACTGATCCTTGCGGGGCAGTCCGTCCTCGAACACCACCATCGATGCGACGACGTTCGTGCCGCCGAGGTGCGAGATGTCGTAGCACTCGATCCGCAGCGGCGCCTCGTCGAGTCCGAGCGCCTCCTGCAGATCCGTGAGCGCCTGCGTGCGGGTGGTGTAATCGCTCGATCGGCGCGTCTTGTGCCGGATCAGCGCCTGCTGCGCGTTGAGGGTGGCGGTGCGCATGAGCTCCGCACGCTGACCGCGCTGCGCGACGGCGATCTCGACCTTCCGGCCGCGGCGCTCCCGCAGCCACTCCTCCAGCTCCGCGGCGTCCTCGGGGAGCGACGGCACGAGCACGCGTCGCGGGACCTGATCGCCGCTCGCCTCGCCATACGCGCGCTGGAGGATCTGGTCCACGAGATCCGCCCCCGAGATGTCGATCTCCTTGTCGAGGGTCGACGCCCGCACGCCGCGCACGCGGCCTCCGCGGATCACGAAGTGCTGGATCGCAGCGGACAGCTCGTCCTCGGCGACGCCGAACAGATCCGCGTCCTCGTCCTGCGGCAGCACCAGGGCGCTGCGGCCCAGCACCGCGTCGATCGACGCGAGCCTGTCGCGGTACTTCGCGGCGCTCTCGTAGTCCATCGCGGCCGACGCCTCGTGCATCCGCCGCGTGAGGTCACGCGTGAACCGCTCGTCACCGCCCTCCATGAACGCGATGAAGTCGTCGACCATCGCACGGTGCTCTGCGATCGTCACCGTCATCGAGCACGGGCCGCCGCACTTCCCGATCTGCCCGGGGAAGCACGGACGCCCCGTCGCCATCGCCTTCCGATAGCTCGCATCGCTGCAGGTGCGGATCGGGAAGACCCTGATCATCTGATCGATCGTGTCGTGGACGGTCCACACCTTCGGGTACGGGCCGAAGTACTTCGCCCCCGGGATCCGCCGATTGCGCGTGACGATCACCCTGGGCGCCTCATCGGCGAGCGTGATCGCCATGAACGGGTACGACTTGTCGTCCTTGTAGCGCACGTTGAAGGGCGGATCGAACTCCTTGATCCACATGTACTCGAGCTGCAGCGAGTCGACGTCGGTCGGCACGACGGTCCATTCGACGGAGGCCGCCGTCGTGACCATCCGCCGCGTGCGCTCATGGAGCGTGCGCAGCGGTGCGAAGTAGTTCGACAGCCGCTGACGCAGGTTCTTCGCCTTGCCGACGTAGAGCACGCGCCCCTGCGCATCGCGGAACCGGTACACCCCGGGATCCGTCGGGATCTCCCCCGGCCTGGGCTTGTACGGGAGTTCTGCGGCCATCAGCCCGCCTTGCGCTCGAGCACCCGCCGCGCGCCGGGACGCCCTGCGGCGACGGCGCCGTCGAGGATCTCCGCGAGGAACGCGCCGGTGTGGCTGTCCGCGTTGCGCGCCACCTGCTCCGGCGTGCCCGTCGCAATGATCTGACCTCCGCCGGACCCGCCCTCCGGACCGAGATCGATCACCCAGTCCGCCGACTTGATGACGTCGAGGTTGTGCTCGATCACGATCACGGTGTTGCCCTTGTCGACCAGCCCGTTCAGCACCTCGAGGAGCTTGCGGACGTCTTCGAAGTGCAGACCCGTGGTCGGCTCGTCGAGCACGTAGATCGACCGGCCGTTGCTGCGGCGCTGGAGCTCGGTGGCGAGCTTCACGCGCTGCGCCTCGCCGCCGGACAGCGTGGTCGCCGACTGGCCGAGACGCACGTAGCCGAGACCGACGTCGACCAGGGTCTTCATGTAGCGGTGGATCGCCTGGATCGGCTCGAAGAACTCCGCCGCCTCCTCGATCGGCATCTCCAGCACCTCGGCGATGTTCTTGCCCTTGTAGTGGACGGCCAGGGTGTCACGGTTGTACCGCTTGCCGTGGCAGACCTCGCAGTCGACGTACACGTCGGGCAGGAAGTTCATCTCGATCTTGATCGTGCCGTCGCCGGAGCACGCCTCGCAGCGACCGCCCTTGACGTTGAAGCTGAACCGTCCCGGCTGATAGCCGCGCACCTTCGCCTCGGGCGTCTCGCTGAAGAGCGTGCGGATCCGGTCGAAGACGCCCGTGTAGGTGGCGGGGTTCGAGCGCGGGGTGCGGCCGATCGGCGCCTGGTCGACGTGCACGACCTTGTCGAGGTTGTCGAGCCCGGTCACCCTGGTGTGCTTGCCGGGAACCGTGCGTGCGCCGTTCAACCGCGACGCGAGCACCCGGTACAGGATGTCGTTCACGAGCGAGGACTTGCCGGACCCGCTCACGCCGGTGACGGCAGTGAGCACTCCGAGCGGGAAGTCGGCCGTGACGTTGCGGAGGTTGTTCTCCTTCGCCCCGACCACGCTGAGCATGCGCTTGCGGTCGATGCGACGGCGCTTCCTGGGCGTGACGATCTCACGACGACCTGCGAGGTAGTCTCCCGTCATCGAGCCCTTCTCGCGCAGCAGAGCGTCGTACGGACCGGAGTGCACCACGAGCCCGCCGTTCACGCCCGCGCCGGGGCCGATGTCGACGACCCAGTCGGCCGCCTCGATGGTCTCCTCGTCGTGCTCGACGACGATCAGGGTGTTGCCGAGGTCTCGCAGCGTGAGGAGCGTCTCGATCAGGCGACGGTTGTCGCGCTGATGCAGGCCGATCGACGGCTCGTCGAGCACGTAGAGCACGCCCGTGAGCCCGGAGCCGATCTGCGTCGCGAGACGGATCCGCTGCGCCTCGCCGCCCGACAGCGACCCGGCCGAGCGGCTGAGGTTGAGGTAGGACAGGCCGACCTGCAGCAGGAAGTCCAGGCGCAGACGGATCTCGCGCAGCACCTGCGCGGCGATCTTCGCCTCGCGCGGGCTGAGCTCGAGGCGCTGCATGAAGTCCTGCGCCTCGGCGAGGCTCTTGTGCGACACCTCGGCGATGGAGTGCCCGTGCACCCGCACCGCGAGCACCTCGGGCTTGAGCCGGTCGCCGTCGCACACCGGGCAGGGCACCTCGCGCAGGTACTCGCCCCAGCGGCTGCGCTGGGTGTCGCTCTCAGCCTGCTGGTACTGACGCTCGATGTAGGGCACCACGCCCTCGAACCCCGACGAGTACCGCATCTCGCGGCCGTAGCGGTTCTTCCACTTGACGGTGACCTTGTAGTTCTCGCCGTGGAGCACCGCCTCCTTCACGTCGGAGTGCAGATCCTGCCACGGGGTGTCGAGGGAGAAGTCGAGATCCACCGCCAGGCCCTCGAGCAGCCGCTCGTAGTACTGGAACAGACCCTTGCCTTGGGTCGTCCACGGGATGATGGCACCCTCGCGGATCGAGAGCGACTCGTCGCCGAGCATGAGGTCGACGTCCACCGACATCCGGGTGCCGAGACCGGAGCAGGCGGGGCATGCGCCGAACGGGGCGTTGAAGGAGAAGGTGCGGGGCTCGATCTCGGTGAGCGTGATCGGGTGCCCGTTGGGGCACGCCAGCTTCTCGGAGAACGACTGCCAGGCGTCGTCGCCCTCCTCGTCCACGAAGTTCACCTGCACGACGCCGCCGGCGAGTCCCAGCGCCGTCTCCACCGAATCGGTGACGCGACCCAGGATGTCGGGGGCCGCGACGAGGCGGTCGACCACCACGCCGATGTCGTGCTTGTAGCTCTTCTTCAGCACGGGAGGCTCGGCCAGCTGCACGAGCTCGCCGTCGACGATCGCGCGTGCGTAGCCCTTCGCCCCGAGCTCGCGGAAGAGGTCGACGAACTCCCCCTTCTTCTGGCTGACGACGGGAGCGACGATCTGATAGCGGGTGCGCTCGGGCAGCTCCATGAGCTGATCGGCGATCTGCTGCACGGTCTGGCGCTGGATGCGCTCGCCGCACTGCGGACAGTGCGGCACCCCGATGCGCGCCCAGAGCAGGCGCATGTAGTCGTAGATCTCGGTGATGGTGCCCACCGTGGAGCGCGGGTTCCGGTTCGTCGACTTCTGGTCGATGGACACAGCGGGGCTGAGCCCCTCGATGAAGTCGACGTCGGGACGGTCGACCTGTCCCAGGAACTGGCGGGCGTAGGCGCTCAGCGACTCGACGTAGCGGCGCTGCCCCTCGGCGAAGATCGTGTCGAACGCGAGGCTCGACTTCCCGGATCCGGACAGCCCGGTGAAGACGACCAGGGAGTCGCGCGGAATCTCGAGGTCGACGTTGCGGAGGTTGTGGACACGAGCGCCTCGGACGCTGAGTCTTCCGGGGCTGGTTACGGGTACGATCGGCACCCGTCAAGTCTAGGAGCGGCCTCCGACATTGGCGCCGGTCGCCGGATCGTCGGTGCTCGCCGGATCCGGTCCGGCGACCGTGGACAGCCGCAGCACGGTCGCGCTCGCACCCGCGAGCACCGCCGCGCCGAGCGGTGCCAGCCAGGAGAACCCCGGGCCGTGCAGGGGCGGAACGGCCAGCACGACCGCCGCCGCCACCGTCTGCGCGATCGCCTGGATCACGAGCAGCCGCCGCACGCCGGGGAGCAGCACGCGGAGCCGGATCCGCGAGTGCCACGGCACCGCCCAGGCCCAGGACGCGACGACGTGCGCGACGTGCACCAGCAGCACGGCCAGCGCGGTGCGCACCGCGGACGGCTCGGTCAGGACCACCCCCATCGCCAGACAGGCGATGGCGACCCACGACCCCATCGTTCGCGGGATCAGCACCGAGAGCAGTGCGGAGAGGACCGCGATCGTCCACCACATCGGATAAGGGTTCAGCAGCAGCACGCCGCCGACGATCAGCCCCGCCGCGCCCACCCGCAGCACCGGCGCCGGCATCGACCCCGGAACCCGCAGCTCATGAGCGTGCGTCATCGTCCCGCCCTCCGCCCGCGTTCCCGCTGCATCCGGCGGGCCGCGATCCTCAGGTCCGTCGCCGCGTCCTCCGCCGACCACGCGACGACCTCCACCCCGGCGCCCCGAAGGTCCTGGAGGACGCCGGCGCGCTCGAGCAGGAGGGTCCGCATCGCGAGGGTCTGCACGGCTGTCAGGCGCTCGGTCCGCGGAGGAGGCAGCACGTCGACGGCGACCACGGCCTGCCCACTCGCGCTCCAGCGCAGTGCGAGGTCGGCCGCCGCCCCGTCGGAGAAGGTCGACAGGATGAAGACGATCGACCCCGGCGGCACCGGCGGGGTGCGCCGGTACCGCGTGCCGTCGCCGTCTGCGCCGACGCCGGCGATCACGCCGCGCAACCGCTCCAGATGACGTGCGCCGGAGCCGCTCCGCACCGAGCGCCCGCCGGGTGCAAGGGCGTGGAAGGCCACACGATCCCCGGCGTCGATCGCCGACGCGGCGATCGACAGGGCCGCTTCACGCCCGAGATCCATCGAGGTGGGCCCGCTGCGCGCCGTCGCGCCGCTCCCCCACGTCGCCACGACGGCCCCGAGGTCGTCGACCGCATCCAGGGCGACGACGACGGCGCTGTCGCTGAGGGCGTTCGTGCGCCGCACCAGGAGGTCTCCCGGACGCCGCGCCATGCGCGCGGTCGCACGCCAGTCCACCCGGCGCAGCTCGTCACCGGGCCCGAACGGATGGATGTCGCGGAAGTCCCCTCCACTGCCCCCGCGCCGCCCCTCGTGCCCGCCGTGCAGACCGATCAGCCGCGGCGACAGCGGCAGTTCGGCCGCACGGCGCGTTCCCGGGGCGGCGTTCCAGATCGCCGCCACCCGCGGGAGCGGGATGCTCGCCCACGATGCGTCGTGCTGCAGGGCACGAGCGGTCACCGCCAGGGCCTCCCCCGGACCGGAATGCAGGATCCGCGTGCGCGCGGTCGCCGCCTCCCCCGGTCCCGTCTCGACGGCTCCGGTGCGCTCGCCGCCCTGATCGACCGCGAGCTGGATCCACTCGGCGTCTCCTCCGACCTCGATCCGCCCCTCCACGGCGCCGGTGTCCGGCTCCGCGTCGAGCGTCAGAGCGAGCTGCACGGATCCGGCATGCGGAGGCCGGAACAGAGCCCAGGCGCCGGCGAGGGCGAGCGGGAGGCCCACCGCGATGACATCAGGGCGGCCCAGCACGAGGCCCGCGCCGGCGAGGAGAACCGCACCGGCGAGCGCCGACGCGGGAACGGGCGTCCGCCTCCAGTGCAGCGGAGCGTCCTTCGTCGAGCGCACGCCGATCATGCGCGGAGTGCTCCCTCCCGCGCGACCGTGGGCGGAACGGGGGTCGTCCCGACGACGCCCGCGACGACGGTCGCCGGATCCACTCCCTGCGCCCATGCCTGGGGCGTCAGCGTGAGGCGGTGGGCCAGCACAGGGACGGCGACGCGCTTGAGGTCGTCGGGCCGCACGTACCCGCGCCCCTCGATCGCCGCGACGGCACGCGCGAGCAGGATCAGCGCCTGAGACCCTCGTGGCGACGCCCCGACCGCGACGTTCTGCGCCGTGCGGGTGCCCCGGGCGAGCGCCACCGCGTAGCGGATGAGATCCGCCTCGACATGGATCCGTTCGACGGCCGCCTGGATCCGCCACAGCTCCTCCGCGTCGATGACCGCGTCCACCTCGGCGTGCTCACGCCGGCGCCGGATGCGCTGGGCGACGATCCCCACCTCGTCCTCCTGGACGGGGTACCCCACGGCCAGTCGCACCATGAAGCGGTCCAGCTGAGCCTCGGGCAGCGCAAAGGTGCCCTCGTACTCGATGGGGTTCGAGGTCGCGATCACGTGGAAGGGCTCGGGGAGCGGATAGCGTCGGCCCTCGACCGTCACCTGACGCTCGGCCATGGCCTCGAGCATCGCGGACTGCGTCTTCGGGGTGGTGCGGTTGATCTCGTCGGCGAGCAGCAGGCCGGTGAAGATCGGCCCCGGCCGGAACCGGAAGTCCCCCGTGTCCGGCGCGTAGACGAACGACCCGGTGACGTCGCCGGGCAGCATGTCGGGCGTGCACTGCAGCCGGCGGAACTCCAGCCCCAGGGCGGCCGCGAGGCTGCGGGCGGCAAGGGTCTTGCCCAGGCCGGGGACGTCCTCGAACAGCACGTGGCCCCCCGCGAGGATCGTGGCGAGCGCCAGGGTGAGCGGCTCGTCCATGCCGACCACCACCGCGCGCACGCGGTCGAGGATCTGCGCGGCCGTCCGCGTGATGTCGGTGATGTCGTCGCCGGTCTGCTCCGAGGTCATGGGCTCTCCTGGGTCGAAGGGACGAGGGGCTGCTCAAGAGCGCGCAGCAGGCTCTCGAGGTCTTCACGGCGCAGGACCGGTCCGGTCAGGGCCGCATGCGCTCCGGCGCCGAGAACGGCGTCCACGTCGGCCGGGTCCGCCGTCTCCGGCGGGAGTCCGTGCTCGCGCAGACGGCGTTCGGCGAGCGCAGTGATCCGGCGACGGAGCGACGGCCCGACCATCCCTGTACGGGTGTCGATCGACCAGGCGAGCCGAGCGACCTCCGATCCCCGCTGCAGCGGCTGCGGCGGCGCCGGCGGCCAGGGACCCGCCTCATCGAGGAAGCTCTGCCGTGCGATCAGCAGCGCCGCGGCGAAGACGAGGATCCACGCCGCCCCGAAGACGAGCGGCACTCCGAGGAAGCCGAGGAACAGCACGACGGGGACGCCGAGGACGATCCAGACCGCCGTCATCACGATCGGACGCCTCATCGCCATTCCTCCTCGATGGCGGCGAGGCATCGTCGCGCGGCGGCGCGCGCCCGCTCGTCTGCGGGCACCCCGCCGAACCGCACCGACTCGTAGAGGGCCAGCAGCGTCTCCACCTCAGCATCACGTCCGGGGCGTCGCCGCAGGATCCTCACGGTGAACTCGCCGGGCGTCTCCGACTCGGCCCTCGCCCGGCCGGCGCGTGCGGACGCCTGCTCCAGCTCCACCCAGGCGGCGACGATCGCATCGCTCGGATCCCGGTGCTCGTCGATCGCCTGCTGCGCGTCGACGGCGGCGTCCCGGATCGCACCGGCGTCGACGCTGTCGTCGGAGGCCATCGCAGGCTGGCCGACATCGACCGCGCCGCCCTCCTGGCGACCCAGCGGACGCGCCGCCCAGAGCGCCCGGACCACGCGCCACAACAGCCAGCCGAGCAGCAGCAGCCCGACGACTGCCATCACGATCGCGATGACCGATGCGATGGCCGCGAGCAGCGGGAGATCCGGCAGCCGCTGACCGATCGACGGCCCCGCCGTCTGTCCGCCGGACGACGGGGTGGGCGCCGGAGGCCTGCGATCGAGCAGGAGGTTGCCGAACTGGGGCACGCCCTGGAGCGAGGCGATGGCCATGAGCAGCACGGTCACGAGCACCACGAGCGCCAGCGCTCCCGGGAGCGGGAGCGACCGCAGACGCCGGTCGTCGTGGACCATGTCCTCACCCTATGCGGCGGTCGGCCCGGCCGTGCGACGCCGTGTCAGGTCGGCGCCTCGGGCTCAGAGGTCGACGGCGCCCGCGAACCGGGTCAGAGCGTCGCGGACCGCTTCGACCTCCGGCACCGTCATGCCGAGCCGCGCCATGACCTGGCGAGGGACGTCCACTGCCTTGGCCCGGAGCGCGACGCCCTTCGGAGTGAGCGCGATGTCGAGCCGGCGCTCATCCGCGCTGCTGCGCCGCCGCTCGATGAGGCCGTCCGCCTCCAGCCGCTTGACCAGGGGCGAGGCGGTCGCCGGCTCCATGGCGAGGGCCGCAGCCAGATCCCCGAGCGAGCGCGGCGATTCCTCCCAGAGCGCCAGCATCGCGAGGTACTGCGGATGCGTCAGGCCGAGCGGCTCGAGGATCGGGCGGTACACCGCCACCACGTTGCGGGCTGCGGTCACGAGCGCGAAGCACAGCTGGTTGTCCAGCCGGAGAAGGTCGTCGGTCGTGGTCTCGCTCACGGATCCGATGGTACCAAACTGCCCTAATCGTTAGTACACTAATGATCATGGTGAACACTCCGACCGAGCACACGCCGCTCCGCCAGCGCATCCGTGATGCGGGTGGACTCTACGCCTGGATCAACACGAACCTCATCCGGTTCGCCGGTCCGGCTTCCGTCGGCCCGTATGAGGCGACGCCGCCGCCGTCCGACGCCGAGCGCGCTCAGCGCGGCTGCCCGCTGTGCGGCGCACCGATGACGGCGCACGAGATCGACCGCAGCGGGCCGAAACCGCTCATGCACTGCCCCTGAGCACGCAGCAGCCGCCGGACCTGCCCGTCAGACGCCTTCCGCGTCCTCGCGGGCGAGGTCGATCCAGCCCATGAGCGCCGCGTCGTCGGCGACGGCCTCGGCTGAGACGTCGAGCCAGTTGTCGCTCATCGTGCGCGCCCCCATCACCGCGCGCGACACTCCGGGCTCGGTGATCAGGGCGGCCGCGCGCTCCGCCGCGACCCGCACGAGCAGCGTGCCGCCTTTGCGCGCGCCGACGAGGATCCGGCCTTCGCTCAGGAAGGCGCGACTGCCGAACATCGCCCGCTCCTCGATCTCGCCCTCACCGCCGAGCAGCGCGCGGATGCGGTCCGCCAGCTCGACGACCGCCGGATCCGCCATGCTCCCGCCTTCCTCAGCGTCGCCTTGCGCGCTCAGACACGCCTCAGGCGTGTCCCGCCCGCTCCATCGCGCGCAGCTCCTTCTTCAGGTCCTGCACTTCGTCACGCAGTCGCGCTGCGAGCTCGAACTTGAGCTCACCCGCCGCGGCGAGCATCTGCGAGGAGAGATCCGCGATCGTCTCCTCCAGCTGGATCGCACCCTCGGCGGCGATGCCTTCGCGGCGCAGATTCGGCGTCGGCGACTTGCCCCGGCCCGACTTCGTACGCTTGGACAGCAGCTCGGCCGTGTCGGCGCCTTCGCGCGCGAGCACATCGGTGATGTCGGCGATACGCTTGCGCAGCGGCTGCGGATCGATGCCGTTGGCGGTGTTGTACGCGATCTGCTTCTCCCGCCGCCGCTCGGTCTCCTCGATCGCCTTCGCCATCGAGTCGGTGACCGTGTCGGCATACATGTGCACCTGGCCCGACACGTTGCGGGCGGCGCGGCCGATCGTCTGGATGAGCGAGGTGCCGCTGCGGAGGAAGCCCTCCTTGTCTGCGTCGAGGATCGCGACGAGCGACACCTCGGGCAGGTCGAGTCCTTCCCGGAGCAGGTTGATGCCGACCAGGACGTCGTAGACGCCGGCTCGGAGTTCGGTGAGCAGCTCCACGCGTCGCAGCGTGTCGACGTCCGAGTGCAGATAGCGCACGCGGACCCCGTGCTCGCCGAGGAAGTCGGTCAGCTCCTCCGCCATCTTCTTGGTGAGGGTGGTGACCAGCACGCGCTCGTCCCGCGCGACCCGGATCCGGATCTCCTCGAGCAGATCGTCGATCTGCCCCTTCGACGGCTTCACCACGATCTCGGGATCGACGAGGCCCGTCGGCCGGATGATCTGCTCGACCACGCCGTCTGCGATGCCCATCTCGTACTTCCCCGGCGTCGCGGAGAGGTAGACGGTCTGCCCGATGCGCTTGGTGAACTCATCCCATCGCAGCGGGCGGTTGTCCAGGGCGCTCGGCAGCCGGAAGCCGTGGTCGACGAGAGTGCGCTTGCGCGACGCGTCGCCCTCGTACATCGCGCCGATCTGCGGCACGGTGACGTGCGACTCGTCGATGACGAGCAGGAAGTCGTCGGGGAAGAAGTCGAGCAGGGTGTGCGGCGGCTCTCCGGCCTCGCGGCCGTCCATGTGCCGCGAGTAGTTCTCGATGCCGGAGCAGAAGCCGAGCTGCTGCAGCATCTCGAGATCGAACGTCGTCCGCATGCGCAGTCGCTGCGCCTCCAGCAGCTTGCCCTGCCGCTCGAGTTCTGCGAGGCGCTCCGTGAGCTCGTCCTCGATCTGGCCGATCGCACGCTGCACCACGTCGGTGCCGGCCACATAGTGCGACGCCGGGAAGATCGGCACGGAGTCGAGCTTCGCGATCACCTCACCGGTCAGCGGGTGCAGCGAGTACAGCGCCTCGATCTCGTCGCCGAACAGCTCGATGCGGATCGCATGCTCCTCGTAGACCGGGATGATCTCGATGGTGTCGCCGCGCACGCGGAAGTTCCCGCGGGAGAAGTCGACGTCGTTGCGGTTGTACTGCATGGCGATGAACTGGCGGATGAGAGCGTCGCGGTCGTACCGCTCCCCCACCTGCAGCGCCACCATCGCGCGCAGGTACTCCTCGGGAGCACCGAGACCGTAGATGCACGAGACGGTCGAGACGACCACTACGTCGCGGCGGCTGAGGAGTGAATTCGTCGTCGAGTGGCGCAGGCGCTCGACCTCGGCGTTGACCGACGAGTCCTTCTCGATGAAGGTGTCCGTCTGCGGCACGTACGCCTCGGGCTGGTAGTAGTCGTAGTACGAGACGAAGTACTCGACCGCGTTGTTCGGCATGAGGTCGCGGAACTCGTTCGCGAGCTGGGCGGCGAGCGTCTTGTTGTGCGCGAGGACGAGCGTGGGCCGCTGCACCTGCTCGATGAGCCAGGCTGTCGTCGCGGACTTTCCCGTTCCCGTGGCGCCGAGCAGCACCACGTCGGTCTCACCGGCGTTGATGCGCGCCGCAAGCTCGGCGATCGCCTGCGGCTGATCTCCCGCGGGCGCGTACTCCGAGACGACTTCGAACGGCCGGACCGAACGTGTGGGTTGCATCCCTTAACACTACGAGGGGCTTCCGACATCGGCGCCGGAAGCCCCTCGCAGAGCAGACTCAGGCGTCGTGCACCTTGGGCCCGACCACCGGGCCGCCGTCGAGCGCCGACACGAGTCCGTCGATCTTCAGCGTGCCGTCCGTGCTCACGCCCGAGATGTTCAGCGTCAGCGAGTTCAGCGGCGGCACCGCGGAGCCGGCGTTGTAGGCCAGGTCGAAGCCGGTGATCCCGACGAAGCAGGTCACCGTCTGCGTGGCGGTGAGCGTCACGGACGTCGCGGACCGGCTGGCGACCGTCCACACGCTGCCCGCCGAGGTGACGGTGCTGCCGGCGAGCGAGAACGCAGGGTCGCTGTTGTCGTACGTGATCGTGGCGATCAGGTTGAACGGCGCGGAGAACGTGTTGGCGGGGA
Source organism: Microbacterium azadirachtae (assembly GCF_000956545.1). Lineage (GTDB taxonomy): Bacteria > Actinomycetota > Actinomycetes > Actinomycetales > Microbacteriaceae > Microbacterium > Microbacterium azadirachtae. The sequence continues at coordinate 182,702 of NZ_JYIT01000086.1, forward strand.
AACAGGACTCGACGCGGGACGAAGAGGCCGACAGGACGGTGTCCTTCACGTTCGGCGAGGACTCGACGAGCGATCCGACGCTGTTCGGGGTGGTGCTCGCCGCAGCCATCGGCGCGGCCGCCGCGACGGCGATGACGGGCACCGACCACGCGGCCCCCTTGATCACGGTGCGGCGCGAGAGGCCGCTCTTGAGGTCAGTCATTCTGTTGCACTCCAGATATCGGTTGAGCCCACAGCTCAGATACCGAGATCGCGCACGTCGCGGGTTCGATGCGCGCGACGGAGACGCAGTGCGTCCAGCCCCCAGAGTTCCCCAGAGCTTTTCCCCATTGTCCCCACAGCGCTTCCCCGCACTGCCCCACCGACGAAGATATACGATCGCGGCGAATATTGCAAACCATCCGTACAAACTGTCCGATCGGTTGGTTTCTCCACTCGTAGACACGCTCCGGACAGTGAGCGACGCGCGATCGGGGGCGCGCCGGCTGCCCCCACCCCTACAGTGGTGCCGTGATCGAGTTCGTGATCGGATCCAGTCTCGCCGCGGCCGCGGGCCTGAACGCGTGGATCCCCCTGTTCCTGCTCGGACTCGCGGCTCGCCTGCTCCCCGCCGTCACGCTCCCCGCGGGATGGAGCTGGCTGAGCAGCGATCTCGCGCTCTGGATCATCGGCCTCCTGCTCGTGCTGGAGATCGTCGCGGACAAGATCCCGGCACTCGACTCGCTGAACGACATCGTGCACAGCATCATCCGGCCCGCGGCGGGCGGCATCGCTTTCGGGGCGGGCGCGAGCGCGCAGACCGTCGCCGTCGACGATCCAGGGACTTTCTTCTCCACGCACGCCTGGATCCCGATCGTCGCGGGAGTCCTCATCGCGCTGGCGGTGCACGTCGTGAAGGCGACGGGTCGCGTCGCGGCGAACACCGCGACCGCAGGGATCGCCGCGCCCGCGCTGAGCACCGCGGAGGACGTCGTGTCGTTCGTCCTCGCCGCGGCCGCGATCCTCGTGCCGCTCCTCGCCGCCGCGCTGCTCGTGGGCCTGATCGTCGCCGTCGTCGTGCTCGTGCGACGGCGCACCCGCCGGCGGAGGACGACGGCGACCGGGGACTAGCCGGTCGCCTCCCGCGTCCACACCCACGGGGTGGTGGTCGTGAACCGACGCATGCCGGAGCGTTCCAGGATGGGACGGGAGAACTCGGTGGAGTCCGAGTGCAGGAACCGCAGCCCCCGTGCCAGCGCCGCCTGCGCGCGCTTCGCGGTGAGCGCGCGGTAGACGCCGCGCCCGCGCCACTCCGGAACGGTCGCACCTCCCCAGATGCCCGCGAACTCCGTGCCCGCCACCGGCTCCAGGCGCCCGGCGCTGATCACGCGTCCGCCGGCCTCCGCGATCCAGAGGACGACGTCCTCCCCCTCGGCGAGCCGCTCGATCATGTGCTCCGCCCTGGCCTCCCCGTCGCCGTGTCCGAAGACGGCCGCCTCCATCTGCTCCATCGCGCGGATGTCCCCGGCGTCACGGATCTCGCGCAGGACGACCCCGTCCGGCAGGGACAGATCGGCCGCGAGCGCCGCCGCCTCGCCCAGCATGACCGACTCCGTCTCCTCTGGCTCGAACCCTGCGTCGCGCAGGGCCGCGTCGAGCCCGGGCGCGACGTCGTGCCCGCGTGTCTTCCACTCCGCCGTGCGCACGGCCGGGTGCCGGGTGAAGTGCTCCCTGACCTGGACGACGAGGGACCGGATCCGGCGCTCGCCGAGCCCGTCCAGGTCTCGATAGCTCGCGAAGCCGGCTCCGCCGGGGAAGATCCCGACCGACACCGGGCCGATCGTCTGCACGTCGTCGGCCCCCTGGAGCTCGGCCTCCCCGCGCAGCTGCGCATCGTATGCCGCGAGCAGATCCGTCACGCAGTCTCCCCCGCGCTCAGGCGACGCCAGAGGCCGTCCGTCTGCCGGAGCGTGTCGTCGAGGCTGCCCGCGGTGTCGATGACGACGTCCGCGATCTCCCGGCGCTTCTCGTCGGAGACCTGCGAGGCGATGCGCTTGCGCGCCTCGGCACGATCGAGGCCGCGCTCACGCACGAGCCTCTCCTCGCGCTCCGCGGCCGGTGCGTCGGCGACGACGATCAGATCCCAGGGATCGTCGACCCGCGCCTCGACGAGCAGGGGCACGTCGTAGACCACGACCGCCGCAGGATCCGCATCCCGCGCGGCCGCGAAGCGGCGCTGCGACTCGGCCTTGACGGCGGGATGGACGATCGCGTTGAGCCGGCCGAGGGCCTCAGCGTCGCCGAACACCCGTGCGCCGAGCGCGGCACGGTCCAGTTCGCCATCGGCCCGGATCACATCCTCGCCGAACTCTGCGGCGATGCGGTCGAGCACCGGGGAGCCCGGTGCCTGCACGTCGCGGACGATCCGATCGGCATCGACGACGACGGCGCCGTGCTCCGCCAGCCGGGCGGCGATCGTGGACTTGCCCGACGCGATCCCGCCGGTGAGTGCGATGAGGGGCATGCTGCCAGTCTCGCACGGTGCCGGCGGGCGCCGTGCGCGCGGGATCACCGCCGTGACGGGTCGGCGTCGCGCAGGGCGGAGGCGGCGGCCAGCGCGGCCAGAGCGCACATCGCGATGACGATCGCCGCGAACCACGCCCATCCCGCGGAGCCGAACACGACTCCCAGGATCCAGCCGAACAGACTCGATCCGGCGTAGTAGGCGAAGTAGTAGAGGGACGACGCCTGGGCGCGGCTGTCGGCCTCCGTGGCGACCGAGGTCCACCCCGATGCCACCGCGTGCGCGCCGAAGAAGCCCGCGGTGAACAGCAGCAGGCCGGCGAGCACCGCGATCGTGCTCGACGCCAGCAGGAGCAGCGCTCCGCACGCCATGACGGCGATCGCGCCCAGCAGCACCGGATACCGCCCGATGCGGGAGGCGAGCACGCCGGCCCAGGGTGAGGAGAACGTGCCGGCGAGATACGCGAGGAAGAGCAGCGTCACGAACCAGGCCGGCAGGGCGAACGGCGGCGCGGCGAGGTGGAAGCCCAGATAGTTGTACACGGCGACGAAGGCCCCCATGAGCAGGAACCCCTGCGCGTAGAGCGCGAGCTGGCGAGGCGAGCGCAGCAGGCGACGCAGGCGTGCCGGGACACCTGCGCCGCGCTCCCTCCCCGGGATCCGTGGGACGAACCCCTGCGAGCGCGGCGCCAGCCACAGGAACAGCACGGCCGCCACCGCGCAGAGCCCGGTCGCCGTCCACACCCCGGCGCGCCACCCGCCGCCTTCCGCCACGAGGCCCGAGACGATGCGCCCCGCGAGGCCGCCGACGGTCGTGCCGGCGATGTAGCTGCCTGCGGCCGCCGCGGCGTGACGCGGCCCCACCTCCTCCGCGAGGTAGGCCAGCGCGACGGCGGGGACCGCGCCCAGGGCCACACCCTCGGCGCCGCGCACCACGAGCAGCACGACGATGTTCCCGCTGAAGGGAGCGAGCAGGCCCAGCACCGTCGCAGCGATCACTCCGACCGCCATCACCGGCACGCGTCCGACGCGGTCGGCGACGACCGACCAGCCGATGACCGAGGCGGCGAGCCCCAGGGTCGCGGCCGAGACGCTCAGCGCCGCGGTGGCCGGCGGGATCGCGAGATCGCGGGCCATCTGAGGCAGCACGGCCTGGGGCGCGTAGAGCTGCGCGAAGGTCGCGACTCCAGCGAAGAACAGTCCGAGGATCAGCCGCCGGTACTCCGCGGAACCGGGCGCGTGACCCGCGAAGCTCATGGGGCGAGGATCCGCATTCGCGTGCCGCGAGGGGGACGCGGCAGGAGCGGATCCATGTGCTCCATCCTCACATGCCGGCGGCGTCGCTCCGACGGGAGGCGCGTCGAGGATGCGGAAAGGGCCGCCACCCGCCCGAAGGCGAGGTGACGGCCCGTTCCGATGAGGCGATGCTTACGCGTTGCCGCCCGAGAGCTTCTCGCGGAGAGCCGCGAGAGCCTCGTCGTCGGCGAGCGTGCCGGCGCCGGTGGACTCGCTCGAGAACGACTGCGCGCCCCCGAAGTCGTCGCCCGCGGCAGCCTCGGCCTCGGCGGCCTTGAGCACCTGAGCCTTGTGCGCCTCCCAGCGAGCCTGGGCAGCGGCGTACTCCTGCTCCCAAGCCTCGCGCTGGGCGTCGAAGCCTTCCTTCCACGCACCGGTCTCGGCGTCGAAGCCCTCCGGGTACTTGTACTCGCCGTTCTCGTCGTACTCGGCGAGCATGCCGTACAGAGCCGGGTCGAACTCGGTGCCGTACGGGTCGACCGACTCGTTGGCCTGCTTCAGCGACAGCGAGATGCGGCGACGCTCGAGGTCGATGTCGATGACCTTGACGAACACCTCTTCGCCCACCGAGACGACCTGCTCGGCCAGCTCGACGTGCTTGCTGGACAGCTCGGAGATGTGCACGAGGCCCTCGATGCCGTCCGCGACGCGGACGAACGCACCGAACGGGACGAGCTTGGTGACCTTGCCCGGGGTGACCTGGCCGATGGCGTGGGTGCGGGCGAAGACCTGCCACGGGTCCTCCTGCGTCGCCTTCAGCGACAGGGAGACGCGCTCGCGGTCGAGGTCGACCTCGAGGATCTCGACGGTGACCTCCTGGCCCACCTCGACGACCTCGGAGGCGTGCTCGATGTGCTTCCAGGACAGCTCGGAGACGTGCACGAGGCCGTCCACGCCGCCGAGGTCGACGAACGCACCGAAGTTGACGATCGACGAGACGACGCCCTTGCGGACCTGGCCCTTGTGCAGGTTGTTGAGGAACGTGGTGCGCGACTCGGACTGCGTCTGCTCGAGCAGGGCGCGGCGCGAGAGGACCACGTTGTTGCGGTTCTTGTCGAGCTCGAGGATCTTGGCCTCGAGCTCCTGGCCGAGGTACGGCGTGAGGTCGCGGACGCGGCGCAGCTCGATGAGCGAGGCCGGCAGGAAGCCGCGGAGGCCGATGTCGACGATGAGTCCACCCTTGACGACCTCGATGACCTGACCGGTGACGACGCCGTCGTTCTCCTTGATCTTCTCCACGTCGCCCCAGGCGCGCTCGTACTGGGCGCGCTTCTTGGACAGGATCAGACGGCCTTCCTTGTCCTCCTTCTGGAGGACGAGGGCCTCGACCTGGTCGCCGACGGAGACGACCTCGTTGGGGTCGACGTCGTGCTTGATGCTCAGCTCGCGCGAGGGGATGACGCCCTCGGTCTTGTAGCCGACGTCCAGCAGCACCTCGTCGCGGTCGATCTTGACGATCGTGCCCTCGATGATGTCGCCGTCGTTGAAGAACTTCAGAGTCTTCTCGACCGCAGCCAGGAAGTCCTCGGCAGATCCGATGTCGTTGATCGCGACCTGCTTGGTGGCCGGGGCGGCCGTTGCGGTAGTCATGTAGTGGGTTGTCCTTGTTGATGGATACTCGGGCCACGACGCGCGCTCCTCAGGGAGCACAGGATCGCGTCGCGGCGAAATGGATGTGTGTTGTTCGTCACGCACACGTGAGGAAGCCCCCACGGGTGACAGTTCATGCTATCAGGTCGCCGTGAGCTGCGGAAACCGCATTCGCAGGCGGATCAGGCGGCGTGGCGGACTCTGCGCACAGCGGATGCAACACGGACTCCGGGCACGGTGTTCCCGGAGCATCACCCGGCCCCCGGGCGTCGTGCGGCCCGCGTTCCGACAGCCGCGTGCCCCCGCCTGGCAGACTGTGGGCATGACCGACGCCGCTCCGAAGCTGCTCCTGCTCGACACCGCCAGCCTGTACTTCCGTGCGTTCTACGGGGTGCCCGATGCGGTCAAGGCTCCTGACGGCACCTCGGTGAACGCGGCACGCGGCCTTCTCGACATGATCGCGAAACTGGTCGGCGCCTATCGCCCCACGCATCTCGTCGCATGCTGGGACGACGACTGGCGCCCGCAGTGGCGCGTCGACCTCATCCCCAGCTACAAGGCGCACCGGGTGGTCGAGGTCGTCCCGGGCGGCGCCGACGTCGAGGAGGTGCCGGACCCCCTCGAGGCGCAGATCCCGATCATCCGACAGGCCCTGGGCGCGCTGCGGATCCCGATCATCGGCGTCGCGGAGCACGAGGCCGACGACGTGATCGGCACCCTGGCGACGATCGCGGGAATGCCGGTCGACATCGTCACCGGAGATCGCGACCTGTTCCAGCTCGTCGACGACGGCCGCGCGGTGCGCGTGATCTACACGGCCCGCGGGATGAGCAACCTGGAGACGGTCACCGAGGAGACGGTCGTCACGAAGTACGGCGTGCTGCCGAGCCAGTACGCCGACTTCGCCACGATGCGCGGCGACGCCTCGGACGGACTCCCCGGCGTCGCCGGGGTGGGCGAGAAGACGGCGGCCAACCTCCTGGCCGTGCACGGGGACCTCCCCGCGATCCGCACCGCCGCCGAGACGGCGACGGGCATGTCCGCCGGCGTGGCGAACAAGATCCTCGCGTCGTCCGACTACCTGGATGTGGCTCCGGCCGTCGTGCGCGTCGCCACGGCACTCCCGATCTCGGTGCCGACCGACGCCCTGCGCCCCCTGGACGCCGCGGAGACCGCCGGTGCGGTCGCGGTCGCCGAGCGGTGGAACCTCGGCACGTCGATGGCGCGCGCGCTCGAAGCCCTCGAGCGCACCGCCTGACGCCCGCCCGTCGCTCGGATGGGCTCAGCCGGCCCAGCGCCGCAGTCGCTCGAGCCCCCACGTGGTGACGATCCGCTCCGCGGGGACCCCTGCACGTTCCGCGCGCTGCGCGCCGTGGTCCAGGAGGGACAGCTGCCCGGGAGCATGCGCATCGGAGTCGATCGAGAAGAGGCAGCCCGCCTCGAGCGCGATCGCGATGAGCTCGTCGGGCGGATCCTGCCGTTCCGGGCGGGAGTTGATCTCGACCGCGACACCGTGCTCGGCGCACGCCTCGAAGACCGCGCGGGCGTCGAACCTCGACGGCGGCCGCGTGCCCCGCTCCCCCTGCACGAGCCGCCCCGTGACGTGCCCGAGCACGCTGACGCGCGGATCCGACACCGCGGCGATCATGCGCCTGGTCATCGGCCCCGGCTCCATGGCGAGCTTGGAGTGCACGGAGGCGACCACCACGTCGAGCTCGCCGAGCAGGGCGTCCTCCTGATCCAGGCGTCCGTCTTCGAGGATGTCGACCTCGATCCCCGCGAGCAGGGTCAGGCCGTCTCCGCTGAGCGCGCGCACCTCGGGGATCTGGGTGCGCAGCCGTTCCGCGGTCAGGCCTCGCGCGACACGGAGACGCGGCGAGTGGTCGGTGATGGCGAGGTACTCGTGGCCCAGCGCCCGCGCCGCGTCCGCCATCGCCGCGATCGGCGTCGTCCCGTCCGACCACTCGGTGTGCGCGTGCAGATCGCCGCGCAGCCGGGAGCGCAGCTCGGAGACGATCTCCGGCTCGACCTCGCGGCGCAGCTCCACCAGGTACGACGGCGTCTCGCCGGCGAGGGCCTGCCGGATCACCTCGAACGTCGACGCGCCGATCCCCTTGGCCTGCTGGATCCGCCCCAGGTCCTGCCTCGCGTCGTCGGGAAGGGCCTCGTACGTCGCCGCCGCGGCGCGGAACGCCTTCGCCCGGTACCTCGACGCGCGCTCGCGCTCCAGCAGCCTCGCGATCTCGAGCAGCGCCTCCTGCGGATCCATCCCGGCCTCCCGCCGTCAGCTCGCGGCGAGCTCCCGCGACGCCGCCACCCAGGCGTCGAGCTTGGCCAGCGCGCTCCCGTCGTCCACGGCGGCCTCGGCCTTCGTGAGCGCGTCGCGCAGACGCTGCACGATCGGCACCTGCGCCTGCGCGGCGTCGTGCGACAGCTCGTACGCCACGATGCCGGCCGCGGCGTTCAGCAGCACGATGTCGCGGACGGCCCCACGCTCGCCCTCCAGCGTGCGGCGCAGCACGCCCGCGTTGTGCTCGGGCGAGCCTCCGATGAGGTCCTCGAGCTCGGCGAGCGGGATGCCGAGATCGCGGGGATCGAGGTCATGCTCGTGGATGTCGCCGCGGGTGACCTCCCAGATCCGGCTGTGCCCCGTGGTCGTCAGCTCGTCGAGCCCGTCGTCGCCGCGGAACACGAGCGCCGTGGCGCCGCGCGTGCGGAAGACGCCGGTGATCAGCGGGACGCGGTCGAGCTGGGCGACGCCCACGGCGTTCGCCTCGGCGCGCGCCGGGTTGCAGAGCGGGCCGAGCATGTTGAACACGGTCGGCACGCCCAGCTCCGAGCGCACCGCTGCCGCGTTCTTGAAGCCCGGGTGGAAGGCGCCGGCCCACGCGAAGGTGATGCCGGTGCGATCGAGGATCTCGGAGACGGACTGCGGATCCAGCGTGAGCTGCAGTCCCAGCGCGCCCAGCACGTCGGACGACCCCGAGGAGGAGCTCGCGGCGCGGTTGCCGTGCTTGACCACGGGCACGCCGGTCGCGCCGATGATGATCGCCGCGGTCGTCGACACGTTCACGGTCCCGATCCGGTCGCCGCCGGTGCCGACGATGTCGAGCACGTCCGAGGAGACCGGCAGGGGCACCGCCGCCTCGAGGATCGCGTCGCGGAAGCCGACGATCTCGTCGATCGTCTCCCCCTTCGCGCGGAGGCCGATGAGGAATCCGGCGAGCTGCGCCTCGGTGGCCTGGCCGCGCATCACCTGACGCATCGCCCACGTGGACTCGTAGACGCTCAGATCACGTCCGGCGAGCAGGGTGGAGAGGACATCGGGCCAGGTCAGAGCTTCCGCCATGCCAGAGATCCTATCGATGTGATGCAGTCGTGATCGCGGGGTCAGGATCCCGGCGCTCCCCCGCCATGCCGCGTCTCTCAGGGGATTCGCGGCGGGTTCCGAGGTCGCACCGAGGCTGGGGCGGGCTGAACCGCCGGGCCCGGTGCGACAATCGGCCCCGCGGATCGGCCATAATGGACGGGTGACGACCTCAGCGACGTATGCCCCGGCGGCGAGAACGATCAAGCGCCCCAACCCGGTGGCTGTGGGAACCATTGTCTGGCTCGGCAGTGAGGTGATGTTCTTCGCGGGACTCTTCGCGATCTACTTCACCCTGCGCAGCACCTCTCCGGAGCTCTGGGCCTCGCGCACCGAGCACCTGAACGTGCCGTTCGCCGCGATCAACACCCTGGTCCTGGTGGCGTCATCGTTCACCTGCCAGATGGGCGTGTTCGCCGCCGAGCGCATGCAGCCGTACACGGCCGTGAACGACAAGGGCCGCAAGCGCTGGGGCATGGTCCCGTGGTTCTGGCTGACCTTCATCATGGGCGCGTTCTTCGTGTCCGGCCAGGTGTGGGAGTACTCGCAGCTCGTCGCGGAGGGCATGCCGATCTCGGCCGACTCCTACGCCTCTGCGTTCTACATCACCACCGGCTTCCACGCTCTGCACGTCACCGGCGGCCTGGTCGCGTTCCTGCTGACCCTGGGCCGCGCCTTCGCCGTCAAGAACTTCACGCACAAGGAGGCGACGACCGCGATCGTGGTGTCCTACTACTGGCACTTCGTCGACGTCGTCTGGATCGTGCTGTTCTTCGTCATCTATTTCCTCAAGTAAGAAGCGGAGCGGATTCCCGACATGGCACGTGAGAAGAAGCGCCGTACCGGCCGTCGCAGCCCCCTGGCCGCGGCGGCGCTGATCGGCGCAGGCCTGATGATCACCGGCGGCGTCTACGCCGGTGCGAGCGCGGCGTTCGCCGCCACCGAGCCGGCGTCCGTCACCGCCGCGGTGTCGACCGAGGACGGCCAGAAGCTGTTCCAGGCGAACTGCGCGACCTGCCACGGCATGAACCTGCAGGGCACGTCGACCGGTCCCAGCCTCTACGGCGTGGGCGAGCTGGCCGTCGAGTTCCAGATGTCGACGGGACGCATGCCGCTGCAGATGCAGGGACCGCAGGCGCCGCAGAAGCACCCGCAGTTCACCGAGGAGCAGATCAAGAACGTCGCGGCCTGGGTGCAGTCGGTCGCGCCCGGCCCCACCTACCCCGATGAGAAGATCACCGACGGCAAGGGCGATGTGGCGCACGGCGCCGAGCTCTTCCGGATCAACTGCGCGATGTGCCACAACGTCGCCGGCGCCGGCGGCGCGCTGACCGAGGGCAAGTACGCCCCCGGTCTCATGAAGACCAGCGCCCTGCACATGTACGCGGCGATGGTCACCGGCCCGCAGAACATGCCGGTCTTCGGCGACATGAACCTGACGCCCGAGGACAAGCGCGACATCATCTCGGCGCTGCTCTTCCAGCAGAAGGCGACTCAGGTGGGCGGCATGGATCTCGGATCCCTCGGCCCCGTCTCGGAGGGTCTGTTCATCTGGATCTTCGGCATCGGCGCACTCGTCGCCATCACCGTGTGGATCACGGCGAAGTCCAACTGACGCCGGCTTATCGAAGAACGTACGAGGAGAACCATGGCACACGACGACCCGCACGCTCTTGACCGGACCTATCAGGCTCCGGCTGGGCTGAGCGTCGACGTCAGCGACCCCGCGCTGAACCCCGGGCTGCCCCCGCACCGCGCTCGCGTCACCGACCAGGACCCGAAGGCGATGAAGGCCGCCGTCCGCACGGTCTACACGCTCTTCTACCTGTCGCTCGCGGGCAGCATCTGGGCGGTCGCCGCCTACATGCTGTTCCCGATCGAGAGCGGCTCGCTCATCGATGTGCGCTACAACAACCTGTTCATCGGTCTCGGCATCGCCCTCGCGCTGCTCGCCCTCGGCATCGGCGCGATCCACTGGTCGAAGGCGATCATGGCCGACCACGAGCACGTCGAGTACCGCCACCCCACGCGCGGTCGCGATTCGACGCGTGCGGCCGCGATCCAGGCGTTCGCCGACGCGAACGAGGAGTCCGGCTTCGGACGTCGCGTGATGATCCGCAACTCGCTCATCGCGGCCGTCGTGGCGTCGGTCGTTCCCGGCCTCGCCCTGTTCCGCGGTCTCGCCCCCCAGGACACTCCGGAGAACCCGATCGCGGGCCAGCCGGTGAAGCTCCTGCAGCACACGATGTGGGAGAAGGGCATGCGCCTCGCGCACGACCCCGACGGCACCCCCATCCGCGCGGCGGACATCACGATCGGCTCGGCCGTGCACGTGATCCCCGAGCCCCTCGGCAAGGTGGCCCACGAGGACGGCTACCTCGAGGAGAAGGCCAAGGCCATCGTGCTGCTCATGCGTCTGCTCCCCGAGCAGCTCATCGAGTCCGAGGAGCGCAAGAGCTGGTCGTACAACGGCATCGTCGCGTACTCCAAGGTCTGCACCCACGTCGGCTGCCCCGTCGCGCTCTACGAGCAGCAGACCCACCACCTGCTCTGCCCGTGCCACCAGTCGCAGTTCGACGTCACGGAGCACGCCAAGGTCATCTTCGGCCCGGCGGCGCGTCCGTTGCCGCAGCTGCCGATCACGGTCGACGACGAGGGCTACCTCGTCGCGCAGAGCGATTTCCACGAACCCGTCGGTCCGAGCTTCTGGGAGCGTCATTGAGCACCGCAACTGTTACCGAGCCGAAGTCCTCGGAGAAGCCCTCGGAGGCGCCTCTGGGCGGCCGATTCGTCGGCGGCCTCTCGAACTACATCGATGAGCGGACGAGCCTCTCGGGCTTCGTCAAGGAGCTCGGCCGCAAGATCTTCCCGGATCACTGGTCGTTCATGCTCGGCGAGATCGCGCTCTGGAGCTTCGTCGTCGTGCTGCTCTCCGGCACGTTCCTGACGTTCTTCTTCCAGGCCTCGATGGTGCCGACGCACTACTCCGGCGCCTACCCCCCGATGCGGGGTGTCGAGATGTCGGCCGCGCTGGACTCGACCCTGCGCATCTCGTTCGACATCCGCGGCGGCCTGCTGGTCCGTCAGATCCACCACTGGGCGGCCCTGACGTTCGTAGCCGGCATCGGTGTGCACATGCTTCGCGTCTTCTTCACGGGTGCGTTCCGCAAGCCGCGTGAGCTCAACTGGGTGATCGGCTTCGTGCTCTTCGTCCTCGCCATGGCCGAGGGCTTCACCGGCTACTCGCTCCCCGACGACCTTCTCTCGGGCAACGGTCTGCGCATCATCGACGGCATGATCAAGGGCCTCCCGCTGATCGGCACGTGGACCTCGTTCATGCTCTTCGGCGGCGAGTTCCCGGGCGACCAGATCGTCGGGCGCCTGTACACGCTGCACATCCTGATCCTCCCGCTGCTGGTCATCGGCCTGGTCGTGCTGCACCTGATGCTCATGGTCATCAACAAGCACACGCAGTTCGCCGGCCCCGGCCGCACCGAGGAGAACGTCGTCGGCTACCCGATGATGCCGATCTACATGTCGAAGATGGGCGGATTCCTGTTCATCACCTTCGGCGTCATCGTCCTGATCGCCTCGCTCTTCCAGATCAACCCGATCTGGAACTACGGACCGTACGACCCCTCCCCCGTCTCGGCGGGCACCCAACCGGACTGGTACATCGGCTTCGCCGACGGCGCCCTGCGTCTGGCTCCGTCGAACCTCGACGTGGTGTTCCTCGACCACACCTGGTCGTTCGGCATCATCATCCCGGTACTGGTGCTGGGTCTGTTCATCGTGCTCGTCGCCGTCTACCCCTTCATCGAGGCGTGGATCACCGGTGACAAGCGCGAGCACCACATCGCGCAGCGTCCCCGCACCTCGGCGACGCGCACCGCGATCGGCGTCGCCGGCGTGGTCTTCTACGCGACCCTGTGGGCGGCGGCGTCGTCCGACCTGATCGCGACGCACTTCTCGCTCACGATGGAGGGTGTCATCCACACGCTCCAGGCCCTGCTCTTCGTCGGTCCGGTGCTCAGCTACTTCGTCACGAAGCGCATCTGCATCGCTCTGCAGAAGAAGGATCGTGAGATCGTCCTGCACGGCTACGAGTCGGGTCGCATCGTCCGCCTCCCCGGCGGCGAGTACATCGAGGTGCACAAGCCCGTCGACGTGTACGACCGCTGGAAGCTCGTCGACACCGAGGTGTACGAGCCGCTCGTTGTCCGCCCCAACGCCAAGGGCCGCATCCCGTGGACGCAGAACCTGCGCTCCTCGATCTCGCGGTGGTTCTTCGAGGACCGTCTCTCCCCGCTCACGCAGGCGGAGATCGCGGCAGCGGACGCCCACCAGCGTCACACGCTGCACGACGTGAACGAGGGCGCGCACGAGGAGATCGTCGCCTCCCACGTCCGCGCGGGTGTGAGCGAGGACCAGATCGCTCCGGCCGACACCTCGCACGTCAGCGAGACGCCGAACACGCCGAGCTCCGCGCTCGCGCCGGAGTCGCTCCCCAAGAAGGAACAGGGCGAGTAACCCTCCCCCGCACGCTCGAAGGCCCCGTCGTTTGACGGGGCCTTCGTCGTTGCCGTCTCATACGCGATTCCCACCCCTCGCAGCGGATACGCTGACCTCATGACCTCCGCCGACTATTTCGCCGCGAAGCTCGCCCACGAGACCGATGCGAGCGATCTGCACGCAGCCCGCAAAGCCGGCGAACGGATCGCCGTCGTCGACGTGCGCAGCGACGAGGCTTGGGCACAGGGACGCGTCATGGACGCCATCCACATGCACTACAGCGAGATCCCCGCACGCGCTCCTCAGGAGATCCCTCTGGACACCCCCGTGGTCGTGTACTGCTGGAGCCCCGGCTGCAACGCGGCCGACAAGGGGGCGCTGGCCTTCGCACAGCTCGGCTACGAGGTGAAGGTGATGATCGGCGGATTCGAGTACTGGGTGCGCGAGGGCTACCCCGTCGAGGACGCCGACGGCGTCCATCGCCGCCCCGTGGACGCCCTCACCGGCATCGCCCGCATCCGAACCCGCGCCTGACGAGGTCCGCGCCCCGCAGCGGCGCGGTGGCTCTTTCTTTGACCGGACTCCCGCCTGATCGCTCACGGACGTCGGGCATCCGTCCCGCGCGCGATGCGCAAGGGACGGGGGCGCGTTCTCTCGCCGCAGTCGCCCATGCACGAAAGAGGCCCTGGAGCGATGCTCCAGGGCCTCTCGACGACCTTCGCTCAGCGAGCGAAGTGACCGCGGTAGTACTCGTACACCCAGCCGACGATCGCCACGACGAAGATCGCAAGGGCGACGGGGAAGAGGAAGACACCGACAGCGAGGGCGATCATGCCGACAGCGGCGGCGCCGGCCAGCACGATCGGCCACCAGGACCAGGGGCTGAACTCGCCCAGCTCCGGGTCGCCGTCGTCGATGTCGCTCGTGAGGATGTCCTCGGGCAGCGTGCCGCCCTGAGCCTTGTGGGTGCGGTCGAGGTAGAACGCCACCATCGCGCCCATGAACGCGGCGAAGAACAGGGCGACGGTGCCGACCCATTCGATCGCCTTCACAGGCGGCTCACCGGCGTGCGCGATGAGGTTCCAGACCGTGTACGTCACGCCCATGAGGGCGAAGAAGGCGGTGAGGATCCACCACAGGACGATGTTGTCGCGCATGGGTCAGTGGCCCTTTCCGTCGGCGGCCGCGGCAACCGGGTGCTCTGCGGCCTCCGGGTGGTTGAGGTCGAATGCGGGACGCTCGCTGCGGATGCGCGGGATCGACGTGAAGTTGTGCCGCGGCGGCGGGCACGACGTCGCCCACTCGAGCGACGCGCCGTATCCCCACGGGTCGTTCACGGTGACCTTCGGCGCCTTGCGCGCGGTGAGCCAGACGTTCAGGAAGAACGGCAGCATCGAAGCGCCCAGGATGATCGCGCCGATCGTCGAGACCTGGTTCTCCCACGTCCAGTTGTCGTACGCGGAGTAGTCCGCGTAACGACGAGGCATGCCGTCGACGCCCAGCCAGTGCTGGATGAGGAACGTCATGTGGAAGCCGATGAACAGCATCCAGAAGTGCACGTAGCCGAGGCGCTCGTTGAGCATGCGACCCGTCCACTTCGGCCACCAGAAGTAGAAGCCGGCGAACATCGCGAACACGACGGTTCCGAACACCACGTAGTGGAAGTGGGCCACGACGAAGTAGGAGTCCGAGAGGAAGAAGTCCAGCGGCGGGGAGGCCAGGATCACACCGGTCAGACCACCGAAGACGAACGACACCAGGAAGCCGAGCGAGAACACCATCGGCGTCTCGAACGTCACGGATCCTCGCCACAGCGTGCCGATCCAGTTGAAGATCTTCACACCGGTCGGGACGGCGATGAGCATCGTCATCAGAGCGAAGAACGGCAGCAGCACACCGCCGGTGACGTACATGTGGTGCGCCCACACCGCGACCGACAGGGCCGCGATGGCGATCGTCGCGTAGACGAGGGTCTTGTACCCGAAGATCGGCTTGCGGCTGAACACCGGGAAGATCTCGGAGACGATGCCGAAGAACGGCAGCGCGATGATGTAGACCTCGGGGTGGCCGAAGAACCAGAACAGGTGCTGCCAGAGCAGGACGCCGCCGTTGGCCGGGTCGTAGATGTGCGCGCCGAGGACGCGGTCGGCGGCCGCAGCCAGCATCGCCGCGGCGAGCACCGGGAACGCCATCAGGATGAGCAGGCTCGTGATCAGCGTGTTCCACGAGAAGATCGGCATGCGCCACATCGTCATGCCCGGGGCGCGCATCGTGATGATCGTGGTGATGAAGTTCACCGCGCCGAGGATCGTGCCGAAACCGGACATGCCGAGGCCGAGCATCCACAGGTTTCCACCCGCACCCGGCGTGAACGAGGCGCTGGCGAGGGGCTGATACGCGAACCAGCCGAACGACGCCGCGCCCTGCGGAGTGAGGAATCCGGCGACCGCGATGGTCGAGCCGAACAGGAACAGCCAGAACGCGAAGGCGTTCAGACGCGGGAAGGCCACATCGGGAGCACCGATCTGCAGCGGCAGGATCGCGTTCGCGAAGCCCGCGAACAGCGGCGTCGCGAACATGAGCAGCATGATCGTGCCGTGCATCGTGAACAGCTGGTTGTACTGCTCCTTGGTCGGGATGATCTGCATGCCCGGCGAGAACAGCTCGGCGCGGATGATGAGCGCCATCACGCCGCCGAGGAGGAAGAACAGCACCGAGGCGATCAGGTACATGTACCCGATGGTCTTGTGGTCCGTGGAGGTGATCCACTTGACGACGATGTTGCCCTTCTGCTCGACGCGGGTCGAGCTGAGCAGGGCCGCCTGACGCGGCGGGATCGTCGTCGGACGCGCGCCGACCTCAGACGTGTCGGGAAGAGTGCTCGTCATTCTGCTTACTTCGCTTCCGAGTCGGTCGTGGGCTTCCCGGTGCCGGGGAAGTTGGTGAGGCGGTCGTAGGCGTCGGTGATGTCGCCCGTGTTCCCCTCGTCCTTGAGCTTGGTCAGGTAGGCCTGGTACTCGGCGTCGCTGACGACCTTCACGTTGAAGAGCATCATCGAGTGGTACTCGCCGCAGAGCTCGGCGCACTTGCCCTGGTAGGTGCCCTCACGCGTCGGGGTGAAGGACCACGAGTTGTCCTTCCCGATGTACATGTCCTTCTTGTACAGGAAGTCGATGATCCAGAAGGAGTGGATCACGTCGCGCGACTGCAGCGTGATGTGCACCTTCTTGTTCACCGGCAGGTACAGCGTCGGAAGAGCCGCCTGGTCGATGTTGCCGGCCTTGTCCGGCTGCGCCTGGACGCCCATGGTCCAGACCGCGTCGGAGTTGTCCTTCTCCGTGCCGTCGTACTGGAAGTCCCAGGCCCACTGCTTGCCGATCGCGGTGATCGACACATCGGGCTTCTCGTACTGGGTCTCGATGATCGTCTGGTCACGAGCCGTGAACGCGAACATCCCGAAGATGAGGATCAGCGGCACGATCGTGTAGAAGATCTCGATCGGCATGTTGTAGCGCAGCTGCACCGGCAGGCCGGTCTGGCCCTTGCGACGGCGGTACGCGATCGCGGCCCAGCCCATCAGACCCCAGGTGATGAGGCCGACGACGAGGAGAACGATCCACGAGTTGACCCAGAGCGCGGCGACGCGATCGGTCTGGTTGGTGGCGGGTGTGCCATCGGCGACGAAGCCCGGAAGGAATCCGTGGAGCTCTGTGGGAGAGCATCCCGCGAGGGCCACGGCTGCCGCGACTCCCAAGGGGAGTGCGGCCCAACGAAGGCGGCGTTTCGAGGGCACGATGCACCTTTCAGATCACGGACGTGGGCTACCCCAGTCTAGGGCAAGCTCACACCCGATTCACGCCATCCACGCAGGTTCGGCGTGGATGGCGCAGGGGTGGGAGAGGGGAATTCCGCGGGTCAGTGGAAGCTGTCGCCGCAGGCGCAGGAGCCCTGCGCGTTGGGGTTGTCGATGGTGAACCCCTGCTCCGAGATCGTGTCCTTGAAGTCGATCGAGGCACCGTCCAGATACGGCACGCTCATGTTGTCGACGATCACCTCGACGCCGTCGAAATCGACGGTCTCGTCGCCTTCGAGATAGCGCTCGTCGAAGTAGAGCTGGTAGATCAGGCCGGAGCAGCCGCCGGGCTGCACGGCGACGCGCAGGCGGAGGTCGTCGCGGCCTTCCTGCTCCAGCAGGCTCTTCACCTTCGCCGCAGCGGCGTCGGTGAGCTTCACACCGTGCGCGGTGGTGGTCTCGGGGGTGAGGGTGATGTCGCTCATGTCGCTCCTTGGATCGGCCGTGCAGCGGCACGGTTTCCGTCCCTCGAGTCTACCGCCGCGCACGGGGGTGGCATCGAGCGCGGCCGTCACGACCGCGTCTCGATGCCGGGCGTGTCAGAGGGTGATCTCGTTCATCCGCGCCAGCAGCAGCGCCTCGGTCGCGACCGCGTTGCGGAAGGTCTGCAGGTGCAGCGACTCGTTCGGGCTGTGTGCGCGCGCGTGCGGGTCCTCGACGCCGGTCACCAGGATCTCCGCGCCCGGGAACCGCTCGACGAGGTCGGCGATGAACGGGATGGATCCGCCGACGCCGAGATCGACCGGGTCCTTGCCGTAGCCGTCGGCCATCGCCCCGCGCGTCAGCCCCACAGCCCAGCCCGACGTGTCGACGAGGAAGGGGTTGCCGAGATCGAGGTCTGAGAAGGACAGCTGGGCGCCGAAGGGGGCGTGCGCCCGCAGGTGCGCCTCGAGCGCCGCATACGCCTCGTCTGCGCTCTGGCCGGGCGCGATGCGGCAGCTCAGCACCACGGTGGTCTCGGGGGCGAGCGTGTTGGACGCGGCGGCCACCGAGGTGGCGTCGATGCCGATGACCGTGACCGACGGCTTGTTCCAGATGCGGCTGAGGATCGTCCCGTCACCGATGGGCGAGACGCCGGGGAGCAGCCCGGCCTCATCGCGCAGCGTCTCCTCGCTGTACTCGGGGGTCTCGGCGTCGCGCACCGTGAGCCCCTCGACGGCGACGGATCCGTTCTCGTCCCAGAGCGTGTCGAGCAGGCGGATCGTGGCGAGCATCGCGTCGGGCACCGCTCCCCCGAACATGCCTGAGTGCGAGGCGTGACCGAGAGTGCGCACGGTGAGCGTGAAGCGCACCGCGCCGCGCAGCGAGACCGTGAGGCCGGGCGTGGAAGAGTCCCAGTTGCCCGAGTCGGCCACGACGATCGCGTCGGCGCGGAGGGCGTCCTCGTTGTCGGTGAGGAACTGGGCGAACGACCGGGAGCCGTACTCCTCCTCCCCCTCGATGAACATCGCGATCCCGAGATCGAGGCCGTCGCCGAGCGATTCCGCGACCGCGCGGATCGACGCGATGTGCGCCATGATGCCGGCCTTGTCGTCGGCCGCGCCGCGACCGTACAGCCGGCCGTCGCGCACCGTGGGCTCGAACGGCGGGGTCTCCCACAGCTCGTCCGCCCCCGGGGGCTGGACGTCGTGGTGCGCGTAGAGCAGGATCGTCGGCTTGCCGTTGCGCGCGGCCCGGCGGGCGAGCACGGCCGGCTGACCGACCTCGTCGGTGCCGGGGATCGCCGAGCGCAGCACGCGCACGCTGTCGAACACGCCCGTGCCCTCGGCGAGCTCCGCGACCGCGGCCGCGCTGCGCACCAGCTGCGTCTGGTCGAACGCCGGCCAGGCGATGCCGGGGATGCGCACGAGGTCTCCGAGGTCGCTCAGCGCGGCGGGGATCCCGGTGGAGACGGCGGCGGCGACGGCGGCTTCGACGTCACCGGGTGCGGTGACCGAGGAGGAGGGAGAAGTCATGCAGGTAATCTTAGGGAACACCCGTTTCTCCTCTCTCGACATCCAGGAGCCTTCGTGCCCAGCACTCCCACCCCCGCCCCCGACGACTCCGCCGACGAGGCGACGAGCGGCAAGGGTCGCCGCACGCCCACGCGCGCGGAGCAGGAGGCCGCCCGGCGCCGTCCGCTGGTGCCGGACACGAAGGAGGCCAAGGCGCAGGCGCGCGCCGAGCTGCGCCAGCGCCAGGAGCGTCAGCGCATCGGGATGGCCAACGGCGAGGAGAAGTACCTGCCGGTCCGGGACCGCGGTCCGCAGCGCCGCTGGGTGCGCGACTACGTCGACGCCGGCTGGCACGTCAGCGAATGGATCATGGCGCTCATGGTCGTCGTGATCATCGTGTCGCTGATTCCGAACACGCTCGTGGCGTACTGGGCGTTCGTCGGTCTGTGGGGCTTCATCGCGATCGCGATCATCGACATGGTCTTCCTCGGGATCCGCGTGAACCGCCGGATCGCCGACAAGTTCGGCAAGGACAAGCGCGAGCGCGGCCTGGCCTGGTACGCGGCGATGCGCTCCCTGCAGATGCGCTTCATGCGCCTGCCGAAGCCGCAGGTCAAGCGCGGCCAGTACCCGGACTGATCCGGCCCCCGCTCAGAACGACGAAGATCCCGGTGCGCGTGATGCGCCCGGGATCTTCTCTTCGTCCGCCGGTCAGCGTGCGCGCAGGCCGGCGCGGATCTGCCGGGCCCAGAACGGCCCGCGGTAGAGGAACGCCGTGTAGCCCTGCACGAGCGTGGCGCCGGCCTCCAGACGCTCGCGCACCTCGGCGCCCGTCTCGACACCACCCACGGAGATCACGCAGAACTCCGCCGGCACCGCGGCGCGCACCAGGCGCAGCACGGCGAGGGAACGCTCCTTGAGCGGCGCACCAGAGAGCCCGCCCTCCCCCGCGGCGGCGACCTTCGCGGGATCCGTCACCAGGCCCTCGCGGGAGATCGTCGTGTTCGTCGCGATCAGTCCGTCCAGCCCCTCGGCGACGGCGAGCTCTGCGATCGCGGTGACCTCGTCATCGGGCAGATCCGGTGCGATCTTGACCAGCAGCGGGGTCGCGCCCGCGGCGGCCTTCACCGCGCGCAACAGCGGCGCCAGCGTCTCGACCGCCTGCAGTCCGCGCAGCCCGGGTGTGTTGGGCGAGGACACGTTGATGGCGAGGTAGTCGGCGAGCGGTGCCAGACGCACCGCCGAGGCGACGTAGTCGGCGGTGGCGTCCTCCACCGCCACCACTCGGCTCTTGCCGATGTTCACGCCGATCACGGCGGAGGGACGGCGACGGCGCAGCTTCCAGAGCCGCTTCTCCGCGGCTTCGGCCCCCGCGTTGTTGAAGCCCATCCGGTTGACGACCGCGCGATCCGCGATGAGGCGGAACAGGCGCGGCTTCGGGTTGCCCGGCTGCGGGATCGCGGTGATGGTGCCCACCTCGACGTGCCCGAACCCGAGGGCCGAGAGCCCGCGCACGCCGACCGCGTTCTTGTCGAAGCCGGCGGCGATGCCGAACGGTGTGGGGAACGTCAGCCCCAGCGTCCGGACCTCGTCGTCCGGCAATGGGCGCGTCAGCGACCGCGCGATCCAGGAGAACGGAGGCACGCCGAGGATGCGCACCACAGCCATGCCGGCGTGGTGTGCGAACTCCGGGTCGAAGCGCGCGAGGACGAGGCGGAAGAGCAGCGCATACATCCCTGCCAGGCTACCGGTCCGCGGCCGTGGATCCCGACCGCCGCCGAGGCGCCCGCTCCCGCCTCAGAGCGCGGTCTGCTCCGCGGCGGCGTGGTGATCGGCGCGGAGCTCGGCGATCGACGCCTCGAAGTCCTCCAGCGAGTCGAACGCCTGGTACACGCTCGCGAACCGCAGGTAGGCGACCTCGTCGAGGTCGCGCAGCGGCCCCAGGATGGCCAGCCCGATCTCGTTCGTGTCGAGCTGGGACACCCCCGTCTGCCGCACCGCCTCCTCGACACGCTGCGCGAGGATCGCCAGATCGGCCTCCGTCACGGGCCGCCCCTGGCACGCCTTGCGCACGCCGGAGATCACCTTCTCGCGGCTGAACGGCTCCATCACGCCGCTGCGCTTGATCACGTTCAGGCTCGCGGTCTCGGTGGTCGTGAACCGCCCCCCGCACTCCGGGCACTGGCGGCGCCTCCGGATCGACAGACCGTCGTCGCTCGTGCGGGAGTCGATGACGCGGGAGTCCGGGTGACGGCAGAACGGGCAGTGCATTCGTGAAAGCCTACGCCTCGGTGACCGGCACCGGCGCGAACCGTGCCTCGACCGCTTCGCCGTGCGCCGGCAGCAGCTCTGCGGAGGCCAGCGCCGCCACACCGGCGCGCGCTTCGGTGAGCGCTGCGTGGTCGTACGCCACGACCTGCTGCGGACGGAGGAACGTGTACGCCCCGAGCCCGGACGCGTAGCGCGCCTGGCCGCCGGTCGGCAGCACGTGGTTGCTGCCCGCCATGTAGTCGCCGAGGCTGACCGGGGTCTGGTCGCCCACGAAGACGGCGCCCGCGCTCGTGAAGGAGGCCGCCGCCTGCGCCGCGTCGACGAGGTGCAGCTCGAGGTGCTCGGGCGCGTAGGCGTTGCTGAACGCGACCGCCGCGGCACGGTCATCCACCAGCACGATCGCGGACTGCGGACCGCTCAGGGCCGCCCGCACGCGCTCGGCGTGCCGGGTGCGGCCGGCCTGCTGCTCGACCTCGTGAGCGACGCGCTCGGCGAGCGCCGGGGCATCCGTGACGAAAACGGCGGAGGCCTGCTCGTCGTGCTCCGCCTGGCTGATCAGATCGGCCGCGATGAGGCGTGGATCGGCCTGGTCGTCGGCGACGATGAGGATCTCGGTGGCGCCGGCCTCGGAGTCGGTGCCGACGACGCCGGCGACGGCGCGCTTCGCGGAGGCGACGAAGTTGTTCCCGGGGCCGGAGATCACGTCGACCGGGTCGAGCCCGACCGCGCTGACCCCGTGGGCGAAGGCGCCGATCGCCCCGGCACCGCCGATGGCATAGACCTCGTCGATTCCCAGCAGAGCGGCCGCGGCGAGGATCGTCGGGTGGATCCGCCCGCCCTCGCTCTGCTGCGGCGGAGAGGCGAGCGCGATGCTGCCGACCCCGGCGACCTGCGCCGGGACCACGTTCATCACGACGCTCGACGCGAGGGGGGCTTTGCCGCCAGGGATGTAGACGCCGACCCGGCCGACCGGCTGCCAGCGCTGGACGATGCGGGCGCCGGGACCGATCTGCGTCTCCCGATCCTCCGGCACCTGAGCGGCGGATCCGCGGCGGACCCGCTCGATCGCGGCCTCCAGCGCGGCACGCACCTCCGGCGCCACGGCGGCGAGAGCCTCCTGGAGGTGCTCTCGCGGAACGCGGATGGCGTGCCCCGTGACCCGGTCGAACCGCTCCGCCTGCTCGCGCAGGGACTCCTCGCCGCGGACGCGCACGTCCTCCACGATCTCTGTCGCGGTCGCCAGCGCTTCGGCGCGGGCGGCCGTGGCGCGCGGCACCGCCGCGAGCATCTCGGCGGTGGAGAGGGAGCGTCCCCTCAGGTCGATCGTCTGCATGCGTCCTCAGCCTCGGGTCATGTTGTCGGTGTCGTGCAGGTAGCCGACGCGGCCGTCGTCGTGCCGCACGACGAAGGCTCCGCCGCGGTCCTCGAGTACAAGGATCCACGCATCGGGCCCGATCGTGAAAATCTCCTCGCCTCGCGCGTCATGGACCGCGCGGGTGTCGGGCGCCAGCGCCCAGAAGGGCTGGGACTGTCCGGACGGCGCCGCGGCGCCGTCCTCCGCGACCACGTCGACCGCGTGCGTGGCCACGTCGTCGGCCGGAGCGGGCTCGAGAAGGTCGCCGAGCACCTCGGTCATGGTGTCCGACAGGTCGCGCGGCGCAGGCTCCGCCTCCGCCAGGGCGTCGTCCGCCGGCGAGGGCTCCGCGAAGTCGACGATCGGCGCCGATTCCGAGGCCGTCGCACCGCGGCGCGCGTCGGCACGCGTGGCGGGCTCGTCCTCCGAGGAGGACGGCACCGCCGGCCCGGCCCCGCTGTCGACGATCGTCGGCGCACCGGCGTACGGGATGGCCTCGGTCAGCGCCTCGGCGGCGGGCGGCGCTTCGGCGGCGCGCGGCGCCTCGGCCGCATCGGCGAGCGCGACGCCTTCGGTGCTTTCCGCCGAGGCGAGGAACGACTCGCGGTGATGCTCCGGCACGTAGCCGGCCGCACCCGCGATCGCGGCGCCCGTCGTGCCTGCGGACAGATGCGCGTTCGCTCCGACCTCGTTCTCGTGCAGGAGACCCGGATCCACGTCGTCCTCGTTCTGCGGATCAGAGACGCTCCCCCGCGCGCGCACCGGGCGCGGGCGGGTGAACACCGGGCGTACGGGGTTCGCGCTGCGGTGCGCCAGGGTGTCGGTACGTCCTTCGAAGTCCTCGCGGATCCCGGGGATGAGCGTCGCGAACACCGTGACCACGACCAGCCCGAGCAGGAAGAGGAGCTCCAGCCACAGCGGCCACGTGGTGAGCGCGCTGCGTCGCTGGGCCGCGACGAGGTCGAGCTGCTGCCACAGCAGCACACCCCCGTTGACGAGGGCGACCGAGAAGGCGACCGACGCGAACTGGTCGATGCCGAGGGAGCCGACGCGGCGGATCCCTTCGGGCGACAGGCGGCGCAGCACGATCAGGAACACGGCGGCCGTGGGCACGCCGATGGCGAGCAGCCAGGCGCCGTTCATCGTCCACACGGTGGCCGAGCCGTCCAGCACGCTCCCCGCGGCCGGGACGAAGGACAGCACGAACGCGAGGAGCCACAGCCCGACGATGATCAGCTCGCGCAGGGTGAATCCGAAGTAGCCCTGCTGAGGCGCTGCGGCGGGCAGAGCGTCCCCCGGGAGCGCGTCGCCGGTGAGGGACTCGGGAGCCGGCGTCGAGGTGTCGTCGTCCTGCGTCGTCTCAGCGAAGGGGGCGTCGCTGGTCATCAGTGCTTCCTTTCGTCGTGCGGCCGTCTGGGGGTCGGCCGTCGAACGCGACCAGATACTACCGGGCAGGTTTGGACGCCTCCTGAGCGGAGTCGCACGACGGGATGTCCGGCTGCGTGGCTGCGTGAGTCGCGGCTCAGCCCAGGCACTGCGGGCCGAGCAGCGACTTCAGATCGCCGAAGAGGTCCGCGGTGACGGTGACGGGAAGCGGCACTTCGAACACCTTCGCGCGCCCGCCGCGATGCATCTTGAGCATGACCTCGGTGTCGCCGGCATGGCGCCGGAGCACCTCGGCGAGGTCTTCGATCACGCGCTCCGTGGCGCGCTGCTCCGGGACGATCAGCGACAGCGGACCGGCGGCGTCGAACGCGCCGACATCCGGCGTGAACGCGGACTGGGCGTGCAGGTTCATCCCGTCGTCACGGCGCGAGACGCGGCCTCGCACGGCGAGGATCGCGTCCTGCTGCAGCATGCTCTGGAACTCGAGGTACGTCTTGCCCATGAACATGATCGTGATCTCGCCATGGAAGTCCTCCACCGTGATCATGCCGTACGGGTTGCCGCTGGCCTTCGCGACGCGGTGCTGCACGCTGGTCACGAGTCCCGCCACCGTCACCTGGTCGCCGTCCTGCAGATCCTCCGACTCGAGCAGCGCGTTGATCGCGATGGACGCGTGCTTGGCGAGCGGCACCTCGAGCCCCGCCAGCGGATGGTCGGACACGTACAGGCCCAGCATGTCGCGCTCGAACGCGAGCTTGTCCTTCTTGGTCCACTCCGGCCGGTTCGGCACCTTGGGCGGAGCGACCTCCTCGACCTCGTCGTACAGGCTGTCGAAGTCGAAGCCGATGGCGCCCTGGGCCTCGTTGCGCTTCTGGTCGACCGAGGCCTCGACAGCGTCCTCATGGATCTCGACGAGCGCACGGCGGGTGTCGCCCATGGAGTCGAAGGCGCCGGCCTTGATCAGCGACTCCACCGTGCGCTTGTTCGCGACGTGCAGCGGGACCTTCTTGAGGAAGTCGTGGAACGAGGTGAAGTTCTCCTCCTGGCGCGCCTTCACGATGCCGTCGACGACGTTGGATCCGACGTTGCGGACGGCTCCGAGCCCGAAGCGGATGTCCTCGCCGACGGCCGCGAAGAAGTTGATCGACTCGCGCACATCCGGCGGCAGCACCTTGATTCCCATGCGGCGGCATTCGTTGAGGTACAGCGCCATCTTGTCCTTGGAGTCGCCGACGCTGGTCAGCAGCGCCGCCATGTACTCGGCGGGGTAATGCGCCTTCAGGTACGCGGTCCAGTAGGAGATCACGCCGTAGGCAGCCGAGTGGGCTTTGTTGAAGGCGTAGTCGGAGAACGGCAGCAGGATCTCCCACAGGGCGTTCACCGCGCCGTCGGAGTAGCCGTTGGCGTGCATGCCCGCCTGGAAGCCCTCGAACTGCTTGTCCAGCTCGGACTTCTTCTTCTTGCCCATCGCGCGGCGGAGGATGTCTGCCTGACCGAGCGAGAACCCGGCCACGCGCTGGGCGATCGCCATCACCTGCTCCTGGTAGATGATGAGGCCGTAGCTCTCCTCCAGGATGTCCTTCAGCGATTCCGCGAACTCCGGGTGGATCGGCGTGATCTCCTGGAGCCCGTTCTTGCGGAGCGCGTAGTTGGTGTGCGAGTTGGCGCCCATCGGGCCCGGCCGGTACAGCGCGATGAGGGCCGAGATGTCACCGAAGTTGTCCGGCTTCATGAGCCGCATGAGCGCGCGCATCGGCCCGCCGTCGAGCTGGAACACGCCGAGCGAGTCACCGCGGGTGAGCAGGTCGTAGGAGGGGCGGTCGTCGAGCGCGAGATCCTCGAGGACGAGCTCCTCCCCGCGGTTCATCCGGATGTTCGCGAGGGCGTCCGAGATGATCGTGAGGTTGCGCAGCCCCAGGAAGTCCATCTTGATCAGGCCCAGGGACTCGCACGACGGGTAGTCGAACTGGGTGACGATCTGCCCGTCCTGCTCGCGCTTCATGATCGGGATGATGTCGATCAGAGGGTGCGACGACATGATGACGCCGGCCGCGTGCACGCCCCACTGGCGCTTCAGGTTCTCCAGGCCCAGGGCCGTGTCGAACACCGTCTTCGCCTCGGGATCCGTCTCGATCACGACGCGGAACTCGCTGGCCTCCTTGTACCGGGGGTGCTCGGGATTGAACATCCCGTCCAGCGGCATGTCCTTGCCCATGACCGCCGGCGGCATCGCCTTGGTCAGCTTCTCCCCCATGCTGAAGGGGAAGCCGAGCACGCGGCCGGCGTCCTTCAGGGCCTGCTTCGCCTTGATCGTGCCGTAGGTGACGATCTGCGCGACGCGCTCGTCGCCGTACTTCTCGGTGACGTACTGGATCACCTCGCCACGACGGCGGTCGTCGAAGTCGACGTCGAAGTCGGGCATCGAGACGCGGTCGGGGTTGAGGAAGCGCTCGAAGATGAGGCCGTGCTCGAGCGGGTCGAGGTCGGTGATCCGCATCGCGTAGGCGGCCATGGATCCGGCACCGGAACCACGGCCCGGTCCGACGCGCACGCCGTTGTCCTTGGCCCAGTTGATGAAGTCGGCGACCACCAGGAAGTAGCCGGGGAAGCCCATCGAGCTGATGACCTCGACCTCGTAGTTGGCCTGCTTGCGCACCGCGTCCGGGATGCCCCCCGGATAGCGGATGTGCAGGCCCTTCTCGACCTCCTTGATGAACCAGCTCTCCTCGGTCTCCCCGTCGGGGACCGGGAAGCGCGGCATGAAGTTCGCGCTCGTGTTGAACGACACGTCGCACCGCTCGGCGATGAGCAGCGTGTTGTCGCACGCCTCCGGGTTGTCGCGGAAGATCTGGCGCATCTCGGCAGCCGACTTCACGTAGTAGCCGTCGCCGTCGAACTTGAACCGGTTCGGGTCGGCCAGGGTCGATCCCGACTGCACGCACAGCAGCGCCTCGTGGCTCTTCGCGTCGTGCTGGTGCGTGTAGTGCAGGTCGTTGGTGCCGACCAGCGGGATCCCCAGATCCTTCGCGATGCGGAGCAGGTCGCCGGTGACGCGCCGCTCGATCTCGAGGCCGTGGTCCATGATCTCGGCGAAGTAGTTCTCCTTGCCGAAGATGTCCTGGAACTCGGCGGCCGCCGCCCGTGCCGCGTCGTACTGGCCCAGGCGCAGCCGCGTCTGGATCTCGCCGGACGGGCAGCCCGTCGTGGCGATGAGGCCCTTCGAGTACTTCTGCAGGATCTCCCGGTCCATGCGGGGCTTGAAGTAGTAGCCCTCGAGGCTCGAGATCGACGAGAGCCGGAACAGGTTGTGCATGCCCTCCGTCGTCTCGGAGAGCAGCGTCATGTGGGTGTACGCACCGGACCCGGAGACGTCGTCGCTGCGCTGCTCCGGCGTTCCCCACTGCACCCGGGACTTGTCGCTGCGGTGCGTGCCGGGCGTCACATACGCCTCGATCCCGATGATCGGCTTGACGCCCGCGGCCTGCGCCGCCTTGTAGAACTCGAAGGCAGCGAACGTGTTGCCGTGGTCGGTCACGGCGACGGCAGGCATGCCCTGCGCGACCGCCTCCTGCACGAGCGGCTGGATGCGCGCGGCCCCGTCCAGCATCGAGTACTCGCTGTGCACGTGCAGGTGGACGAAGGAGTCTGATGCCATGCTTCGAGTCTACGTTCGACCTCTGACGCGAGCCGCGCGGGCTCCGTCGTCGTCGGTTCGACGACGGAGCCTGCGATCCTCGGCTACGGCGCCGAGTCGACGATCTCCTGGCTCAGGATGAAACGCACATCCGGCACTTCCGCGGGGACCAGGCCACCGTCCGTCCGAGGGGACGTGACCGTGTATTCGGCGGCCCACCCGGTTCTGGCATCGATCGTGATCGTCTCCCGGCGGACTCCGGTGGCGGTGAAGTCCACCGCATACGTCGTCGAGGTTCCCTGGATCGAGGTGACCGTGCTCCGCCCTGTGAGCTCCAGCGCCTGGAGGAGACCATCGCGCAGCGTCGCCGGCGCGAGGTTCGATCTCAGCACCCGGATGATCCAGCTCACCGTGCGTTCATCCTGGTCGGGGCCCGCATCCGCGTGCTCCTGGCGGATCCGCTCCAGCAGAGCGCCAGGATCCGTCGGGTAGTCGGTGAAGTCGATCGGAGCCGACTGCCCCTCGAACACCCCTCCCGGCGCGCGGGAGAGCATGTCGTCTCTCGCCGGGATCAGTGTGTCCCACGCCGCCGAGTCCGCCGCCGACTGCGGATCCGGAAAGGAGCCGACCCGCTGCGCGCTGCGGCCGGTCGACTGGACCCAGTCGGATGCGCGATCCGCGGGGACATAGAGCGCACTGCTGTCCTGGACGACGACCGCGGAGGACGGAAGGGGGATCGTGGGGTCTCGAAAGGACCACTGATACGCCGTGCCTTCGGGGCCGTGATAGAGGAGCACCTGAGCCGTGGTGGAGAGCTTGAGGTACTGCCCCGCGTGCGGGGTGGTACCCGGGAAGGGCTCCGCTCCGACAGCGCCCGCTCCGCTGCTCTGAGAGGAGGTGGGGCCGGCGGTCGGTGCCGGGGTCGTCGCGGCGCTCGCGGTCGGAGCAGGCACCGCGTCGACCCGCGGCCCGGACGCCGTGCCGTGGGTGACGACCAGAACCGCCGTCGTGATCGCGGCGACTCCGACGAGGCCTCCGGCGATAAGAAGCATCGGGCGCCGAGACACGTGCGTCCGAACTGCGGCATGCTGGTCGTCGATCCCGGCCAGGAGCCGCGAACGCGCCGCGGAGATCTGTGCCGACGTCAGCTCCGCCCCTGTGTTCACCTCACGCACGCGCTCGAAAACGTCCATCGACTTCCCCTTTCCTGCTGGTGTTCCGCACCGAAGCGATCGCACCGGCGGGGTGCAGCTTCGTGCGAATGCGATTCATCCTCGACCGCACCGTTCCCACGGGCACGCCGAGCGCCTCCGCTACTTCCTCGTAGGTCAGGTCGCCCCAGGCATAGAGAAGCAGCGTCTCGCGCTCCTTGCCGGACAGCGCAGCGATGCGAGGCGCGAGCTCTCTCGTCGAGAGCTCGGCATCGAGCCGGGAGATCGTCGAGTCGAGGTCGCCGTGGGAGATGAGTTCCTCTCGGCGGGCGAACTCCGCCCTCGAGCGCAGGTGCTTCGCCTCCGTCGCACGGTGTTTCCTGACCAGCCGGGAGGCGATTCCGTACAACCACGGAAGGGCCGAATCCCACGCGGTGTCGAAGGAGGTGCGCCGCGCGAACGCCACCAGGAACGTCTCGCTCAGGATGTCCTGCCCGGCGTCCGCACCGAGCCGCCGGGCGGCGTAGCCGCCCAGCATCCCGGCGTGCCGGTCGAACAATTCGGCGAAGGCTCGGGGGTTCCCGAGCGAACGCTGAATGATCTCGCTGTCTGTGCTCACACTATGTATTGCCTGAACGGTTGATGACGGTTCGAAAATCGTGCACGGGCTTTCTCCGGACGCTGTTCGTATTCTCCGGGACTCGCAGGATGCCGCGCGATGGACGAGGCTAGCCTGGATCCATGACCACTCCCGACTTCGTCGTCGCACTCCGCGAGCACGTCGGCCACTCCCCGCTGAATCTCGTCGGAGTGACGGCGATCGTGTTCCGCGACGAGAAGGTGCTGCTCGGCAAGCGCGCCGACAACGGCGCCTGGCAGCCGATCTCCGGCATCGTCGAACCGGGCGAGGAGCCCGCCGACACCGCCGTGCGGGAGTGCCTCGAGGAGGCAGGCGTGACCGTGAAGGTCGAGCGCCTCGCACTCGTGCAGCAGCTCCCCCGGGTCACTTACGCGAACGGCGACGAAGTCGACTACCTGGATCTGGTGTTCCGCTGCTCCTGGATCGCGGGCGAGCCGCATCCCGCCGACGGAGAGCTGACCGAGGTCGGCTTCTACGACCTCGCCGCGATGGGCGACATCGACGACGCGCACGTGCGCAAGATCGCCCTGGCGGTGGCGGAGGACGACCCCGCGCACTTCCGGGGAGGAAGGCCGCCCCGGTTGGACGCGCCCGCCGCACGCGACTAACGGAGATCCAGCCGCATCAGCACACGGGGGAACTTGTTGATCACCGATTCGGTGTCGGCTGCCTTGGTGAATCCGGCGGACTCGAACAGTGCGCGGGTGCCCACGTACGCCATCGTGAGGTCGACCTTCGCGCCCTGGTTGTCGACGGGATACGCCTCGACGGCGGGAGCGCCGTACGCGCGTGCGAAGGAGACCGCGCCTTCGATGAGGGTGTGGGTGATGCCCTGCTTGCGATACCCCGGCCGGACACGCAGGCACCACAATGACCACACGTCGAGCTCATCGACGTGCGGGATCAGCCGATTGGCCGCAAAAGCGGTGTCCCGCCGCGGATGCACCGCGGCCCAGCCGACCGGCTCGTCGTCCAGATAGGCGATCACGCCGGGAGGCGGATCCTCGGCACAGAGCCCGCGCACACGCTCCGCCCGGGCCTCGCCGCGCAGAGACAGGCTCTCCTTGCTCGGGATCCGGTAGCTCAGGCAGAAGCAGGACTGCGATGTCGGGTTCTTCGGCCCCACCAGCGTCGCGACGTCCTGGAAGACGTTCGCCGGCCGCACCTCGATGCTCATGGGCTCAGTCTGCTCCGTGGCATCGACATTCGCATCCGCCGCCTCGGGGCAGACATCACGGCTCGACGATGCGCTGATCGGTGTTGGTGTAACTGATCGAGTCGGCCACCGTGCCGACGAGCCCCATCGTCACCCGGAGTAGTCCCGGTGAGACATCGTCCAGCGGTGGAGGCGTGTCCGTACCGAGAGTGAGCGCACGTCCGTCCTGCGTCGTCGCCGTGATCGATCCGAGGTAGACGCTGACATGCCCTTTGAGAGTCATCGTGTCGGCGTTCGTGACGAGTCCCGCCTTGTCGGGCGGACGCACGGTGAGCGAGAAGCCGCTGATGGTGATGGAATCCGCGGAGATCTTCAGAGCGCGCACGGTGCTGCCGTCGATCGTCGGCACATCCACGATCGCGATGCCGCTCAATCCCGTGAACGACAGCCCCTGGGATCCCATCGACGCGGGCGTCTTGGTGAAGATCGGCGCGCCCTCGTCCTTGGCGGCGACGACCGGTGTCGGCGCGGGCGTCGGGGTCGTCTCCCCCGGCGCGGCGGGCGTCGTCCCGGGTGCGGACGGCGTGCCGGGCACCGCAGGGACTCCGGGAACTCCCGGGAGCCCCGGCACCCCCGAGGTGGGCGTCGGCGCGGGCGTCGGACTCGGCGACGGGCACCAGATCAGCGGGATGCACAGGCCCGCGGGATGCGCCGCAGGCGCCGCGGCAGCGCCGAGCGTCATCGGCGCGACCAGGGCGAGGACCGCGATGGCCAGGACGCCGGCGCGGGGCACGCGGATCACGTCGTGCTCTCCGCGACCTCTGGTGCCGGCACGCGCGGGCCCATCCAGGCCACGACCAGCACGGCGCCCGTTCCGGCGAGCAGCATGCCGACGATGAAGCCGCCGAGGTTGACGCCGATCAGCGAGTAGATCGCGACGACCAGGGCGAGGATCCCGTAGAACACGTGATGCGCCGGCATCGTGATCGCAAGGATCCCGAGGAGC
Organism: Microbacterium azadirachtae; assembly: GCF_000956545.1. Taxonomy (GTDB): domain Bacteria; phylum Actinomycetota; class Actinomycetes; order Actinomycetales; family Microbacteriaceae; genus Microbacterium; species Microbacterium azadirachtae. Next base: position 214,354 of record NZ_JYIT01000086.1, read on the forward strand.
AGCAGGGCGATGGGGATGATCGTGGCCTGCAGTCCTTCGATCCCGAGCTGCACGTGCAGGTGGCCGATGTCGAGCTGGCCCGAGAAGAACATCTCGATGCCGCCGAGAGCGACCAGCAGCCCGCCGACGAACGGGCGCTGCCTGCGCCAATGCCGGAAGCCGCCGGCCGGCGCCCGATCGGCGGGCGTCGCCGCGGCGGCGCCCTCCTCGGACTCCGCACCGCGCACGGGCGGCATCGCGCTCGTCTCGGGCTTCCGACGCTCGCGCCGCGCGGATCCCCGCTCGTCCGTCTCGTCGGTCATCGTGGCGGCGTTCCTCAGAAGCATCCCTGCGAACCGTCCGTCAGCTCCAGCGTCATGCCCGTGAGCGTGAACACCGAGGCCTGAGTGCTCCAGGCCGTCTGCTGCAGGTTCTTGATGGAGACCGTGTCGGCGTCCTGGGCGAAGTCGCCGGCACTGCCCTTGGCGTCGGTATTGACGGTGGAGGCGTCGACGCCGATGCGGATGGCGCCGAACGAGGCATCGCCCTTGAGCCCGGTCATGCCGATCTGCAGATCGCTCGCCGATGCGGGGTTTCCGTTCCCGCCCGCCTTGATGAGCACACCGACCTTGCCGAGAGGCGTGTCGGTGATCACCGACTGGCACAGATCCGCCAGCGTCGCGCTCTTGATGTTCGCGATCGCGACCGTGTGCTCCTTGCCTTCGGTGTCCTTCGCCACTCCGGCGTACTGCGAGAAACCGGTGCCCTCCAGCTGCGATGCGCTGATCTGGAACTGGCTCCCCGACACTGTGAACGACACGGGGACGGCACCCTGGGCGACGCCGCCCATGAGGGCCGCGGCCACGACTCCTGCGGGAACCGCGACGAGCGCGATGCGGCCGGCGTGCGACGAGCCGAGCTTGCGGACCCGGTCGGACTTCGGGAACTTCATCGATCCTCCTCCTGTGCGCCGACAGCCGTGGCGGCGCTCACCACGTCGAGTATATTGCTCATTGACTCAGAGTCAATACGCGGTGCGAGACCCCGCGCCGCGCCGCTAGGCTCAGAGCATGCCTGAGGAGCGACGTGCCCGCCTGACTCCGGACGAGCGTCGCGCCCAGCTGATCGCGACCGGAGTCAACTTCCTCGCGGACCATCCCCTCGATGAGCTCACCATGGACGTGCTCGCGCAGCGCGCCGGGGTCTCCCGACCGCTGCTCTTCCACTACTTCGACACGCGGCAGGGCATGCACCTCGCGGTGGTCACGATGGCGCGCGACAGCCTGCTGCGGGCATCCGAGCCGCGGGACGACCTCGAGCCGCGGGACCGGATCCGCGACACGCTGCTGCGCATCACGGAGTTCGTGCGCCAGCACCAGAGCACCTTCCACTCCCTCGTGCGGGGCATCGCGAGCGGTGATCCGGCGGTCCGCCGCGTCGTGGACGAATCCCGGGATCTCAACGCCCAGCGTCTGATCGATGCCTTCACGGAGCTCGGCACGCCGGACACGCCGGCGCTGCGTGTCGCGATGCGATCCTGGGTCGCGTTCACGGAGGAGACGCTGCTCAGCCTCGTGATCGACCGCGACGAGGATCCGGAGCAGGTCGTGCGGTTCCTCGAGGGGACGCTCGACGGCGTCGTGGCCGCCACAGGGGCGCTGCAGCTCGGCTGACCGCCCGGCCGATCTCGACCTCAGGCCTCCCCGCGGAGCACGTCCAGCGCGTGCTGCAAGTCGGCGGGGTACGGCGACTCGGTCTGCACCCACTCGCCGGTGACCGGATGCGCGAAGCCCAGCCGATGCGCGTGCAGCCACTGCCGCGTGAGTCCCAGGCGCGCCGAAAGGGTCGGGTCGGCGCCGTAGAGGGGGTCGCCGACGCAGGGATGGCGATGAGCGGCCATGTGCACGCGGATCTGGTGGGTGCGGCCGGTCTCCAGATGGATCTCCAGCAGCGACGCGCCGGGGAACGCCTCGAGCGTCTCGTAGTGCGTGACCGACGGCTTGCCATCGGGGATCACCGCGAACTTCCACGAGTGGTTCGGGTGCCGCCCGATCGGGGCGTCGATCGTCCCCGCCAGGGGGTCCGGATGACCCTGCACGACGGCGTGATAGATCTTCTCGACCGTGCGCTCCTTGAACGCGCGCTTGAGCGCGGAGTAGGCGGCCTCGGTCTTGGCGACGACCATGAGTCCGCTCGTTCCGACGTCGAGCCGGTGCACGACGCCCTGCCGCTCCGGGGCGCCGCTCGTCGCGATCCGGAAGCCGGCTGCGGCGAGGGCCCCGACGACGGTCGGCCCTTCCCAGCCGAGCGAAGGATGTGCTGCGACGCCGGTGGGCTTGTCGACCACGACGATGTCGTCATCGTCGTAGACGATTCCGAGCTCGGGCACGGCGATCGGCTCGATGCGGGGCTCCTGCTTGGGAGCCCACTCCACCTCCAGCCATCCGCCCGCGCGCAGCTTGTCGGACTTGCCGAGGGTGACACCGTCGAGCGCCACTCCCCCGGCCTCGGCGACGTCGGCGGCGAAGGTCCGCGAGAAGCCGAGCATCTTGGCCAGCGCGGCGTCGACGCGGACGCCGTCCAGTCCGTCGGGGACGGGAAGCGCTCGGGACTCCACGGTCAGCTCCCCGCTTCGGTGGGATGCGGGCTCTGGCTCCCGGTCGCGTCGGGCGCGTCCTCGCTGTCGGCGGGGCTGGCCGCGTCATCGGATGCGGCGTGGTCGCGCTCGCGCGAGCCGTCGAGCCGGAGGCCCGCGATGATCAGCAGCGCGATCGAGATCATGCCGGTGACGATGAAGATGTCGGCGACGTTGAAGATCGCCGGGAGCATCCACGGCATCGAGATCATGTCGACGACATGGCCGACGGGGAATCCGGGCTCGCGGAAGACACGGTCGGACAGATTGCCCAGGACGCCGCCGAGAAGCGCGCCGAGCACGACCGACCACAGTCGGGAACGGACCGAGAACGCCTTCCACACGATCACGCACGCGACGACCGCGAGCGCGATGGTGAAGATCCAGGTGTAGCCCGCGCCGATGGAGAACGCCGCTCCGGAGTTGCGGATGGAGTACAGCTGCAGGAACTCTCCGAGGACCGGGACGGCCTTCTGCTCCGGGAGATGCGTGATGGTGAGGTACTTCACAAACTGGTCGGCGGCCAGCACCACCACCGCGAGAATCGCGATGATCGTGCCGGCCGCCGAACCAGGAAGCGGTTGACGCCGGGCCAACAGGGCTCCTTACTGCGCGGAGGCGTCCCCGCCGGGGCCGCCCTTCTCGTCGAGGTCGCGGAGCTGACCCTCGATGTAGCTGCGCAGCTGCGTGCGGTACGAGCGCTCGAAGTCGTGCAGCTCGGCGATCTTGCTCTCGAGAACGCTGCGCTCGCGCTCCAGGCGGGCAGCCTCCTCGCGCGACTTCTGCTCGGCGTCGGAGAGGATCTTCGAGGCCTGGGCCTTGGCGTCGGCGATGAGCTGGTCGCGCTGCGACTTGCCCTCCGCGACGTGCTCGTCGTGCAGGCGCTGCGCGAGCTCGATGATGCCGGCGGTCGCCGCGGCGGGTGCCCCGCCTTCGGCGGCGGGAGCGGGGGCGGCGACGGGGGCCTGAGCGGCCGGGACCTCGGCGACCGGAGCAGCCTTCTCCCCCGACTCGTAGGCGGCCAGCTTGGCCTTCAGCTCGGCGTTCTCGTCGAGGGCCTTACGCCACTCGAGCACGACCTCGTCGAGGAAGTCGTCGACCTCGTCCGGGTCGAAGCCGTCCTTGAAACGGACGTGCTGGAACTGCTTGGTGACGACGTCATCCGGGGTCAGTGCCATTGGTGGCTCCTCTTTCGATGAGTTCTCGGTGGCCGGGTGGACAGCGGCGCCCGCTGGTCGGCCGGCACCTTCAGAAAAGCATAGCCGTCCAAAACCGCGGCCGCGAAGGCGCGCGGAGACGCGCGGAGCGATATGTCGGAGGTCATGCAATATGTCGGGGTCAGATGAACGATCGAGTGATCGAGATCAGGATCAGCACGACGATCATCGTGAGGGTGAGTCCCATGTCGAGCGCGACGGGTCCGATCCTCAGCGGAGGAATGAGGCGTCGGAACATGCGGATCGGCGGGTCGGTGATCGTGTAGACGATCTCGGCCGCGATCAACCCGGCGCCGCGCGGACGCCAGGAACGATTGAACACGGGGATCCACTCCAGGATCACGCGCACGAAGAGCGTGAGCAGGTAGAGCAGCAGCAGGATGTTGAGGATCGCTGCGATCACAGAGATCGCGGGCGCCACCACCACCTGTCAGGAGTGCGCGAGCGCGGGCTCGTCGCTCCCGGCGATCCCACCCTGCCCCGACACCGCGATGCTCTCGGGCGACAGCAGGAAGACCTTGCTGGTGACCCGCTCGATCCGGCCGTAGAGGCCGAGGGAGAGGCCGCTCGCGAAGTCGATCAGACGACGGGCATCGGCGTCGCTCATCTGCGACAGGTTGATGATCACGGGGATGCCGTCACGGAAGCTCTCCGCGATGACCTGCGCGTCGCGGTACTGCTTGGGGTGCACCGTGAGGATCTCGTTCACCGTGCCCGCCGAGGGCTGACGGATCGCAGCCGGACGACGCAGCGGCGTGACCGGTGCGGCCTTGACCTCTTCGCGCTCACGACGGATCTCCTCACGACGAACGGGCTCGTGCTCCTGACGCGTGCCGTGCGCGACGGGAGCGTCCTCGTAGACCTCTTCCTCATCGGCGAGGCCGAGGTACACCATGGTCTTCTTCAGCGGGTTCCCCATCGTGTCCTCCGAACGTGTGCGGGGTGGTTCTGATTCGAGGCTAACCCTGGGCAGGGCGCGGCCCCGTGATTGCGGAGCCGATGCGAAGGTGTGTCGCGCCGGCCGCGATCGCCTCGGCGAAATCCCCGGTCATCCCGGCAGAGATCCAGTCGGCCTCCGGCGCGACCGCGCGCAGCCGCGCGGCGTAGTCGTGGACGCGCGCGAACGCGGAGGCCGGATCCTCGTCGAGCGGCGCGACGGCCATCACCCCGCGCAGCCGCAGGGTGGGCAGCCCGAGCACGTGCTCGGCGAGCTGCTCGAGCTCGGCCGGGGCGACCCCGCCGCGGCCGGGGTCATCGGTGAGGTTGATCTGCAGCAGCACATCGAGCGATGCTCCCCCGTCGGCGACGCGGTCGAGGGCGTCGGCGATCCGCGGCCGGTCGACCGAGTGCACCGCGTGGGCCGCCCGGCGGATCTGCCCGGCCTTGTTCGTCTGCGCCTGCCCGATGAAGTGCCAGCGCAGGTCGTCGAAACCCGATCTCTCAGACTCCTCCCGCAGGGCGTCGGACTTCGCTGAGAGCTCCTGCTGGCGGTTCTCGCCGAACTCGCGGACGCCCAGGGCGTAGAGCTCGCGGACCAGGGAGACGGGGTGGAACTTCGTCACCACGATCCGGGTGATGTCCTCCGGATCGCGCCCCGCGCGCCGTGCGGCGTCCGCGATCGCTGCATCGATCGCGGACAGCCGCTCGGCGACGCTCAGCTCACGCTGATCGTTCACCCTGAGCCTGTCGAAGGGTCACTTGAGGAACTCGGGGATGTCGAGGTCGCTCTCGTCGAAGGCCGGCTCGATGCTGGTGTGCACCGGCGGGATCGACGGCACGCTCACGGGCGCCGTCTCGCGGGGCGACTCCTCGACGGCCGACTCCTCGGCGTCCTCGGCCGCAGGCTTCTCGGCCACGGCGGGAGCCGACGTGCGCGAGAAGATCTGCGGGTCGAGGCGCAGCGTGGGCTCTCCGCTGTCGAACCCTGCCGCGATCACCGTGACGCGCACCTCGTCGCCGAGGGTGTCGTCGATGACCGTTCCGAAGATGATGTTCGCCTCGGGGTGCGCGGCCTCCTTGACGAGGTCCGCCGCGTCGTGGATCTCGAAGATGCCGAGGTTCGATCCGCCCTGGATCGACAGCAGCACGCCGTGGGCGCCCTCGATCGACGCCTCCAGCAGCGGCGACTCCACCGCGAGCTCGGCGGCCTTGATCGCACGATCGGCGCCGCGCGCCGATCCGATGCCCATGAGCGCGGATCCGGCGCCCTGCATGACGGACTTGACGTCGTTGAAGTCGAGGTTGATCAGACCGGGCGTGGTGATCAGGTCGGTGATGCCCTGCACGCCGGCGAGGAGCACCTGGTCGGCCGTGGCGAACGCCTCGATCATCGAGATGCCGCGGTCGCTGATCTCGAGCAGGCGGTCGTTGGGCACGACGATGAGGGTGTCGACCTCTTCCTTCAGCTTCGCGACGCCCGCGTCGGCCTGACTCTGCCGGCGGCGGCCCTCGAAGGAGAACGGCTTGGTCACGACGCCGATGGTCAGGGCGCCGATCGACTTGGCGATGCGCGCGACGATCGGCGCACCTCCGGTTCCGGTACCGCCGCCCTCGCCCGCAGTCACGAAGACCATGTCGGCGCCGGTCAGGGCCTGCTCGATCTCCTCCGCGTGGTCTTCCGCGGCGCGGCGGCCGACTTCGGGATCCGCTCCGGCGCCGAGGCCGCGGGTGAGGTCGCGCCCGACGTCGAGCTTGACGTCGGCGTCGCTCATGAGCAGCGCCTGCGCATCGGTGTTGATGGCGATGAACTCGACGCCTCGCAGGCCGAGCTCGATCATGCGGTTGACAGCATTGACGCCACCACCGCCGACACCGACGACCTTGATCACGGCGAGGTAGTTCTGGTTCTGGCTCATCCCGTCCTCCGATGTATTTCGAGCCTCGAGCCGAGGGCAACCTTAAACCTCAAGCAGAAGGTTAAAGTATTTCCCGGTATTGCTTTCTCTGGATCGAAGGTAAGCGGCGCAGGGGGCGCAGAGCCCAAGCGACACGCGACTGCGCGCGATCGTTTCGGATATTCGTGGTCAGCCGACGACGCCGACGCCGGGCGAGGACACGTCGTAGGACGTCGCGGCGGGATTCGCCTTCATCAGCGCCTGGAGGGCGAGGGTCTTCTCGGCCGACTGGTCGGCACTCCCCCACACGATCTTCGCGCCGCCGGCGAGCTGCAGCACGATGTCGTCGGGCGTCGAGGCGGTCGCCGTGTCGACCTGCGCGCGCAGTTCGGCCGGGAGCGAGCGCAGGGCGGTGCCGACCGCCGCGAAAGCGGGGGTGCCGGTGCCGTCCGGAGTCTCGATGAGGGCGTAGCCGGCGGGGCGCTGCTCTGCGGTCGACAGCACGACGCCGGCGACGTCGACGACCGTGAACCGGCCGTCCTTCTGCGCGACCGCGCCGACCGGCGTGCGCTCCACGATGCGCACGACGAGGTCGTGCGGAGGATGCGCCTCCAGGCGGTAGGTCTCGATCAAAGGGAACCGGACAAGGGCGGCCTTGACCGCGCTCGGGTCCACGAGGGCGAGCGGCCGGCCGAGCTGATCCGCGAGGGCCTTCTGCACGTCGCCCGGCTTGAGGGCGCCGGTGCCCTCCACGGTGATCGTCCGCACGGCGAAGAGTGGGCTGTAGGCGGCGCCGACGCTGCCGCCGACGACGAGCAGCGCGAGCGCGGCGCCGACGATCCATCCGATCCGGCGCCGGCGGGAACGCTGCGTGAAGCGACGGATCTCGCTGCGCAGCGCACGACGACGCGCACGCGACGCCTGCCAGAGGTCCCGCGCCGTCAGTGGAGTGCCGCCTCCGGCCCCGGCCGCGTCGTCCTCCACGGACGGATCCCCCGTACGGCGGCCGAGCGGGATCGGCCCGGCGCCGCCGTCGTCCGCGCCGGAGGACACGGCCGCCTCCGGTGCGATGCCGCCCTCGGAAGCACCCACGCCACGACGTCCGACGCGCTCCTGCTCCGCCTCGTGGACGTCGTCGGTCTCGACGGGCGGCGCGGAGGCGGGGATCGCGGACGGCCGGCGCACGATCAGCCCTCGGCGGTGGTGCGCAGCGCGTCCAGCACCTGCGGGATGATCTGGTAGACGTTGCCGCAGCCGAGCGTGATCACGTAGTCGCCGTCGCGGGCCACTGCCGCGGTGTAGTCGGCGGCCTGCTGCCAGTCCGCCACGTAGTGCACGTTGCCCTGATCCGCGAACGCGCCGCTCACCAGCTCGCCGGTGACCCCGGGCACGGGATCCTCGCGGGCGCCGTAGACGTCGAGCATCACGGTGTGGTCGGCGTACGTCTCCAGCACCTCGGCGAACTCACGGAACATGTGCTGCGTGCGAGAGTAGGTGTGCGGCTGCTGGATCGCGATGATGCGCCCGTCGCCCACGATCGTGCGCATCGCCTCGAGCGCGGCACGGACCTCGGTGGGATGGTGCGAGTAGTCGTCGTAGACGCTCACACCGCGCGCGACGCCGTGCAGCTCGAGCCGACGCACGGTGCCGGCGAAGCCCTGCACAGCCTGTGCGGCATCGGTCAGCGAGTATCCGAGGGCGGTGAGCACGGCGACCGCGCCGGCGGCGTTGATCGCGTTGTGCACGCCGGGCACCGTCAGCTGCATGCGCGCGGACTCCCCGCGCATCGTCAGGGTCGCCGCGACGGGCCCGTCCGTGACGACGTCCGTGATCCGCAGATCCGCATCGTCGGCGAACCCGAACGAGATCACGTGGGGATGGGTGATGCCGGCCCGGACGCGCAGGGCGCCCGGGTCATCGCTGGAGATGACGACGGCCTCGCTCGCCCCGTTCGCGAACGTCACGAACGCCTCGTGGAAGGCCTCGTCGGATCCGTAGTGGTCGAGATGGTCGGGATCGACGTTGGTGATCAGGGCGACCGAGGTGTCGTAGAGCAGGAAGGTGCCGTCGGACTCGTCGGCCTCGATCACGAAGAGCTCGTCGGTCCCCGAGGAGCTGGACGTGCCGAGCTGCTCGATCACTCCGCCGTTCACGAAGTTGGGGTCGGCCCCCAGCTCGCGGAGGGCGGTGACGATCATCCCGGTCGAGCTGGTCTTGCCGTGCGCGCCCGCCACCGAGACCAGGCGGCGGCCGCCGATCAGCCAATGCAGCGCCTGGGAGCGATGGATGACGTGCAGCCCGCGCTCCTTGGCGAGCACGAACTCCGGGTTCTCGGGCCAGATCGCGCCGGTGTGCACGACGGTGTCGGCATCGCCGAGGTGCGCGGCGTCGTGCCCCACGTGCACGTCAGCCCCGAGCGCCGCGAGAGCCTGCAGGTTGGCGCTGTCGGCGCGGTCGCTGCCGGAGACCCGGATGCCCGCGTCGAGGAACATGCGGGCGAGCCCCGACATGCCGGAACCGCCGATGCCGATGAAATGCGCAGCGGTGATGTCTTCGGGGATCGGCAGGGAGAGGTCGGGTCTGATCATGGCTCTTTCGTCCTTACGGGCTGAACAATCCTAAGTCGAGGAGCCAGGGCAGGGGTCCTGGCTCGCCGGGCCGCCGGCTCCGGTCAGCGCGCCAGCGCGCGGTCGGCCAGGGCGATGAGGTCCTCGGTGCCGGTGCGGGATCCGACCTCCTCCGCGGCCCGCTGCATCGCGGCACGCCGCGGGGCGTCCTGCAGGAGCGGCACGACCTCGCTGCGGACGCGATCGGGCGTGAGCTGCGCGTCGTCGATGAGCATCGCGGCCCCGGCCTCGATGGCCGCGGCGGCGTTGAGGCGCTGCTCGCCGTTGCCGACCGCGTACGGCACGTAGACCGCGGGGATGCCGAGTGCGCTGATCTCGCTCACCGTCGCGGATCCGGAGCGCGAGAGCACGAGGTCCGCCAGGGCGAACGCGAGGTCCATGCGGTCCAGGTAGCGGCGCAGGGCATATCCCGGAGCCCCCGGGTCGGGCATGTCGGAGCGGTCGCCGGTCGCGTGCAGGATCTGCCATCCCGCATCGAGGATGCTCTGCCAGGATCCGGCGATCGCCTCGTTCAACCGCTGCGCGCCGAGCGAGCCGCCGAACACGAGCAGCACCGGTTGCTCGGGATCCAGCCCGAACTCCGCCGCCGCCTCGGCGCGGAGCGCGGCCCGGTCCAGATCGATGATCTCGCGTCGCAGCGGCATGCCCACGACCTCGCCGCCGCGCAGGGGCGTGCCGGGGAACGCCACGCCCACCGCTGCCGCCGTCCTGGCGCCGAGTACGTTGGCCATCCCGGGACGGGCGTTGGCCTCGTGCACGACGAAGGGGATGCGCTCCCGGCGCGCCGCGACATAGGCCGGAGCCGATGCGTAGCCGCCGAAGCCGATGACCTCGTCGACCCCGTGCTCGCGGATGTAGGCGCGCACCTGCTTCACGGCACGCGAGAAACGGGCGGGGAACGCGAGAGCCGCCCCGTTCGGGCGGCGCGGGAACGGCACCTTGTCGACGGTGAGCAGCTCGTACCCGCGCTGCGGCACGAGCCTCGACTCGAGTCCCTCCCGAGTGCCGAGCACGAGAACGCCTGCCTCGGGATCGCGGGTGCGCAGGGCGTCCGCGACGGCGAGCAGGGGGTTCACATGACCGGCGGTGCCACCGCCGGCGAGAAGGTACGTGGTCACTTCAGGAGCGTACCGGACCGGCCTGCGCGAAGCGTGGAGCAGGGGCCGGCAGCGTCCGGGCGAACGACAGCAGGACGCCGCAGGCGAGGAGCACCGACAGCAGCGACGTGCCGCCCTGCGACATGAACGGCAGCGGCACCCCGAGCACCGGGACCACGCGCAGGACGACGCCGATGTTGATGAGCGCCTGCGAGAGGATCCACACCACGATCCCGCCGGAGGTGACGCGGATGAACAGGTCGTCCGTCTTGCGGATCATGCGGAACACCGCGACGGCGAAAAGCACGAACAGCGCGAGCACGAGGGCGCAGCCAATCAGCCCCAGCTCCTCGCCGACGATCGCGAAGATGTAGTCGTTGGAGGCGGCGGGGAGCCAGCCGTACTTCTCGCGCGAGTTCCCCAGCCCGAGGCCGAAGATGCCGCCGTTGGCCATGCCCCAGATCGCGTGCACCTGCTGGTAGCACGAGGTGAGGTAGCAGCTCGTGTCGTTGGAGGCGTCGAACACACCGAGGATCAGGGCCCGCCGGCGCTCGTCGGCGAAGGCGAATCCGAGCACCGCCACGAGCGAGATCAGGAGCGGGAGGATGAAGATCCGCAGTCGCACACCCGAGAAGAACAGCGCCCCGAGGATGACGAGGAACAGGATCATCGACGTGCCGAGGTCCTTGCCCCCGAGCACGGCGGCGATGGCGAGGAAGCCGACCGGGATGAGCGGGATGAAGACGTGCTTCCACCGTCCGAGCAGCTCCTGCTTGCGCCACAGGATGAACCCGGCCCACACGGCGAGGGCGAGCTTGATGAACTCGGACGGCTGGACCACCTGGCCGGCGATCCTCAGCCAGTTCGTGTTGCCGTCGTTCTCGTACCCGAGAGGGGTGTAGACGAGCATCTGCAGGCCCACGGCGCCGATGAGGATGAGCCAGGCCATGCGCTTCCAGAAGCGGACGGGGAACCGGCTCATCAGGAACATGAGCGGAACGCCGATCGCCGCGACGAGCGCCTGGGTCATCACGATCGCGAACGGATCCTGTCCGCCCTCGACCGCGTTCGCGCTCGAGGCCGACAGGATCATGACGAGGCCGAACACCGTGAGCAGGAGCGAGGTCGACGCGATCAGCGCGAACTCCGCGGACACCGGGCGGAACACCCGGCCCAGCCTCACGCGGGCGGCGAGACCGTCGACCCGCGGCTCAGGCGTCGGCGCCGGACGTGCTCCCAGCTGCGTCACCGGCGCTCCCCTGATCGATCCACTGCCGCACCGCCTCGGCGAAGCGGTGTCCGCGATCCGCATAGCTGGCGAACTGGTCGAAGGACGCCGCCGCCGGAGCGAGGAGCACGGTGTCCCCGTCCTGGGCGATGCCCGCCGCCAGTTCGACGACACGGGTCATGACCTCTTCAGTGTCGCCGGGCACGACCTCCAGCACCTGCACCCCGGGCGCGTGTCGTGCGAACGCCTCGAGCAGGTGCCCCCGATCCACCCCGATCACGAGCGCGGCGCGCGCGGTCGCACCGGCGCCGGCCACCAGCTCGGACAGGTCGACGCCCTTGAGATCCCCGCCGACGATCCAGATCGCCCCGGGGAACGCCCGGAGGGAGGACTGCGCGGCGTGCGGGTTGGTCGCCTTGGAGTCGTCCACCCACGTGATGCCGCCGGCACGGGCCACCACCTCGATACGGTGCGCGTCCAGCCGGAAGCCGTCCAGCGCGTCGGCGATGTGCGCGGGCTCGACGCCGAGCGAACGCGCCAGCGCCGCCGCCGCCAGGATGTTCTGCACGATGTGGGGCGCGTCCAGGCCGCGTGCCGCCAGCGCCGCGACGGTGGTCAGCTCGAGCGCGCTGTTGCGCCGGTCGTCCAGGAACGCGCGGTCGGCCAGGATCCCCTCGACGACGCCGACGTCGCTCGGGCCGGGGATGCCCAGCCCGAAGCCGATGGCACGGGCGCCCTCGATGACGTCCGCATCCTCGACCATGCGCTGGGTGGCCGCATCGGCCTTGTTGTACACGCACGCGACGCGGGTGTTGCGGTAGACGAGCGCCTTCGCGGCGCGGTAGGCCTCCGCGCTGCCGTGCCAGACGAGGTGATCGTCCGCCAGGTTGAGGCACGTCGCCGCCCACGGCACCGGCTGCGCGGCGGGGTCGGTGAGGCCGAGATACCAGAGCTGATGGCTGGACAGCTCGACGACGAGGACGTCGAATCCGCCCGGATCGCGCACGGCGTCCAGCACCGGCACGCCGATGTTGCCGCACGGGGCCGCGCGCAGGCCGCCTTCGACGAGCATGGTCGCCGTGAGCTGCGTGGTGGTCGTCTTGCCGTTGGTGCCCGTGATGAACACCCACTCCGCCGGAGTGCCGTCGGGGCGGAGGACCTTGTCCCGCACGCGCCAGGCGAGCTCGATGTCGCCCCAGAGCGCGATCGACTGCTCCCTCGTCCACACGATCACCGGATGCGTCGGCGAGAAGCCGGGAGAGGCCACGACGACGTCCGGGGCGAACTCGGACAGCCGCTCCGGCACCGAGCCGAGGTCGCCGATCCAGAGCTCTGCGCCGATCAGCGGCACCAGTCGCGCGTATTCCTCCGTCGCGCTCTCGGAGAGGACGAGCACCTCGGCGCCGAGCTCGGCGAGGGTGTCGGCGACCGAGAAGCCCGTCACCGAGAGCCCGAGCACGGCCACCCGCAGGCCCTTCCAGTCCGCGTGCCAGCTGGTCAGTGCGTCCAGGTCGCGGCTCATGAGCTGGTCAGCCTCAGCCACTCGACGTAGAACAGGCCGAAGGCGGAGACCGACAGCAGCCCCGCGATGATCCACATGCGCACCACGATCGTCGCCTCGGGCCACCCGCGCATCTCGAGATGATGGTGGAACGGGCTCTGCAGGAACAGGCGCTTGCCGCGAGTGAGCTTGAAGTAGGTGAGCTGCACGATCACGGAGCCGGACGCGATGATGAAGACGCCCGCCAGCAGCACCAGCAGCAGCTCGGTGCGGGTCAGGATCGCCAGCGCGGTGATCACGCCGCCGATCGACATGGATCCGACATCGCCCATGAAGACCTTGGCCTTGGGCGCGTTCCACCACAGGAAGCCGATGAGCGCGCCGACGAACGACGCAGAGACGACGGCGAGATCGAACGGATGGGCCACGTCGTAGCACCCGGCGAGCGACGACTTGGAGAGCGACTCGACGGCGCAGGACTGCTTGAACTGCCAGAACGAGATCAGGCTGTACGCCCCGATGACGAACACCGCGCATCCGGCGGCGAGCCCGTCCAGGCCGTCCGTGAGGTTCACGCTGTTGGAGGTCGCGATGCCGATCAGCGAGATCCACAGCAGGTAGAGCAGCCAGCCGACGATCGGGCCGAGCGCGAACAACCACAGCACCGGGATGTCGCGGAAGAGCGAGATGAAGCCGCTCGCGGGCGTGTAGCCCGCCGGGCTCCGCACCAGAAGCGCCACGATGCCGAACGGCACCATGACCAGCACCTGGCCGAGGATCTTGCGCCATCCGGACAGGCCCGCGCTCTGCTGCTGCCGCAGCTTCATGTGGTCGTCGATGAAGCCGACGACGCCGAAGCCCACCATCAGCCAGATCACGAGCAGCCCCGACGCCGTCGGATAGCTGCCGCCGGTGAACGTCCCGATGCCGTAGCCGACGATCGTGCCGAGGATGAAGATCACACCGCCCATGGTGGGGGTGCCGCGCTTGGCCTGGTGACTGGGGTTGGCGATCGACTCCGGCGTGCGGATGACCTGTCCCCAGCCCCATTTCCGGAACAGCCGGAGGAAGACCGGCGTGAGCAGGAGGGTGAACGCGAGGGAGATCGCGGCGGCGGTCAGCAGAGATCTCACGAGAACGATTCTCCCAGACGATCGCCGAGGAACCGGAGCCCCGCGGAGTTGGACGACTTCACGAGCACCCGGTCGCCGGGGCGCAGCTCGCCCTGGAGGTATTCGAACGCGGCGTCGGCGTCGGGCAGGTGCACGGCCTCGCCGTCCCAGGACCCCTCGCCCACGGCGGCCAGGAAGAGTCGACGCGCCTCGGCGCCCACGACGACGATGCGCTGGATGTTGAGGCGCACGGCGAGCAGTCCGATGCGGTCGTGCTCGTCCCCCGCGGTCTCGCCGAGCTCGCTCATGGCCCCGAGCACGGCGACCGTGCGCTCACCGGGACCGGTGATCTGGGCCAGCGTGCGCAGCGCCGCCGCCATGGAGTCCGGGCTGGCGTTGTACGCGTCGTTGATGATGCGCACCTCGGATCCGCCCATGGGCTGCATCCGCCACCGCTCGGCGAGCGGGACGGTCTCCAGGCGCGCGATCGCGTCGGCCGGCGCCACCCCGAGGGCGCGTGTGGCCGCGATCGCGGCGAGGGCGTTGTTCACGTGATGCGCCCCCAGCACCTGCAGCCGCAGCGGCAGCGCCTGGTCGTCCACGTGCACGGTGCACGACGTCCCGGATGCGGTCACGTCGATCCCGGCAGCCCTGACGTCGGCGGCGGATCCCTGACCGAAGCCGACGATGCGCAATCCGCGGCGCTCCGCAAGGGGCGCCATGCCGGCCACGCGCGCGTCGTCGAGGTTCAGGATCGCCGTTCCGCCGGGGGCTGCCGCCTCGATGAGCTCGGCCTTGGCGCGCGCGGTCTCCTCGATGCCGCCGAACCCGCCGGCGTGCGCGAGGCCGACCATGAGCTCGATCACCACGTCGGGGTTCACAAGGCCCGCCAGTCGGGCGATCTCGCCCGGTGCGCTCGCACCGAACTCGCACACCAGGTAACGCGTGCCGTCGGTGATCCGCAGCATCGTCAGCGGCGCCCCGACCTCGTTGTTGTACGAGGCGATCGGCGCGACGGTCTCCCCCTCGTCCTGCAGGATCCGCGCGAGGAAGTTCTTGGTGGTCGTCTTGCCGTTGGATCCGGTCACGCCCACGATCCGCAGGTCGCCCGCGGCGCGCACGCGTGCGACGACGGCACGGGCGAGCTCGGCGATCGCGTCGATCACGTCGGCGACCACGATCTGCGAGATCTCGTCATCGACGGGACGCTCGACGATCGCGAGCACGGCACCGTTCTCGAGCGCCGCGCCGACGAAGCGGTGACCGTCGGTGTGCTCGCCGGGCTTCGCGACGAAGATGCCGCCGGCGGCCATCTGGCGCGAGTCGGTGTCGACGACGCCGGTGACGATCGATGCGGGATCGTGACCTGCAGCAGGGCGCAGGTCGCCGCCGACGATCTCGGCGATCTCCGCGAGGGACAGAGCGATCATGGGAAGGGATCCTCCGGGCGGTGCCGCCGGGTCAGATGACGGCGGTCATCACTGGTACTTGGGCAGCAGCGGTTCCATAGGGGTGGTGGACGGCTGCACGCGATAGGTCTTCAACACCTGCGTCATGGCCTTCTGGAAGGCGGGCGCGGTGGCCGCAGACGACGTTACCCTAGTCGGCTCGTCGAGGGTGACCACGACCACGTACTCGGGGTGGTCCGCAGGGGCGTATCCGACCATGCTCGTGAAGTAGATCCCCTCCTTGTACGCACCGGTGGTGGGGTCCGGCTTCTGAGCCGTACCGGTCTTGGCCGCGATGCGGTAGCCGGGCACCTTGATCATGTCCGACACACTGCCCTGTGCAGCCACGTTCTCGATCATGCGGCTGAGCTCGGCGTCCTTGGTCGCGTCGAAGATGCGCTGCGGCTTCGGCGCGGGCGCGGCGGAGACCTTGCCGTCGGCGGCCGTGCACGACTCGACGAGGGACAGCGGGATCTTGACGCCCCCGTTGGCGATGGCCTGGTAGGCGCTGGCGACCTGCGGCGCGGTCACCGTGTAGTACTGGCCGAACGTCGTCGTGTAGTGCGACTGGTAGTCCCAGTCTTTGACCGGGTGGATCACTCCGGAGGCCTCGCCGGGGAAGTCGATCGCGGTCTTGCTCCCGACGCCGAACTTCACCAGCTCGTCGTAGCGCTGCTGATCCGTGACCATGTCGCCGAACTTCGACAGCGCCACGTTCGAGGAGTCGATGAGCGCGCCCGCGAGCGTGTAGTCGTAGGCGGGGTGCTCGAACGCGTCGTTGATGACGGCGCCGTTCGGGAACTCCTCGTGGCTGGACGCGCCGGTGACCACAGTCGAGGCGTTGGCGTTCGCGTACTCCATGACCGACGCGGCGGTGATCGCCTTGAACGTCGATCCGGGCTCGAAGCTCGTGCTGAAGATCCGCGAGCCGCGGTCCTCGGGGTTCGCGGCGCCGGGATCGTTGGGGTCCACCGTCGGATACTCCGCGGCCGCGCGGATCTTGCCCGTGCCGACCTCGACCACCGTCACGGTGCCGGCCTTCGCGCCCTGCGCCGCGACCTCCTCGGAGATCATCTGCTGCAGATACCACTGCAGCTCCGTGTTGATCGTCAGTGTGACCGTGCCGCCGTCGACCGCGGGCTTCTCCGTCTGGCTGCCGGGGATCACGACCCCGTCCTTGCCGGTGAGGTAGCTCTCCTTGCCCTTGGTGGCGCTGAGGCACTGGTTCTGCGCCTCTTCGAGGCCCTCCCGGTCGCCGTTGCCCGCGATGAAGCCGATGAGGTTGCCGGCGACGGCGCCGTTCGGGTACACCCGCACCGAGCGCGGATTGGGCTGCAGGTACGGCAGGCCGAGGGCGCGGAGCTTGAGGAACTGATCCGCGCTCACGCCCTTCTTGAGCTCGACCCACTTCGCCTCGGGATCCTCCTTCAGGCGGTCCGCGACGATGGTGCGCACCGCGTCGCCCTTCTCGCCGAGGATCGCGGCGATCTTCTCGGAGGCCTGCGCCCAGGGCAGCTTGGGCTTCGTCTTACCGGTCTCCAGGCCGCGCATGATGGAGGGGTCCATGTCGATGTCGTAGACGAGCTGGCTCTCGGCGAGCACGGTCCCGTTGGAGTCGACGATCTTCCCCCGGGCGCCGTCGATCTCCCGCGTGCTCCCGAGGCTCCAGTCCACCGACTGCTTGACGTTCGCGGATGCGCTGAGCACCTGCACGTCGACGAGCCGCACCAGGAAGCCGCACATCACGGCCAGGATCACGGCGAGGGCGAGGACGGTCCGCCGGCGCGACGTCCGGCTGGCTCGGGGTTTCATCGGATCTCCGTCCGGGACTCGCGGTCCGTCATCGTGTCGGGCTGGTGCGTCGGATGCTCATGTCAGCGGATGGTCGGCGTGGGAAGTCCCTCGGCCGTCGGCGGGGCGACCGGCTGGTTCTGCACCGGAGCCTGCTCCTGTGACTTCGGTTCTACGCCTGCTCCCCCGGCGTGGGTCGTGGTCGCAGGCGGTGTGTCGCGGATGAGCGCGTTCGGTACGCCGTTCGTCCCGGAGGGGTTGACAGTCGAGGTCCAGGGTGCGGAGCCCTGCGCACCGATCACGCTTCCGTCGCTGAGGCGCAGGTAGCTCGCGCTCCCTCCCACGACGAGCCCGAGCTTCGACGCCGCCGTGGCGAGCGCCTGAGGCGAGCTGATGCCGTCCAGATCCTGCGCCGCGGCCTGCGCCTGCCACGTCAGCTGCTTGTTCTGCTGGCTCAGCTTCGCGACCTCGAACGAATCCTGCGTGGTCGCGATCGTGAGCGCGATCTGGGCTCCTCCGATGAGAGCAGCGCCGGCCAGGGCGACGAGGGCGTAGGCCATGCGCGGACGGCGGCGCCGCGCGGGCCGCTCGACGGCGTGGAGATGGCGCGAGGGCAGCGCCTCGTCGATGCGGGGCCGCTGCAGGGCGTTCTGTGCCAGGCTCATCGCGAGCTGCTCCTCTGATCGTCTCTCACACGTTCGGCCGCGCGCAGTCGCACGGGAATGGCACGCGGGTTGGCGGCGCGCTCGGCGTCGTCCGCCAGCTCGGCGCCCTTGGTCAGCGTCCGGAACCGCGGCGCGTGCTCGGGAAGCTCGACGGGCAGCCCCGCGGGCGCCGTCGAGGCGGAGGCCGCTGCGAACGCCTGCTTGACGAGCCGGTCTTCGAGGGACTGGTACGACATCACGACGATGCGGCCCCCGACCGTGAGCGCGCCCATCGCCGCGGGGATCGCGTCGGCGAGCACGTTCAGCTCACGGTTCACTTCGATCCGCAGTGCCTGGAACACCCGCTTGGCCGGGTGCCCGGCCCGCTGCACGGCGGCCGGCGTGGCCTCCTGCAGCACCTCCACCAGTCGTCCCGAGCGTTCGAGAGGAGCCTGCGTCCTGGCCTGCACGATCGCCCGCGCGTAGCGCCCGGCCAGCTTCTCCTCGCCGTAGCGCTCGAAGATGCGGCGCAGCTGGCCTTCGCTGTAGGTCGCGAGGACCTCGGCGGCGGTGACGCCGCTCGACTGGTCCATGCGCATGTCCAGCGGCGCGTCCTTCGCGTACGCGAAACCGCGCTCCGCCTCGTCGAGCTGCAGGGAGGAGACGCCGAGGTCGAAGAGGATCCCGGAGGCGCCCTCGGCGTGTTCGCCGATCGCGTCGTAGACGGTGTGCACGAGCGTCACGCGGTCGCCGAAGCGGGCCAGCCGCTCCCCCGCGATCCGCAGGGCGTCGGTGTCGCGATCCAGGCCCACGAGCCGGATGTTCGGCAGCCGCTCGAGGAACGCCTCGGAGTGGCCGCCCATACCGAGCGTGGCGTCGACGAGGATCGCGCCGTCGTGCTGCAGGGCGGGCGCGAGCAGCTCGACGCAGCGGTCGAGCATCACGGGGGTGTGGATGCGGCGGATGTCCATGATTCCTTCGGCTCGTCGTTCTCTTCAGAGCGGTCCCTGACCCTGATCCCCATCCGCTCGACCCGGCACCGGGGAAGGTGCGCCGGGGCGGGAGCGGCTGGGAGTCACAGCCAGGGGCCCGTTCAGAACAGGCCGGGGATCACCTCCTCCTCGAGCTCGGCGAAAGCGTCTTCGTGGCCTTCGGCGTAGGCGTTCCAGGCCGCGGCGTCCCAGATCTCGGCGTGGGCGCCGACGCCGGTGACGATGAGCTCCTTCTCCAGGCCGGCGTAGGAGCGCAGGTGGGCGGGGATCGTGATGCGGTTCTGGCTGTCCGGCATCTCGGCGCTCGCGCCGGAGAGGAACATGCGCAGGAAGGCCCTGGCCTCCTTGTTCGCCAGGGGCGCCTGCCGGATGCGCTCGTGCACGCTCTCGAACTCCGAGGTGCTGAACACGTAGAGGCAGCGGTCCTGACCGCGGGTGACGACGATGCCTCCGGCGAGGTCCTCGCGGAACTTGGCGGGGAGGATCACGCGGCCCTTGTCGTCGAGCTTGGGGGAATGCGTGCCGAGCAACATGCGCCTCTCCCCCTTTCGCCGCCGTTTCCTCCACTTTACTCCACATCCCTCCATTTCGATACCCATTTGTGTCCTGGCGGGCACGTCCGCGCGCACGACGAAGGCCCCTGTCCCGCGGAAAGACGCGGGACAGGGGCCGGTGGAGGAGGGTGGAGGGCTCGGTGGGGGATGGTGGAGGAACGTGAAGCCTCCGGGAGGCGCCGGATCCGGAACACGACGAAGGGCCCGGCCGCCTCAGCGCGCCAGGCCCTTCGTCAGATCACGAAGTGCGGATCAGCGTTCCTCGTGACGCCGATCCCAACGGTCGTTCATGCGATCCATGAACGACGGCGACGGCTCCTTCGAGCCCGTCCCGGCTGCGGCGTCGCGGGCTCCGGTGCGATGCACCGGGGTGAGCGCGAGCATCAGGCCGCCGAGCATGGCCGCGAAGGCGACGACGCCGATGATGATGCCTCCGACGTTGCCGACCACGACGCCCACGATCAGGCCGCCGATGCCGGCGAGCAGCAGCACCGCTCCATAGATGAGATTGCGATAACTGAGCGCGCGGTCTCCTGCGTGCGCGGAAACGACGTCTGCGTCGTTCTGCATGAGATGGCGTTCCATCTCATCGAGCATGCGCTGCTCCTGTTCGGAGAGTGGCATTTCGTCCCCCTCGGGTGGTCTTCCTCCCAGTCTACGCGCGAGATGATGCGCCGGGGTAGGGATTCCGCTGGGAGTTGCGCATCACCTCGCCGCATGGCTCCCCCGCCGGCACCGGTGCCCGCTCGGTAGGCTGAACGCGTGGCATCCTCCGCTGTGATCGAACAGGTCTCCGACCGACTCCAGGCGTTCGTCGCCCGGATGCGCGAGGAGACGGCGACCTACGGCCCGGACGCGTCGGCATTCGTCGCTTCGGCCGAGGCGACGCTGCGCGGCGGCAAGCGCCTGCGTGCACGGTTCTGCCATGCCGGCTGGGCGTCCGTCGCCGGTCTCGCGGGTGCGGATGCCGAGCCGGACGCGCTCTGGGATGCCTGCGCCGCACTCGAGGTGTTCCAGTCGGCCGCACTCGTGCACGACGACCTCATCGACAACTCCGACACCCGCCGCGGTCGCCCCTCGGCCCATCGCGCCCTCGAGACCTCGCACGTCGGTCAGGGCTGGAGCGGAAACGCCGTCGAGTTCGGCCGCGCGGCCGCCGTCCTCCTCGGCGACCTCCTGGTGGCATGGAGCGACGATCTGCTCGAGGCGGGGATCGCCGCAAGCCCGCATGCGCACGCGGTGCGCGCCGAGTACGCGCGGATGCGGAGGGACGTCACGATCGGGCAGTTCCTCGACATCGCCGAGGAGTCGGCGTGGAGCGTGAGCGACGACGACAGTCACGCCGAACGCGCCCTCAGAGTGGTGTCGCTCAAGGCCGCCCGCTACAGCGTCGAGCAGCCGCTGCTGATCGGTGCGGCCATCGCCGGCGCCGACGAGGCCCAGCAGGCGGCGCTGCGGGCGTTCGGCCATCCGCTCGGCATGGCCTTCCAGCTGCGCGACGACGTGCTCGGCGTCTTCGGCGACGAGCAGCTCACCGGCAAGCCCGCCGGGGACGATCTGCGCGAGGGCAAGCGCACCCTTCTCATCGCGTGGACGCGCCAGGCGCTGGCGCCGCAGGGCCGGCGGGTCGTGGACGAGCTGCTGGGAGACCCGCTTCTGACCGCGGATCAGATCGCGAGCCTTCAGGCGATCATCACCGAGTCGGGAGCGCTGAACCGCATGGAGCAGCTGATCTCCGAGTACGCCGCCGCCGGCGAGGCCGCCCTCCAGGACGCCCCGCTGGACGCGCGCGCTCTCGAGCTGCTGCGCGGTCTCGCGCGGGACGCGACGCAGCGCACCGCCTGAGTCACGATCCCTTCCGACGCGGGATCCGACCCTGGCGCGGGATCAGGCCAGGGTCCGGGCGATCCTGCGCACTTCGCTCTTGTGGCCGTCGCGCAGTGCGGCGATCGGCGAGCGGCCGATGGACTCCTCCTCGGCGAGCAGCCAGTCGATGACCTCGTCATCGCTGAACCCGGCGTCCTTCAGCACGATGATCGTCCCGCGCAGAGAGCCGAGGGGCTGCGCGTCCTTGACGAAGAGCGCCGGCACGGCCAGCGCCCCGTGGCGCCGGGAACCGACCAGGTGCTGCTCGTCGAAGAGCCGATGCACGCGACCGAGCGGCTCTCCGAGGATCTCGACGAGGTCGGGAAGGGTCAGCCATTCGACCTCTGGGGTCGGCATTGCGGTTTCAGACACCCTGCAATGTTCTCATCCCCGTCGCCTTCGCCGTCGCCCCGCCTTCGCTCCGTCGCGTTGATCACTCTTTTAACATTCATCACTTCTGTTGACTTGAGATCACTTCCGTGCCAGCGTCGAAGGGCTGACGCGCGACGCTGCGCACCGGCAGAAACCGTCTGAATCGGGGGATCCATGACGACCGCAACGAGTACGCGCCGCCTCCTCGGCGTCACCGCGCCGACCGTGCTGCTGACGGCGGTGGCCAGCGCGCTCGTCGCGACGCCGGCGCACGCGCAGGCGACGGAGTCCGCCGCACGCACACCGCTCGTCGCACTGCCCACGGGTGCGGTGCTCGCGGCGCTCGCGGCCAGAACCGTGCCGGCCGAGGTCGCGCCTCCCGCCGACTACACCGTGCAGGAGGGCGACACCCTCTGGGACATCGCGCGGGCACACGGCACCACGGTCGCCGCCCTGTACGCCGCCAACGGGCTCGGATCCGGGTCCATCATCCATCCGGGGCAGGTCCTGTCCCTCGGCGGCCCTGCCCCCGCCCCCGCGGAGGCTCCGGCGGAGGCGCCTGCCGCGGACGCCGCGGCAGGGTACGAGGTCGCCGCCGGCGACACCCTGTGGTCGATCGCCCAGCAGCACGGCGTCTCGCTGGCCGAGCTGTTCGCCGCCAACGGGCTGTCGCCCGACTCGATCATCTACCCGGGACAGACGCTGCGGTTCGCCGCCCCGGTGCCTGCGCCGGCATCGGCACCGGCGAGCACGTCCGTCGCCGATTCGGCCCCGGCCGTCGACACCTACTCCGCACCCCAGGTCGTGCTCAGCGACGAGCAGGTCGCGAACGCCCGGCTCATCATCCAGATCGGGCGTCAGCTCGGCGTGCCGGAGCACGGCATCGCGATCGCCCTGGCGACCGCGATGGTCGAGTCCCGGCTCACCAACGCGCCCGCGGGCGACCGCGATTCGATCGGCCTGTTCCAGCAGCGCCCGAGCACCGGATGGGGCACCCCGGAGCAGATCGCCGACCCGTCCTATGCGGCACAGGCCTTCTTCACCGGCACCGCACACACGAACGGCCTCCTGGACATCCCTGGCTGGCAGGGCCTCGGGTTCGGCGAGGCCGCGCAGGAGGTGCAGATCTCCGCCTACCCCGCCCGCTACGCCCTGTGGCAGCCTCAGGCGGAGGCCTGGCTCGCCGCCCTGGGCTGAGCGCGCCTGCCGAGCTGCCGTCGCGGACGCCCGCCGGTCAGCCGGGGCGTACGGAAAACCGCGTGCCCGCGAGCCGTTGCCCAGGCTCCCAGCGAGTTCTCCCTAGACTCTTTTCGTGACGACCAGCCAACAAGCCGACCCCCTCATCGGGCGGCTCGTCGACGGTCGCTACCGCGTCCGCGCCCGGATCGCCCGCGGCGGCATGGCCACCGTGTACGTCGCCACCGATCTGCGCCTGGAGCGCCGGATCGCACTGAAGGTGATGCACGGCCACCTGAGCGACGACTCGGTGTTCCAGAGCCGCTTCATCCAGGAAGCGCGGGCCGCGGCCCGGCTGGCCGACCCGCACGTGGTCAACGTCTTCGACCAGGGCCAGGACGGCGAACTTGCGTATCTCGTCATGGAGTACCTTCCCGGGATCACGCTGCGCGAGCTCATGCGCGAGCAGCGCCGGCTGACGGTGCCGCAGACGATCACGATCATGGACGCCGTGCTGTCCGGCCTCGCCGCGGCGCATCGCGCCGGCATCGTGCATCGCGACGTCAAGCCGGAGAACGTGCTGCTGGCCGAGGACGGTCGCATCAAGATCGGCGACTTCGGGCTCGCCCGCGCGACCACGGCGAACACCGCGTCCGGGGCGCAGCTGATGGGCACGATCGCCTACCTCGCGCCGGAGCTCGTCACCCGTGGCACGGCCGACGCCCGCAGCGACATCTACGCGCTCGGCATCATGCTCTACGAGATGCTGACCGGCGAGCAGCCGTACAAGGGCGAGCAGCCGATGCAGATCGCCTTCCAGCACGCCACCGACTCCGTGCCTCGCCCGAGCGTGCGCAACCCGGGTGTGCCCGAGCAGCTCGACGAGCTCGTGCTCTGGGCGACCGAGAAGACGCCCGACGAGCGCCCGAACGACGCGCAGGAGATGCTCGACCGGCTTCGCGTGATCGAACGCGAGCTCGGCGTCGTCCCCGCGCCCACCGCCACGACGACCGCCAAGACCACCGCCCTGCCGCTGCGCGACACCGGCGATCAGACGCTGGTCCTGCCGCCCGGCGCCACGGCCCCGGCCCCCGCTCCGACGACGACCACGGACGCACCGCTGGACAACGCGACGCTGCTGCGTCGCCGCACCGCGCAGCGCCGGTCCCGCGGTGCGCTGCTGCTCACCCTCGTGCTGCTGCTCGCCGTCGTTGCCGCAGGCACGGGCTGGTGGTTCGGATCCGGTCCCGGATCGAAGCTGTCGGTCCCGGACGTGGCGGGCAAGACCTGGGAGGTCGCGGCGGCCGCGATCACGAAGGACGGGCTGACGCCGGTCCAGGGCAGCGAGAACTCGGTGAAGGTGCCGGCCGGTCAGGCCATCCGCACGGACCCCGCCGCGGGCACCCGCGTCGACAAGAAGGCCAAAGTCACCGTCATGATCTCGGCGGGCCCCGCGAAGCACGACCTGCCCAAGCTCGACGGCATGACCGAGGAGCAGGGCAAGAAGGCGCTCGCGCCGTTCCACCTGCAGCTGCAGGATTCCGTGGCGCTGTTCTCCGGTGCGGACAACGGCATCGTGATCAACGCCGAGGTCACGCCGCGCTCGGGTGCGGCCGGATACGAGTGCGGCGAAGGGTGCAGCGTCTTCGAGGGCGATCAGATCCGCCTCCTGGTGTCGCTGGGGCCGGTTCCCGACGTGTCGGGAATGACGGTCGGAGACGCCACCGGCAAGCTCACGGCGGTGGGACTCAAGGTCAACCCCGACTCGAACTCCTCCTACAGCGACTCCGTGCCGAAGGACCGCGTGATCGGCTACGGCGACCGTGACGGCGGCGGCAACTGGCGCCCCGGGGACACGATCACGCTGAACGTCTCCAAGGGACCGGAGCCGATCACGGTGCCGAACGTCGTCGGCGCGAACCTGGCTGACGCGATGAAGACGCTGACCGATGCGGGCCTCAATCCGCAGACCAGCGTGCCCGAGGTCGTCTGGAGCCTCTTCCAGGTGACGGGGACGGATCCCAAGGCGGGCGAGAGCGTGGAGAAGAACTCCACGGTCCGCGTGAAGGTCAGCGGCTGACCCCTGACTGCGACGGGGGCCCGGAACCGCGATGCGGTCCGGGCCCCCGAGTCGCAGGACGGTCAGCGCTTCTCGAGCTCCTCGGCGACGAGGAACGCGAGCTCGAGCGACTGCATGTGGTTCAGGCGGGGGTCGCAGAGCGACTCGTAGCGAGTCGCCAGCGCGGCCTCGTCGATCTGCTCGGAACCACCGAGGCACTCCGTCACGTCGTCACCGGTGAGCTCGACATGGATGCCGCCCGGGAAGGTGCCGACGGCGCGGTGCGCCTCGAAGAAGCCACGGACCTCCTCGACCACGTCGTCGAAGCGACGGGTCTTGTAGCCGGTGGGCGTGGTGATCCCGTTGCCGTGCATCGGGTCGGTGACCCACAGCGGCTGCGCACCGGAGTCCTTGACGGCCTGCAGCAGCGGCGGCAGCGCGTCGCGGATCTTTCCCGCACCCATGCGCGTGATGAAGGTCAGGCGTCCGGGCTCGCGGTTCGGATCGAGCTTGTCGATGAGCGCGAGCGCCGTGTCGGGACTCGTGGTCGGGCCGAGCTTGACGCCGATGGGGTTGCGGATGCGGGAGAAGTAGTCCACGTGCGCGCCGTCGAGCTCGCGCGTGCGCTCGCCGATCCACAGGAAGTGGGCCGAGGTGTTGTACGGCGTGAGGGTCCGCGAGTCGATCCGGGTCATCGGCCGCTCGTAGTCCATCAGCAGGCCCTCGTGGCCGGTGAAGAACTCCACGCGCTTGAGCTCGTCGAAGTCGGCGCCCGCCGCCTCCATGAACTTGATCGCGCGGTCGATCTCGGCCGCCATCCGCTCGTAGCGCTGGTTGGCCGGGTTCTGCGCGAAGCCCTTGTTCCAGGAGTGCACCTCGCGGAGATCCGCGAACCCGCCCTGGGTGAATGCGCGGATGAGATTCAGCGTCGACGCGGCGGTGTGGTACCCCTGCAGCAGCCGCAAGGGGTTCGCCTCGCGCGACCCTTCGGTGAAGTCGTAGCCGTTGACGATGTCGCCGCGGTAGGCGGGCAGCGTGACCTCGCCGCGGGTCTCGGTGTCGCTCGAGCGCGGCTTGGCGAACTGGCCCGCCATGCGCCCCATCTTCACCACGGGCATCGAGGCGCCGTACGTCAGCACCACCGCCATCTGCAGTACCGTCTTGATGCGGTTGCGGATCTGGTCGGCGGTCGCCCCCGCGAAGGTCTCGGCGCAGTCGCCGCCCTGCAGCAGGAACGCCTTCCCGCTCGCCGCGCGGGCGAGACGGTCGCGGAGGTTGTCGACCTCACCGGCGAACACGAGCGGCGGAAGGGCCTCGATCTGGGCGGAGACCTCGGCGACGCGCTCGGCGTCGGGCCATTGGGGCTGCTGCTTGATCGGGAGGGCGCGCCACGAGTCGAGATCGAGAGGCTGAGGCATCCCCCCATCCTAGAGTGCCGCGAAGGGTGCCGATCGCTCTGTGAAGCCCGCCCGGCGCCGGCTACGACGCCTGCGCCGCGAGGCGCTCCTTGACCGTCGACGCGTACACGTCCTCATAGTGCTGCTCCCCCAGGCGCTGGAGGGCGACCATGATCTCGTCCGTGACCGAGCGGAGGATGTAGCGGTCGTTCTCCATCCCGGCGTAGCGGGAGAAGTCCAGGGGTTCGCCGATCACCATGCCCACGCGCATGATGCGCGGGATGCGCTGCCCGGTCGGCATCGCGATGTCCGTGTCGACCATCACCACCGGGATCACCGGGACCTTGGCCTCGAGCGCCATCCGGGCGATCCCGGTGCGTCCGCGGTAGAGCTTGCCGTCGGGGCTGCGGGTGCCTTCGGGATAGATCCCGAGCAGATCCCCGCGTCCGAGCACGCTGAGGCCCGTGTTCAGCGACGCTTCCGAGGCCTTGCCGCCCGACCGGTCGATGGGCAGCTGGCCGGTGCCCTTCATGAACATGCGGGTAGCCCACCCCTTCAGGCCCTTGCCGGTGAAGTAGTCGCTCTTGGCGAGGAACGACATCTTCCGATCGAGCATGAGCGGCAGGAAGATCGAATCGGAGAAGGACAGGTGGTTGCTCGCCATGATCGCCGCCCCCGTCGCGGGAACGTGCTGACGGCCCACGATCCACGGGCGGAAGATCGCCTTCACCAGCGGACCGATGGCGATGTACTTCATGAACCAGTAGATCATCGCCCGCAGTCTATCCCGCCGTCGCGGCCCTGACGAGGGCGAGCTCGAGCCGTGCGACGCAGTTTCACACTTCGTGCGACTGGATCCCACCGGTGCCGCCTCGTCCCCAGGCGCCGCGTGGCATAGACTCCTGAGAAGCACGTACCCGTCCGGCCCCGAAGGAGTTGCCGTGGTCCAGTTCGAAGTCCCCGCGATCGTGAAAGCCGCACCCGAGGACAACATCACCGATCTCCTGGAGCAGCGGGTGCAGAAGACCCCGAATCTCGCGCTGTTCTCCGTCCCGGAGCGGGGTGGCTGGCGCGACATCACGGCGAGCGAGTTCCGCACCCAGGTCGTCGCCCTCGCGAAGGGCTTCGTCGCCGCCGGCATCCAGCCGGGCGAGAAGGTGGGCTTCCTGGCTCGCACCACCTACGAGTGGACGCTGGTCGACTTCGCCCTCTTCTACGCCGGCGCGGTCATGGTGCCCATCTACGAGACCAGCTCGCCGTCGCAGATCCAGTGGATCCTGGAGGACTCGGGAGCGATCTCGCTCCTGGTCGAGTCTCCCGAGCACTTCACGCGCTTCGACGAGGTCCGCGGAGATCTGCCCCTCATCCGCGACGTCTGGCAGATGCACCTGGGGGCCATCGCCCAGCTCACGGCGCAGGGCTCCGAGGTGGCCGACGACGAGATCGAGCGCCGGCGCAACATCGCGAACGGCGCCGACATCGCCACGCTCATCTACACGTCGGGCTCGACGGGACGCCCGAAGGGCTGCGTGCTCACGCACAGCAACTTCGTCGAGCTCTCCCGCAACGCGGCCAAGTCGCTCGACGACGTGGTCTCGATCCAGGGCGCGTCGACCGTGCTGTTCATCACCACGGCGCACGTGTTCGCCCGGTTCATCTCCATCCTGGACATCCACGCGGGCGTGCGCACCGGACACCAGCCGGACACGAAGCAGCTGCTCCCCGCCCTCGGCTCCTTCAAGCCCACGTTCCTGCTCGCCGTGCCGCGCGTCTTCGAGAAGGTGTACAACTCCGCCGAGCAGAAGGCGGAGGGCGAGGGCAAGGGCAAGATCTTCCGCGCCGCCGCCGCCGTGGCCATCGAGCACTCCCGCCTCCTCGAGGAGGGCGCGAAGATCCCGCTCGGGATGCGGATCAAGTTCGCCCTGTTCGACAAGCTCGTGTACGCGAAGCTGCGCGCCGCGATGGGCGGCAACGTGCAGTATGCGATCTCCGGCTCGGCGCCGCTCGGCGCCCGGCTCGGCCACTTCTTCCACAGCCTGGGCATCACGATCCTGGAGGGCTACGGACTCACGGAGACCACCGCGCCCGCGACCGTGAACACCGCGCACAAGGCGAAGATCGGCACCGTCGGCCCCGCACTGCCGGGCGTGGGCCTGCGCCTCGCCGATGACGGCGAGATCGAGGTGCGCGGCGTCAACGTGTTCAAGGAGTACTGGAACAACCCCGAGGCCACGGAGGCGGCGTTCGACGACGGCTGGTTCCGCACCGGCGACCTGGGATCGTTCGACGACGACGGCTTCCTCACCATCACCGGGCGCAAGAAGGAGATCATCGTGACCGCGGGCGGGAAGAACGTCTCCCCCGCAGCGCTGGAGGATCCGATCCGCGCCAACCCGATCGTCGGCCAGGTGGTCGTCGTCGGCGACCAGAAGCCGTTCATCGGCGCCCTCGTGACGCTCGACCCGGAGATGCTGCCGGCCTGGCTCGCGAACAACGGCCTGCCCGCCGACATGTCCCTCGCCGACGCCGCGACGAACGACGCGGTGCGCGCCGAGGTGCAGCGCGCGATCGACACCGCGAACACCCGGGTGTCGCGGGCCGAGTCGATCCGCAAGTTCACCATCCTGCCGACGGAGTGGACGGAGGCCAGCGGCCACCTGACCCCGAAGCTGTCGATCAAGCGGAACGTGATCCTCAAGGACTTCGCCCCGCAGGTCGCCGAGATCTACAACGAGACCACCGCCACCACGACGGTGCCGCTGGGCTGAGTGCCTCGACGAGGAAGGCCCGGGGATCCGCTGCGGATCCCCGGGCCTTCCTCGTTCGTCGCGACGCGCCGCGTCAGAACCAGGAGCTCTCGCGCACCTCGCGCATCGCGATCCTGCGCGTCTCCGGATCCAGCCGGGACAGGTACACCTTCCCGTCGAGGTGGTCGGTCTCGTGCTGCAGCGCCTGCGCGAGAAGACCCTCCCCTTCGAGCACGACGGGCTCGCCGTCGAGATCGATGCCCTCCACACGGGCCCACGGGTGCCGCAGCGCATCATGCCAGAGACCCGGCACCGAGAGGCAGCCCTCGCCCGTGGGCACGGGCTCGCCGCGCACCTCCGTGAGCACCGGGTTCAGCACGTAGCCGATGTCGCCGTCGATGTTGTAGCTGAACGCCCGCAGCGCCACCCCGATCTGAGGGGCGGCGACGCCGGCGCGCCCCGGCAGCTCGACGGTGTCGACGAGGTCGGCGACGAGCGCACGCACGCCGTCGTCGATGGTCTCGATCTCGGCGCAGACGGTGCGCAGCACGGGGTCGCCGAACAGGCGGATCTCACGGACCGTCATCAGGCGGCCTGCGCTCTCAGGCCCTCGACCACGACCGCCGCCAGCTCGCGTGCCGCCTGCCGGGTCTCGGGCTGGAGCGCCGCGAACGAGATCGCACTGCCCGCGGCGATGCGCGGGTCGTACGGGATCCGCAGCACATGCGCGACCCGGGTGCGGAAGTGCGCCTCGAGCTCGCTCAGCCGGACCATCGGGGATCCGGGGGTGGACTGATTGAGCACCACGACGGCGTCGCGGACCTTGTCCGCATAGCCGTTGGTCTCCAGCCACGTCAGCGTCTCGGAGGCGAGACGCGCCTCGTCGACGCTGAGGCCGGCCACGATCACGATGGTGTCGGCGCGATCCAGCGTCGCCCCCATCACCGCGTGCACGATTCCGGTGCCGGTGTCGGTGAGCACGAGCGAGTAGTAGTGGGCGGCGACCGAGGCGACCTGGTCGTAGTCCTCGTCGTTGAACGCCTCCGAGACGCGCGGATCGGTGTCCGACGCGAGCACGTCCAGACGGGTCGCGTCCCGGGAGACCACGGCGGAGATGTCGTGGTAGCCGGTGACCTGGTCGTGGATGCGCACCAGGTCGCGCACGGTCTTGGTGTTGGTGCGCGCGATGCGATCGGCGAGCGTGCCGCGGTCGGGGTTCGCGTCGACCGCGATGACCCGGTCCTCGCGGGCGTCCGCGAGCGCCATGCCGAGCAGCGCCGTCACGGTCGTCTTGCCCACGCCTCCCTTGCGGCTCAGCACCGGGACGAAACGGGCCGTTCCGGGCAGGGGCGCGGCGATGCGGGCGCTCAGCGCCTTCCGCTGCTGCGCGCGCTTGCCGTCGCCGAGGTTGATGCGGCGGCCGGAGATCGTGTACAGCAGGTGGCTCCACAGCCCTTCCGGCTCGGGCCCCGCGAGGCGCGACGTGTCCAGCAGCCGGTCGGCGGTGAGCAGATCCGCGCTCTCCCTCTGCCGGTCGCTCAGCTGGTCCAGCCGGCGCGCGGCGAGCTCGGGCTCGGGCACACGGGCGTGATCATCGGGCATGATCTCCTCCTCGACCGCGGGAGCGGCGATGTGCGCCGCGGGGACCGGCGCGAGAACGGGCTCGACCGCGCGCAGCACGACCGCCTCGTCGGAGGTCCCGTCCGCAGGATCGGCGTCGACCGGGACCTCGGACAGGTCCGCGGCCGGCGGGGTCGGCTCGGCGGGCGTGGGCCGGGCAGCGAAGGATCCGGATCCCTTGTCCTCGACCTCGATGTCCTCGGATTCGCGGGCGGTGCGGTCCTCGGCGGGACCGGCAGCGCGCTCCGAGACCTCGGAGACCGGGTCCGGCTCCGCGTACGGCTCCTCAGGGGCGTCCGCGACGTCCGCGACGGGGAGGTCCTCGGGCGCGGCGTCGGCGGCGGCGTCGACCTCGTCGGGATGCGCGTCCGCGTCGACCGGTGCGACGTCGGACTCCGGCTCGGGCTCCTCTTCGGATTCCGACTCCGGCTCCGGTGACGCGTCGGACTCCGGCTCCTCGTCGGGCTCAGGGCTCGCGTCCTGACCCGGTGCGTGCTCAGCGACGCCCTCGGGCGCGTCGTCCACGTCGCCCTCGGGTACGGCGGTCGACGTCGGCTCCTCCGCGGATTTGTCGTTGTCGACGAGCTCCGCCACGACGACCGCCTCGTCCGCGGCGATCGCGGGGATCTCGATCACGATGTCGGAGATGCCCGCGCCCTGGTGGATCCGGCCGATGCCGTCGTCCTCCCGGACGAACGCGGCAGGATCTGCTTCGAGCACGAGGTCGGCGAACGCCTCGCCCTCGGTCACATCGTCGTCGACGAGATCGTCCTCGTCGGTGACGGGAAGCGCGACGGGGACCTGTGCGGTCGCCTCGCCGAGCAGCCCGATGTCGGCCGTGCCGATGGCGCCGGTGCTGTCGAGGACCCCGAGCGTATCCTCGGCGTCCTCGCTCTGCGTATGTCTGCGGTCTGTGGTCATGGTGCTCTGCTTCTCCCCCGCGACGCGCTCTGGCCGAGCGCATCGCCCGCACAAGATTAGTGCACGCTCATGGACGCGCACACGACGGGGAGCCCGGGCGGGCGGCGGCACGGCGCCGCCCGCCGGAGCGTCAGGCCGCCTGCGTTGGCCGGATGACGATGAGCAGATCCCCCGCGTCGACCTGCTGCGTGGCCCCGATCGCGAGGCGCTCGACGACGCCGTCGACCGGAGCGGTGATCGCCGCCTCCATCTTCATCGCCTCGATCGAGGCGACCGGCTCGCCGGCGGTCACGGTGGCGCCGACCTCGGCCTTCAACGTCACCACTCCCGAGAAGGGCGCCGCCACCTGGCCGGGCTTCGACGTGTCGGCCTTCTCCACCTCGCGCGCGTCGACCTTGATCGAGCGATCCCGCACGAACACCGGGCGCAGCTGCCCGTTGAGCGTGGTCATCACGGTGCGGATGCCCTTCTCGTCAGCCTCGCCGATCGCCTCGAGGCCCACGTAGAGCTGGACGCCCGGATCGATCTCCGCGACATGCTCCTCGCCGGGGATGAGCCCGTACAGGTAGTCGGGCGTGCCGAGGGCGGAGAGATCTCCGAACGCCGCGCGGGTGCGCTCGAACTCCGCGGCGGGCCCGGGGAAGAGCAGGTGGTTGAGCGTACGGCGCCGCTCCAGGCTCTCCCCGTCGAGCGCGCGCTGCTCCTCCTCCGAGAGGGGGACCACGTCGATCGACACGGTGCGGCCGGCCAGCGCCTTGGAGCGGAACGGCTCGGGCCATCCGCCGGGCAGGTCGCCCAGCTCACCGGCCATGAAGCCGACCACCGAGTCGGGGATGTCGTAGTTCTGCGGGTTCTGCTCGAAGTCGGCCGGGTCGGCGCCGGCGGCGACGAGGGCCAGTGCGAGATCGCCCACGACCTTCGACGACGGGGTCACCTTGGGGATCCGCCCGAGGATCCGGTCCGCCGCGGCGTACATGTCCTCGATGCGCTCGAAGTGGTCCGCGAGGCCCAGGGCGATCGCCTGCTGCCGCAGGTTCGACAGCTGTCCGCCCGGGATCTCGTGGTGGTACACCCGCCCGGTCGGAGCGGGGAGACCCGATTCGAAGGGACGGTAGAGCTGACGCACGCCCTCCCAATAGGGCTCCAGGTCGCTGACCGCCTGGAGATCCAGCCCGGTGTCGCGGTCGGTGTGCGCGAGCGCCGCCACGAGCGCCGACAGCGACGGCTGACTGGTCGTGCCGGACATGGGAGCCGCGGCCGCGTCGACCGCGTCGGCGCCGGCGGCACTCGCCGCCAGCAGCGTGGCGAGCTGCCCGCCCGCGGTGTCGTGCGTGTGCACCTGGACAGGAAGGTCGAACCGCTCTCGCAGCGCGGCGACGAGTCGCGCGGCCGCCGCAGGCCGGAGCAGCCCCGCCATGTCCTTGATCGCGAGGATGTGGGCGCCGGACTCGACGATCTGCTCCGCGAGGCGCAGGTAGTAGTCGAGCGTGTACAGGTCCTCCGCGGGATCCAGCAGGTCGCCGGTGTAGCAGAGCGCGACCTCGGCGACCGCGGTCCCCGTCTCCAGCACCGCATCGATCGCGGGGCGCATCTGCGCGACGTCGTTGAGCGCGTCGAAGATGCGGAAGATGTCCACCCCGGTCGACGCGGCCTCGCGCACGAAAGCGTTCGTGACCTCGACCGGACGCGGCGTGTACCCCACCGTGTTGCGACCGCGCAGCAGCATCTGCAGCGGGATGTTGGGCAGCGCCTCGCGCAGCGCCTCCAGGCGCTCCCACGGGTCCTCGGCGAGGAAGCGCAGCGCGACGTCGTAGGTGGCGCCGCCCCATGCCTCGATCGAGAGCAGCTGCGGCGTCATGCGCGCCACGTGCGGCGCCACCCGCACCAGGTCGCGCGTGCGCACCCGGGTGGCGAGCAGGGACTGATGCGCGTCGCGGAACGTCGTCTCCGTCACCGCGAGCGCCGTCTGCTCGCGCAGGGCACGCGCGAAGCCCGCCGGACCGAGCTGCAGCAGCCGATCGCGTGCACCGGCGGGCGGCGCCGCGCTCAGATCGATGGCCGGCAGCTTGCTGCCCGGCGACGGGGACAGCGGCTTGTCGCCGTAGGGCCGGTTCACCGTCACGTCGCCGAGCCACTTCAGGAGCCGGGTCGCGCGATCCCTCGAGGGGTTGCTGGTGAGCAGCTGCGGCCGCTCCTCGATGAACAGCGTCGAGAGGTCGCCGACGACGAAGGCCGGGTCGTCCAGCACGGCGCGCAGGAAGGGGATGTTGGTGGAGACCCCACGGATGCGGAACTCGGCGAGGGCGCGCTTCGCGCGAGCGACCGCGGCGGGGAAGTCACGGCCACGACAGGTGAGCTTCGCGAGCATCGAGTCGAAGTGCGGGCTGATCTGCGATCCCGCCGCCGTCGTGCCTCCGTCGAGGCGGATCCCCGCCCCGCCGGGTGAGCGGTAGGTCGTGATGCGGCCGGTGTCGGGGCGGAAGCCCTGTGCCGGGTCCTCGGTCGTGATGCGGCACTGGAGCGCCGCGCCGCGGAGCTGGATGTCGTCCTGCTCCAGGCCCAGGTCGATGAGCGTCTCCCCCGCCGCGATCCGGATCTGCGACTGCACGAGGTCGACGTCGGTGACCTCCTCGGTGACCGTGTGCTCGACCTGGATCCGCGGGTTCATCTCGATGAACACGACCTCGCCGGCGCGCTCCCCCGCCGTCTCCAGCAGGAACTCGACCGTGCCGGCGTTCTCGTAGCCGATGGAGCGGGCGAAGGCCACGGCGTGCCGATGCAGCGCCGTGCGGATCGACTCGTCGAGGTTCGGGGCCGGGGCGATCTCGACCACCTTCTGGTGACGCCGCTGCACCGAGCAGTCGCGCTCGAAGAGGTGCACGGTGTTCCCCGTGCCGTCCGCGAGCACCTGCACCTCGATGTGCCGCGGACGCTGCACCGCCTGCTCCAGGAAGACCCGGGGGTCGCCGAACGCGCTCCCCGCCTCCCGCATGGCCTCGGCCAGCGCCGGCGCGAGATCGCCGATCGACTCGACGCGGCGCATGCCGCGCCCTCCGCCTCCGGCGACCGCCTTGACGAAGATCGGGAATCCGATCCCCTCCGCCTGCGCGACCAGTGCGTCGACATCATCCGAGGCGTCGGTCGAGCGCAGCACCGGGACGCCCGCGGCGACCGCATGCTGCTTCGCGGTCACCTTGTTGCCGGCCATCTCCAGCACGCGCGCCGGCGGGCCGATGAAGGCGATGCCGTTCTCCGCCGCGCGAGCGGCCAGCTCGGGGTTCTCCGACAGGAAGCCGTAGCCGGGGTAGATCGCGTCCGCGCCGCTGGACAGCGCCACGCGGATGATCTCCTCGACGTCGAGGTACGCCCGCACCGGGTGCCCGACCTCGCCGATCTGATAGGACTCGTCCGCCTTCTGGCGGTGGAGAGACCCGCGGTCCTCCCAGGGGAAGACGGCGACCGTCTTCGCACCCACCTCGAAAGCGGCTCGGAACGCGCGAATGGCGATCTCACCACGATTGGCCACAAGGATCTTTTGGAACATGGCACCTCGAACACTGTTCTGCGCGACGACGCGCATCGGGGGGCTGAGTGTTTCCTCAGCCTAGAGGAAGGTAACGTGGAGTCCGTGCACGTACTCAGCGTCAGTTCCCTCAAGGGCGGTGTCGGCAAGACGACCGTGACCCTCGGCCTCGCCTCGGCGGCGTTCGCCCGCGGTGTCCGGACCCTCGTGGTCGACCTCGATCCGCAGTCCGACGTCTCCACCGGCATGGACATCCAGGTCGCCGGCCGTCTCAACATCGCCGATGTCCTGGCCAACCCCAAGGAGAAGGTGGTCCGACAGGCCATCACCTCCTCCGGCTGGGCCAAGGTGCACCCCGGAACCATCGACGTGCTCATCGGGAGCCCGTCCGCGATCAACTTCGACGGCCCGCACCCGAGCGTGCGCGACGTCTGGAAGCTCGAGGAGGCCCTCGCGGCCGTCGAGGCCGACTACGACCTCGTGCTCATCGACTGTGCACCGTCGCTGAACGCGCTCACCCGCACGGCCTGGGCTGCCAGCGACCGCGTCATGGTCGTCACCGAGCCGGGACTGTTCTCCGTCGCCGCCGCCGACCGCGCCCTCCGTGCGATCGAGGAGATCCGTCGCGGCCTCTCGCCCCGTCTGCAGCCGCTCGGCATCGTGGTCAACCGCGTGCGGCCGCAGTCGATCGAGCACCAGTTCCGGATCAAGGAGCTGCGCGACATGTTCGGCCCTCTCGTACTGAGCCCGCAGCTGCCCGAGCGCACCTCCCTGCAGCAGGCGCAGGGCGCGGCGAAGCCGCTGCACATCTGGCCCGGCGACTCCGCGCAGGAGCTCGCGGCCGACTTCGACACCCTCCTGGACCGCGTGATCCGCACGGGGCGCATCGCCCTGCCCGACGACACGCGCGTCTGACGCGCCGATAGCGACGACCGCGCACAGCGAAAGAGCCGGTCCCCTCGGGGGCCGGCTCTTTCGCTTGAGGAGTGGTGCTCAGGCGGTGCGACGGGCGCGGCGCGCGGCGAGGTCGTCGAGGGGATCCGGCACGAGTGCGTCGAACTCGACGAGCGTCGCCTCGACCTCGTGGAAGACCTTGCCCACGGCGATGCCGAACACGCCCTGGCCGCGGCTGAGGAGGTCGATGACCTCGTCGTTCGACGTGCACAGGTACACCGACGCGCCGTCGCTCATCAGCGTGGTGCCGGCGAGATCGCGGATCCCGGCGGCACGGAGCTGATCGACGGCCGTGCGGATCTGCTGCAGCGAGATGCCCGTGTTCAGCAGCTCCTTGACGAGCTTCAGGACGAGGATGTCGCGGAAGCCGTAGAGGCGCTGGGATCCGGATCCGCTCGCTCCGCGGACGGTCGGGACGACCAGCTCGGTGCGGGCCCAGTAGTCGAGCTGACGGTAGGTGATGCCGGCGGCGCGGGCGGCCACCGCACCGCGGTACCCCACCTCGTCGTCCATGGCCGGGAGGCCGTCGGTGAAGAGGAGATCGTCCCCGAACGACGGTCCATCGCCCCGTTCCTCGGCGCTCATGGCATCCTCCTCAATCCCGAAGGCACAAGATCCTTCAACCACAACCTGAAAGTCGATGACTCCACGCTAGAACAGCCCAGCACCGGCGACAACGACATCCGGTGGGAGCGGAGGGTGTGTCGCAATCAGTTCGTTACGACAGCAGTCGGCCGATGCCGTCCTTGACCAGCAGGGCGCGCACCTCGTCCAGGCGGGAGGCCAGCTCCGGGGCCATCTCGCTCGCCCGTGCGCGCGACGGCGTGTCCGTGCGGCGCAGCAGAGCAGACAGCGCCGACTGCACCAGCGCCACGTCGCGCTCGGCGCTCTGCCGCAGGGGCCGGAGATGGCGCGGCCCGATGCCGTGCCCCTCCAGAGCCACGAGCGCCCGCAGCAGGGACACCGCGGACTCGGGGTAGGCCTCAGCCGCCGGCAGCATGCCACTCGAGACGGCGTCGCCCAGCAGGGCGTGCGTGGCGCCTGCGGCGCTCACCAGCTCATCGCGACGGTAGCGTCGCGGGCCGTGCACGATCGACGCCGGAAGCTCCGGCGTCGCACCGGACGCCTCGAGGGCGTCGAGGTGCTCGCGGATCACCTTGAGCGGCAGGTACTGGTCGCGCTGCAGGGTGAGGGCGATGCGGATGCGCTCGAGGTCGGCCGCGGAGAACTTGCGATACCCGGACGCGGTGCGCACCGGGTTCACGATCCCCTTCTCCTCGAGGAAGCGCAGCTTCGAGGCGCGCACATCGGGGAACTCCGGGGTGAGGCGCGCCAGCACCTGGCCGATGCTCAGCAGCCCTGCCGGGGCGGCGCGCTCGGCGGCTGATGCCGCCATCAGTCGTTCGCCTGCGCGAGGTCCACGGGCGAGGCGAAGAAGTTCAGCCGGAACTTGCCGACCCGCACCTCGTACCCGTTCCGCAGCGCGCTGCGGTCCACCCGCTCGCCGTTCACGTAGGTCCCGTTCAGCGAGCGCTGGTCGATGATCTCGAACGCCGTGCCGGTGCGGATGACCTCGGCGTGACGGCGCGACACGGTCACGTCGTCGAAGAAGATGTCGGCTTCGGGGTGCCGGCCGACCGTGGTCACCGCGGTGTCCAGCAGGTAACGGGCACCGGCGAGCGCGCCGGAGCGGACCAGCAGCAGGGCCGAGCCGGAAGGGAGCGCCGCGATCGCGGCCTGCTCGACCTCCGTCAGCTCGGCGCCGAACGGGACGAACGACAGGTCGGAGTCGTGTCCGAACGTCTGCGTGGTGTCGTGCGCGGGTTCTCCGCCGCGGCGGACGGCGCCTTCGGGAACGTCGTTCTGAGTCACTGTGCACCCCTCCTCTGGCGTTCCAGCCTATCGGAAGCCCGCCGCCATCGGGAGCCGGTTCAGGCCCGCAACCTCCGCCCGGAGCGCCTTCGGCGAACGGTAGGCTGGGGGCATGCCACACTACGACGTCGTCATCCTCGGCGCTGGCCCCGGCGGCTACGTCGCCGCTGTCCGCAGCGCCCAGCTCGGCCTGTCCACCGCGATCATCGAGGAGAAGTACTGGGGCGGCATCTGCCTCAACGTGGGGTGCATCCCTTCGAAGTCGCTCCTCAAGAACGCCGAGATCGCGCACACCTTCACCCACAAGGCGGAGTTCTTCGGCATCTCCGGCGACGTGCACTTCGACTTCGGCGCGGCGTTCGACCGCAGCCGCAAGGTCGCGGAGACCCACGTCAAGGGCATCCACTTCCTGATGAAGAAGAACAAGGTCACCGAGTACGACGGCCGCGGCACCTTCACCGGTCCGAAGTCGATCTCGGTCGCCAAGTCGGACGGGTCGACCGAGGAGCTCACGTTCGACAACGTGATCATCGCCACCGGCTCGACCGTGCGCCTGCTCCCGGGCGTGCAGCTCAGCGACAACGTCGTGACCTTCGAGGAGCAGATCCTCACCCGCGACCTGCCCGAGTCGATCGTCATCGTCGGCGCCGGCGCGATCGGCATGGAGTTCGGCTACGTCCTGGCGAACTACGGCGTCAAGGTCACCATCATCGAGTTCCTCGACCGCGCCCTCCCGAACGAGGACGTCGAGGTCTCCAAGGAGATCCAGAAGCAGTACAAGAAGCTCGGCATCGACATCCTCACCTCCACCGCGGTGAAGACCGTGACCGACAACGGCTCCTCCGTGCACGTCACGTACGAGACCCGCGACGGCCAGCCCGGCGAGATCACCGCCGGCAAGGTCCTGATGTCGGTCGGCTTCGCGCCGAACGTCGACGGCTACGGCCTCGACAAGACCGGCGTGAAGCTCACCGACCGCGGCGCCATCGACATCGACGACCACATGCGCACCAACGTCGACGGCATCTACGCCATCGGCGACGTGACCGCCAAGCTGCAGCTCGCCCATGTCGCCGAGGCCCAGGCGGTCGTGGCCGCCGAGACCATCGGCAAGGCCGAGACCATGACGCTGGGCGACTACCGCATGATGCCGCGCGCCACGTTCTGCCAGCCGCAGGTGGCCAGCTTCGGCCTCACCGAGGAGCAGGCGCGCGCCGAGGGCCGCGAGATCAAGGTCGCGAAGTTCCCGTTCAGCGCGAACGGCAAGGCGAACGGCCTGGGCGAGCCGGTCGGCTTCGTCAAGCTCATCGCCGACGCCGAGCACCTGGAGCTCATCGGCGGGCACCTGATCGGCCCCGACGTGTCCGAGCTCCTGCCCGAGCTGACCCTCGCGCAGAAGTGGGACCTCACCGCTCTCGAGGCGGCCCGCAACGTGCACACGCACCCGACGCTGTCCGAGGCCCTGCAGGAGGCCTTCCACGGCCTCGCAGGCCACATGATCAACCTCTGATCGGATCCCGATCGGGACGAGGGCCGGTCGCGCTTCCTGCGCGGCCGGCCCTCGTCGTCCCGGCGGCGCTCAGAGTCCGCGCATCGTGACCAGGCCCGCCGCCCAGCTCTGCAGCGGACGCGAGCCGAGGGTGCGGATCACCGTCTCGCGCAGGAGCAGCGGGAGTCCGCCCGCCGGGGCGCCCATCGCCATGTAGAACGCGCTGCGTCGCTGGGCGGCCCGTGCCGCGCGCACCGTCACGCGCGCGTAGTCGCCGAGATCCGCGTCACGTCGGGCGAGCGCATCGCGCAGCGTCGTCGCGAGCCGGCCCGCGTCGACCCAGCCCAGGTTCATCCCCTGTCCGCCGATCGGACTGATCTCGTGGGCGGCGTCGCCGACCAGCGCGATACGGCCCCGCGCCGCCGCGCCGGCGAGGTGCTGCGCGGCCACGAACGCGACCGGCGCGACGTCGGATCCGATCTCGGGATCCTCCCCCGTGCGTCGGCGGATCGCGTCTCGGAATCCGGACCCGGTGGCGAGGTCTTCACCGTCGGCCGAGCGGACCACCCATCGCCGCATGCCCGCCGGCAGCGGGAACGACTCCACCAGACCCGCGGGCCCGCAGTGCAGCAGTGCCCTGGTCCCCGCCTGCGGATCCGGGACGTCGGCCATCGCGTACCGCGCACGCCCCGCGCGTCGCCGCCAGGCGATGCCGAGCTCGGTGCGCAGGCCGCTGTGCACGCCGTCCGCGAGCACGGCGAAGGCGGCCGTGAGCTCGCGGCGTCTTCCGCCCGCATCGATCCGGAGCCGTACGAAGTCACCCTCGTCGCGCACGCCTCGCACGGCACGGCCCGCCTGCAGCACCGTCGGCGCCATCGTGTCGAGCCGCTCCCGCAGCAGCGCGTGGGTGCGCCGCTGCGGGAGCACCAGCACCGGCCTCGCCGCGGAGAACGCGAGCGATGCGAGCACCCTCCCGCGACTGAGCACGTCGCCTCCGGTGAGCGCCAGCGCCTCGGCGCGCGCGGCAGCCCCGACCCCCGCCCGCTCGAGCACCTCCAGCCCGGGCGGGTGGATCCCGATCGCCCGGCTGCGGGCGTCTTCGCCGTCGCGCTGCTCGCAGACCACGACGTCGATGCCCTCCTGCGCGAGCAGGCAGGCCAGCAGCAGCCCCACGGGGCCGGCGCCGACGACGACGACCTCGTGATCGAGCACAGGTTCAGGCGACGGCATCGTCCTGCTCCCAGCGCAGTTCCAGCCGCGAGGGGAATCCGCGGCGCACCTCCCATCCGGCCGGCGCGACGGCGGCGAGCTCGTCGGGAGTGTAGGAGCGGCGGATGCTGGTCAGACCGTCCTCGCGGATGAACGACCCGGCCAGGACCGTGCCGGCGAGCAGCCACGTCCCCGCCGCGAACGCGACGTATCCGCCCCTGCTGCGGGAGATGTCGTGATGCGCGACGAGCCCGTGCGGGGCAGCGAGACGTCGGGTGTCCTCCAGCATCCCGGCAAGGCCGTCCTCGTCCAGGTGATGCAGCACGTGGTTCGACAGCACCACGTCGAACACCTCCCCGTCGCGGACCAGCTCCGCCACGGGTGCGCAGCGATACCCGATGCCGGCGCCCCGATCGTGCGCCTGCGCCCAGGACACGGCACGCGGATCCACGTCGAGCGCCGTGATCTCGGCCGGGAACCCGTCACGGCGAAGGCGGACGGCGAGCGCGCGGCACAGATCCCCGCCGCCGGCCCCCACGTCGAGGATCCGCAGCCGGCCGGATCCCGTGTCACGTCGTCGCCGCGCCCGGGGGCGCACATCCGCACGATAGAGCGCCCCGGGCCGCGACACCACCGCGTTCACCGCTCCGAATCGCCGATAGGTGCGCTCCAGCATGCGCGCATCCGCGGCGGGATCGTCCATGAGCTCGCTCACGCCGACGGCGCGTGCGGAGAGGTCAGCGCCCATCGCCTTCCGCGCCGACCACGGTCATCAGGGCGCTCTCGGCGGTCAGCCCGGGCCCGAAGGCCATCGCCGACACGCGATCCCCGTCTTGTGCGCCCTCCTCCTCGAGGATGCGCCGCAGCACGAAGAGCACGGTCGCGCTCGACATGTTGCCGTTCGTCCGCAGGGTCTCCCTCGCGGGGTGCAGCTGCGCGTCGCTGAGCCCCAGCCGGTCCTGCACGCGGTCGAGGATGCTGCGCCCACCGGGATGGATCGCCCAGTGCCGCACGTGCTCGCCGATCGCGCCGTCCTCGAACGGGGCGCTCAGCTCCTCGGCGTACAGCGGACGCAGCGCCGCCACGATCGTCTCGCCGATGACCTGGGGCACACGCGGGGAGAGGATCATCTCGAAGCCGTGGTCGCCGATCGTCCACGCCATGTCCTTCTCCCCCTCCGGGGCGATCGCGGTGTGGAAGCGATCGAGCCGCAGGCCGGGCACGGCGGACGGGCGGGCCGTGACGATGCCCGCCGCCGCCCCGTCGGCGAAGAGCGAGGAGGCGACGATCACATCCGGATCCTCCGAGGAGCGCAGGTGCAGCGTGCACAGCTCGACGCTGACCACCAGCACCACGGCGTCCGGATCCGCGGCGCAGAACTGGCTCGCCGCCCGCAGCGCCGGCATCGACGCGTAGCAGCCCATGAAGCCCAGGTGGAAGCGCTGCACCGCGTCCGAGAGGCCGAGCGCGCGCACGATCTCGTACTCCGGCCCCGGCGCATGGAAGCCCGTGCAGGAGACGGTGATCACGTGGGTCACGTCGGCCGGGCCGATCTCCGGGTCGGCGTCGAGGGCCGCCCGCGCCGCGGCGACGAACAGCCGACGGGCCTCACGGACGTAGATGTCGTTGCGGACGCCCGTGGCGGGCGACAGCAGGGTCCCCGTGGACCGGTCGAAGAAGACGGGATCCGCCCCGGTGTCGGCCAGGGTGAGCTCGCCGAGCACCGTGCGCCGGGTGTCGATGCCGGATCCGTCGAAGGACGTGCTGACGATGCGCCGCGCGAGCCGCGACAGCTCCGGCTGCGCGGCGAAGACGTCGCGCACCTCGTTCTGGTGCAGGACCGTCTCCGGGACGACCGTCTGCAGGGACCTCAGCACCGCGGGGCTGCTCATGCTGCCCACTCAAGCACGCCTCCCGCACCCGCGGGAAGGGTCTTGCGGATCCTCGCCCGAGCTGTCAGGCCCGGGCGTGCCCTCAGTAGCCGAGCGCGCGGGCCAGCTTCGATCCCGACGGCGACGGGCGTCCGCCGGCTGCGGCCACAGCCTGCTCCACCGCACGGAAGAAGGCGCTCCGGCCCTGCGGGTCCGAAGGCGCCGCGGGGCCCAGCTCCATCTCCCATTCGCGCCACTCGCGCGTCGTCCCCGCGGGGCCGAAGAGCCCGCGCAGATCCGTGCCGCGGACGCGGTCGTCGACGAACTCCGCGACCACGCCGCCGGGGCCGAGGAGCCGGTACGCCGTGCGGGCGTTCTCGATGCGGGCGAGAGGGAGCAGCGGCGCCGTCGTCCACTGGGCGACGACCTCGGCGAGCGGCGCCGGCATCTCATCGGAGGCGCCGAGCGGCCAGCCCAGCTCGACGCGCCCGTCGCCGGTGCGCGGGCCCTTGACGTGCCACCCCTCATCCGGTCCCCCGCTGCGGCGCCGCAGCGCGACGCCGGCACGCGCGAGGTCTCCCCCGGAGGTGTCGAAGTAGCGTGCGTCCAGCTCGCGGAGCTCGCCCTCGGACACCGCGTCGACACCGGGGATCGCGTCCCACGACGGCAGCGGGGTACTGCCGTCGACGTCGTACTTGCGCTCGATCTCGACGGTGCGGGAGGGCTCAGACATCCGCGGGATTGAGGTCGTCCTGGGATCCCTGGTACCAGTACGCGTACTCGGTGGGCCCGTCGTGCTCTCCGGTGTGGGTCGGCTCGCCGCGCTTGTTGTAGACGAGCAGCGTCTCGCTGTAGGGGACCGCGATCTCGTCGTCCGCCGATCCGAGGGGGATGATCTGCCCGTCCAGCGGGCCGCCGTGAAGCCGTGCGAGTGCCATGTGCTCACCCTAATCCCCCGGCGTCGCCGAGGAGCGCGATCACGCCGCGGCGACGCCGAGCACACCGCCGACGATCATCCACGGCCCGAACGCGATGTGCGTCGACCGGGTGGCGCGGCGCAGGAGGAGCAGCGCGAGCGCATGGACGGCACCGAGCACGAACGCCGCAGCGGCACCGACGACGAGCGCCGACCATCCATGCCATCCCAGCACCAGGCCGAGCAGGGCGGCGAGCTTCACGTCGCCCCCGCCCATGCCGCCATGGCTGATCGCGCGCAGCACGGCGTAGAAGCCGCCGAGCAGCAGCATGCCCCACAGCGCCCCGAGCAGCCGCCCGCCCATCGTCGAGAACAGCGCTCCGGCGAGCGCGAGCAGGAGCGCACCGGCGAGCGCGGGCAGCACGATCCGGTCGGGGAGCCGGTGCGTGCTCACGTCGATCACGGTCAGCCGGACGCCGACGCCGAGCAGCCCGAGGTGCGCAAGGACGACGATGACGCCTGCAGGATCCATGCGGGCCACCTTCGCAGATCCGCGGAGCGCGCGTTCCTGCCCTGTGGAGAACCGGGCCGAGGAGCGTTTCAGGCCGAGCGGAGCAGGATCCGCCCGTCCTCGACCTTCGCCTCCCAGCGCGGCTGGGGAACGCTCGCCGGTCCGCGCCGCACCGCGCCGTCGTCGATGCGGAACCGGCTGCCGTGCCACGGGCAGGTGACGCACCCGTCCGCCCCGAGCTCGCCCTCGTCCAGGGGGCCGCCGGCGTGCGTGCAGACGGCCGAGATCGCATGCAGCCGGGCGTTGATGCGCACCAGCAGCACCGGGACGTCGCCCGCCATGACCCGTGTCCGCGCGCCTTCGGCGAGATCGGCGTCTGCGCCCACGTCGATCCAGCGCCGGACCGTCGGCTGGAACGCCGTGTGATTGACCCCGGTGCCGCGCACGAACGACAGGTGGCCGCCGAGATAGGACGAGCCCAGGGTGAGCCCGAGCCCCAGCAGGCTGAGCGCCTTCCCTGCGCCGTGGTGCCCCCGGCGGCGCAGGAGCCACGATGTGATCTGCAGGGCGGAGGCGGTCGCGTTCGCTGCGGCGTGGACGAGTCCCACCCGTTTGGCGGATCCGATCGTGGCCGACCAGTCCGACGCCCCTGCCGCCGCCGTCGGCGCGGATGCGAGG
The DNA here is from genome assembly GCF_000956545.1 of Microbacterium azadirachtae. GTDB lineage: Bacteria > Actinomycetota > Actinomycetes > Actinomycetales > Microbacteriaceae > Microbacterium > Microbacterium azadirachtae. The sequence continues at coordinate 259,194 of NZ_JYIT01000086.1, forward strand.
ATGCCGAGCCCGACGAGGCGGCGCGAGGCCGCCGGATCCGCCCCCGTGAGGTCGAGCACGGCGGCGGCGCCCCAGGCGCCGATCGGCAGGTCGGTGAGCATCGGGTGCACCTGATGACCGAGCCAGGCTCCGGAGAGCGCGTTCTTCACGGCCGGGGATCGGGTGGCCGCATCCACCCAGCCGCTGAGCTTCTCCGCGGCCGGATCGAGCTCCTTGGTCTTCCCGATCGTCCGGATCAGGGACTGCATCGCCGCTTTCACCCGCATGGGGTCCCTCCTCCGCATCGCGTCGCCGGAACCTCCTGTCTACCCGCGCGGCCGGAGAGGGTCAAAGGGTTGACAGACGGCCCTTGCACGTGCAGCTGGTAGCCTCGCGCTCGATGGATCAGACCTCCCCCGCCGCACTGCATGCGGATGTGCACCGACTGCTGTCCGCGATGTACGAGGACTACCTGCGCGGTGATCCCGCGGCGATCGACGCCCGTCTCGCCGAGGACGTGACGATCTTCGACTCCGCCGCGGACCCGCTGGTGACCGGCCTGGACGAGCTCGCCGCACTGCGCCGGAGCAGGGCCTCGAGCCTGTCGGATCCGCCCTCGCCGGCCTGGACGGAGACGGCCCTCACGATCGTCGACCTCGGCGTGCGGGAGATCGGCGGCGTCGTCGTCGCGACGTGGTGGCTGCGAGTGGACGGAACGGATGCGCAGGGGGCCGTGGTCTCCCCCGAGCTGTCCCGCAACACCGCCGTGCTGCGCCGTGATGCGGACTCGGCGCTGCGCATCGCCCATCTGCACGAGGACGTCCGCCAGGAGGCCGGCCCGCTCGTCTGAGCGATGTCGAACTCGATCCGCACCGGCCCGGCGTAGCCGTCCGCCCCTCGCTCCCATTCGATTCGACCATGTCGGATGTACGGATTATCGTCGTCTCTGTCGTTACAGTATTCGAAGAGATATTCGAGAATGGAGTGCATGGGGATGGCTCTCGCTTCCATGATCGCCCCCGCCGCCGACACCGACGACCGGGTCGCGGATGTGCTGCGCCTGCGCCGGGAGATCACCCGGATGCAGCGACGACGGAGCGACCTGCCGCTGATCCCGGTGCCCACGGCGCTCGAGCCGATCCTGCCCGAAGGCGGCCTCCAGGTCGGCACCGCATACTCGCTCTCGCCCTCCCCCGGACTCATCGGCGCCCTGCTCGCCGGAGCCTCTCGCACCGGGGCGTGGTGCGCCGCCGTCGGCATGCCCACCCTGGGCGTGGAAGCGCTGGCCGGGCACGGCGTGGATCTGGAGCGACTCCTGCTGGTGCCCGCACCCGGTGCCCGCTGGCTCTCGGTCGTCTCCGCGCTGAGCGAGGTGATCCCGCTCATCGCGGTCCGCCCCTCCACCGCCGTGCGGGAGGCGGAGCTGAGCCGCCTGAACGCCCGGCTGCGGGATCGCGGCTGCACGCTGCTGGTCGTGTCCGGAACCGTCGCGGGCACCCCGGACGCCGGGTTCGCGGGCTGGCCCCAGAGCGAGGGGTCGATCCGCGTCCACGACCCCCGCTGGCAGGGGCTCGGCGACGGCTGGGGAGTCCTGGAGGAATGCGAGGTGACGGTCACCGCGCACACCCGGCGGTCCCCGATCCCGCAGAGCGTGCGCGTGCGGCTGCCCGATCCCCACGGCCGGGTGGAATCCGGTGCTCCCGGCGAGGTCGAGGTCATCGCCCCCGTCACGCCCCGGCTCGTTCCGCTCCCGTCCGCCTCCGCCGATCCGCGGCCGCCCGCGGCCGCCGATGCGCGTCCGTCCGTCGCTGCGCCGGAGCTCCTGGCGGTGGCCGGATGAGCGGCCCCACGCGGGAACCGGTCCGGGTGATCGTGCTGTGGTTCCCCGACTGGCCGCTGCGCGCCGCACTGGGGGCCTCCTCGACCGAGCCCGCGGCGATCCTGCACGCGAACAGGGTCGTCGCCTGCAGCGCGGCGGCGCGGGCGCAGGGGGTGCGGATCGGGCAGCGCCGCCGCGAAGCGCAGGGGCTGCTGCCGAGCCTGCGCATCGTCCCCGCGGATCCGGGCCGCGACGAACGCGCGTTCCTCCCCGTGCTGCGCCTGATCGAGGCGCAGGCCCCCGGCGTGCAGCTGCTCCGCCCCGGTCTCGCCCTGCTCCGCGCCCGCGGGATCGCCCGCTTCCACGGCGGCGAGGCGGAGGCCGCCGGCGCCCTGCACGCCCTGCTCGCGTCGGAAGGGCATCCCGACGTGCGGATCGGGATCGCCGACGGTCCGTTCACCGCCGAGCTCGCCGCGCGCGGGGCGGATCCGGTGCTCGTGGTGGAGGCCGGGGCGTCCGCCGCGTTCCTCGCTCCGCTGCCCGTGCACGCCCTGCAGGATCCGGAGGTGACGGCGCTGCTGCTCCGCCTCGGTGTGCGCACCCTCGGCGAGCTCGCCGCCCTGGGGGCCGCACGGCTGCGGGAGCGCTTCGGCGAGCACGGGGCGCGTCTGCATGCGCTGGCCGCAGGAGCGGACTCCCGCCCCGTGGTTCCACGCCCCCCGGATCCGGAACTCGCCGCGGAGATCGAGTTCGAGACTCCGCTGGCCCAGTCCGACCAGATCGCCTTCGCCGTCCGGCAGAGCGCCGATGCCGTGATCCTGGCCCTCGCGAAGGCCTCTCTGGTGTGCACGGAGGTGCGGATCGACCTCACGGACGACGACGACGAGGTGACCTCGCGCACCTGGCTGCATCCGACGTGCTTCGAGGCCTCGGACCTCGTCGACCGGGTGCGCTGGCAGCTGGAGTCGCTGGCCGCCGCCGCGGCCGGCGACGACGACGAGGCGCATCGCTTCCGCGGCATCGCCCGGGTGCGGATCGCCCCGGTGGCCGTCGACGACGCCGCCCATCACCAGCCGGGCCTGTTCGGATCCGGCACCGACGAGCGCCTGCACCACGCGGTCTCACGGGTGCAGACCCTGCTGGGGCACGAGGGCGTGGTCACGGCGATCGTCGCCGGAGGGCGCCTCGTCGCCGACCGGCAGCAGCTCACCCCCTGGGGCGAGCGGGCGGTGCCTGCGCGCCCCGCCGATCACCCCTGGCCGGGACAGCTGCCCGACCCGCTCCCGGCGGAGGTGTTCGTGCCGCCTCGGCCGATCACGGTGACCGCTGCCGACGGCACCCCGGTCTCCGTCGATGCGCGGGGTCTGCTCAGCGCGGCTCCGGCGGCGGTGGACTCCTGCCCGGTGCGGTCCTGGGCAGGGCCGTGGCCGGTGCGGGATCGGCGCGGGGATGCGACGGGAGCGCTCCGCGGCGAGCGCCTGCAGCTCGTCGACGAGCAGGACAGGGCCTGGCTCGTGCTGCATCTCGCCGATGCCGGCGGGGGCGGCGTCGATCCCGAAGAAGATCGCGGCGGGCGATGGCTGGCCGAGGGGAGGTACCACTGATGGGCTTCCACAACCCGGACATGTCCTGGTCGGCGCTCGAGCGCACCCTCAGCGGGAAGGAGCCGCTGCATCAGCAGATCGCCGTGGACGCCCCGTCCCGCATGCACAAGCGCCCGCCGATCCGGCTGGGCCGGATCCCTCGGCCTGCGGACGCCGTGCCCTATGCCGAACTGCACGCCCACTCCTCGTACTCCTTCCTCGACGGGGCCTCCTCCCCCGAGGACCTCATCGCCGAGGCGCAGCGGCTGGGGCTCACCGCCCTCGCGATCACCGACCACGACGGCTTCTATGGAGCCGCGGCCTTCGCCGAAGCCGCCGAATCCCTCCTGACCGCGGAGAAGGACGCCGGGGCGGGGATGGAGGCCGATCCCGGCCCGCCGCTGCAGACGGTGTTCGGCGCGGAGCTGTCGCTCCCCGGCTCCGCGCCGGACGAATCCGGCGCCCGGGGAGGCACCGCGCGCCGGCCGCCTCCGGAGCGCCGCGGTCTTCCGGATCCGCTGGGCCAGCATCTGCTCGTGCTCGCCCGCGGAGAGGAGGGATACCACCGGCTGTCCGCCGCGATCACCGAGGCGCAGCTGCGCGGGGGTGAGAAGGGGCGCCCGTTCTATGACATCGAAGCGCTCGCGAACCGCGCGGAGGGACACTGGACGATCCTCACCGGCTGCCGCAAGGGCGCCGTCCGCTCCGCCCTCGAACGAGAAGGACCGGAGGGGGCGGAGCGGGCGCTGCGCACCCTCGTCGACCTGTTCGGCGCGGACCGGGTCGCCGTCGAGCTCATCGACCACGGGGATCCGCGGGACACCCGCCGCAACGACGCCCTCGCCGAGCTCGCCGCCCGCTACCGTCTGCCCGTGGTGGCGACGAACAACGTGCACTACGCCACCCCCGATCGGGCGGAGCTCGCCGAGGCGATCTCCGCGGTGCGCGCCACCCGCAGCATGCGCGAGCTCGAGGGCTGGCTGCCGGCCCATGGCTCGGCCCATCTGCGGTCGGGGGCGGAGATGGCGGCCCGCTTCGCCCGGTATCCGGGGGCGATCGCGCATGGCCTGCAGATCGCCGAGGCGTGCGCCTTCCCGCTGCGTCGCGCCAAGCCCGCCCTGCCCACCATGAGCGTGCCTGCGGGCGAGACCCCGATGAGCCACCTGCGCGCCCTCGTCTGGGCGGCGGTGCCCTCGGTCTATCCCGAGGGCGGCCCCAAGGCGCTCACCGCCGAGGGCCGCGCCCGCATCGCCCGCGAGCTGGACGTGATCGAGGAGAAGGACTTCCCCGGCTACTTCCTCATCGTGCACGGGATCGTCACGGAGGCGAAGAGACGAGGGATCCTCTGCCAGGGACGCGGTTCCGCCGCCGCGAGCGTGGTCTGCTATCTGCTCGGCATCACCGCGGTGGATCCGATCCTGTACGGGCTTCCCTTCGAGCGGTTCCTCGCCACGACCCGCACCGAGGAGCCCGACATCGACGTGGACTTCGACTCGGGGCGGCGCGAGGAGATCATCCAGTGGGTCTACGAGGAGTACGGCCGGGAGAACGCGGCGCAGGTCGCGAACGTCATCCAGTACCGTCCGAAGAACGCGGTGCGCGACATGGCCCGCGCCCTCGGGCATTCCCCGGGACAGCAGGACGCCTGGTCGCGTCAGGTGGAGCGCTGGGGGCTGGATCTGAGTCCCGTGCCCGATCACGACATCCCGGAGCAGGTGGTCTCTTACGCCGACGAGCTGCTGCGGGCGCCCCGGCATCTGGGCATCCACTCGGGCGGCATGGTGCTGACCCGGCGGCCCGTCGGCGAGGTCGTCCCGGTCGAGCACGCCCGCATGGACAAGCGCACCGTGATCCAGTGGGACAAGGACGCGGCGGCCTGGATGGGCCTGGTGAAGTTCGATCTGCTGGGGCTCGGGATGCTCTCCGCCCTGCGGCACTGCTTCGACCTGGTCCGCGAGGCCACCGGCGAGGAGTGGACGCTGGACTCGCTGCCCAAGGAGGAGCCCGCGGTCTACGACATGCTCTGCCGCGCCGACACGATCGGAGTTTTCCAGGTCGAGTCCCGCGCGCAGATGGGGCTCCTCCCCCGTCTGCAGCCGCGGGAGTTCTACGAGCTCGCGATCCAGATCGCGCTCATCCGCCCCGGCCCCATCCAGGGCGGCGCGGTGCACCCGTTCGTGCGTCGCAAGCTCGGCCAGGAGACCGTCGTCTACGCGCACCCGAAGCTGAAGCCGGTGCTCGAGCGCACCCTGGGCATCCCGGTGTTCCAGGAACAGCTCATCCAGATGGCGACCACTCTGGGCGACTGCACCGCCGACGAGGCCGACACCCTGCGTCGGGCGATGGGCTCGAAACGGGGGCTGGAGAAGATCGACAGCATCCGGGAGAGCCTGTACTCCGGCATGCGCCGGCACGGGCTGGACGAGGAGACCTCCGACCGCATCTACGCGCAGATCCAGGCGTTCTCCGATTTCGGCTTCGCGGAGTCGCACTCGCTCTCTTTCGCGCTGCTCGTGTATGCGAGCTCCTGGCTGAAGCTGCACTACCCCGCGGCGTTCCTCGCCGGCCTCCTGCGCTCCCAGCCCATGGGCTTCTACTCCGCGGCGACGCTCACCGGCGACGCCCGGCGGCACGGGGTGGAGGTGCGCCGCCCGGACATCCGGCTGTCCGGTGCGACCGAGACCCTGGAACCCGTCGACCCCGCCGTGACGGGGCGCACCGGTCTGGATGCCTGCGTGCACCAGCGCGCGCCGCGTCCTCCCGGCACGAAGGCGGATCCGTTCGATCCGAAGGCGCCCGACGAGAGCGCGGCGCACCGCAGGGACGGCCGCTTCGCCGTGCGGCTGGGCCTCGCGGGCGTCACCGGGATCGGCGAGAAGACGGCCGAGCGGATCGTGGCCGAGCGCGACGCCCGGGGGCCGTACCGCGACCTGAACGATCTCGTACGGCGCACCGATCTCACCGCCGCACAGGTGGAGGCCCTGGCCACCGCGGGGGCGTTCGACTCCCTCGGCCTGCAGCGCCGGGAGGCGATCTGGCTGGCCGGGTCCGCTGCGGAGGACCGCGCGCGGTATCTGCCCGACACGGTCGTCGCCGTGCAGCCGCCGCTGTTCGGCGATCAGACCAGCTACGAGCTCCTCACCGCCGACCTCTGGGCCACCGGGGTCTCCACCGACGACCATCCGCTCGCCCACTTCCGACCCGAGCTGGACGCACGCGGGGTGCTCACCTCGGCCTCGCTGCGCACCCACGAGAACGGCCGGCGGGTCGAGACGGCAGGGCTGGTGACGCATCGGCAGCGCCCGTCGACGGCGGGCGGGGTCACCTTCCTCAATCTCGAGGACGAGCACGGGCTGGTGAACGTGATCTGCACCCAGGGGGTGTGGATGCGCTACCGCCGGATCGCACGCGAAGCGCCGGCGCTGATCGTGCGCGGCATCCTGGAGCGCTCGCCCGAGGGGGTCACGAACCTGCTCGCCGACGCGTTCGAAGCACTGCAGGTGGGCGTGCCGCACCACTCCCGTGACTTCCAATGAGCCCGGATCCGGTCGCGGCGACTCCGAACGCTTCCACACCGGCGTCTCGCGGTGCCGGTGCCGGTGTCACCAGAAGCGCTCCGGCATCTCGTGCGCACGGCGGTCGGTGCCGCCCCAGTTCGCCGCCTGGTCCCGGGCGTCGTCCGCCGCCTGCTGGGCGCCGCGCAGCGCATCCGCGGCCCCGCGGCGCTCCGCCCCGACGGGGTTGGCGTCCAGCACGAGCTCCGTGACCACGCCCTCGGCCGACGCTTCCACCGTGCACGCCTCGACGCGACCGCGCCAGGGCAGCGCCCCGAGCTCGGGGAGCACGGATCCCGGCACCCGGTAGACGACGCCCGTGGTCAGGTCGCGGATCCGCACGGCGCCGGCGTCCTCGTCGACCGCGATGATGCGCCCGACGCCGAGCGGCGCGCCCAGAGGGAGGATCAGCGTGACGGCCATGCCTCCACCTTCGTTCAGATGGGCCGGGCGGGCAAGACGCACCTGCCGCGCCCGGCCGCGTTCAGCTCTGCGCTGCCGGCGACTCCGTGCTCGAGGAGACGAGGCTGTCGTAGTGCCGATCGACATAGAGCAGCGGCGCGCCGGGGGTGCCCTCGATCACGTCGAGCACATCGAGCAGCACGAGGGACGACGGCCCGACCGGATGCGTCTCGCGGATCGTGCCGCGCACCGCCACCCGCGCGGAGGGCAGGAAGGGCTCCCCGGTGGGCAGCGTGCGGAACCCCTGCTCCGGCGTGAAGCGCGGCTGCCCCGAGCGGGCGAACGCGTCCGCGATCGACTCCTGCCCTGCCACGAGGAAATGCACCAGCGCGCTGGGCGCGGAGAGGATCCCGCCCGCGCTGCCGGTCGCACGGGTGACCGAGAATACGAGCACGGCGGGGTCGGCGCTCACCGAGGCGACGCTCGACAGCGTGAGTCCGACGGGGCCGTCCGGGGCGACGCCGGTCACCAGCGCCACGCCGGCAGGGTGGTGGCGGAACGCGCCCTTGAACTTCTCGGTGACGTCCTCTTCCAGACCGGGGGTGCTCATCCTGCTTCTCTCTGTCGTTGCCACGGACGCCGCGTTCGCGCCCTGCACTCAACGGTATGCCTGTTCCGAGGGCACCGGATGCGATCCCGTCGCTTGACGTCATCGCCGCGGCTCCATGGCAGGCTGAGATCATGGACGGCTCGAACGACGCCCCCCCTCATCCGTGAGCACGGCATGCCCTACAAGCTCGTGTACATCGCCGCCGTCCTGCTGCACACTCCTCTTCTCACGCTCGGCGGCATCCTGGCCGGGATCGACGTCTTCGTGCAGGCCTCCTGGCTGACCCTGGCTTGGACGGGATCCGCGGCGCTCGGGATCTTCCTCTACGGCCTCGCCAAGGTCATGGATCACGACGATCTGCGCGGCCTGCCCGGCTCGGGCAGAGCCCTGATGTGGGGCCTGCTCGCCATGATCGTGGGGGCGGCGATGGGCGCCGGAGCGGTCCTGCTGTTCGTATTCGTCCGCTCGACCGGGGCGTGACGGCTGCGGGCGGCGATGAGCCATCGATGTCGGTGCCCCCTGCTGGAATGACCCCATGACGACGGCGACGAAGACGGATCTCACCAAGACCCTGGACGGGTATCACGCACGCCTCGGCGAGTTCCGCCTCCTCGAGCTCCCGCCGAGCCGCTATCTCGCGATCGACGGCCATGGAGATCCGAACACGGCGCCCGCCTACGCGCAGGCGCTGGAGGCGCTGTATCCGGTCGCCTATGCGCTGAAGTTCGCGAGCAGACGCGAACTCGACAGGGACTACGTCGTCCCGCCGCTGGAGGGCCTGTGGTGGGCGGAGGACATGGACGCCTTCACAAGCGCCCGGGACAAATCGCGCTGGGACTGGACCATGATGATCCTCGTCCCCGAATGGGTCGGCGATCCTCTCGTCGACGAGGCCATCACGACGGTCCGCACGAAGAAGAGCCCGGCGCGGATCGACGACCTGCGGATCCTGCCGTTGTCTGAGGGGACCTGCCTGCAGACGCTGCACATCGGCTCCTACGACGACGAGGCCCCGCTCCTCCAGCGCCTGCACGACGAAGTGATCCCCGGGCAGGGTCTGCGTCTGGCGGGACTGCACCACGAGATCTATCTGAGCGACGCCCGTCGCGTGGCCCCCGAGAGGCGCCGCACGATCCTGCGCCAGCCGGTCGCCCCGGTCTGATCGTCGCCTCAGGGGCGCACCGGGCGCACCGTGAGGATCTGCTGCACCGTTCCGACCGGGCCGCGCTCGTCGTGCAGCACGGTGTCGGTCAGGCCGAGCCCCGTCGGACCGATCGAGACCGTGGTGTCGAAGCCGATCCACTCGCCCTGCGGCGCGCCGAGCAGGTGGCAGGTGAGATCGACGTTCGGGAAGGCGACCTCTCGGGGCTCCAGACGGAGCGTGAGCCCGTTCGCGAAGTCGACCAGACCCAGCAGGCGGGAGACCGGTCCGATCGGCTCGTCCAGGAGGAGCGGGATCCGCGGCCGCAACCAGGCCCAGGCGTGCCCGGCTTCGCGCTGCCGGCGATGGAATTCCACGCTGCGCACGGCCTCGCCCTGCCAGTGGTCGCCCATCTCCCAGAGGTCCAGCTCGTCTCGGCGCGGCATCGCGGCCAGAGCGCTGCCCGCCAGTTCGCGCGTGTCGACGGCCTGCAGCAGCCAGGCCCGGGCGATGACCGCGGCGCGTCCGTCGTGGCTGAGCACGGCCTCGACGAGCTCGATCGTGCGTCCCGCGCGCCGCAGGCGCACTTCGATGTCGACCCGCTCGATCGGCATCGTGCCGAGGATGTCGTAGGAGATCCGGCCGAGCTGCAGCTCTCCGCCACGCCGATCCAGGTGGTCCTGTTCGATCGCGTGCGCGATGAGCCCGAGAGCCGGCGCGATGTGCTGCTCCTGTGTGCTCCACGCCCCTTCGACCGCTGACGTCGGGCGGAAGGCGGTCGCGCCGAGGCGCTCGAAGTACGCGGACATGATCGGATCCTATGTCTCGCATGACGCCGGCCCCCCGCACGACGCCGACCCCGGCGCCGGCGCCGGCCGGCCGGGAGGCGTGCGCGTCGGATGCGGATCGCCGTGCACCCTCCCCTGCGCGCGCGACCGGGGGTAGCGTGACGAGGGGGCGCTCGATGAAGGGCGGATCGAGATGAGTACGACCAGCAGCGGCTCGCGCGGGATCTTCCGCAGGAAGCCGATCGATCAGATCGAGGACGAGGACGAGACCGGCGGGCTCAAGCGCGAGCTGGGCCTCTGGCAGCTGACGGCCATCGGCGTCGGCGGCATCATCGGCGCCGGGATCTTCACCCTGGCCGGTGAGGTCGCGCATCAGACGGCCGGGCCCGCCGTGCTGATCTCGTTCCTCATCGCGGGGATCGCCAGTGCGGCCGCCGCGCTCTCCTATGCGGAGTTCGCCGGCATGATCCCGAAGGCGGGATCCGCCTACACGTACGGCTATGCGGTGCTCGGCGAGTTCGTCGGATGGTTCATCGGGTGGGATCTCCTGCTCGAGTACACCGCGATCGTCGCGGTCGTGGCGATCGGGATCTCCGGCTACATCGGCTTCCTGGTGACCCAGCTCGGCGTGCAGCTGCCGGAATGGATGCTCGGCGCCGCGGGCACGGGTCCGGGTCGTGTGGTCGACGTGTTCGCGGTGCTGCTGTGCCTGCTCACGGCGTTCGTGCTGACCAGAGGGATCCGCAGCGCCGCGCGCTTCGAGTTCGTCGCGGTGGGCATCAAGGTGCTCATCGTCGTACTGATCATCGTGCTCGGCGTGTTCCACATCGACAGTGCGAACTACCACCCGTACTTCCCGTTCGGCTTCGGCGGGGTGATGACCGGGGCCGCGACGGTGTTCTTCGCGGTGTTCGGCTACGACGCGATGAGCACCGCCGCCGAGGAGTCGAAGGACGCGCGTAAGCACATGCCGAAGGCGATCCTTCTGTCCCTGGCGATCGCGATGGTGCTGTATGTGCTCGCCACCCTCGTGCTGACCGGCATGCAGAACTACACGAAGATCGACCCGAAGAGCGGGTTCGCGAGCGCCTTCGCCTCGGTCGGCCTGGGCGGTGCCGCGAACATCATCGCGGTCGGCGCGATCATCGGCATCATCACGGTGCTGCTGACGTTCATGCTCGGGGTCACCCGCGTGTGGTTCTCGATGAGCCGCGACGGCCTGCTTCCCGAGTGGTTCGCGAAGACGAGTCCCCGGCGCAGGGTGCCGACGCGCGTGACCTGGATCGTGGGCATCGCCTCGGCGGTCCTCGCCGGCGTGGTGCCGATCTCGACGGTCGCCGAGCTGACCAACATCGGGATCCTGCTCGCGTTCGTGGTCGTCTGCGCCTCCGTGATCGTGCTGCGATACCGGCGTCCGGATATTCCGCGGCGGTTCCGTCTGCCGCTCATGCCGGTGGTCCCGGTGGTGGGCGTGATCGCCTCTCTGTGGCTGATCTCCTACCTGCACTGGGAGACGTGGGTCCGTTTCGCGGTGTGGTTCGTGCTGGGGCTCATCGTCTACTTCGCCTATTCGAAGCGGCACTCGCTGCTCTCCCCGGACAGCCCTCGGCACCGGACCGGAGCAGACGACGGGACCGGCCAGGCGGGAACATCGGGACCCGCGATACGTTGATCTCGTCGAGCAGATCGACTCGCACGAGAGGAACAGCATGCGCCCCTACCTGGACAAGGCGATCCCGGAAGCGTGGAAAGCCGCCTCCGCCTACTCGGATGCGGTGGCGAAGGCGACGGCGGAGCACGGCCTCACCACGGCCGAGGCGGAGTTCATCAAGGTGCGCGCCTCGCAGCTCAACGCCTGCGCGTTCTGCCTCGACCTGCACGCGCGCGAGTCCCGTGCGGCGGGCATCACCCAGCAGCAGCTCGACGTGCTGCCGGCCTGGCGCGAGTCCTCGCTGTTCTCCGAGCGGGAGAAGGCGGTGCTCGCGATCGCGGAGGCCGCCACACGGATGCCGCTCGGCGAGGACGGGGAGGCGGATCTGGCCGCGGCACGCGGCGTTCTCGGCGACGAGGTGTTCGCCGCCGCCGAGTGGGTCGCGCTGACGATCAACATGTTCAACCGGCTCTCGATCCTTAGCGAGCACCCTGTGCGTCCGCGCGACACCGACGGCAACCTCATCCGCTGACCACCACGGAGGCGACATGATCCAGGGAATCGACACACGCAGGCCGCCGTCCGGCCCGGGATGCGTGGAATGCGAACGCGACGGCAGCTGGTGGTTCCACCTCCGGCGATGCACGGAGTGCGGGCACGTGGGCTGCTGCGACGACTCGCTCGGACAGCACGGCAGCGCACACGCCGAGGAGAGCGGACACCGGTTCATCCAGAGCTACGAGCCGGGCGAGGACTGGTTCTGGGACTACCGCACGGCGCAGATGGTCGACGGCCCCGAATTGGCCCCGCCGCGAAGTCATCCGGCGGAGCAGACGGTGCCCGGCCCCCGGGAGCGCGTGCCCGCCGACTGGCAGGACCAGCTGCTCCGGGCCCGATCCGAACGCGCCGGGCGTTCCGGCTGAAGCGTCGTTCCGGCTGAGCGGATCCTGATCGTTCGCAGGGCCGGCTGCGTCAGCGCCGGGCTGCGGCTCCCACGGCCACGGCGAGCGCGGCCAGGGCCAGAGCAGCGGCGAGCAGCGCCCCGTCCCCCAGCCAGCGGTGTGCCGCCGCCCCCGCCACGGCTCCCGCCGCCAGGGACGCCCAGAGCAGCAGCGGACGGCGCCATGCGGTCGAGGATCGGCCGGTGACCAGCGCGGCGAGCGCGAGGCCGAGGCTCACCAGGGTCCCGGTGGCGTAGGTGATGGCGATCCGGGCGCGTCCGTCGGCGAGATACAGCGTGTTCAGGGCGCCCATGGCGGCGGCGAGCAGCGCGAACCGCCACTCCGAATGGGGGACGACGAAGCCCACGATCGCGCAGAGGGCGACCGCAGCCGCACTGCCTGCGACGACGACGCCCCGACGCTGGGCGCGCGCACCCACCACGACGCCTCCCGCGGCCACTCCCGCCACGAAGGCCACGACGAGCCCGAGCGGGAGCAGGGCGCGCAACGGGCCGTCCGCCCACACCTCGACGCCGGCCTGGGTCGAGTTGCCGCTCATGAAGGAGACGAACAGCCCACCGGTCTCGATGAACCCGACGGCGTCGACGTATCCTGCCACGCCGCTGAGCGCCAGCGAGAGCGCGAGCCCGCGCCGGGAGACCTCCCTCATGCCGTCCGTCCGTTCACTCGCACGGGTCCATCCTGCGGTCCGGCGGCGACCCGCGGCAAACCGGACGACATCGGGCCCGCCGGAGGATCCGACGGGCCCGACAGAGGACGATGCTGTTACGAGGCCGCGACCTCGTCCCGACGCGGCAGCACCCAGCCCGCGCGCGGGAAGTGGCACGTGTAGCCGTCGGGGTAGCGCACCAGGTAGTCCTGGTGCTCGGGCTCGGCCTCCCAGAACGGGCCGGACGGCTCGATCGTGGTGACGGCCTTGGCCGGCCACAGCCCGGAGGCGTCGACATCGGCGATGGTGTCGCGCGCGACCCGCTCCTGCTCCGGACTCAGCGGGAAGATCGCCGAGCGGTAACTGGTGCCGATGTCGTTGCCCTGACGGTTCAGCGTCGACGGGTCGTGGATCTGGAAGAAGAACGAGAGGATGTCGCGGTACGTCGTCTTCGACGGATCGAAGACGATCTCGACGGCCTCCGCGTGGCCGGGGTGGTTCCGGTACGTGGCGTGGTCGTTGCTGCCGCCGGTGTACCCGACGCGCGTGCCGAGCACTCCGGGCTGGCGGCGGATCAGATCCTCGACGCCCCAGAAGCAGCCGCCCGCGAGGACGGCGGTCTCGGCGCCCGGGACCTGGGTGATGGATCCGGTGTCGGCGGGTCCGCTGGTCATGATGCGTTCTCCTCTGCGGTCTGCGGGGTGGTGGTCTCGAACAGTCCACGGTACGCGCCGTAGCCCTGCTCCTCGAGCTCGGCCGCGGGCACGAAGCGCAGCGCCGCCGAGTTCATGCAGTATCTCAGGCCCCCGGCGTCGCGCGGGCCGTCGTCGAAGACGTGGCCGAGGTGGCTGCCCGCTCCTGCGGAGATCGCCTCGGTCCGCACCATGCCGAAGGTGCGATCCGTCTTGGTGGTCACGGCATCGGACTCGATCGGCCGGGTGAAGCTCGGCCAGCCCGTGCCGCTGTCGAACTTGTCGGTGGACGAGAACAGCGGCTGTCCCGACACCACGTCGACGTAGATGCCCGCGTCGTGGTTGTTCCAGTACTCGTTGCGGAACGCCGGCTCGGTGCCGCCCTCCTGGGTGACCCGGTACTGATGCTCGGTCAGGGCGTTCAGCGCCTCGGCCGTGCGGCGGTAGTCGGTGGGGTTCATCGTGGTGCTCCTCCTCTGACGCCGCTGGCTGCGGCGTCATCAGAGAGAACGAGCACGACTCCGGTTTTGGTCCCGCGAAGCTGTGCGCCGACTGTGAGTTTCCGCGTTCTGCCGGCGATGGGCGGCTACCGGAGTCGCGCGCGTGTACCCGGCACCGCGCGCCACTGCCGCGGCCACTCCTCGCTCGGGCTCAGAGGCTCGTAGCTGCGCCACGCGGAGGTGTAGCGGTAGCCGGCGTACCAGACCGCGGCCGCGACGATGCAGAGCCCGACCACCACGCCGCCGACGACGGCGACCGGGGTCGAAGCCCCCAGAGCGGTGCACAGGCCGCCGGCGAACATGCCGGACACGACGGCGTTCACGAGGATGCTCAGCATCGACGAGGAGCCGAGCACCTGCTCCCCCGCGCCGCGGTGACGGAAGAACGAATAGGTCACGCGCATCCCCAGCTCGTCGTCGTGCACCGAGTCGAGGAAGAACGCGGCCACGCCCGGGTCGATGCCGGCGTACGCGGCGCGGATCCGGTTCATCGCGGTCACGTACATGAAGTCCTCCTCCGAGACGGCGAGCACACGCAACAGTGTGAGGAGGCCGACAGCCGAGAGGAACCCGAGGATGCCGAGTGCCGCGACGGGGAACCAGTCCACGAAGTGCGAGGCCTGTCCGAGCAGCCCGATCGTCACGAGCCCTGCGGACACGAGGGTGAGATGGATCGTGATGCGCGTGAGCACCTCGCTCTGCGCGGTGCTCCGCGCGGCGAGCAGCCCCCAGTGCTCGGTCGCGAGGATCTGCAGCCGGCGCGCCAGGGCCGCGTCGGCGCCGCCGTCGTCGGCATGCGTCGCCATGCCTCATGGTCCCACCGCGGCCACAGCAGCGGAAGGGTCCCCGGGCGGCGCTCGCCCGCCCTTATCCTGAAGAGGTTGAGGAGGGCGGATGGCTTCGAGCGATGGCCAGGGCGGTTCGCGGCGCGTCACGCTGACCGAGGTCGCCCGCCGCGCGGGGGTGTCGAGGTCGGCGGCGTCCTTCGCGCTCAACGGGCGCACGGATCTGCGCATCTCCGAAGAGACCTCCGCGCGCGTGCGCCGTGCGGCCGAGGAACTCGGCTACAGCCCCAACACGACGGCGCGGACGCTGCGCACGGGCAAGTCGGGCACCGTCGCGCTCATCTCGGACTTCATCGGCACGACCTCGTTCGCGAACGCGATGGTGCGCGGCGCGCTGCAGACGCTCCGCGATGCGGACACGCTGCTCTACACGGTCGACACGCAGGGCGACCCCGACGTCGAGGCGAAGCTGCTGCAGAACCTCCTCGACCGGGACGTCGACGGCTTCCTGTACGCCTCGATGTTCACGCGCCAGGTCGACGTCCCGCCGCTCACGCGGAACGCGCCGCTCGTGCTGCTGAACTGCGCGTCCCCCGACATCCCCGCGGTGATCCCGGATGAGCGCGGTGCCGGCGAGACCGCGGCAGCGGCCCTTCTCGACGCCGGCCATCGCGACGCGATCTGGTTCGTCGGATCCTTCCCGCCGGGGTTCACCGGCGCCGCGGTGTGGAACGGCTGGAGTCCGCTCGCCCTCACGGAGCGGCTCGACGGGATCCAGGCCCGGCTCGCCGCTGCGGGGACCGCCCTGGCGGGCACGGCGCCGATCGAGACCGATTGGGACGTCGAGAACGGCCGCGCCGCCGTCACCCGCCTCCTCGGCTCCGGCGCCCGGCCGTCCGCGCTGATCTGCGCCAACGACGCGCTCGCGGTCGGCGCCTATCACGCGCTCTCGGTCGCGGCGCTGCAGGTCCCCGAGGACGTCTCGGTGATCGGGTTCGACGGCAGCGCTCTGACGCAGGCCGTGCTCCCCCGGCTGACCTCGGTGGCGCTGCCCTACGAGGAGCTCGGCAGGATCGCGGCAGGGATGCTGCTCCAGGGCGATCCTGCGTCGCGTCCCCACCGGGTTCCGATGCCTCTGGTCCCGGGCGCCTCGATCGCTTCTCCCGCCCCGCGCGACTGATCTCGTCCGCGCCGCATCTCCCCGCGACTTGACAGGTGCTATACCCGTATAGCACCATGACGTGACGCGGTGGGCGAGGGGGCTAGGACCGCGACCGGCTACGAAGGAGTATTCGCATGTTCACATCAAGGTCCGGCAGAGGCTCTCTGAGCGCATGGTGGGTCGGATTCGTCTGCGGTATGGCCACGTTCGTCGACACCGGCGTGACCACCGGCATCCCGATCGCCCTGGTGCTGTTCCAGGCGCCGGGCGCCGGGCAGCCCGGTCTCACCCCGAACGACGTGGGCCTGCTCACCGGCGTGCTCACCGCGGGCGTCGCGATCGGCTCGCTGCTCGGCGGCCGTCTCGGAGACCGCTGGGGGCGCCGCACGGTGTTCCTGCTGACCATGGCCGTCATCGTGCTCGGCGCCGCCGCGCCGCTGCTCGGCCTGGGTCTCCCCCTGCTCGTGATCGGGATCTCGCTCGTCGGGATCGGCGTCGGCGCCGACCTGCCGGTCGCCCTCGCGACCATCGCCGAGGCGGCTCAGGATCGCAATCGCGGCAAGATCCTCGTCTTCTCCAATCTGCTCGGCGGATTCGGGATCCTGCTGGCCGTGCTGCTGGCCATCAACGTCGGCGCGGCAGGCCCGCGCGGAGGCCTGATCATCTTCGGCGTCTTCGCCGCCATCGCACTCGGCGTGCTCGCCCTGCGGCTCACCATCCCGGAGTCGGCCGCCTGGCTGACCGCGCGGGACGAACGACGCGCGGGGGTCCACACCGTGCGCGCGGAACGCGGACGCCTCCGCGACTTCGCGCGCCCCGTGTACCGCCGCCCGTTCCTGACGCTGATCGGCTACTACACCCTCGCCGCGATGGCCACGAGCGTGGCCGGCAGCTTCGGCACCTTCGTCGCGGTCAACGTCTCGCACGCCTCGATCGCGGAGTACAACTCCTGGACGATCCTCGCGATGCCCGCAGCCGTCGTCGGCGCGCTGTGGTTCATGGCCGTGGTGGACACGCGACTGCGGATGTCGTACTACGTCATCGGTGCGGTCGGCGTGGTCGTGGCCAACCTGCTCCCCGTCTTCCTGAACTTCACGCTCCTGTCGATCATCATCGCCACGGTGGCCACCGTGTTCTTCGGCGCCTTCTGCTTCGAGACGATCATGAAGGTCTGGACCCAGGAGTCGTTCCCCACGATGCTGCGCGCCACGGCTCAGGGCACGATCTACGCCGTCTCCCGGTTCGCCACGGCGGCCCTGAACATCGTCACGCCCGCCCTCGTGCTCCTCAACCCGAGCATGCTGTACATCGGCGTCGCGGTGCTCGCCGGAGCGGGCTTCCTCGTGGGGTGGCTCGGTTTCCGCCGGAACACGCGCAACGAGTTCGATCTCGAGACCGAGCTCGTGACGTCCGCACTCCAGACCCAGGCGCGAGCGGCATGACGCTCCGCCTCCCGCGAAAGGACGCGCCATGATCACCGTCACCCCGTTCGAGGCGCTTGCCGAGGGCATCCGACTGCGCGGCGCGCAGTATCTGCCGGCGGGCCCCGGTCCCTTCCCCACCGCCGTGCTCTTCCACGGCTTCGGCGCCTCGCACGTCGAGTTCTCCTCGGTGTTCGTCGCGCTCGCGAGGCGCCTCGCAGAAGCCGGATTCGCCGCCGTCGCATACGACCGCGCGGGCCACGGCGAGAGCGACGGCGAGTTCTACGACACCTCGGTGTCGAGGGACGTCCGTCACGCCCACCAGGTGCTCGCGGCGATCGCGGATCTGGACACGGTCGACGCGCACGATCTCCACCTCGTCGGCATGAGCCTCGGTGCCGTGATCGCCTCCGTGGTGGCGGCCGAGACCGATCTCGCGCTGCGGTCTCTCACCCTCTGGTCCACCGCAGCAGTGTTCGCCGACGAGATCCGCGGGGGCACCCTGCAGGGTCGATCGCTCGACACGCTCGACACCGAGGGCTACTTCGACTTCCTCGGCATGCGCCTGGGCCCCGCAATGCGTGACGACGCGCTCACCTTCGACGTCTACGGGAGAGCCTCCGGCTATGCCGGCCCCGCACGGCTGCTGCACGGGACCGACGACTTCGTCCCGGTCGGCTACGCCGAGCGCTACCTCGACGTGTACGGAGAGCGCGCCGATCTGATCGTCGTGGACGGAGCGGATCACGGCTGGGCGCAGGTGCCCCAGCGCGACATCCTGCTCTCGCGCACCACCGAGTTCATCCGCGACCACAGCCGCCGAACGGAGACCGAATGACCACCTCAGACCACGGCACCTCAGACCACGGCACCGTCGTGTCGCTCCCGAACGGGAGCGTGCGCGTGGAGGGCCACCTCGACCTGGTCGCCACGGCGGACGGCATCCGTCCGGTGCGGATCCCGGTGCGCCACTGGACGCATTTCCCTCCCGCCGGTGAGGTGCTGCGCGCCATGGCCTCGAGCGCGAGCGGCGTGCGGCTGCGCGTGGAGACCGAGGCGACGCGCCTGACGCTGCGCGTCCGCTGCACCCGCATCCGGATCGGTGAGGCGGTGCGCCCGGGAGACGCCTTCGTCGCCCGCGTCGACGGCGTGGACGTCGCCGTCGCGGCGGCGCCCGACACCCAGACCCTCGCGATCTCGCCCGCGGGCGACGAGGCCGCTCTGGTCTCGCACGCCGGGGACTCGCGGATCGAGCTCGCCCCGCTTCCCGCAGGGCGGAAGGTCGTCACCGTCTTCCTGCCGCAGGGCATGACCGTCGACCTCCTCGACATCGTGGGCGATGCCGACGTGACGGCTGCTGCCCCGAGCGGTCGCCCGGTGTGGGTGCACCACGGCAGCTCCATCAGCCACGGTGCAGAGGCCGAGCTGCCCACGAGCGTGTGGCCCGTGGTCGCCTCGGAGCTCGCGGAGCTCGATGTCGTCAACCTCGGGTTCGGCGGCCACTGCATGCTCGACCCCTTCGTCGCCGACGCCATCGCCGCAGCTCCCGCCGATCTCATCTCGCTCAAGGTGGGCGTCAACATCGTCGGCGCGCGAGCGATGGATCAGCGGACCTTCGTGCCGGCGCTGCACGGATTCATCGATCGGATCCGCGCCGGCCATCCCGACACCCCGCTCGTCCTGTGCTCCTCGATCCTGTGGCCGGGCAGCGACGACACCCCGGGACCCAGCGACGTGGAGTTCTTCGACGACGGCGGCATCCGCTGCTTCACCGCGGGCGACCCCGCCGACATCGGCAAGGGCGCGCTGACCCTCGCCGAGTCCCGCCGCCACATCGAGCACGTCGTCGAGGTCCGCCGTGCCGCGGGCGAGAACATCTCCTACCTCGACGGGCTCGCCCTGTACGGCCCGGGCGACGTCGAGCGGCACCCGCTTCCCGACTCCCTGCACCCCGACACGGCCCTCTACGAGGAGATCGGTCGCCGATTCGCCCAGCGCGTCTTCGGCGACGAGGGCCTCTACCCGAGAGCGGCGATCGGCCGCACGGCGTAGCAGCGGTGCCGGGGAGACGCGGGGAAGGTGCGGAGCGGGTCCGTGCCCTCCCCGCACTGTCGCCACGGATCCGCCGCGCCCCGGAACGGGCAGGATGAGGGGATGACATCGCTCACGCCGTCCCCCAAGCAGCTGCGCCTGATCATCGAGACCGACGACTTCGACAGCGCCCTCCGGTTCTACCGCGATGTGCTCGGCATGCCCGAGCAGCTCGCCTTCGCGACCGAGGGCGACGACCGCGTCGCGATCCTGCACGCCGGGATCGCGACGATCGAGCTCGCCACCCCCACGCACGCGGAGAACATCGACGACGTCGAGGGCGCCCCGCACAGCCCGGGGACGCTGCGGATCGCCCTGGAGGTCGACGACACCGAGGAGGCCGTCGCGGTCGCGCGCCAGGCCGGCGCCGACGTGATCGCCCCGCCGGTGAAGACCCCCTTCCAGAGCCTCAACGCCCGGGTCCAGGGCCCGGCCGGCTGGCAGGTGACGTTCTTCCAGGAGCTGGAGACGCTGGAGGAGCGCGCGTCGCGCGACGGCTTCACGACCGACGACGCGCGGACCCGCTGACCGCGGCGCCGACGCGCTCGTAGAGCGTGACGACGCAGGCGCTGCCGAGGCCGAGGTTGTGCTGCAGGGCCAGCGTCGCGCCGTCCACCTGACGCTCCCCCGCGCGTCCGCGGAGCTGCTGCACGAGCTCGGTGCATTGGGCGAGCCCCGTCGCGCCGAGCGGGTGCCCCTTCGACAGCAGACCTCCGGACGGATTCGTCACGACCCGACCCCCATACGTGTTCTGCCCGTCGCGGACGAAGCGCGCCGCCGTCCCCTCCGGCGTGAGCCGGAGCGCCTCGTACGAGATCACCTCGTTCGCAGTGAAGCAGTCGTGCAGCTCGACGACCGGGATCTCCTCGGGCGCGACGCCGGCCGCCTCGTAGACGGCGTCCGCCGCGCGGCGCGCGATCCCGGCCCCGATCAGCGCCATCGGGTCGCCCTCGAACGAGTCGGCGCGATCGCTCGTCATCGCCTGGGCGCGGATCCGCACGCCTGCGTCGAGGCCGCGCGCACGGGCGAAGTCCTCGGAGCACAGCACCGCGGCCGCCGCCCCGCAGGTGGGAGGGCAGCACTGCAGACGGGTCAGCGGGCCGAACACATGGGGCGAGGCCAGCACCTCCTCGATCGTCACCGGATCGCGGAAGACCGCGGCCGGGTTCGCCCGCGCGTGCCGGCGGGCCTTGACGGCGACCTCGGCGAACAGCGAGACATCGGCGTCGTACCGATCGAGATAGGCCCGGCCGGCGGCCCCGAAGAAGCGCGCGGCGACCGGCGCCTCCGTCTCCTCCGGCCCGAGCAGCTCCGTGAACCGCCAGAGCGCATCCGGACGGTCCGCGTAGGTCGGCGCGATCGCGCCGCGCGCCATCTGCTCGAAGCCGACCACGAGCACGCAGTCCGCCGTCCCCGAGAGGATCGCCTGGCGGCCGAGCCACAGCGCGGTGGATCCGCTCGCACACCAGTTGTTCACGTTCACGACGGGGATCCCGGTGGGGCCGAGTCCGTAGAGGGCGGTCTGGCCCGCGGCGGAGTCGGCATAGACATATCCCGCGTAAGCCTGTCCGACGTCCTCGATGCCGATCCCCGCGTCAGCGAGCGCGCGCCGAGCCGCCTCGGCACCCATCGCGTCGTAGGTCCCGCTGGTACGGGGCGTCGCGAACGGGATCATGCCGACGCCCGCGACGACGACGCTCACACCCGCTCCCGGAGCATGCGCCGCAGCGTCGGCTTGTCGATCTTGCCCACGGCGTTCTTCGGGAGCTCGGAGAGGATCTCGATCACCTCCGGCTGCTTGAAGCGGGCGAGGAGGCGTGCGGCGTGGGCGGACAGCTCCGGCGCGTTCGCCGGCGATCCCGGCACGAGCGACACGAAGGCGATGGGCACCTCTCCGAGCACCTCGTCGGCGCGCCCCACCACCGCCGCCTCGTGCACGTCGGGATGGGTGTAGAGCGCGTTCTCGATCTCCTTCGGATACACGTTCTCCCCGCCGCGGATGATCATGTCCTTGATCCGGTCCACGATGCGCAGGTAGCCGTCGTCGTCGAAGCAGCCGATGTCGCCCGTGTGCAGCCGACCGTCGACGATCGTCCTGGCGGTCTCATCCGGGCGCCCGAGATAGCCGGCCATGACGACCGGTCCGGAGATCACGACCTCGCCACGCTCCCCCGTCGGCACCGCACGGCCGTCGGCGTCGACGACCTCCACACGCTGCCCCGGGAGGGGGAGCCCGACCGTCCCCGGCTTGCGGGGCCCGCGGAGCGGGTTGATCGTGGACGCCGTGGTGCTCTCGCTCAGCCCGTAGCCCTCGACGATCGTGACCCCGAACCGCGTCTCGAACCTCTCGATCGCCTCGACCGGCATGGGCGCGGCGCCGCAGACCGCGAAGCGGAGGGACGAGGTGTCCGGGCGGACGTCCTCCGGCAGGGTCGACAGGAGCGCGTAGATCGCCGGGACGGCGGAGAAGTACGTCGGCCGCACACGCTCGACGTCGTCGAAGAACCGGTCCCGCGCGAAGCGTCCGGTGATGGTGACACGCCCGCCCGCGCGGAGCGGCGTGAGCGTGCCCAGCACGATCCCGTTGGCGTGGAAGAGCGGCAGCACGAGCAGGCTGTGGTCCTCGGGGCCGAGCTCGAACCACTCCGCGAACGAGACGGTCATCGCGTCGAGGTTCGCATGCGTGAGCATGACCCCTTTCGGGCTGCCCGTCGTCCCGCTCGTGTAGATGAGCAGCGCGAGATCCGACGCGGGCCTTGCGCGGCGATCCGGCAGATCCTCGATGCGCCCCGCGGCCAGTTCGGCCAGGAGCATCGTCGGCGCGCCGAGCTCACGACCGCGCTCCTCGCCGTCGGTGACGACCAGTCGCGCCCCGGCGTCCTCGACCTGGTACCGCGCCTCGGCCGCGCCGAGCACCGGGTTGATCGGCGTCACGACCGCGCCGATCCGCCACGCGGCGAACAGCGCGATGATCAGCTCCACCCGGTTGGGCAGCAGCACCGCCACCACGTCCCCCTCCGCGATCCCCCGGGCGGCGAGCGCCGCGGCCGCGCGCTCGGTGCGGTCGAGGAACGCCGCGTTGTCCAGCGCGCCGGTGTCATCGGCGAGCGCGGGACCGTGAGGATCGACCAGCGCCCGCCCGTGCGGCAGATCGGTGAAATGCATGTTGCCCCCTTGGGGGCGGCGCCGTCACCGGCGCCGCCCGATCATCGGTGATGTCGTGACGAGCTCAGACGCGGGTGACCACGGGCTCCGCGACGAGGCCGAACGCCCGGAGCTGCCCGAGCAGCTCCCGGTGCCCGAACGCCTGGCACGCCGACGCGAAGCCGACGCGGAGCGGGGCCTGCTGGATCAGCGAGTAGGCGGCGTAGGCCTGCAGGAGCCCGGTCTGCTTGTAGTTGCTGTTGCCGTGGATGACCACGTGCGAGCGGCCGAGCGGGCCCGAGGCGTGCACCGAGTCGAGGGAACGGTTGATCCTCGGGTTCTCCCGCGGCGGCATGCCGGCCTGCACCGAGGCGGCCACCTCGGCGAGCGCGGCCTCCTGCGCCTCGGGGTCGAGCGGGCGGATCTGCTCCTCGAACATCTGCACCGTGAGCGCCACGTTCGCCATGACCTCGGGAGCGAAGACGCCGCCGATCGCCCGGACGTTGCTCACGCGCGGATCGTGCTGGAACCAGATCGGGTGCGACATCCCGCCCCACGGCACCGCCGTCGCGAGCTCGTGATAGCCGGGCACCGGCACCTGGAACGCGGAGGTGTGGTCCCACTCCACCAGACGGTTCTGCTCGAGGTAGAACCAGTCCGCCTTGAGGATCGTGAAGATCGTCTGCGTGGACGCGAAGGTCGGGAACCCCTTCCACAGCACCAGGATGTCGAGCGTGTCGTACCCGCCGGGCTCGAGCGCGATGTTCGCCGCGATCTCACTCGTCGTGTACATGTGCGCGACGCCGGGGGCGAGCAGCCTGCCCTTCTCGGCGAAGCCTGCGCCCCACCGGTCCCGGGCGGCCATCACCCAGTCCTGCTCCCCCGTGGTGTCGAGGTAGTGCGCGCCGATGCGCAGCGCCGCCTCGACGACCGCGGGGCCGAACTTGATGAACGGACCTGCAGTGTTGCAGATGACCTGCGCCCCCTCGAACGCACTCGCCATCGCGTCCGCATCGTTGTCGACCGCGATGATCTCGTAGTCGGCGGTCTCGATGCCGGGGATGCGCTCCACGACCTCGCGCACCCGGTCTTCGTCGCGGCCGGCCGCGACGAAGGGCACGCCGAGCTCGCGCAGGTACTCGCAGATGAGCCGGCCGGTGTATCCGCTCACGCCGTAGACGACGACGGGCTTGTCGGTTGCCATGATCCCCTCACATCCCCATCGCGCCGTCGATGGACAGCGTCGCGCCGTTGACGAACACCGAGCGCTCGGAGAGCAGGAACGCCACGCCGTCGGCGATGTCGTCCTCGGTCGCGAGGCGTCCCGACGGGGTCAGCCCGACGACCGCGGTGACGGCGTCGTCCGCCGTCGGGAAGAGCCCGAGGCGCTCCATGTCGCCGGCGAGCTGCGCGCCCATCGCGTTGGGCACGAGGCCGGGGCACACCGTGTTCACCCGCACCCCGTAGCCGAGACGCCCGGATTCGGCGGCCGCGACCTTCGTGAGCCGCTCCACCGCGGACTTCGAGGCGGAGTAGGCGGCGATGCCGGGGAAGGCGATCGTGGCGGCGACCGAGGCGATGTTCACGATCGCACCGCCGGCACCCGCGGCGCCGCCCGGCCGCATCGCGCGGAACGCGTGCTTGACTCCGAGCGCGGTGCCGAGCACATTGACCTCGAGGACGCGCCGCATGTTGTCGGGATCGAGATCGACCAGCAGATCCGAGATCTCGATCCCCGCGTTGTTGACGAGTCCGTCGAGCCCGCCGAGATGCGCGACCGCGGCCGCCATCCCGTCCTGCCACGACGCGTCGTCGGTGACGTCGATCCGGACGAAGCCGGCCCCGAGCTCGTCGGCCGCTGCGCGCCCCGTCTGCTCGTCGACGTCCGCGAGCACGACCGCCCCGCCTCCGTCGACGATCCGCCGCGCTTCGCGCAGCCCCAGCCCCCTCGCCCCGCCGGTGACGACGACGCGCTTTCCTGCCAGATCCGTGGACATCGGTGTCCGCTCCTTTCGCCGGTGAAAGTGATGCGTACAGCAGAACAGAAACCTTGACAGTTGGCAAGGAAAATCTGGACACTTGTCATAAGCGCCGTGGCGGCACCCTTTCGGATCCCCAGACGCCGCTGCGGCGCGCTTAGAATCGGGATGCGCGAGGAGGCGAACATGAGCGGAGCAGGGACCAGGGCGGAACGCGCGAGCGTGGACAAGTTCGCCACGCGCCGCCGCGAGCTCGCCGACTCGGCTTTGGCGGCCATCGCCGAACAGGGGTACGCCCGGACCGGGATGCGCGACATCGCCGCGCACTCCGCGCTCTCGCACGGTGCGCTGCACTATTACTTCGAGGACAAGGACGACATCATCCGCCAGGCGATCTGGCAGTACAAGTCCGAGTGCGCGCGGCGGTACGACCCGATCGTCGAGACCGCGGTGAGCGCGAGCGAGCTCGTCGAACGCTTCTCCGCGGAGATGACCGCCACCCTGCGCGACGAGTCCGACATGCACCGGCTCTGGTACGACCTGCGAAACCAAGCCCTATTCGACGACGGCTTCCGCGAGACGATCGTCGCGATCGACGACCTCCTGCGCGACATGGTCTGGGCCGTCGTCACCCGCTATGCCGAGCTGCGCGACGCGTCACCCGTCGTCGACAGGGTCGAGGCCTACGCCCTCTTCGACGGGCTGTTCCTCAACTGCCTCATCGCGTATCTCCGCGGCGATCTCAGTGCGCTCGACCGCATCCGCGACAGCAGCGGCCGCCTGCTCGCCTCGGCGATCAGGAGCTGAGCGGCCGCCCGCCGCCGCTCAGTCCTTCTCCTCGGCGCGCTGCGCCGTGTCGATCTCGGCCGGATCGGAGACGTAGCCGTCGATGTGCCGCTCCGGCACGCCGTCGTAGGCGGAGAGCGGGCGGATCAGCGCGTTGGACGCCGCCTGCTCCATGATGTGGGCGGTCCACCCGGTCACGCGCGCCGCGATGAACAGCGGGGTGAAGATCTCGGTCTCGAAGCCGAGCAGGTGATACGCCGGGCCGGACGGGTAGTCGAGGTTCGGGTAGATGCCCTTGCGCGCGACGAACTCGGACTCGAGGGTCGCATACAGCTCTGCCAGATCCGTCCGCCCCGAGTCGGCGATGAGCCGGTCCAGGGCCGCCTTCATGGTCGGAACCCGCGAATCGCCGCGCTTGTAGACCCGGTGGCCGAACCCCATGATCTTGCGCTTGTGGGCGAGCGCGTCGTCGAGCCAGGGCACGACCCGGTCGGCGGATCCGATCTCCTCGAAGATGTGCATCACGGCCTCGTTCGCGCCGCCGTGCAGCGGTCCCTTGAGCGCCCCGATCGCACCGACGACGGCGGAGTACAGGTCGGACGTGGTGGACGCGATCACGCGGGCCGTGAACGTGGAGGCGTTGAAGGAGTGCTCGGCGTAGAGCACCATCGAGATCCGGAAGACGTCCACGGCGGCGGCCGACGGCAGCACCCCGAACGTCATCCAGAGGAAATTCGTGGAGTAGTCGAGATCGGCACGCGGCGGGATCGGCGCAAGACCCCAGCGGCGGCGCTGCACGGCGGCGACGATCGTCGGGATCTGGGCGAGCAGGTACACCGAGCGTCCGAAGTCGAGATCGCGGTCGGTCCAGCCGCCCGGGCGGTTCAGGCTCGCATCGAAGGTGCCGAGCTGGCTGACCGCGGTGCGAAGCACGTCCATCGGGTGCGCCTCGGCCGGGATGAGGTCGAGCAGCGCCACCGTGCGCGGGTCGAGCGGGCGGAACGCGCGCTCCTGCGCCTCGAACGCCGCCAGCTGCTCGGGAGTCGGCAGCTCGCCATGCCAGAGCAGGTACGCGACCGCCTCGAAGGGCTGCGTCGCCGCCAGCTCCTGCACGGGGTAGCCGCGGTAGAGCAGGCTGTTCGTCTCGGGGTTGACCTTCGAGATCGCCGTCGTGTCGACGACGACGCCCGCGAGGCCCTTCTTGATATCGGGGTCGCTCATGTCACTCCTTCGTGCGCGGTCTCCGAGACTCTCAGAGACCGAGCTCCTTGTCGATGGTGAAGTTGAAGACGTTCGTGTCGAAGTGGTTGTAGGACTCGTAGTCGATGAGGTCGTACAGATCCGACCGGTGCTGCATCTCGCCGAGCGTGGAGGTCAGGTGCCCCTCCGCGTTCAGGGTATCCAGCGCGCGCCCGGTGGCGCCCATCGCGATCCGGAGCATCGAGACCGGCCAGATCACGATGCTGACGCCCGCATCCTTCAGCTGCTGCGTCGTGAACAGCTCGCTCTTGCCGAACTCGGTCATGTTGGCCAGGATCGGGGCGTCGAGCTCGGAAGCCATCCGCTCGAACTCGGCGAGCGTGCGCATCGCCTCCGGGAAGATCGCGTCCGCCCCGGCGTCGACGAGGGCCTTGGCCCGGTCGACCGCGGCGTCCATGCCCTCCACGGCGCGGATGTCGGTGCGCGCCATGATGAGGAAGTTCGGATCCCGCCGGGCATCGACCGCGGCGCGGATCCGCTTGGCCGCCGTCGACTCGTCCACCACGGCCTTGCCGTCGAGGTGGCCGCAGCGCTTCGGGTTGATCTGGTCCTCGATGTGCGTGCCGGCCAGCCCCGCGTCCTCCAGGGTCTGGATCGTGCGGGCGACGTTCATCGGCTCCCCGAAGCCGGTGTCGGCGTCGATGATCGCGGGAAGCTCGGTCATCCGGGCGATCTGCTGCCCGCGTCCCGCCACCTCGGTGAGCGTGGTCAGGCCGATGTCGGGCAGCCCCAGGTCCGCCGAGAGCACCGCCCCGGAGATGTAGACGCCGTCGAAGCCCTTGCGCTCGATCAGCCGGGCGCTCAGCGGGTTGAACGCCCCGGGGAAGCGCAGCAGCTCTCCCGCGGCGAGCCGCTCGCGCAGGATCCGCCGCTTCTCCGCTGCCGGAGTCGTGGAGTACAGCATCAGTTCACCCCCGAGTCACGCCGGGCCACGGAACACAACGCAGGAGATGCCGTCACGTTCCGCCCGGATCCAGCCGTCGACGGCAGGATCTCCTGCGTCGTGTCCAAGCGCCTCATCAGAACAGCCCCCGAGGGGCGGGCGCCGAGGCGAGGACGCCAGGAGCGGCCACGATCGACAGCTGTCCGACCTCCTCGGCCGTGAGCTCGGGCAGACGCTGCACGAGCTCGAGGAAGCGCTCGATCTCGGCCGGCTCGAGCACCGGCTCCGCCAGGATCCGGAACTTCCGGATGTAGTCCTCACGGGCGAACGGACGGGCACCGAGGGGGTGCGCGTCGGCGACGGCGATCTCGTCGGTCACGGTCTCGCCGTTCGTCAGACGGATCTCGACGCGACCGCCGAACGCCTTCTCGGCGGGGTCGATCGAGTGGTACCGGCGGGTCCACTCCTCGTCCTCCGCCGTGGTGATCTTGTGCCACAGCGCCACGGTGTCCTCGCGCTGCGCACGCTCGGGCGCGTAGGAGTCGACATGGTGCCAGGTGCCGTCCTGGAGCGCCACCGCGAAGATGTACGGGATCGAGTGATCCAGCGTCTCGCGCGAGGCCTGCGGGTCGTACTTCTGCGGATCGTTCGCCCCGGAGCCGATCACGTAGTGGGTGTGGTGGCTGGTGTGGATCACGATCGACTCGACGTTCGCCGGGTCGGCGAGTTCCGGGCGCTCGTGGTGCAGCTTGCGGGCGAGGTCGATCCACGCCTGCGCCTGATACTCCGCCGAGTGCTCCTTCGTGTACGTGTCGAGGATCGCGCGCTTGGCCTCGCCGTCGGCGGGCAGCGGGACGTCGTAGGAGGCGTCGGGACCGTCGAGCATCCAGGCGATCACCCCGTCCTCGCCCTCGTAGATCGGGCTCGGCGACGTCTCGCCGCGCATCGCCCGGTCGACGGCCTCGACCGCCATCTTCCCGGCGAACGCGGGGGCATGCGCCTTCCAGGTGGAGATCTCGCCCTTGCGGCTCTGACGGGTGGCGGTGGTGGTGTGCAGTGCCTGGCCCACCGCCTGATAGATCGTCTCGATGCTCAGGCCGAGCAGGGTGCCGATGCCGGCCGCAGCCGACGGGCCGAGGTGCGCGACGTGGTCGATCTTGTGCGCGTGCAGGCTGATCGCCTTGACCAGATCCACCTGGATCTCGTAGCCCGTCGCGATCCCGCGGACCAGTGCCCGCCCGTCCGCGCCGACGTGCTGCGCGACGGCGAGGATCGGCGGGATGTTGTCGCCGGGGTGCGAGTACTCCGCGGCGAGGAAGGTGTCGTGGTAGTCGAGCTCGCGCACCGCCACGCCGTTCGCCCATGCCGCCCACTCCGGGCTGGTGCGGCGCTCGAGCGCGCAGCCGAACACCGTGGATCCGGTCCCGTTGACGGAGACCGGGTGGTCGAGCGCCTGCTGGCGCGCGGCGCTGACAGGCGCGCGGGTGAGAGAGGCGGCGGCGACGGCGGCGTTGTCGATGACGCGGTTGATGATCATGTCGACGACGTCGGCGTCGACCTCGACCGGGTCGGCCGCGATCTCGGCGATGCGCCAGGCGAGCTGCCCCTCGCGGGCGAGCTGCTCGTCGCTGCGGTGCACGCGGAGGTGGTGGGTGACGGTCATGCTCCGGCCTTCTTTCCTTCGGTCGTGGAATGGGTGCCTGCGTCGCCGAGCGAGTCGAGGATGCTCGCCAGCGCGTTGTGCAGGTGGACGTGGGTGGCGTGCGCAGCGAGATCGCCGTCGCCGGAGGAGATCGCCTCGGCGATGAGGCGGTGCTCGCCGGCGCTCGCGACCAGGCGGTCGGGCTTGTCCTTGGCCATGCGGCGCACGCGCACGAGGTGGGTGCGCACGGTGCGCAGCGCCGCGGTGAGGTAGTCGTTGCCGACGGCCGCGTCGAGCGCCTCGTCGAAGCGGGCGATGAGCGCGTAGTAGCGCGCGCGGGACTCCTCATCGTCGAGGGAGCGGGCTGCTTCGGCGAAGCGGTCGGCGAGGGCGCCGAACTCCGCCCTGCCGGGTGCGGCGGCCGCGGCACGGGCCGTGGTCTCCTCCAGAGCGCGGCGCAGCACGAACAGATCGCGGATGTCGTCGGCGTCGATCGCCGCGACCACGGTCACTCGCGGGGAGAGCTGCTCGACGAGTCCGTCCGCTGTCAGCCGGCGCAGCGCCTCACGCAGCGGCGTGCGGCTCACACCGAGCCGCTCCGCCTGCTCCACCTCGCCGAGCACGGTGCCGGCGGGGAGGGATCCGGACTGGATCTCCTCGAGCAGCGCGCGATAGGCGAACTCCCCCGCGCGCATCCCTTCGGCGATGATGGTCACGAGGGTTAGTGTATGCACAAGTCCCGGTCGGTGGCACGATACTGACGAAGATTTCGACTTACGTATACATTTGTCGCGCGGAGCGGCGGCCGAGGAGGTTCTACACGCCGCCTTCCAGGATCAGGTTGCGACCCGCGCCCTTGTCGCGGTCACACCGCCATGCGCGGCTCAGGTCGGGTTCTGCGTGAGCCAGTCCAGCACCTGCTGTGCGTGAGTGTTGGGCGGGAAGATCGGATAGAAGACATGCTCGATGCGCCCGTCCCGCACGATGAGGGTCAGCCGGGAATAGAGCCGCTCATGCCCGGGAGCGCGGAAGGTGGGCAGGTCCATGGCATCGGCGAGCTGAAAATGTTCGTCGGAGAGCATCTCGAACGGCAACCGGAGCCGATCCACGACTTCCGCTTGATATGCGGTCGCCTGACTGGAGAGCCCGTAGACCGCTTCCACGCCGACATCGCGCAATTCGTCGTGGTGGTCGCGGAAGTCGCAGGCCTCGGTGGTGCAGCCACGTGCGCCCGGGATCGAGTCCCAGCCCTCCGGCAGGTCTGAGCCCGGCCGTCCGGTGAGCGGGTAGAGATAGATCACGGTCCGTCCGGAACCGAGATCCCCCAGACGCACGACGCCTCCACCGCTCGCCGGCACGTCGATCGAGGGCATCCCGAGTCCGGGCAGGTGAGCCGCGGCTCCATCGTCCTGGGGCACGGGAAGACCTGCGGGCAGAGTCACATAGTCGGTCAACGGCTTCTCCTTCGTGAATGTGCGGGACACGCTCTCCTCGAGACGTTCCACGAGGTGTGTCCGTCTGGTGTGAAGGATGGCGACGATCCGGTCGATCTCGGCGATGCTGTCGCGATACGCAGCGAGCGACGATACGCAATCGTCGCCATGCTCGTGGCCCAGCCCCAGACACTCGACGAACGGCGCCGCCTGCCGGGCGGAGATCCCGGTCGCCGCAAGCTCGCGGATCTCGATCACCACACGCAGGTGGCCCTCGTCGTAGTCGCGGTAGCCATTCGGCAGGCGGTGCGGCACGAGCAGCCCCAGGCTCTCGTAGTAGCGCACAGCCTTCGTCGTCACTCCGGCCAGCCGTGCCAACTCACCGATACGCATCCCGCTTCACCTCCCGATACGACGGTAAACCCTGCCCCACGGGGCAAAGTCAAGCGCCGCCTCGCACGGCGCGCGTGACGCCATGGGAGGCGCGCGGCGTTCAGAGCCGGTCGCAGCCGACGGCCTCCTAAGGCTGCTCAACACGCCATCGGTCGCACTGGCGATGACCGGATCAAGTCTCACCGGCGAAGGTTTGGCGCGGCTCGGAATCCGCCGCCGGGAACGACGAAGCCCCGGCGGATCCTGAGATCCGCCGGGGCTTTTCTGTCGGGCTGACAGGATTTGAACCTGCGACCCCTTGACCCCCAGGTAGGCGGAAGGACAGCTTTCGGCTCGGAACCCGCGCTCTTCCGTTCCATTCGTTGCAGGGCGCGTCACTCATTCCATGCGTCGCAAGAAGTCTGACCACTAGATTGGCCCACTGGCGTCCGCCAGATCATGGCTGACGACGCTAGGCGTCTTGCGGAGCGTTGCATACCTCGCCACCGACGGCATGTCGTTCTCATTGCTCGCCTTGGCTCGGCCCTGAAAGGTCGCCCATATCCGGCTCGCTTCGTCCAGGCTTCATCTCGGTGCTTCTCGGTTCTGACTTCGATTCGCCCTCCCCCGATGGCTCCGGGTCCGGCAGGTCGGGATACTGCATGTACTCGTAGGAAGGAAACGGGAGATATCCCCCCTCGGGATGGTCCTCCGGATGGTTCCAGCTCGCGACGAGGTCGATCAGATACAGGTAGGCCGACCGGGTCACCTGCAGCGCGAGGATCGTGGAGTCGACAAGCTCGAACAGATCGATGCGGCTCCGCGCATCGACCGTCACACCAGTCGCTTCTCGGATCGCGGCGTGCACAATACGGTGAGTTCCTGCGTTGCGCAGGGCTTGCGACGGCGCGTACATCCCTTCCTTGTCCATGTCAAAAGCAAGCTCCGAGAGAGCGAACGCCGCTAGCGACCGCTGCGGAGCCGCTTGGAGACCCTCACGGACACGACCGTCCTTGCCCGCCCAGAACTGACGGAAGGAGACTCGACTCGGGTTATCTCCGACTCCGAAGTGCTCGTTCGCGACCACAGCAGTCTTGTCCAGCACGTCAAGGGCGGACCGCTGCGCAAGGAGGAGCTTCGAATACTGCGTCCCGTAGAGTGAGTAGTCAAGGGTCTCGACGTAATACCCCGAGTCGTCGTCTTTCTGGTCCGGACCTTCCGAGACCTGCACGTACCCGTCGAACGCCAAGCGACGGGAGACGAGGAAGTCGGACTTGAGCACGTTCATTTCTGCCAGGATTGGCGGAGTCATCTCCTCGATCGAGGTGCCGTAAAGAACCTCGATGGCCGCGCCGTCCCAGTGCGCATCTTCTGATCCGAGGCCCTCGACGGCGGCGGACAGGGCTAGGCGGTATGTCGCGACCCACGACCGGTATTCGCCGTCTTGGCCATCAAGATCGTTCAACCCGTGAGAGAGGTGCCCGAGACTCTCCGTCGCCTCAAGACCATCCCACCTCGCTGCCGTCCGTTCCCCGGCAAAGGAGACTGTTCCCTCTCGCAACGATTGAGCGAGCCGGACGTACTTATCGTAGACAGCCGCG
Organism: Microbacterium azadirachtae; assembly: GCF_000956545.1. Classification (GTDB taxonomy): domain Bacteria; phylum Actinomycetota; class Actinomycetes; order Actinomycetales; family Microbacteriaceae; genus Microbacterium; species Microbacterium azadirachtae. The sequence continues at coordinate 292,083 of NZ_JYIT01000086.1, forward strand.
ATATGCCCCGTTTGCCCGACGCCCGACCGAACACGGTTCATCAGGAGTTGTGCGAGATTGCCCGCCGCGTTCCCGTTCGTCGGGTCAACGTCGAGGGCGAGAAGGTAGAAGTCATACGCTTCCGCCCAGCGTTCGGAATGATCGAGACAGTTAGCAAGATTGCAGTACGCCGCTGACCGCGTGTGAGGATCAGCGATCGACGACGATCCGATGATGTTGAGCATCCGACGAACGTCGCGGAGCGCCGCGCGGTTCGTCCGGCGGTTCTCGACGAAGCCGGCGAGTTGCTCCTCCCGCGTTCCACCGGTCCGCAGTCCGAGGTCGTACATTTCGAGCGCAGCGTTCGCGACGTTGTACATGCACTGGTAGTGAAGCGGCTCATCTGGCGGTGCCTCGTTCTGAGCCCGTGCCGCAAGTTCCTTTCCCTGGGTCAGTAGCTCGACATCACCAAGATCGGAGCCTGCGTTGATGACGAGCGAGGAGCACGTGAAGCGGAGGGCCGCCTTGTCTAGCTCGGGGAGGCTCGATGAGCTGATCTCCCCAGCGACATCTAGAACACGATGTGCACCTGCTGCTCGATCTGGAGCTGTGTCGTGGGCTGTCATGATGCTCTGAAACCAGGTGGCCGTCGATGTCATCGATCCTCCGATACTCGATGGGTTGCTCGCTTCTCGGCCCACCATGGCAGGTCAAGATCTTCAGGCTACTCATGAGCACCGACGTCGCCGTCGCCGGCCTCTGGTTCCGCAGCAACCAGAGCAGGTTTGCTAGCTGCCTGACGCCCCACGCTCGGGACAGCCCGCATCACGTTCTTCCCGTTTTCGGTACCGTCCACGGCGCCGGCGGGCCTCACGCAAACGATCGGTGACCTGCCATGATCGTGCTGGTCGTCGCTGCACTCATGCTTCTCATCTGCGCGATCGCCTGGGGCCATCGCCGCCCCAACGGGGAACACGCGCCTCGTGCACCGAAGATCCGGCACGGCGCGTTCTACGTCCTCGCCGAGACCGCGCTCGCCAGAGCTGACGTCACTTGGGTGAACTTCCTCTTCGCGCTTGGCGCCCGGCTTTGAACAGGATGTCTTGTGCGCAGCACTCAACGAGCTGAGGCAGCGGAATCAGGGAGGAACGCGATCCGGTTGGCATCCCGCAGGCTGACATACGGTCCACCCGCGGAAGTTTCGCCGAACTGTCCTTCAACGAGGAAGTACCAGCCAACCAGATCCCCAACGGATTGGACGCCCGCGGCCTCGAGAATGTTCGAGATCACGTCCTTCCACATGCGCACGGCAGGCAGCTTCTCGTCTCGATAGCCGGAATTGATCCAGTCGGCCTTCGTGGTCTTGATCTTGCCCCAGACGATGCAGGTGGCATCTGTGGGCTGGTAACCGTCGACATGCTGGCAGCCCTCGGCGATCGTGGTACGGGTCCCGTCGCTGAGCGTCAACGGCATCCGATCGACACGGAACTCCGGGGAGCTGATGAGTTTTCGCAGCAGCGGCCGCAGCCCGGTCGATCCTGCCCGCACGTTCCGATCGTTGCCACGGTGCTGATGCGTGATCCCCGTGCCACCGATCGCGCCTGGAGTGTCTTTGGTTTTCGTTCGCCCGCCGTTCGGGGGTTCGAGGCGGATCTGCATCTCTTCGCAGGTGTTGATGACGGCATCGACTTCTTCGAGTTCTCGTTCGGCGATCTGCTCGTCGGACTCGGTCTTGTAGCCGCATCCGTCGAGATGGTTGCCATAAAACGTCGGGACTTTCCCGTCCTTGGATCGCTTGCGCCAATGCAGCCCTACACGGCAGACGGCATCAGGGCAGGTGATCCGTCCTCGATAGAGGTGACGATCGGATTCGTGGATCTCCCAGGCGTCGATGTCGGCCGATCCGTCAAGTCGTGCCCAACGCATCCGCGATCCCCTCGTCTGCCCTTCGAGGTCGGCTTTGTGTGCGAGCGCGGCTCACAGACGGAGTCCTTTCGTGCTGCGCCCGGAGATGAAGTCGCGCCCGAATGGGTAGTGCTCCATTGCCCACGCAACGATCGCCGCGTTCAGATACTCGCCTTCCAGCGGGGCGATGCACAGCTCACGGACTTCGGGATGATGCTCGGTGTTCGGACAGAAGAGGATGCCGAGGACCTGCAGCGCCTTCTCATTCGCCGATTCAAACGCCCACTCCACGAACGTCGCGCACGCCTTCTTCATTGCGAGACGAAGCACCGGTCGGATCGTGTCCGACAACAGCCGTGTCGGCAGCGATCCCAGGACCTCCGCGACAAGACGGTCGATGAGGCCACCTGCGATCGCATCCACAGCCGACGCGAACTCCTTCTTGGCCTCCAGGACGAGCACGCACAACGCACAGAGGAGATGGAGTTCTGGGAGGATCAGCTTGAACTGTGCACGCTCTTCGGATGAGAGATTCGAGTTCGCGATCTCGTCGACGAACGGACCGACGATCCGCGTGATCCCTCGTTCAACGCGCCTCGCCTCATCGGGCTCGTCTCGCAGGACGACTGCCTCGATGATGATCGTCATAAGCAGGTCGGTGCCGCGCATTGAACGCTCGGCGCCGTCGGCATTCCGGAACCCTTTGCGCACATCGGTGACTTGTCGACCGGAATAGCTGCGCCGAGTCGCGAGATCCTCATCAGCGGCGATAAGAGCGCGTGCACGCCACGTGTGCGGGCCGCCGTGGAACGCACCATCACAGGCGCATTCGCATTCCTCGACCGGCGTGACTACCGCCTCTGCACAACTCTCGACGTGCCCGTTGATTCGTGTTCCGACCATGCCTACTCCCTCGTGGCGATGATTCCGGCTATCCAATCAGCGGTTCCCTGAACACCTGCTGAATGCCCCGCGTCGACCTCACCCGACCTGAGCATCTCGCGATCTACAACGCGCTCTTCGGCGTCGCCGCGTGCGGCACGCTGCTCGTCTTCGGCCTGCTGCCCGCTGGCCTTCATCTTCGTGGCACAGTCCCAGATGATTGCGTGCAATGTCCGTGGGCAAGCCGATACTTACTCCATGAGCTCCAAAAACCCGTCCACCCTGATGAACCAGATTGAGCGAGATCTTCTCGCGGAGAAGCCACTCGACATGCTTCTGCGCAAGCTCATTCTTCTCGGAGGCAACGCGGGGTCTCCCGAGCTTCGCGACTGGGCATCGATGGAACTGCGCGGATACGAGAAGAGTGCCGAGCTGCCGTCCTATCGCAGAGTTGCTGCACCACTCCAGATCGACGGAGCAGTCCCGGGCGGCATCATTCGTCACCAGACAATAGGGTCGATGGACATCCCGGACTTCGCGCGAGACGATATCAACGAGGTAGTACCGCTGCGAGTGGGCGTGCGAGAAATCCACAGCATGGTCGATCAGCACCAGAAGGACCACCTCGTGAAGCTCCAGCCTCCTGGAGCCGCAGACCTCGTCACGTACATGAACGGCACCCAGCAGATGAACGGGCGAATCACAGATCTGTACTGGAGCGTCAGCACCATTGCGCTCGAAGGTGTCCTCGACCAGATCCGTACCCGCCTCGCCGAGCTAATCGCCGAGCTCCGATCCGGCACGCCGCAAGGCCAGGCTCTTCCCACGCCGGCCCAGGCCGCCAATGCAGTCAACTTGGTGATCAACGGGAAAGGTAACCGGGTCAGGATCGCTCAGGCCACCGGTGGAGGCGTCGCAACAACTTCGCCTGAAGAAGTTCGCTCAGGGTTCTGGACGAAGGCTCGAATCGTCGGCGCAGGTATCGTCGGCCTGGCCACCATCATGGCGGCGGTCATCGCAGTGATGCAGTATCCGTTCTGATCCGCCTAGAACAGTGCGCGGTGAGTCAGTCAGAGGCCTGGCCACACCAACACCCCAATTGAGCGTTCTCCTCCTCGGGGCTACTGGCGGGTGCGTGGAGCGATGTCAGTCGTGCTCCGTAGTCTGGAGCCATGACTTTCACGCCGCTCCACCGGGCCTTGGGCCTGAATCCCAGCGTTCTCACCGATGAGATCCTTGATGCCGCGGTGGCTGCAGGCGTTTCGGAGACAGACGACCTGGATTGGAAGTCTGAACTCCCGCCGATCAAGAACATCTCGCAGACCGACGTTCCGAAGGACATCGCTGCGATGGCGAACAGCGGCGGCGGCATGATCGTCTATGGGATCACCGAATCGCAGAAGACAGCCACGGGGCGCGTAGATATAGGCGAGTTCACCGAGGGTCATGAACGCGCCTATAGAAGTGCCGCAGTGACGGCGATTTCGCCGCCGGTGTTTGGGTTGGATATTCACCGCCTCGGAACCGACGCGCGCGCGGTTGCGGTCGTCGTCCCGGCAAGCGTCGACGGACCTCATCTGATCTACAAGAACGATCTTTTCGGTGCGCCGATTCGCAACGATGCCGACACTGCGTGGATGAGGGAACGCCAAGTGGAGGCGATGTATCGTGCCCGCTTTGATGAGCGACGACGAGCCTCCGACGCACTCGGCTCGCTGTACGAAGAGGCAGCTTCAGGTCGCGACGTGCGGAAGCGCGCCTGGCTCGTGGCAGTCGCGCATCCCCGAATACCCGCTGTACTTCGTCGGCCGGACCGAGACGCTGCGGGTTCGATCTTCAACCGCGCTGAACCCATCGCACTGTCGTACTCGAACCGTAACGGCGTCCACCCGCTCGAGAACATCGACAGGTTCAACCTGCGTCCTGGCCTACGTCGATGGACCGCGGTCAACTCAGCCACTGGCGAGCGCGAGCGTTGGAAGGAAGCGTGGGCAGAGATACATCACGATGGATCCGTAACTCTGGCTGCAGCGGTCGGCGGCCACAGGATGAGCGCGGACGGCTATCTCGGCGGGTGGCAAGTGGAAGGCCGCGGCATCGAATGCTGTGTAGCTGACTTCGCTGCTCTGATTCGTGCAGTTGCCGAAGGAAACGCGCTCGATCAGTTCGAAGTACAGGTCGGCATCGAGTGGGCAGGCGATGAGCCGCTGCAGATACTTACCGTCGATGGAACCGGGCACGTGTACGACGGCGTATCGACTCCCCTACGACGATTCACCCCAGTGCGAGCAAACATCAATGCCGCCGGCTCCGATGAGGATTTCCATCTCGGGGTCTTCCAGCTAGCGGAGGACGCTGTGAATCAAGGTGGTATCACTTACCTACATGTGATGACCAAACCGTCCGAGGAAGCCAGCTCGAACGACTGACACCCCCATCCCCTCCTCCGAAAGGCACGTCGAGCATTCCCGCTGGGAAGCGATTCGCGAGGCCGTTTCGCACGCTGCGGCGCTGGGCGATGATCCGCAGCGACCTGAGAAGATGCTCTCATGCAGGTTGAGGATCTTCCGCTCGTCCCGGACGAGTTCCGGCACGACTACGCGGGCTTGTGCTGGTGGTGCGGCGCGCGGGCTGACTCGCGTGAGCACAAGTGGAAGAAGTCCGAGGTAGTGAGGCTGTTCGGCACCGGGAGCTACGGAGACTCGGTGCAGTGGGTGCACAGTCATGGTGTCGAAGCTGTACGCGGGCCGAAGGCCGCTGCGCTGATGTTCAGCCCGACGCTGTGCGGCAACTGCAACGGGACCCGCAGCCAACCTTTCGATGACGCCTACGCCCTGTTCTCGAACTATCTGATTGACCATCATGACGATCTCCTTGCAGCCCAGTCCCTTGACTTCGCGGATGTCTACGGGGAGGCCATGCCGGTACAGCTCCCGTTGCTTGCGCGCTACTACGCGAAGCACATCGGATGTCGGATCGCGGAAAAGGCCGGCCGGGTGCCGGACGATCTGGTCGAGTTCCTTGATCTCGCACGGAACACCGTACCGTCGGTGTTCTCCCAACTCGGTGTGCGTCTAGTCCTTCTGGACTTCGTTGATGAGAACGGTGCGCGTGTGATGGGCCTGAGCCTTCGAGGTTCAGTGGCGGACTACGACCCCGTGCCTGGCGGGGGGCTCCGCTCTTTCAAGAGTGGTCTCGGTGTCGGCGCGATCGAGTTCGTCTTTGACGTGAATCTCGATCCGGATCGTCCAAACGCCGGCAGCGGGATCTTCGAGGATTCGGTCCAGGTTCTCTGGCCGCACGGGGAGGACCTGTACAGCTTGCAGATGATGGTCAAGCGCTGACGGGATGTTGGCTGCGCACCGCAATGCGGTTCGAGACGCCTATGACGATCGCGAGCCAGCTGATCGCCGACGTGCGGGCATTCTTCCGGGATCTGAATGAGGTGACGTCCCGAGCGGTGGTGTCGATGGCCAGACACCGGGAGCCGGAGAGTCCCTGCCCCGATGCAAGCAGGTGCAGGGAGAATCTGGTTGTGTCTCCTCGTCACCACACCGTGCCGCAGCTGTACTTGCGGAACTTCGCAGATGCTTCTGGACAGGTGATGCTTGTCAGCCGCGACGAGCCGTCTCTAGCTCACCGGAGTGCGATCAACAAGGCCATCGCGGAAGTGGGGTTCTACCGAATCGAGACTGAGGCTCTCGCTCGCGAGGAAGACAAATCTGGATTCGATCCGGAAGGCGTCGAGGCCGAGCTAAGCAAGCTTGAGTCCTCGATGGCACCGACCATTCAGAAGCTCGTCGAGAGGCGCTTCGCTGCCATCGACGACAACGACTGGTATCGGCTGATCCAGTTCACCGCCCTTCAGACGGTCCGCGGACACCGCTGGCGCAGTGACGTCATCGCGTTGATCACCCAATCGGTGCGCACACAAGTTCTCGACGGCCTAGACGAAGAGAAGGCTCATGCTGCACTCGCGCTCCAAGGCAAGCCCAGTACGGCCGCGGATGCGGCAGCGTTCGTTGAGGACCTCGCGTCCTCTAGGTTTCCCCGCGTCGTCCCCCCGCAGGCTGTACTGGTTCAGGAGAGTCTCAAGATGGCGTTGGGTGACCCTGAGACCGACAACCGCGGTCTCGCGCAGTATCTGGTGGGGAAGAAGATCGAGGCAGTCCTCCCGAAGAGCGCCACAGTCCTAACCAGCGATGAGCCAGTGTGCTGGTGGTCACCGGGGGACGGCCCCGTCGGTTACGCCACGGCGCAAGTCGTCTGGTTACCGCTGTCGCCGAGGTTGATCGTCCAATTTCGCGAGCCGACCTTCGACATGGCAGCACATGGGCTGCCCGATCTCAGATCCGGTGAAGCTAACGATGAGTTGGTTGCGTTTGTGAATCGAGTCGTCGCCTCCCAGGCCGAACGGTGGATCGTCCATCATCCCGACGACGCGCCGATCATGGGCATGGTCCTCCCGGCGCGCGAGGTCTGGGGAGACGAACTGGTGGCCGTTCGAGAAGACGTGGCGACTCGTCACGAACTCTACGCCCACCGCCGCTTGCAAGGCGGAATGGAACAGTGAGATACCAGCATCCAGAATGATGCTCGGTGAGGTCACATTCGCGAAGAGCTATGTGAGATCAGACGAGCGAGAAAGCCAAGGGATCAGGTCGACAGTACTCCGAAGGATCGCGTCTGGCCGTGCCCGACGTGGCGTCGGCTCCGAGTTCCGGAAAGGATTGCGGGCTAACTCATCGGCGCATGCGGATTCGCGAACACGCGTCGAGGCGATTGGGCCGGCCCCTCAGCCGCGCACTCGGCACGGCTTGACGCGTGATCCGGGCACTCTACGAGAGCGACCCGAGCCTCGCGCATACAGTCATCGACATCGAACCACGACTCATCGACATCCTCACCGCACTCATCGATGGATACCGGCGCCCCGCGAGCTAGTGCCGGCGGGGTGCGCGCAATTCATCTCGCCGCACGACGAGTACGCGCTTGCGCAGTCGTTCCCGCACGAGAAGGGCCAGACATGCCGGTCCGAGCAGGAGGAACGCAAGACCCATGACGAGGCACCAGAGCAACGGCAGACTGAGCCATGCGGACCCTCCGTCCTCGATGAGCATCTTGAGCCCATTCGCGGCGAGGAAGTATGGCACCGCGACCAGCATGGCTGGTACGCCCCACTTCAAGCCGTCACGGCGACGGATACGTGAGATCAGTCGCGGTCCGGGAGCGTAGCGGGCCAAGAAGTAGTATGTGCGGGCGACTCCAGCAAAGATGACGCGAAGCATGGTGTTCCTCTCGTAGCGCACGGCATGAGGAGCGGCGCTTTGAGAGTTGCCCGGAGGCCTGCCCGAGGGGCTAAGAGTGTTATCGCAGGGGTTGCCGTTCCACTGCTACTGTACGTCCGCGTGCGCGGAAGCGGTACTGTTCCCGAGATCAGGCGGAGTCGTCGCGCCGCCCGTCGATCAACGGGCTTCCTTCGCGAACGAGATGCTGGCAGTCAGAGCGAGCGCCCTTGGGACGGTACTCGGGTATTCGCGTTCGGCCGTGCGGGGCGAACGGTGAGGGTCCGCGCCCATTGGAGAGCTTGCGCGGCGCGCGATCGATCGATCTTCTGTGCCACCTGATCCGGTTCCGGGCCGAGCGGATCGGCGGTGGCGATCGCGTACCGGTCACGGTAGGCGGCGACCGTGCGCGCGTATTGGAGCCAGGCGCCTGCCTTCCGTGGATCATCGGGCCTGCCGCCGAGAGCCTGAACCCAGGGTGCTCCGGCCGCGACGGCCTGTTCTGCGACGGCACTGGCGCGTTCCTCTATGAGCTGATGCCGTTGTGCGAGCGCACGGCGCATGTCTGGTTCGCGGATGCCGGCAGCGATCGGGATAAGTCCCGCGATCAAGCGTGGAGGCGGCTGGCGCCGCCCGGCATGCGCGGGGCGTTCTGTCGCGGCGGCGGCTCTCCAGTGCAGCACGGACGCGATGTCGTCGGCGTCATCGAAGCCACGTGCGCGGACAAGTCGCGGAACGAGCTGATCGATGTCGTGATGGTTCGCCTCGGCTCGCCGCAGTTCAGCAGCGAGTGCTCCGAATGCGTCTGAGGCGAGTACCCGTTCTACTTGCGACTCGGTCAGGCCGGATATGCGGACGAGGGTCGCCCAGCGATCGTGCTGGGCTTCGGTGGCGATCGTGTCGTATTCGGCGGCGAGCTGACGGATTGACCCCCACTTCTCTTGTTCCTGTTCGATGGTCTCGTGCGCTGAGAGCTCGGCTCCGGAGTGGTTCAGCACCCCGAACAGCACTCGCCGGGTAGCTTCCTCCAGATTCTCGGCTTCGTGCGGGTGCTGGTGCCCGTCGTCGGGGGTATCAGTGGCGACGTACGCCAGATTGGCATCCTTGCCACGACTCATCGCGACGTAGAGGTTCTCCCTGGTCATCGATGGGTCGACCAGCACGTGCGCGGTATCGACCGTGATGCCTTGGGCCCGATGGGCGGTGGTGGCGTATCCCAAGTCGAGATGCTCGGCGGCGTAGTTGGCGGGGAGCACAATCGACTTGCCGCGGCTGGGGTCGACGGGGCGGATGGTCACGGATCCGTCGCCGCCGATCCTTGTGATCTTCCATCGGTTTCCGTTCTGCACCCACCTGTTTTTGGTGCGCAGCTTCCGGTCGTTCTTCCGCGTGATCACGATGTCTCCGACCGCGGCCTGGGCGCCTCCGCCCAACGTGACCTCGCCCCGGAGCGGTCGCACGATGCCCTGGAGGATGAGTTCGGTGCGGGCACGGAGGTTCAGCGCCGTGACGGCATCGCCGGAGTCGCTGACAAGGATCGTCTCTGTCCCGGTCTCTCGGTCTTTACACCATGCGTCGTAGGCCCTGGCGGTCATGTCGTCGGTGCTGCCGCCGATGACTCTCCCGGCGTGCTCATACGTCTCGATCACGTCGGTTTCGCCGAGGCGGAGGCGCAGCGATGCGACCTTCTCCCACGTGTTCGTGAAGCGGTGGATCGTGGAGAGTTCCGGGGTGTCGTCGCGGTCGCCGGCGAGCAGTCCGAATGCGCCGGCGGCTGCTGGGGATTGGAGCTGGCCGTAGTCGCCGACGAGGAGCACCTTTGCTCCGGTGTCTGCGGCGATGCCGGTGATCCGGTCGAGTACGAGGGTGCCGGCGAGGCTCGCCTCGTCCACGATCACCAATTGCCCGGCCCGGAAGGCGCCGCCCGTGTGGAGGTGCGTCGTCAGCCACATCGCGGTGTTCTCTGTCGAGATCCCGAGATCGTCGGCGAGGACCTCGGCGGCGACCGCGGACGGAGCGAGGCCGACCACAGACTCTGCGCCATGCTGCTGTTCCCAGGCGACACGGAGCGCCCGCATGGCCGTAGTCTTCCCGGTGCCGGCGGGGCCGACCAGCAGATCGAGCACCCTACCCGACATAGCAACGCGGGCGAGGGCGTCGGCCTGGTCGGGGCCGAGCACCCGGCCACCCCAATCCGGGCGGTTCGTGACGCGCTCGATCACCGCGAGCGGCAGGGTCGGCCCGGTCATCGTGCGGGAGCGTTCCAAGAGCCTCGCTTCGGCATGCAGGAGCTCGGCCGAGGAGTACAGGGCCGAATGGCGGGGCCGGAACGCCGACGTGCCGTCCGGTCGCTGGAACCGTGCCGGGGCCGAGGTGAGCTCGGGTGGAGTGAGACGCAGAGAGGCGCGTTCAGCGGCATCGACGACCAGGCCGGTCACCGCCTCCCGATCCTGGGTCGACGCGAACCGCCACCCCATCGTCTGCCGGGCGGCCTCTGCGGTGAGGTTCCACCGGTGCCAGGTCGACCGCTTCGACCCAACCGCCTCCACGACAACATGAGCGATGGCCTCGATCTCATCGAGCAGTACGTCATCCGCATGCAGCACCCGCACCATCCCTGCGGGAATCGCCTCCCGCACCCACTCGCCGGCATCCCGGCCCAGCTTCTTCGTGGCTCGCTTGCGCCATTCGGTCGTGAGGTCGGCGAGCGAGCGCACTTTCTTCTCAGGCCGGGTAGCGAGCGTAGCCTGCGCGCGGAGCTTGATGACCGCCGCCGCCGACGGCTGCCGCCCATGCCGCTGCACATACTCAGCAATCAGGCGATCCTTCTCCGCATCGATCTGATGCGAGCGGGTAGAGAACTCGAGCACCAGCTCTTCGGGCACCGTGGCGATCGCCCACGTCGCGTTCCGGTCGCGGCCCCGCTCGCGCGCTTCCCACTCGACGCCGAGGAGCCGGGTGAGGTGATCGGCGATGACCGCCTCGTGGAGTTCGGAGAGAGCAACCGTAGCGGCGTGCATGGGGCGGCCGTCGAGCGACCGCCACCTCTGGTCCAGGATGGTCTTCACCTTGTTCGAGACCACCACGTGCGTGTGCAGGTGCGGGTCGTTCGCGCGGGAGTCGTAGTGATCGTACGCGGTCGCCGCGACCCCGAAAGTATCGACCTGTGCGACCGCACCGCCGTCGGCGCCGGTCGAGCCGACCCGGGTGGCAACAACCTCGCGTTCCATGAACTCAATCACCTCCGCGATCGCCGCATGATGCGCGTCAGCGATCAGCGCTTGCGTGCCCGCATCGGCGACCGCCCAGAGCACGGAGGCTGACTTCGGAAGGGAGAAGGTGTAGTCGTATCCCGCGACAGCCTTCCTCGTGCCACGTCGTTCCTGTTCTTCGATCTGCGCGATGGCCTCCGCGCGGGAGGCGGGGCCGAGCTCGGGGTCGAGCGCTTCGACTCGCTCCGCGATCCGTTCAGCCGGGGCCTTGTAGATCGGGTAGGCGCGGCCGAGCGGGTCACCGGTGACGGGGTCGCGGCCCGTACCGATGAGGAGCTGAAGCTGCTGCTCCGGCACCTCCTCGCCGAGCGTGATGCGGCCTTCGCCAAGTTGGGTGAGACCGGAGCCGAGCCAGCGGCCGGGCGGGGTTCCGGCTTCGGCATAGTAGCGAGTCAGCGGCGTCGCAAGACTTCGGTCGCCATCGGCTGCGACGACAGTGCGCAGCAGGTACTTGTAGCCGCCGCCCGCGCTCATCACCCGCATCGAAACCGTCACGTCGAGTAGGTGTTCTCGGGCGCGAATTAGGGCTGATGAGAGACTGAAGGAATGGATCTTGACGAGCTGCTCCGGGTGATGGATCGCGCCGCCGCAAACCTGGCGAAGCTTCAGGCGATCTGGGATCGGGCGCAGCCGATGATCCCTACTCGCCCGCAGCGCGGTACGAGCCGCGAATACGAGGACCTCCGTCGGTCGTGGACTCCCCTGCTGGCGGGCCTCCCTCCTATCGACGGCACAACCGTTACTGAAGAGCTGCCTGACATCGATGAAGCCGGACAATCGTTCATCTATCACTATGAGTTTGATGAGCCGACCTACGACCTTGAGAACCGGCTGGAGCGACCTGGACACCAACTCGATGAGTACCGCTTCCGCCTTGGGCAAGCCCGACGGCGCGCAATCCACGACCGTCTGGATGAGCTCACCTCCACGGTCAATGTGACTCTCACGCAGATCATCGAGTCGTTCGAGCCCGACTCGTCGGCCCGAGTCGAGGATCCCCGAACGGCCGTGGTGGCCGACTCGGTCAGCGAGATCGAGCGGCTGCTCGGCGATACGACTGAACGAAAGGGACGTTGGGGAGATCTGCACCGTCACCTCCACTTCGGGCAAGGTCACGACTGGCACGATATTGCGGAGATGGATTGGCCGTCAGTTCGCGCCGATATCGAGGCTGCAAGCCTTTCGGAGCTCGACCCGCTGCCCGTGCCTGCGATTGATCTCGGTGTCGCAGCCTCAGCGCGACCGACCGGCGGTGCAAGCATCGGCCTCGACTGGTCAGTCATCGACGACGATGGATTTGAACGCTTGCTGTTCGACCTCTTGCGCGGCTTTCCTAGCTATCAGAACGTCGAGTGGTTGATGAAGACGCGCGCACCAGATCGAGGACGCGATCTGTCTGCTGAGCGGGTGATCAAAGACGATGGCGGAACGACACGGACCGAGCGGGTCATCATTCAAGCGAAACACTGGACGTCGAAGTCAGTCGCTCCTGCCGACATCACGAACACGCTGGCAGCGCTATCCCTCTGGGAGCCGCCGATCGTCCGGGCATTGGTGATTGCGACGAGCGGTCGCTTCACCACTGATGCGGTTGCGGTTGTCGAGAAACACAACTCTGACGGCAAGCTGCCGCTTATCGAGCTGTGGCCGGACAGTCGCTTGGAGACTCAGCTTTCGCAGCGCCCGGACCTGGTCGCTTTATACCGACTTCGCCCTTAGGAGATTGTCGGTCCGGTCGGAGCTAGAACTCGAAGTCGAAGTCAGACCCAGAGCTCCCGGCTGTGGCTTCACCGCGATACAGGGTGACGAGAAAGGTGAGGATCGCACCGGCCATACGCACGACCATGACCGTTTCGGCATGCGCGATGTCTGGTTCTGCGTAGCGCCCGTGGCGAGCGCCCGGAAGCTGGTTCGAGTACGCGTAGAGCTTCTCGATCGCAAGTCGCAGCGGCACGTGGTAACCGGGGCTACCTGGGAAGAGGTTGCGTGCAACATCACCGAGGGTTGCGTGGGGCTTCCCCTCGATGATCTTTGCAACCGCCTCCAGCGCGTTGAGCGCGTCAGCCACGGCGCCTTCGAGGTTCGCGGGCATGCTGCGCAGATTGCGCAACGCATTCTGGTACTGCTTGCGCACGGGTTCGAACTCATCGGTCAAGGACGCAATCGCTTCGTCCTCGTCGTGCCGAGTCTCGAACTCGTTCGCGACGGGTTCGTAGAATTCGAACCGGCCATCGCGCATCTCATAGGCGATTCCGCTTCGTGACAAGGCTCTGTTCACCGACTTCTGCAGTTCCGCACGCGACTGCCCCTTCATCGTTGAGGCCTCGGCTTCCAGCGCATCATAGACGTCGAGCCAGGTCATCTGGTCGAGGAGAAGCCGTGCGAACTCATCGGCGTAGGTATCGCTCCAGATGTTCGCGTCGGGCAGCTGCTGGGAGTATTCGCACAGCTTTCGATATGCGGCAAGCGGACTCTTCCCGTCACGGCTAACCGCATTCCACAGCACGAGACGCACTGCGTCGCTGTCTCGCTCGATCTGGGTGCGTTGCGGCTCAGGTCGCGTGTACCCAAATCGATCTGCGAACGACATCGTGCTCCTAACTCTGTTCCAGCCACCTGCTGTCCATTCTCTCCGAGCACAGCACGAACCCGTCAAACCTCATCTGCAAGACGCGTGGTGGCCCAAAAGAGGAGTCCGGGATGAACGCTCCGGAGCTCCGTCATTAGCGCCCATCGAGCAACGGCGGGAAGCGCCTGAGTACCTAAGAGATGACCAGCCCGGCCGGGAATCTCGACGATGGCGGCCGGTGATCATCGACGTATCGGAGTCCCCATGCGCCAGCCGAACCACGAGGCCCCAGAGCCGTGGTCTACGAACGGGTCGCTGTCCGTCGGGTGCCGAAGACTCGAACTTGCCGTCAAGGAAGAACTCGATGCCGAGACGGCGCGATTCTCCGAGTTCAGCCCGGCGCCGGTCCACATGTTGGCCCGCCATTGGCCAGCCGCGCCGAAGCTCGGCGACATCACCAAGATCGATTCGACCGCCATCGAGCCCGCTGAGGTGATCTGTGGCGAGTTCCCACTCAAGACGTGTCAGCTTGTCGACAAAGCACTAGCCCACAATAGTCGGAGGCGCCGCGGCACCTCCAAGCTCCGGTTGCAGAAGTCGCTGCTGGCAGCTGCATGCCCGGGGATGTTCTTGAGCCTGTCCACAGTCGGCCCGAGCCGCTCGTGGTCGTACTCGATCTCGATCCGATGGTCTCTGCCGCTGTGAGGGCGTTCATCATTGCGTTACCGTCCCGTGCGCGTAGCGGCTTTTGCACGTTTCGGCAGACAGCATCGTCCTACATTCCGTCAATGTGGGCCCTGGGGCATCCGCTGGTGCCGCGCCAAGATGGATCAGCAACGGACGAGTTCGCAAAGATGCGCTCCCCAGAGAAGCCCCGGGGCACCGGGAGTTTCGCCGATTCGTTTGGAGATTGATCATGCCAGTCCCCACACTGGGTTCGGTCGGCGTGAGTCGCCGCACTGTTCTGAAGGCAGCAGCCGCGTCGGCTGGAGCCACCCTGGGGTTGCCGAGCATTGCCGCCACAGCGGCCCGCTCCAACGTCCGGTTCGAGCCGACATTGGTAGGAGCGATCCGCTGGGACGCCTGGGTTGGAGGCGACTGGCACGTCGGCGCCACGGTGAATCGCACGTTGTCACCGCAGGAGTACCAGTTCCGCCTCCCGTTCTACGCACAGATCACGGTGCCGGATCGCATGCTCGTCGAGCAAAACTTCGATGCGGAGGTCTCAGGTGAGGCGCCGTCCGGCTGGACCGTCTCTTCGGCAGCCGGTACCTCAGTTGCCGTAGAGGACGCGATGGACCACCCAGGCAAGCATGTCCATCTGCACGACGAGTCAGGGACGTCGCCAGCATCGATGACCCACGCGTTCGCGTCGCAGAGCCGCGCCGTCACTGTGAAGTGGGATTGGAAGGAAACCGTCGCGGGCCGGTGGGGTCGGGCGTTACTGATAGGCGGCTCGACCGCGGTCGTTGACATCGCGACTACTACGGATGCAGCTGGCAAACACCTCGTGATGCGTTCCCCTGATGGCACCTGGAAGGTCCTGCAGGATATTACGGACGACACGTGGTACTCACTGAAGGTGATCGCCGACCCAGCACCACCGCAAGCGAGTCCTTGGGTTGACGTTTATGTCAACGGCACTCGGCGGATCAGCAAAGCACCATTGCTCGCGTCCGCCAGGAGGTTCGACAACCTCACGCTTCGTACTAACGAGACGTTGACCTCAGATCTATACGTCGACAATGTGAGCATCGCAATCACCGAGTCCGTGAACGCGAATGGCGCGACCCAGGCGATCATGGACCAAGAGATTCAGTACGCTACTTCGGCCGGAATAGACTATTGGGCCTTCGTGTACTACCCCCAGGAGCCGCTGTCGCGTGCCCGGAATCTGTACCTGTCCAGTGCTCACAGGAACGACGTCAATTGGTGCGCGCTGCTGGACGGCAACTTCACCGGTGCGTTTGACGCGAACCTCGCCATATTGGCACCGCACTTCGCCGAACCAAACTATCAGAAGGTGCTCGGCGGTCGCCCGCTCCTCTACTTCCTCACCGGCGCCGACGCCGCCAAGGTCGCGAAGGTCCGAACCAAAGCCGCGGAAATCGGAGTGCCAAACCCATACATCGTCGTGATGGCTTGGACTGCCGAGAGCGCGGCGACGCTGAAGGCAACGGTCGGGGCGGACGCAGTCAGTCGGTACGCAACTGGCGGTGGGAACGGGGCCACCTACGACAGCGTCGCGGCAACTGAAACTGAGCTGTGGACCGACTACGCCAGCGCGGCCGGAGAGGTGGTTCCAACTGTGTCCACAGGCTGGGACAATCGCCCCCGATATGACTATCCCGTCAGTTGGATCGGGGACTACACATCACTGCAGAACAACTGGGAACAGCAGGCAACGCCCGGCGAAATCGCCACCCACCTCGCTGGAGCGATCCGCTGGGGAAACACCCACCCGACGGATACCCCGGCCAATACCGTTCTGATCTATGCCTGGAACGAGTTCGACGAAGGAGGCTGGATCTGTCCAACCCTGCACGAGCTCCGCGATTCCGCTAGGCCTCTGCGTCTCGATGCCATCGCGGGGGTATCCAGGACAGGTCTAGCCAAACCACGGTGATATCCCGCACCGAACCCCGATGATCAGGAAGCCACGCCCGCGCATACCGCAACAGCGGCCGGACGGAAGAAGACCACATCGCAAACGCAGCAACTACTCAGACCATCGTATGGAGCGATACATCTTTGCCATGGCGAACATTCCCGCCACGAAGGAGCGACATGACCCGCCACTGCTTCGAGCTCCGGATCCGGCCAGAGCTCTGCGACGACTACGTCGCCCGCCACACGCCGGTGCGTCCGGAGATGCTCGCGGAGATCGCCGCCGCGGGCTGGCGCAACTACTCCTTGTTCCTCGCCGAGGACGGCCGGCTCGTGGGCTACTACGAGACCGACGACGATGCCGCGGCTCAGGCCTACCTCGCCGCCTCCCCGATCGCGGCGGAGTGGGAGGCGGAGATGGCGCCGTACTTCCTCGGCCTCGACGGGCGCCCCGATCAGGCCGCGACCGCACTCACCGAGATCTTCCACCTGGCCGATCAGCTCACCGCTGCCCGCCGCACGTCCGCCTCCGAAGAAAGCACCGCATCATGACCACGCTCTCCCCCGAGATCCTGTCCGCGCTCGAGACACAGGCGATCGAGCTGCCGAGCTGGGCGTTCGGCAACTCCGGCACCCGCTTCCGTGTGTTCGGCACGCCCGGCACGCCCCGCGACCCGTACGAGAAGATCGCCGATGCGGCGCAGGTGCACGCCCACACGGCGCTCGCCCCCACCGTGGCGCTGCACATCCCGTGGGATCTCGTCGATTCCT